>DBTZ01000065.1 GCA_002307315.1 Alphaproteobacteria bacterium UBA1303
CTATTCGATCGAGGATCTGGCGCAATTGATCTACGATCTCAAGCAGATCAATCCGATCGCGCGGGTGTGCGTGAAGCTGGTGGCCTCCACCGGCATCGGCGCCGTCGCCGCCGGCGTCGCGAAAGCCAGAGCCGACGCGATCTCGATCTCCGGCCACAACGGCGGCACCGGTGCCTCGCCCTTGTCGTCGATCAAGTACGCCGGCATTCCGTGGGAAATGGGCTTGACCGAAGCCAACCAGATTCTGACGCTGAACAATCTGCGCCATCGCGTTACTTTACGCGTCGACGGCGGCCTTCGCACCGGCCGCGACGTCGTGATGGCGGCGATGATGGGGGCCGAGGAATTCGGCATCGGCACCGCCTCGCTGATTGCCATGGGCTGCGTGATGGCGCGGCAATGCCATTCCAACACCTGCCCGGTCGGCGTCTGCACCCAAGACAAATCCTTGCGCGAAAAATTCACCGGCACGCCGGAGAAAGTCATCAACCTGTTCAGCTTCATCGCCGAAGAGGTGCGCGAAATCTTAAGCGAATTGGGCTTCCGCCGTCTGGAGGAAGTGATCGGCCGCACCGATCTTCTGATGCAGGTCAGCCGCGGCGCCGAAGAACTCGACGATTTGGACCTCAACCCGCTTCTGGTGCAGGCCGACCCCGGCACCCACGCCCGCTATTCGACAATGAAGACGCGGGACGAAGTGCCCGACACCCTGGACGCCCAGATCGAAACCGATTGCGCCCCGCTGCTCGATCACGGCGAGAAGATGCAGCTCACCTATAACGTCCGCAACACCATGCGTTCGATCGGCGCGCGCATCTCGGCCCGCATCGTGCGCAAATGGGGCCAGGACGGTTTGCAGCCCGGCCATCTCACCTTACGCCTGCGCGGCTCTTGCGGCCAATCGCTCGGCGCCTTCGCGGTGGGGGGCTTGCGCATCGAGGTCATCGGCGACGCCAACGACTACGTCGGCAAGGGACTGTCGGGCGCCACCATCACGCTCCGGCCGGGAACCTCGGTGAGCTTCTTGCCGCGGGACAACACCATCATCGGCAACACCGTGCTCTACGGCGCCACCTCGGGCAAACTGTTCGCGGCGGGCCAAGCCGGCGAACGCTTCGCGGTCAGGAATTCCGGTGCGGTGGCGGTGATCGAAGGCTGCGGCGCCAATGCCTGCGAATACATGACCGGCGGCATGGCGGCGATATTGGGACCGGTGGGCGACAACTTCGCCGCCGGTATGACCGGCGGCATGGCCTTCGTGCTCGACGCCGACGGTTTGTTCGAGGACCACGCCAATCCCGACAGCGTGATCTGGCAGCGCATCGCCACGCCGTTCTGGGAAGAAACCTTGCGCAGCCTGATTACCGAACACCGCATGGAAACCGGTTCGGGCTTTGCCGAGGAAATCCTGGCGCAATGGGAGCTGATACTGCCGCGCTTCTGGCAGGTGGTGCCCAAAGAAATGCTGGAACGGCAGTCTCATCCCCTGACGCAAGCGCGCACAGCGGCGGAGTGATTATCCATCCAGCATCGTGCGCACGCCCCTGGCGGCCTTGACCAGCGCTTCGTGCGCCTGGGGCAGCACCGATTGCAGGAAGACGAAATCGTGCATCATGCCGGGGTAATCGTCGACGGTCACGGCAACCCCGGCGTCGCGCAGCTTTTCGGCATACATCAGGCCTTCGTCGTGCAGAGGATCGTCGCCGGCGATGACGATATAGGCCGGCGGCAAACCGGAAAAATCCTCGGCCAGCAGCGGCGAATGGCGCAGATCCATCGGGTCGGTGCCGTCGGGAAGATAGTGCGACAGAAACCAGTCGGCGGCTTCGCGGCTCAAGATCAGGTCGGTCTGATGGGCGCGGCGCGATGCGTAATCGGCCGCCACTACCGTCATTGGGCTGAACATCAACTGGCAGACCGCTTTCGGCCCGCCCTCCCTTTTCGCGCGCTGACAGACCACCGCGGTAAAATTGCCGCCGGCGGAATCACCGCCCACGGCGAGGCGGTTGGCGTCGATGCCGAGCCGTGCGGCGTTTTCCTCGATCCACACCAATGCCGCATAGGCATCCTCGACCCCGGCGGGGAACGGATGCTCGGGCGCCAGACGGTAATCGACGGCAAACACCTTTGCGCCGGTGCCGCCCGCCAGCATGCGGCAAATGCCGTCGTAAATATCGAGGGAACCGAAGGCGAAACCGCCGCCGTGATAGAATACCAAACCCGGCACCCCGTCTCCGCCGGCCACCGGCGAATAAACGCGCAAGTGAATTTTTCCGCCCGGTCCCGGCATGACGAGATTTTCGGTCCGGCCGATGGGCACGTTCTTCGGCCCCGCCAGCGCGGCCAGCGATGCGAAGGTCAAGCGCGCCGCCGGCAGCGGCAATTCCCAAAACTTGAGCGGCAGATGGCCGGCCACCTTGTCGATGAACATCTTGACCAGCGGATCGTGCGGCATGGGCGCCTGCCTGAAAAGAAGCGCCGTGAGTTTGGACGCAACGGCAAACGCCGTGCAAGACCGTTTTTTATCGACCCTCGGCGGGCGGAAACCGGCGCGGCCAAAGCCGCGCTCCGCACCTGCCGAAGATTCAATGAAAAGTCAGCGGCCGTTCGGGATCGAGATGATATGTCAGAATGTCTTCCAACAGAATCGACAGCGTGAACCAGAACTCCGCCCGTTCCATCTCGCCGTCCGCCTCGAAAGAAAGATAGGCATGCCACGCATAATCCGTGGCCGAATTGCCGTGTTCCTCGGCCAGTTCGGCAGCCAAAATACACATATCGCCGGTGGAAAGCGGCATGTACGGCTCCTTGTTGCGACCATTTCAACAGGTTTGAATGAGAATAAAGTTAACGTTTTCCCTCAATCGTACTTGAAATAACTGCAGCGCGCCGTTATTAACTCGTAACAACATTCCATCGCTTGTATTTAGCGACATAGGTCCGAAGACATGAACGGCAAAAGCGTCCTTTTGATCGTCGGCGGCGGCATTGCGGCCTACAAAACGCTGGATCTGATCCGCCGGTTGAAGGAACGCGGCGTTACCGTTCGCACGGTGCTGACCGACGGCGGGGCGCATTTCGTCACCGAGCTGTCGCTGGCCGCACTGTCGGGCGAACCGGTTCATCGCGACATGTTCGCGACCGACACCGAAGGCCGCATCGGCCATATCCAGTTGTCGCGGGTCAGCGATCTGGTCGTCGTCGCCCCCGCCACCGCCGATTTGATGGCCAAGATGGCGGCCGGGCTGGCCGGCGATCTGGCATCGGCGCTGTTGCTGGCCGCCGACAAGAAGGTGCTGCTGGCCCCGTCGATGAACGTCAAGATGTGGAACCATCCGGCCACCAAGCGCAACGTCGAGACCTTGAAGCGCGACGGCATCTTGTTCGTCGGGCCGGCGGCGGGCGATCTGGCCTGCGGCGAGACCGGATCGGGGCGCATGGCCGAACCGGCGGAAATTTTCGCCGCCATCGAAGCGCAGCTTATCGAACATCGTCCGCTCGCGGGTATGAAAGCGCTGGTCACTGCCGGGCCGACGCATGAGGCGATCGATCCGGTGCGCTACATCGCCAACCGCTCGTCGGGCAAACAGGGCTATGCGATTGCCGCGGCGTTGGCGCTAGCCGGTGCCGAGACCGTGCTGGTGTCGGGACCGACCGATCTGGCGCCCCCTTACGGCATCAAATTGGTCAAGGTGAATTCCGCGCGCGAGATGCTGGCGGCATGCCGGGCCGCCCTGCCCGCCGACGTGGCGATCTTCGCCGCCGCCGTCGCCGACTGGCGGCCGGAAACCGCAGCCGACGCCAAGATCAAGAAAGCCGGCGCGGTGCCGAGTTTTCGTCTGACCGAAAACCCCGACATTCTCGCCGCCGTCGCCCAAGGCACGCCGCGCCCGAGGCTGACCGTCGGCTTCGCCGCCGAGACCGAAAACCTCGATGCCAACGCCGCCGCCAAGCGCACGCGCAAGGGCTGCGACTGGATCGTCGCCAACGACGTATCGGACGGCGCGGTGTTTGGCAACGACAGCAACCGGGTGCATCTCCTCACCGAACACGGCGTCGAACAATGGCCGGAGCTTTCCAAGCGCGAGATCGGCGAACGGCTGGTCTTGCGCATTGCCGATGCCTTGAAAGGAATTGAAGCGTGAAGGTCGATATCGTTTGCCTGCCCCATGCCGCCGATCTGCCGCTGCCGGCCTATGCCACCGAAGGTTCGGCCGGGCTGGATCTGCTGGCGGCGATCGACGCAGACGTCGTCATCGCTCCCGGCGCGCGGACGCTGATCCCCACCGGTATCGCCATTGCGGTGCCGGAAGGCTTCGAGGCCCAGGTGCGGCCGCGTTCGGGGCTGGCGATCAAGCACGGCATCACGCTGCTCAATGCCCCCGGCACCATCGATTCCGACTATCGCGGCGAGGTCAAGGCAATCGTGATCAATCACGGCAACGCCCCCTTCACGGTGAGCCGCGGCATGAAGATCGCCCAAATGGTGATTGCCCGTTTCGAACGCATCGCCTGGAATAACGTCGAAGCCCTGGCGGATAGCGAGCGCGGGAGCGACGGTTTCGGCTCTACCGGAACCCATCGAGATCAGGGAAAGGTCTAATTATGTTGAAACTATCGCGGAAAACCCTGCTGGCGCTCGAAGCGGTGATCGACATCGCCTTCACCCCGCGCGCCGAACCGGTCCAGGCCAAGGAAATCACCGCCCGCCAAGGGGTGCCGCAACGCTACCTCGAACAGGTGATGCAGCAGTTGGTGCGCGCCGGTATCTTGAAGGGCGTGCGCGGTCCGCGCGGCGGCTATCGCCTCGCCCGCGAGCGGCGGCGGATTTCGGTCGGCGACATCGTGCGCGTCGCCGAAAGTCTGGAGGACGAAGGCGAGGAAGTCTTTATGCCGCAATCCGAAATCGGCAAGAAAGTCGTTGCACCGTTCGTGCAGACGCTGCAAGACGACGTGATGGCCAAGCTCGACGCCGTTACCATCGAGGAATTCTGCGGCACGGCGCGTACCGCAGGTATCGCCCGCGGCACCGACCCGATCAAACCCGATTTCGTCATCTAATTTTTTCGGAGATTGCCATGAGTGCCACCAAGCCCGGCCGCGGCCGGATTTACGATTCCATCGTCACCACCATCGGCGATACCCCGCTGGTGCGGCTGAAGCGCCTGCCCAAGGACGCCGGCGTCAAAGCCGACATTCTGCTCAAACTCGAATTCTTCAACCCGCTGGCTTCGGTCAAGGACCGCATCGGTGCGGCGATGATCGAAGCGCTGGAAAAGGCCGGCAAGATCAAGCCCGGCAAGAACACGCTGGTCGAGCCGACATCGGGCAACACCGGCATTGCGCTGGCCTTCGTCGCCGCCTCCAAGGGCTATCGGCTGATCCTCACCATGCCGGAATCGATGTCGATCGAACGGCGCAAGATGCTGGGCTTTCTCGGCGCCGAGATTGTGCTGACCGACGCGGGCAAAGGCATGGCCGGCGCCATCGCCAAGGCCAAGGAATTGGTCGATACCACACCCGGCGCGATCAGCCCGGCGCAGTTCGACAATCCCGCCAATCCGGAAGCGCACAAACGCACCACCGCCGAAGAGATTTGGAACGATACTGCCGGCAAGGTCGACATCGTGGTCGCGGGGGTGGGCTCGGGCGGCACCATCACCGGTATCGGACAGGCCCTGAAGAAGCATAAATCGGCGGTAAAGATCGTCGCGGTCGAACCGGAAGATTCTCCGGTGCTGTCCGGCGGCAGACCGGGACCGCACAAGATTCAAGGCATCGGCGCCGGCTTCGTGCCCAAGGTGCTCGATCGTGCCGTGATCGACGAGGTCGTCACCATTTCAGGCGAAACCGCTTTCGAAACGTCGCGCCGGTTGGCGAAACTGGAAGGCATTCCGGTCGGCATTTCGGCGGGCGCGGCCTTGGCCGCGGCGCTGGAAATCGGCGCCCGCCCCGACTTTGCCGGCAAGACCATAGTGGTCGTCATGCCGGACTTCGCCGAACGTTACCTTTCGACCGCGCTGTTCGACGGCGTCGGCTGATCCGCCGGCGACAATATCGTTTTTAGGACGTCGGGCCGGTCGGTGCAGATCGCGTCGATGCCGAGAGCATCGAGTGCGCGCATATCTTCGGCATCGTTCACCGTCCAGGCGCCGATCTTGAGACCGAGCGCATGCGCTGCGGCCACCGTCTCGGCCGTGACGTCGGAATGATAGGCGAACCAGCCGTCGCCGCCTGCCGCCTTGATCGCGCGCACGATCGAGCCGCCGTGGCGCATGGCATCGAAGCCGGCGGCCCAAGGGGATTTGCCCTCCACCGCCCAATGGCGCAGCACTTCGAGCGCGTGGGCGCCCGGCGGATCGTCCTTGGGCGGCGGGGTGCCGGGCGCGAACCAGCTTTGCGGCAAGGTGGTGAACCAGCATTGCGCCTGCGGGGCCTGCCGTTTCACCGCCTTTAAGCCCCGCCAATCGAAACTGACGAACACCGTGCGGTCCAGCATGTCGCCGACATGCACCGACTGTACCGCATGCATCGCCAGCATTTCCGGTGCCGCCGAAATGCCGGGAGTGGAAAAACAGCTTTTCAATTCGACGAATAGCCGAAAACTCTTGACCGACCGCACCGCATCGACGACCTCGGTGAACAGCGGAATGCGCGCGTCGTTGCGCCAGGCGACATTGGGGTGCGTGCGTTCGTAGGCGCTGTTCGGCTGGGCGCGGCCGACGTCGATACGTTGCAGCGCCGGCAAGCTCATTTCGTTGATGCGTGGCAGCGGCGGGTTCAACCACACACCGGCTGCATTGCGGCAAAGATCGCCCTTTAGGTGGAAATCGTGGAACACCACCAAGCGATCGTCATGCGTCAGTTGCACGTCGAGTTCGGCGCCGTCGCATCCGAGCGCCAGCGCATGATGAAATGCCGCCAAAGTGTTTTCCGGCTGCAATTGCGCTCCGCCGCGGTGTGCAATGTTCCAGGGCTTCATGACATCACGACCCGTCTTTTCCCAACTATCGGAAATAGCTCAGACACGCCATGCCCCAGCGGGCGTCGTTTTCAGCAATGATGGGCAGTATCACCACTTCGAAATGCATCAGTTCCACCGCGTCGCTGCGCAAAATGCTATCGAGAACCACCGGAGCTCCGGTGTCCGCCACGCCGCGGCAAACCTGCAAATGGCCGGGGAATTCTTCGGGCGAAAAAAAACCGGACATCCGCTTTCCCTTGGAGCCGACGCCGAAGCGGTGTTCTATCGCTTCGCCGGCATGACGAACCACCAGATCGCTCCAATCGTCCACCGGTTCCCAGATCAGTATGGAACTGAGCAAACAGGCGATCCGACGCGAGGGCACGTCGCGCCCAAGCCGAATGCCGTCCGGAGAACGCGAATTCCAAAATTCCATGAACTTTTTCGCCTGGGTATGGGTCGGCGCATCGATCTGCCTGAAAACTTCGTGCGGTCCGTGCGCACAGCATCTCCATTCGAAAATGTCCTGCATTGCCTGCACAGCATTCTCCCTGACGCGACAGTCAACTTATCTTGCGTTTCAAGGCATTATGGCGGTGTAAAGAATATCCATAAAATTGTAACGTTCTGTCCCAAGTTGACTTCATTCCGGCCTTGGCGTAGGCAGCCTCGGCCGGGCGTGGAAGCCCGGTCAACCGACGAACGGACGGCGAGAAATGGTTCGACACCATTGTCAGACGAGGGACTGCCCCGCAACGATGGGGATCAGCCCGCAGACGTCCGCTCCCGAGGTATTCGCATTCTAATTCGTCACGAGTATGCGATTGTCCACCCTCCCGAGCACGGCTTTGGAGGGTTTTCTTTTTTTATAACGTCATGATCGGAATGGAAACGAAACTGCAAATCTGGAAGACGGAAGGTCGCGAGTTGTTCAAGCTCGCCGGCCCGCTGATCGCTACCCAGCTTGCACAGATGGCAATCATGACCACCGACGTCATCCTGCTCGGCCGCCTGAGCAAAGAAGCGCTGGCCGGATCGGCGCTGGGACTGACGGTCTATTTCTTTACCTGGCAGTTCGGCATGGGGCCGGCGACGGCCGTTTCGCCGCTGATTGCACACATCATGGGGGCAAAGCCGAACGATCGGGCCGGCGTGCGCGCCGTGGTGCGCATGGGATTATGGGCGGTTCTGTTGATGTCGTTGCCGCTGGCCTTGCTGCTGCTGTTCGTCGAACCGATTCTGCTATTCCTGGGCCAGCAGCCGACGCTTGCCGCCGCCGCCGGACGGTTCGTACTGCCGCTCTGCTTGGGATTGCCGCTTTCTCTCGGCTATCAAGTATTGCGCAATTTCGCCACCGCGCTAGGCCGGCCGCGCAGCCCCCTTTGGGTTATGGTCGGCGCGATCCCCTTCAACGCGCTGTTCGGCTATGCGCTGATCTTCGGCCATTTCGGCGCACCCAAGCTGGGACTCATCGGGTCCAGCATCGCCAGCACCTTCACCTTCGCCTTCAGTTTCCTGGCTATGGCCGCAGTCGTGCTGACCTTGCCGCCCCTGCGTACCTATCGCGTCTTCCGCCGCGTGCTTAAGCCGGACTTCGGAAAACTTGCCGAGTTGTTCCGCCTCGGCATTCCGATCGGCATGACCATGATCTTCGAAGGCATGCTGTTCATGTCCGCAACGCTGCTGATGGGCACCTTCGGCACCGCCGCGGTCGCCGCCCATCAGATTGCCGTCAACGTCGCCTCGATCACCTTCATGGTGCCGCTCGGTATCGGTATGGCGGCCACGGTGCGCATCGGATTGGCGGCGGGGGCCGGCGATTTTGCCGGCGTGCGCCGAGCCGGCGGTACGGCCTTCGCGTTATCCGTGGCGTTCATGTCCGTTTGTGCGATTCTGATCGCCCGGTTCCCCGACGTTATCGCCGGGGCCTACTTTGCCACCGGTGACACTTTCAACGCCGACGCCGTCGCGTTCACCATAGCCTTTCTGCAAGTGGCTGCCGCCTTTCAGATTTTCGACGGACTGCAAGTCACGGCAGCGCTGTCTTTGCGCGGCCTAAAAGACGCCCACATGCCGATGTGGATAGCCGCAACCAGTTATTGGCTGTTCGGTTTTCCGGCCTGCATCCTGTTGTCTAAAAGCCAGCGGCTTGGAGGCATCGGGGTATGGATCGGCCTTGCTTTTGCCCTATTTCTGGCAGCAATCTTACTGACGGGACGCTTCGTTATTCTGGCGCGCAAACGATAACGGCCGAAGCGATCCGATGGGTGTGAACATGCGGTACGCTCTTCCGTTGCTGGCGGGACTGACGGTGCTTTTGTCGACCGGCGTGGCATACGGTTCGCCTTCTCTCTCGGATGAAACCCGATTGCCCCTGACGTCCAAGGCCAATTCCTGCACCGGCCTGAACGAAAAAGGCGGCGAGGTTCCCAAGATCGAACGCGGCCGGAAAATCGGCATTGCCTGCTTGGCCGCCGGCCGCCGCGATGCGGCGGTGAACGTCGTCATGCTGGTCGATCCCGATCAGGGAAAAAACTCGATCGGCTATCAGGCGTTTCTGGTCACCGAGCAAACCATTGAAAACGGCATGGTGCACGTACGGATTCCCGACATGCCCGACCTCGCCAATCACACGGTCGACGTGAAGGTATTCGTCACCGACGAGGCCGGCACCTCAAGCTGCGATGCCGGCCGCATCAAAATCTTATAGAGTGCTTCACCGAAAAGGCCTGCCCCGCACATGTTGCGGGGTGGAAACCGCTCTTTTTGGGCATGAAGCGCGAACAAACGGAGAGGCGAGCCTTCCGCTACAGGTTGGCGTTGGCAAAATCCCAGTTCGCCAGCTTGTCGAGGAAAATTTTGACGTAATCCGGCCGCCGGTTCTGATAGTCGAGATAATAGGCGTGTTCCCATACGTCGACGGTCAAGAGCGGTTTCAGGCCGCGCACGATCGGCGTATCGGCGTTGGCGGTGGTGACGATGTCGAGCTTATCGCCGTTCGACACCAGCCATGCCCAGCCGCTGCCGAATTGCGCCACCGCGGCGGCGGCGAATTTCTCGGCGAAGACATCGAAACTGCCGAAATCGCGATCGATCAACTTGGCGATGGCACCGCTGGCCGCTCCGCCGCCGTTCGGCTTCATCGAATGCCAAAGGAACGTATGGTTCCAGACCTGGGCGGCGTTGTTGAACAGCCCCTTCTTGGCCGGATCGGCCGCCGCAACGGCAATAATCTCTTCCAGCGACTTGGCTTCGAGATCGGTGCCGGCGATCAGTTTGTTGGCGTTGGTGACATAGGCTTGGTGATGCTTATCGTGATGGAAACCCAGGGTTTCGGCACTGACATACGGGGCCAAGGCATCGTGTTCATAGGGCAGATCGGGCAGTTGAAGGGCCATTATCTTTCTCCGTTTGCTGCGACGGTACAAGTGGTCGCGCTTAATTGAATTATTCTAAATATAAACTAGTCAATGCCGCGTTTCAATACGCCGCGAAGCATATCGCGTGGGAATATACCACAAACCGGAAAATTCAGGCGAAACGCGTCGGAGCAGACTTCGGTCGGTTCGTTCAGTCGGTCTGCTCCGGCCCGGTCGGCACGCACGACTCATGCGCTACCGCCTCGAGAACGCGGCACAACGCATCGGCTTCCTGATCTTCCCCTATCCAGCGCAACTTGACGATCTGCCGCCGCAGGTCCTCGCAGGAAACGGCCGGAGTCTCGTCTTGTTTGCGCTTGGCAACAGCGGATTGTACCATTCGATCCTCCAGACCGGGACGAGTGTACGCGTTCTTTCTTGCTGATGGGTAAAACCTAAAAAATGGGATTTTATCCATTGTTTGTCAGTGCCTTACTCGATAAGAAATATGGCTTTTTTCTGGAATTCCGTTCTGCTTATTCGGAGTATCAGCCATGCGGCGGTCATTTCGCGCCCGGCAATCGGATAAATCTCCAACCGCCCTTCGTCTCGATGCGGATCTGTTGATCGCGGCCGGCGAGCGGTTACGCCAGCGCATCGAGGCGCGGTTCCCCGCCTCCGGTCTCGGTCGCGTATGCGGCGGCCTGATCGACGCCGCACGACAGACCGACCGGCGCGTCCGTCGATTGGCCAGGCCGTATTATCTGACCCGCATCGTCAGCGGATTGCCGATCGTTGGGCTGGCCGGTCTGGCCGGTTACGTCGTCTTGCGCACCCATTGGAACGGCGCCTTCGATCGCACCGATACCGCCAGCCTGCTGCAAGGGCTCGATGCGCTGTTTAGCATGCTGGTTCTGCTGTCCGGCGCGATTATTTTCTTTGTCACCTACGAAAAGCGTCTCAAAAATCGCGAGATCATGCGCGGCCTCTTCGACCTGCGTTCGATCGCTCACGTCATCGACATGCACCAACTGACCAAATACCCCACATCCGAGATCCGGCTGGCGCCGACGACGGCATCGATGGAACAGGAACTCAGCGATCCGCAATTGGCGCGCTACCTCGACTACTGCATCGAGATGCTGGCGCTGCTCGGCAAATTGGCGGCGCTTTACGCCGGGGAAACGCAGGGGCAGGAAGTCACCTCGGCGATCGGCGACGTCGAGGATCTGACCTCCGATCTCGGCCGCCGCATCTGGCAGAAAATCCAGATCATCGACGAGATGAAGGATTGAATCCTTCCGGCAGCGACACGATGCGTACATCGCGTTGCGGAAACGGAAATTGGATGCCGTGGGCGTGGAACGCGTCCCAGACCGCCAACAGCACGTCGCTCTTGACGTTCATCGTTCCGTTGAAGGGATCGTCGATCGTAACGAAGATCGCCAATTCGACCGCACTGTCGCCCAAATCGCGCACCAGGCAGGACGGCGGCGGCGCCTTCAGCACCCGCGGTACGCTTGCCGCCGCCTCGGCCGCCAGCCTCACCGCCAAGCGCAGATCGGAATCGTACGTAATGCCGACCGTTATCTCGCGGGTGATTTTCGTATCGCTGTGCGACCAGTTTTCGACGCCGCTTTCGAGAAAAAAATCGTTGGGCACCAGATGCTCGCTGCCGTCGAGCTTGCGCAAGGTGACGTAGCGGGCGCCCATTTCGGTGACTTGGCCGAAAGACTCCTTGTAGGCGATTATGTCGCCCGGCTTGACGCTTTTGCCGATCAGCAGCGTCAGTCCGGCGACCAGATTGGCCACCAGCCGTTGCAGACCGAGGCCGATGCCGAGGAAAATCGCGCCGGAGATCACCGTCAGCGCCGTCAGGTTCACCCCGGCCGCCGACAGCGCGATCACCACCGCCAATGCCGGCAGTATAATCTGCAACAGTTGGGTCAGCAGCACCTGCAGCGACGGCGTCAACGAGGTGCTGCGCGCGATCTGCCGCTTCAGCGTGCCGAACAGCAGCGTCGTCAACCACAACAGAAGGCTAAGCGCGATAATCGCATTGACGACGGTCAGTGCCGATAGCCGGTATTTGCCGATATGAATCGCCGAGGCTTCGAGATGGCGAACCACCGGATCGATGAAATCGAGGATGCTGAGCGCAGCGAGAATCCACACCAGCACCGACACCACCATCGAAACGAAATGGCTTTTGACCGACAGCGACAGCAACCGGATGAAGACCCAGGCGGCGGTGAGTTCGGCCGCGGCGGCGATCACCGGAGCCCGCACCGACGCCATCTCGGCGCCGATCAACTGCAGCCACAACAGGAACAGCCACAACAGCGGCGGCCCCAGCGAATCGCACGCTCGAACCAGGCTCGGCTTCCAATGCTGCGGCACCGTCGCCAGCGAGGCCCGCGTGAGTGCCTTGACCAGCGCCCGGCCCAACATAAAGGCGATCAGCCCGCAAACGGCGATCAGACCGCACTGAATCAGGAAAACCGGCGATTCGAGCCGCGTCATCGCCGCACGCGGCAAACCGGAGAAAAAAGCGTGTACCCCCCAGATTTGAAGGAGATCGTCCATCGGTTATCGCTATATCTCGAATCGACGAAACTATCTTGTTAGAGAAGTCCCAATTCCGCCAGTTCGATCTTCAGGGGTTCCGGCAAGCCGGCCCCCATCAGCGAGCGCGCGTCCCGCGGCGCATCGGCGGGGGAAAGATAGCGCCACCCCTGGAACGGCCGCATCGGACGCCGCACCGTGGCGACCATCTCGGCATCGTAGACAATACCGCAATGGGGCACGCCCTTCTTGATCACCGACCGCAAGTCGAGAATGCGCTGGCGCACGGCAATTTGGCCTTTGATGACCCAATACAGCGAACCGCCGCCGATCAGTTCCGCGGCACGCTTGGGCATCATGCGGGTGACGTGCATCAGTTCCGGCTTGCGCCCTCGCCTTTTTCGCGCCGCCAAATACGACGCCTGCCACGCCGCCAGTTCGGCGGCGGTTTCCACCCCAACGCACAGTTTGACCAGATGAACGCTCACGGCCGCCCGCATACGGAAAAAAACGGCCGCAGGCAACCGGCGCATCGTCGCTTATTTGCCGGACAGGCCGAGAATGGCCTTTTTGACGCCGAAGACCACGCCCATTGCCACCAGGAAGACAATGTACAGCGCTACGGCCCTCTGCAGCAAAGCCGCATCGAACACGGGAACGGCAACCGACGCGCGCGAAGCCAACGCCGGCAACACCGCCTCGACCGCCAGATAGACGATGGTCGCTACCACCGGCAAAAAGATCGCACTGCCGATGGTGGCGGCGGCGATGCCGAAAAACAACGCGACGACACCTCCCGCGATCAGCTGAACCGTGCCCAGGCTCTGGACAAAATCGACGAAGTAGCCAGGAAAGCTAGTAATGTATTCCATCAGACCCCCCACCCTTAAACAGGTTGTGTGGCCAAGTTATACCATATTCCGCCCGCCTTGCCATTGTTCCGATGATCCGCAATCGCCGCAGCGCCGGAAAAACAGCATTTAATTAGTGCTAACGCACAGCGTTAACGCTGCCGCGGACCATTCAACGAAAGCGAGTGAAAGAATTGTTTCCTAAATCGGCAAACGCAGATGTATCCGCGCCGAGGTAAAGAAAAACCCTTGGCAATCCAGGAGGTAAGCAAAAATCCGTGCCGCTCGCTACCGGCATTGGCCGAGTGAAATGCGGCCGCGAATTCCCCGTAGTCCAACCTGAAATGTTAGAGTATCATTAAGCAATCGAGGGAGGCGGGGCGTTTCGTCGAAATGAAAAAGGCCACGTATGCGATATGGATTGGTGTCGGCGCGGCGGTGTTGCTGATCGCGTCGTATTTCGCGCTGGTTGCCGCCGGCGTGAAGATCGTACCGATCGACGCGATGATGGTCGCCGCCATGCTGGCGTTCGTGTCGTCGGCCACGATCTTAGCCTTGATCCTGCTGAATCAAGCCGAGAAGAAAAAAGAAAAAGCCGCACTGACGCTCGGCGACCTGTCGAAGAACAGCTATGCCCACTTCCCTCGCCGGGGCGAGGAAAACGTTCTCTACATGGTCGTACAGCCCGACACCGAGATCGACGAATTGGACGTGATCCAAAACGGCGAGGCATACGAAAACAAGGAAATCTTCCTGACGATCAAACGGAGTCGCGGCAAGACGGTGTTCAATCCGATCCTGCTCAAGAAACTGTTCGAGGCGCTGAAGGGATACGGCGGCTTTCTTCACATGCTGCTGGTGAACGAACGGGAAGACTATATCGGGTATCTGCCGGCGGCACGGGTACGTACCGACTTCACCGGCGATGCCGCCGAATCCAAGATCAGCAAATTCATCATCGACGTGCTGGATGCGCCGGAATCCAGCGTCATACTGCGCGAAATCGACGGTCTGTCGATTCACGACTGCATCTTCGAGCACGAACAAGTGGTCGATGCGCTGAAGCGGGTGGCGATCAACTTCATCAGCGGCCTGGTGGTGTTCAAGGGCAAAGGAACCGACAAAGGCTTCCACAAGCCGATCGGCGTGATCTTCGCCACCGATCTGATCAAATTCGTCGAAGGCGTCAAGAAACCGGACTAAAGCGGCGGACTTTCGAACGCGGTCGGTCCGTCGCTCTATCCTATTCCTTCGGCTTCGCCGGCGCCGGCGATCCATCGATGGCGAAGGTCTCGACCGATGCCTTGGCGCGAAGTTTCTTGACCATCGCATCGACGATGTCCTGATCGATCGTCTCTTCCAGCTCGGACTTGATTTCCTCGAACTTGGGCGACGCCTTGACCCGCCGATCCTCGAGTTTGATGACGTGCCAGCCGTAGTCGGTCTTCACCGGCGTCTTGCTCACCTCACCCGGCTTCATGGCAAACGCGGCGACGGCGAACGGCTCCACCATCATGTCTTTGGTGAAATAGCCGAGATCGCCGCCCAGCTTGGCCGATTCGGTGTCCTTCGACTTTTCGCCGGCAAGCTTGGCAAAATCGCCGCCTTTAAGCAGCGCTTTGATGACCGCTTTGGCCTCGCCTTCCGATTCGACGAGAATATGGGCGGCCTTGACTTCGTCCTGAGGCGGATTTTTCGCGAGATAGGCCTTGTACGCTTCGTCCAACGCCGCCGGCGTGACCTTGCCCTTGAGTTCCTGCTGCATGTAGGCGTGCTGCACCGCCATTTCTTCGGCCCGGCGCACCACCGCTTTGACGTCGTCGGTCGTTTGCAGCTTCGCTTTATATCCGGCGGCGGCGATCAGCTTCTGATCGACCAGCCGTTCCAGCAGCAGCGGATATAGCTGTTCCATCGGCATCAACTGAATCTGCTGGGGCATCTGACCAAGCAGGCGCGTCACCTCGGAGCGATGGACCTCGGTGCCGTCGACTTTCGCCACCACCGGATCGTCCGGCCGCGGGGCCGGTTGGGGGGCTGCATAAGCGAGGCCGGCAAGGACCGCAGTTAACACTATGACGCGGACAGAGCGATTCAGCATGGGCATATTCCGTTCGAGCTATCGATTTGTCGGGTCTAGCCGCTGGCGACGGTCAGGTATAGCAAAAAAAAAGCAATCTGGACGACACAGGAACCCGATTTCGTCAATTTACCTTATTCCGTCCGGAGATATGATGCGCTTTACTGTTTTCATCATGGAGCATCGCCGTGAACACTAACGACAATCTCAAGACCGCCTTTGCCGGCGAAAGTCAGGCCAACCGCAAATACACCGCCTATGCCGAAAAGGCCGAAAAAGAGGGACTGCCCGTGGTGGCCCGTCTGTTCCGCGCCATCGCCGCCGCCGAAGCCATTCACGCCAAAAATCATCTGCGGGCCTTGGACGGCGTAAAGTCCACCCTGGAAAATTTGACCGACGCCCAGGCCGGCGAGAAGTACGAAGTCACGGAAATGTATCCGCCGATGATCTCCACCGCCGAAACCGAGGGGGCAAAAAGCGCCGCCCGCTCGATGCGCTTCGCCTTCGAGGTCGAAAAGATCCATTACGAACTCTACGGCCAAGCGATCGAAGCGGTGAAGGCGGGAAAGGATTTTCGCGATCTTGCGATCCGCGTCTGCCCGGTGTGCGGTCACACCATCGTCGGCGATGCGCCGGACACCTGCCCGGTCTGCGGCTGCAAGGGAAGCCTCTATCAAGACATCGCATAGGCTGCTCTTTGGCCGGCGTCTTCGGCATCGCACCGATGACGTTCGCTCTCGGCATCGGCCGGTAATGCAAAATTTACCGACAGTACAAAGCCCATCCGGCATCCGTCGGATGGGCTTTTTTGGGGCAGCGTGCTCACGGCTTTGTGTAACTGCACATCATTTTAAGCGTGTCGGCAATTTGCGACAGTCCGAAAAATCGGTAAGGCAGAGGCGCTCGGCCACCATATCGGATCGGCGGGGCGGCCACGGCATACGTTCAGGGAGAAAATCATGATAATAAAGACACGAAGCATGCTGATGGCCGCCATTATGTGCGGCGGCATGGCGTCGGCCGCCGGGCTGCATCTGACCGATCAGGACTATTTCGACCGGCAAGGCTTGAGCGTTCTGGTGCATCAGAACCCCTTCAGTACGGCCTTTTTCGATCAGAAGATGAGCGGCATCGAGATTATCCTCCACGGCGAACGCCTGGCCACCGACGGCGAAGTGCGCCTGATGCCCACGCCGGAACAATGGGATCCGATTCCGACCTACCACGACCGCAAACGCGGCAAGGCGCTCGATCAAATTATCGTGTCCTCCGGCTACCCTGCCGACAAACTGAAATACCGCATCGTGGTGACGGCGGAAGGCGACGGCTTCCGCATTGCGGTGCAGCTCGACAAGCCGCTGCCGGCGAAACTGGTGGGCAAGGCCGGTTTCAACCTCGACTTTCTGCCGACCAGCTATTTCGGCAAGAGCTTCATCTTCGACACCGTGTCCGGCGTGTTTCCGCGCCACCCCGAAGGCCCGATGAAGAAAAACACCGACGGCAGTCTGGAGCCGTTGCCGATCGCCTCGGGACGCGCGCTGACCCTGTCGCCGGAAGATCCGGCGACGCGGATCGCCATCGTCTCCGACAGCGGCGATGTGATGCTCTACGATGCCCGCAACAAGGCGCAGAACGGCTGGTTCGTGGTTCGCACCCTGATCCCGGCCGGCAAAACCAAGGATGCCGTGGTGTGGCACGTCAAGCCGAACGTCATTCCCGGCTGGACGAAACCGGCGGTGGTTTCGTTCAATCAGGTCGGCTATACGCCGGAGCGGCCGAAGGTGGCGATGGTCGAAACCGATCCCGCCGCTCAGAGCCCGGATGTCGCCGAAGTGCTCAAACTCGGCGCCGACGGCACCTACGCACCGGTATACGGCGCCAAGGTCAAGCCGTGGGGCCGCTGGATGCGCTACGATTACGCCAGCTTCGATTTCTCGCAGGTGCGCGAGCCGGGCATCTACGCCATCGCCTACGGTGGACGCACCTTCAACCCCTTCCGCATCGCGCCCGACGTCTATGCCGGCATCTGGCATCACAGCATCGATACCTATCTGGCCGAACAAATGGATCATGTGGCGGTGCGCGAGAACTATCGCGTCTGGCACGGACCTTCGCACCTCGACGACGCCCGCCAAGCGCCGCCCAACTACGAGCATTTCGACGTCTACAGCATGGGGCCGAATACGGATTCGCCCTTTAAGCCGGGCGAGCACATTCCCGGCCTCAACGTCGGCGGCTGGTTCGACGCCGGCGACTTCGACATCCGCACCGAAACCCACACCAAGGTGATCGGCGACCTGACGAAAACGCGCGAGCAGTTCGGCGCCGATTGGGACAATCTGTCGGTCGACGAAACGGCGCGGCAGGTCCGCATCCGCGAGCCCGACGGCGTGCCCGACCTCGTCCAACAGGTCAAACACGGCGTGCTGGCGATCCTGGCCCAATACGACACCTTCGGCCACGCCATCCCCGGCATCGTGGCGCCGACGCTGGAGCAATACACCCATCTCGGCGATGCCGGTTCGAAGACCGACCGCATGATCTATTCGGACAAGCTGGGGCCACTCGAAAACGACGGCATCCATTCCGGCGTGCCCGACGACCGTTGGGCCTTCACCACCCACCTCACCTCGCTGGACTACAGCGCGGTGGCGGCACTGGCGCAGGCCAGCCGGGTCTTGCGCGGCTATGACGATGCCTTGGCCGAACGCTGCCTGAAGACGGCGCTGGACACCTGGAAGAAGGAACAGACGGGCAAACCCTCGAACCCCGATTGGAAACGCGGCTTCACCGCGGGGCCGCTCGAAGCCGAGGAAGCCATGGCCGCGGTCGAGCTGGTAATCGCCACCCAAGGGCGCCCCGACATCAAAGCGCGGCTGATGGAAAAGCTTCCGGCGATCGAGAAGTTCTTCATGTTCGTCGGCGCCGAGGCCGTGCGCGCCATTCCGCTGATGGGCGACGATTATCGCAACGCCCTGGCCAAGATGACCGCCGACTATAAAACGAGGCTGGACGGAATGACGGCAAGAACACCGTTCGGGGTTCCGGTAGTCACAGGCGCGTGGGCCGGCTCCTCGCTGGTCGCGAATTTCGGCGCCCAGATGTATCAGTTGCATCGGGCCTTCCCCGACATCGTCGGCACCGGCTACACGTTCGACGCCCTCGATTATCTGCTTGGCCGGCATGCGGTATCGAACCTGTCGCTGGTATCGGCGACGGGAACCGAATCCAAGCTGATCGGCTACGGCAACAACCGGGCGGACTATACTTTCATCCCCGGCGCGATGGTGCCGGGCGTGCTGATCGTCAAACCCGACTTTCCCGAGCTGAAGGACAAGTGGCCGTTCCTTTGGTACGAAAACGAATACGTCGTCGATGCCGCCACCGGGTTCACCCTGCTGGCGAACGCAGCCGAAGCGGCAACGAAGGAAAAACCTTGAACCGCAGGGCGCACGATTGGCCCCGCCAAAACGGGGCCAACCCCATTTGCCGTAATTGTTAGTCTTTTATAAACGCAGGCCTTGAGCGCATTCCGGCGAAGTGGAATCCGGTTCGCCGCAAAAATGCGCGGCAACAAAGAAAGCTACAGCCAATTACGGTTCTTAATGACCGGAATTGGCTGTAGGTGTTTTAGTCCCGGGTTTTATACGGACGTGCATTGGTAATGACCTATGCACGTCCGAGCGGCCAAACGGCCGTAAGCGCCATATAACGCGAAAAAGCCCGCGTGGCGTTTGAACGCCATAAAGCTGCTTGGGGTCTTTCCCATGCAGCTTGGTATTAATGGTGAACTATTGGCCGCCCCGTACAAACCGACAAGCCCCGACGCCGCAAATGGTGGGGCTACATCAGGCCTTCCTCTTTCCAAACAACCAGAATTCGAACCTTTTGATCAGGAGCATGATGACGGGGCCAGCCAGCGCCAGCTGCGTTGCGGTGAAATGTATGCGGGTATCACCATTGCACACCGGGCCAAGACAGCCGTCAAATGCCAGCCCGACAAACCAGAGCAGGTAAGTCAGGGCAAGAACGATATACATCAACCGTTTGTTTTTCAGCGCCAGAAAATGGATCAGAACATAGGCAGCAAGAAAAACAATAACGACCGCGACGCTTATGAAATCCGCCTTGTCAGCATTTTGAATTACTTCTGCAACCCCATTTGCCTTATGTATTAAATAGCCTTTGATGAAGTTTTCACACAACTCATAGAGTGCCACCAGATAGAAAAAGCATTCAAAAAGCAGTGGTGACGCCAGAATGACGTACCCGCATCCGGCGTTATCGTCGCCGCCGCTCTGGTTCCCTTTGGCCGCTTCATGGATAAATGCAACATCAATGAGATCCTGTATGCCCTTATTGACCATTGTCTGCTCCATTACACATAAAACGTCCGACTAAACTTTGCCGCGCCCCGGCGTAGCGATGTCATCCCCGGGCACCGTGAAATTTCTAATGGCCAGAATCTGAACGGGACATTAATGGCAACCGCCGGATGCGTTTGGCATCGACCTTTCATCCTGCTCGTCGCGAAAAACGTGAATCCGCCGATAGCCACAACGCACCCGCGTTTCGCCAATCTCCTTGATCCGCTGTTTTAGATCAGCCTGCTCACGCCTGACGACGACATTCCCGAAATGACGGAAGCGGACTTCGCCCGCGCCCGCCCGATGAAGGATGTCATGCCGCAAATCGTCGAGGCGATGAAGCGCGGACGCGGCCGGCCGAAGCTGGAAACGCCGAAGGCACGCGTCCCGCGGCGTCTCGATAGCGAGGTCGTCGCCGCCTACAAGGCGACCGGCGAAGGCTGGCAATCGCGGATCAACGACACCCTCGCCCACGCCATCGGCATCAAAAAAACCAAACCGCGCGCGAGAGCGGAGAAGCGGGCTTGATGATAGCTGCTGCCACCAAGGTGCGGCGCGGATAAGGCGCTTTGAAGCCTAACAGTTCTTTTGCCCCGCCGCCGCGCCTCCATTTCAGTATCAACCATTCACAAAACTACACATCTATACACAAATTTCTCTTGAAATCACCCGCCGTAGTGTGTATCTATACACACAAGAAAGGCGGTGACATGGGAAATCGGGGAACAAAGTCGGCGAAGGAAATCCTGAAGCGCTTGCAAGCTGACGGCTGGCAAATCAAGCGCACCGGCCCCGGCGACCATGTGCAGCTTTTTCATCAGACGAAGCCCGGTCGCGTCACCCTCGACATGGGCGCACGCGACATCCCGATAGAAACTCTTCGGAGTATTTACAGGCAGGCGGGGTGGGAGTGGTAACACCCCCTCGCCCTTATGATCGACCGGCCACGGCGGCAACGCCGACCCGGTATTATGAATGGGAGCAGAAAATGGAACGGCAAATCTGGGCGCTGATTCATACCGCAAAAAAGGATGGCAAGGACGTGTACGGCATCTCGTTCCCCGACTTTGCCGGTGTCGCCAGCGGCGGGACGAGCATGGAAGAAGCGCTCGAACGCGGCCGCGCCACTCTCGCCTTTCACCTCGCCGGGCTGGCAGAGGATGGCGAGGACATCCCGGCACCCCGCCCCCTCGATGCGCTGCGCGAGGATACTGACGTGCAAGACGCCATTCGCACCGAGGGTGCCATCGTCGCCCAGGTGCCGGTCGATTTACCCGGCAAGCCGGTGCGCGTGAATATTTCGGTCGAAGATAGTCTGCTGGCGGCGATTGATCGCGCGGCCAAAGCCGCCGGACAAACCCGTTCAGGATTTATCGCCGAAGCGGCGCGAGCGCGGCTCAAGGCATAAAAAAGCCCGTCAGGACAAAAAAACACCTTTCAGCAGATACACAGAATAGGCCGTTTTTGGCGGCAAATCAGCAAGGTGCGAGTCTTGATTCGCCAACGTGCGGCGGGAATTCAAAATAGCCGCATTAAATCAATATGTTAAAATAGAAGATGGTGCGGTCGAGAAAAGTTGCATCACGCAGCAATTTCAATGCGTTAGCCGGAAAGTGTGGTTGATAAGGGCGCTTTGAAGCGTAACGGCCATTTAGCGGGACGACCACACCACATAGTCCCCCTAGCCAGCACACAAACCATCCTGAGCCACGAGAAAACTATGGCTTCTGAGGTCTCGCAGTTTCACAACCGGTCGTTTAGTATCTCATAAAGGGCAAAGCGAGGTTCGGGTCATGGCAATATTAATCAGTCTCTTCAACCATAAGGGCGGAGTTAGCAAGACGACGACGGCCTTCAACCTCGGTTGGATGCTTGCGCGTAAAAACAAGAAGGTCATGCTTGTTGACTGTGACCCACAATGCAACCTGACAGGCATGGTACTCGGTCTCAAGGACCTCGAGTCTGCGGATATCATTCAAGGCAAGCGTGATGGTAAGCCGCTCAACGTCAAGGATGGTCTACTCCCTGCATTTGAATCTCAACCAATACCCCTTGCTCCAGTGGAATTGACGCGCATAGGGAACAATGACCAGCTATTTCTTCTCCCGGGCCATATCGGCCTGGCTGAATACGAGGTGACGCTCGGCATAGCTCAAGAATTATCTGGATCGGTTGTGACACTGAAGAACCTTCCAGGATCGATCCGACATCTGCTGAATCTCACGGCCGAAGTTCACGAAATCGACTACATCATTGTGGATATGTCCCCGAGTTTAGGTGCGTTAAACCAAAACCTCCTGTCGGTGAGCGACTATTTTCTTATCCCGATGCATCCCGATTATTTTTCAAACATGGCAATCGGTTCACTGTCGAACGTATTGCCGAAATGGCGGAATTGGGCCATCACCGCCGCCAACAATCCTGTGCTGATGAGCGCCGCCTACCCATTCCCCAAAGTTTGTCCAAAATTACTTGGCTATATAGTCCAAAAGTACCGACCACGGGGCGGGGTACCTTCGCGTGCTTTTCAGACCTGGATAGATGAATTGGAAACCAATGTTGCCGAGCAACTTATTCCTGCGCTTGAAAAAGCAGGAATGACGCTCGACAAAAAGGTATATCAGAAGGCCAATATCGGTCTGAACCACCCAATGCTCCAAATGCCGGACTTCAATTCACTCATAGCCAAGTCACAGGAGTATCAGGTACCAATCTTCGAACTCACGGCGGAGCAACTCGAACAGGTTGGGGTGGTCCTACAGACCACGCAGAATTCTCAAAATGAATTCCGGCGCCTATTTAGCGAGGCCGCTGATAAAGTCATCACAGCTATCGATGCAGACCGCAATTGACGCCTTTGAGGAAAGCATACGTCGGGCACATGACTTACATGCGCTCCACCTGTCACTGACCCAGAGGCTTACAAGCGTTGTTGACCTTTCGGACATGCTACGTGCGGAGATTGTACTAGCAGTCAGCGCATTTGATTTTTTTATTCATGAGCTTACGCGCCTCGGGATGCTTGAATGTCATGGAGCCGTTCGCAGGAGGACCGAGGCCTTCAATAGATTCCAAGTCCCAATGGAAACTGCCCTTGGCCTCAGCAATCAGGTGCTTGACGCAGAGATTCGGACTAAACATAGCTACTTGTCGTTCCAACAACCTGACAAAGTGGCCGATGCTGTCCGCCTCTTCAGCGGCGTAGAGTTATGGAACGCTGTTGCGACAGAATTAGGTGTGTCAGCAAAAAGCATAAAAGCAGATTTATCACTGGTGATCGACCGTAGAAACAAGATCGCCCACGAGGCAGACATTGACCCATCTTATCCTGGCCAGCGGTGGCCCATAGACCGTGCGCAAGTGGAGTATGCATGCACGTTACTTGAAAATATCGCGCGAGCCATTTTCAAGGTGACCGCCTGACTCCTCACTCGCAATAGTCAGGCTCGTTCACGGCAAGACATCGCATTCTGCCAAGGAATGCTGCAACCTCTCGATAGGTCGTCCGCCTTCAGCTATAAGATACCGTCTGCAGGCCGACCGAGAGGGATCAACGGCTGACAACCGAGACAGCTTGTGTCGTGCGACGAACCACACATTGTGAGGCTGACGACCACACCTTCAAATTAAATAAGCAATATCAATACGTTATAAAATTTTGGTGCGGTCGAGAAGATTCGAACTTCCACGAGTGTTACCCCACTAGCACCTCAAGCTAGCGCGTCTACCATTCCGCCACGACCGCAAAACATCATGGGGTGGCGGGATTTAGCAGACCCAGCCCGCCTTGTGAAGGCTGACGGCGTGCAAAGCGCAAGTTAAGCGCAACTATTCGCCCAAGCCGCCGGGATCGTGATAACCTATTGATAACCCTTAAGAAGTCCAATGATTGAGACGGCGATCTTGTCGTCTTTGATCACGATGTCGCCGGTCGCCACCGGTTTATCGTTGGCCAAGACCAGCACCGGGTCGTCCTGGCGGGAATCGAGTTCGATCACCGCGCCGCGGCCCATGCGCAAAAGCTGGTGCATCGGGATGACCGATTTGCCCAGCACCACCGAAATTTCGACTTTGACGCTGTTGATATTTGTCGCCATGAACCACACCTGATTGGGGGAACGAGTGTGGGCGCGACATGGTTTCCGATAGGTTAACGGGCGCGGTCGAATGGCGGGTCGAACCCGGCCTGACTGCCTATCCCGCGGCGGTGGCGTTCATGGAGGCCAAGGTGGCGGCCATCCGCGCCGGCACAGCGACCGAAACGGTTTGGCTGGTCGAACATCCGCCGATCTACACCGCCGGCACCAGCGCCAAGCCGTCCGATCTGGTCGATGCCCGCTTTCCGGTGTTTCAAACTGGTCGCGGCGGCCAGTACACCTATCACGGGCCGGGCCAGCGGGTCGGCTACGTCATGCTCGATTTGCACCGGCGCAGCCCGGATGTGCGCGCCTTCGTGCGCGATCTGGAAGAATGGCTGATCCGGGCGCTGGCAACCTTCGGGGTCAAGGGCGAGCGGCGATCCGGCCGGGTCGGCATCTGGGTCGTTCGCGGAGACCGCGAAGACAAAATCGCCGCCCTCGGCGTGCGGGTGCGCCACTGGGTGACGTTCCACGGCGTCAGCTTGAATGTTTCGCCCAATCTGGCGGATTTCGGCGGCATCGTGCCTTGCGGCATCCGCGATCACGGTGTGACCAGCCTGAAGGACCTCGGCATAGCGGCAACGATGCAGGATGTCGATGCTGCGTTGAAGGCGGCATTCGAAGACGTATTCGGGCCGATTTCAAATTGACCCTGCTTCCAGAGCGCCGCGCCTTCAGACGGAACCGGCGCACCGCTCTGTCCTTTTGTTTAGTCGCAACTATCCGCGCAAAAGCGAACGCGCTTTTACGCACGTTGCTCCAGCCGGCGAACCACCTCGCCGATAACGCTTTGCCAATCGCCGTCCGCAGGCTGGCGGAACAATTCGGCGGTGGGATACCACGGGCTGTCGCGGCGATCCATCAGCCAGCGCCATTCCGAGGCCCACGGCAGCAACACCCACACCGGCTTGCCCAGCGCCCCGGCCACGTGCGCGGCCACGGTATCGACCGAAATCACCAGATCGAGTTCACTAATCAGCGCGGCCGTGTCGGCGAAATCGTGCAAGGCGCCGCGATGGTCGTGCAGCCGGGGACAGGCCGGCAGCAGAACCTCGTCCGTAGCACGGATTTCGGTTTGCAGGATATGGAACTCGAACGGCAGTTGCAGCAGAGGCGCGAGCCGTTCGAGCGGAATGCTGCGGTGCCCATCGCCGTAGTATGTCGGCTTGCCGGACCACGACAAACCGATGCGCAGAGCCGTCTTGTCGCCGAGTGCTTTCCGCCAGGCGCTTTGCCGTTCGGCGTCGGCGAAAAGATAGGGAACGTCCGCCGGTATGGTTTGCAGCGTCGTCTTGAACGCCAGCGGCAGGCTCATCAGCGGACAATGGAAGTCGAACGCGGGCAGCGGCTGCCCTTTGGCGACCAGCGTCATTTTGGCCTTGAGACCGGCCAACAACGGCAGCAGGGAGTCTGGCGCTTCCAGCACGATCCGGGCGCCCGTTTTCTCCGCCAGCAAGACATAGCGGCAGAACTGCACCGTATCGCCGAGACCTTGCTCGGCGTGCAGCAACAACGTCTTTCCGGCGATCGGCGTCTCGCCAGTCCACCGCGGCGAGGCGAAATCCC
>DBTZ01000027.1 GCA_002307315.1 Alphaproteobacteria bacterium UBA1303
CTGCATTCTGCACGGGGGACAAAGTACACTGAGGCCTTTAGAGCGACGGACGTTCAAACGCGATCAGTGCGTCGCTCTAGCTCTTTGTTTTGTCGCAGCTTTACGCGCAAAACCGATTCCACTTTTGCGTTCGTTGCTCTAGGCCGAAGGACTTTTTCACGGACGACTATTTTGCTTCCGCCGCGGCAAAACCCGGCAGCTTAGCGAGGCGGTCGATCACAAGCTGTGCCAATACGCCCTCGTCCTTGAGCGAAGGATGGGCGTGACAGGCGGAAAATTCGATCCCGCCGACCGGCACGATTTCGAAATCGGCGAACCCGCCCGCTTTCAGACCTTCGGCCACCCGGTTTACCGCGTCGGACAGCTCGCCCTCGGCCGTGACGGTGGCCAGCAGTAGAAAATGCGCTTGGGGCTGGCTTTCGTGCAGGCGCCGCACGAAAGCGGCGTAGGTCTTGACGAAATCGGCACGCAAATCTTCGCGCGTGGCCCACGGCTCGGTTGCGCCCAGCGGGGTCGAGAAATCGTTGGTGCCGAGATAGATCACGATCGCATCCGGCTTCCAGCCGCCATCGTCCGCCGGCGAGGCCCCGTCGAACAAAGCGTAACCGTACAGCCACGGTAGGGTCTTGCCGGGATCGAAATTGGCGTAGTTGCGCACGATACCGTGGCCGGAATTGGCGGCGATCCGATAGGCGGCACCGAAATGCTTGGCCACCTTAGGAGCAAAGGCGCGCGAGGTATCGGTGGTCTCGGCAACGTCGGCGGCGGTACAGTTCCGTCCGCGCGAGGCGTTGCCGTAGCCGACGGTATAGGAATCGCCGATAAACTCGATGGCCTTGGCGTAACGCGGCGCCGGCAGCGCTTGGTCGGCCGACGGCACGAAAAAGCCGTCGAAGGTGCCGGTCGAGCTTTGGGTTTCGCTGATTTTCTCCAGCCGCACGGTATGGCGCCCCGCACCGAGGTTTTTCAGCGCCATCGTCGTCTTGCCCGGCTTGGTCAGGGTCAGTTTGTGGCCGCCGTCGACGAAGAGATAAAGGGCGTTCCGATCGTCGTCGACCTTCACGTCCACTTCGTCGCCGGTGAAATTCGCCTCGAAATAGACGCCCGGCCAAGCATAGGTATAGGCATCCGCACCGACGGACGGCACCGGCGACGGCGACGGCATCGCAAACAGCCGTTCCAGCCAGGTGGCGGATTCCGCCGGGGCCGCGGCGACCGCGGCCTGCCTGACCGTGCGCCCGCCGACATAGACGTCGAGCGCCGCCCCGCCGGCCATCGCCGGCATGGCCGCGACCAACCAAGCCAATGCTGCATAGATCTTCATCCGGTATGCCCTCCCCCGCGGCCCTAGAGCGCCGCGCCGCTCTATCATTTTGTTTTAGCGCAATTTTCCGCGCAAAAGTGAACACATATTTGCGCACGTTGCTCGAAATACCCATAGCATTGAAATGGATATGGCTTCGTGTAGTATGCGGATGTTTTTGCCGTCATCGGGCAAGGCTTTTTGTATGATCAAAATGCACTGTGACACCGTTGATCGGTTCGAAGCGTTTGAAGAGACGTTCCTTTCGTTTTGTCCCGAAGCGACGGTCTTTCCCAATCGATCGCCCAATCGATCGAACGAGAAATTCGAATGGAAAGGGCAACTGTCTTCCCGCGGCGGGTGTTCGCTTTGGCAGATGCAGAGCAGCCGTGCCTGGACGACGGTTTTCCGTAACGGGCACAAGCACCTAAGCGTGGTTTTTCCGCTGGTCGGGGCGGTAGAGGCCGAAATTCGCAACCGAATCGTATCGTTCGAACCCGGTACCGCCTTTCTAGCCGCCGAAACCGACATCCCGCGCATGCGCAGAGAGAACGGCAGCAAACACGAGCATGTGACATTCCATTGGAGCCTCGCCGAAGCCGACAGGGTTTTATCGTCCGTCTTTCCCGACACCACACTGAGCGAAATAGAACTGCGGCCGAAGATCGATCTGACCAATGCGAGCGGCCATTTTTTCTATCAGTTGGCCGATATGGTCGCGGCGGGCGTACGCGACGGAAACCACATATCCCCCCAGTCGATGGCGCTTTTGAGCGAAGCGGCCTTACGCCAAGCCTTCGAACTCGGGTTGCCGCAGATGATGGAGCGGTATGCGCGGCACAGACAGCATATCGTTCCTCGGCACATTAAGCGGGCGGTCGATTACATGCACGCGAATCTGTGCAACCCGGTCCGGATGAGCGACGTCGCCATAACCTGCGGGACCAGCATCAGGGCGATCGAGCTCGGTTTCAAATCGTTCATCAATGCCACCCCGGCGGCGCATTTGCGGCAGTTGCGGCTTAAGGCGGCGCGAACGGAATTGCTGGACCTGCACAATCCCGCCGGCGTCACGGAAATCGCCCGTAAATACGGGTTTGCCAACGGCAGCCGTTTTTCGGCCCTGTATCGGGCGGTATACGGCGAATTGCCGTCCGAGACGGTGCAGCGAAAATAAAACCGCACACCTTCATCCCGGCGAGATACCGGCCGAATGCACGGTCGAACGTCATGGCATGCTCGGCGAACCAATCGGCAAGCAGAAGCGCGAGTTCGGCCGCGCATTTCCTTTCGTTCCCACCCGGGAAAGCGCGCCCGAAGGCCGCCAATTCCGCCAGCAACCGCCGATGATCCTGCCGATGCGTTTCGGCGTCGGGATACCCGAAGACCTCGAAAAAACATTCTTCGCGGGCGATGTCGGCCTGAGCGAAACTTGCGACATCGCGCGCGACGGCGGCAATCGAGCCGACCGGTTCGTCGCCGATGCTCCAGTCGTAGAGATCGTTGGCCCGGGCAAACAGCCGACGGTGCCCGTCATCGAGCATATTGATGCCCTGAGCGTAGGCGCTCTTCCATTCCAGTAGCGGCATTTTACGATCTTAAGGGCGACTTCCTGCCGGCAAACTTGCGAAAACCCGGCTGGCGGATCGTGGTCAGTGCCGCACCGCGACGCAACGACGGTTTGCACCGTGCGTACGATTGTTTCGCAATACGCACGGCGTATTCGCTTTTTGTCCGTACCCGCCCGGCGGAAAAGCCGATGCCCCCCGTGGCCGTCGTCCGCTACGCTGCGGATTGCAGCGCGCCGACGATGCCATCCGCATCGCTGCGCATCTCGAAACTCTGACCTTCGATCTTGCCCAGACTGACGGAGACGGCGGTTTGAAACACCTTCAATTCTTCGATCAACGCTCCAAGTTCGCTCTGGCCGATCTGTAGCCGCGCGGCATCGACCTTGCCCATGATGCGGATCACCTCGAGGTTGATAGCGCACTGCTTCATCCGTCGGTAGTCGTCGTCGAACGATTGGAGAATGCATCGGATGGACGACAGGCCGTCCCCGGCCAGGCGCCGATATTCGTCGCACTGCGCCCGCAGCATATCGGCCTCGCCTTGCTGCCCCGCCCGTTCGGATGCGGCAGTCTCGTCGGTATGAAAGGCAAGAATTTCGTCCTGGATTTTAGCCGCACAAAGAAGAAATTGCCCCTCGCAGATTTGGCGGAAAACGGCCGCGGCCGACTTGCCGAAGGTATCGATTTCGGACTGGGTTCCCGCCGCCACCTTGCTGAAATTGCTCGAAATCACGCCGATGGACGTTCCGTCCCGACCCAAATGGGCCGACTGGATCTGAAGATTGAGCGGCACGTAGCGGTTGGCCTCGTAGGTAGAGACGATCTGCGCGATTTCCTTCTGCATGGCCCGAGCGTTGTCGGTCATATCGGCAAAACGATCGACGAAGCTCTGCCGGCGACGGCCGAGCCGGTCGTCGCGCGCGGCCAACTCCTCGCGGATGGCAACGGCCATGAAAGTTTCGTAGTCGTCGAAGCCCAACGCCTGGATCTCCGCCTTGAGGCGCTCCATGCTTTCCGGCGGCGACAACGCGTTATTCTGCTCGACGGCGAGCAGCGTGCGATAGACTTGCCGCACGAGGGGAAACATCGCACTCGACGGCTTGATGCGCACCGACAGGTATCCCCCGTCGACCGGCGTGAATACCGCGAAGACCCAATACTGTCTTCCATCCTTGGCGCGGTTCTTCACATAGGCGCCGAGCGGTCTTCCCGCCTCGAGAAAATCCCATAGCAATCGAAACACGCCGCGCGGCATGTCGGGATGACGGACGATACTGTGCGGACGCCCCACCAGTTCGTCCCAGCCGTATTGACTGGTGCGCTGAAAGACGCTGTTGCCGGACAGAATCACGCCGCTCTTGTCGGTCCGCGAGTAAAACAACTCCGCAAACGAAAAAGGAACCGCCGTATCGTCGGTATCCCCGTCCGAAGCCCTCGTCGCCGTTTCGTCCATATCGTCTCCCTACGCGATCCGTCGGCGAACCGACGGCAACACCCACACGCGACCGGCAACGGCACGATTTTTATGCGCTTCGCGTACGGCCGCGACCAACCATGCACAAAGAGAATTTAATAAGTATCCAAGATGCCGCGATAAAGGTTGCGTTTACGATACAAAAAACATATGGGTTGTATTATTTCTATTACAGGTTGAATAATGCGCAACACAATCTCGTCTGCGGTACAAAGGCGGATTGAAGAAACGAAGAAACCGCCCCTCGCCTTGCTTAAAAATCCTTGTTGCGCAGCAGATGGGTCGGGATGGCGAGCCCGGCGCCGATGGCGCCCAAGGTGAAGATCACCCGCAGCATGTATTCCATCGCCAGCACGATGGTGGCGACCTCGTTTTCGGGGTGGGGCGCGGTGACGGCAAACAGGCCGAGGATCGCCTGGCTCATGAAGGCGCCGGGCACCATAGGGATGCAGCCCGCCAGCGCCACCGCATTGCTGGCCGCGCCCAGCCAAATGCGCACGAAGCGTACCGCGCAGGATGCGGCAATCGCCGCGGCGAAGGAGGCCGCCTCCAGGCTCCAGCCCGCCTGCAGGCCCAATGTGCGCACGCCGAGCGCCAAAGCGCCCGCTGCCATCGCCCACACCAGCGTCTTGGGGCCGATGTTGAACAACACGCCGAACCCGGCGGCGGCGATCGCCCCGAACAGCGCCTGATGGAGAAGATGCAGCAGGCCGGCGTCCATCAGCCCACCCCCAGCAGAACTTCGGCGATCCACACGCCGACGGTGGCGAAGATCATCACCATCAGCACGGTGACCGCGCGGGCGCTGCCCATCGCAGGGTATCCGTCCATGATGTCGGTCTGGGCGTTGGTGGCGGGAACCCCGGGCACCAGCAAAAGGATCGATGCCATCATCGCCAGAGGTACGGTCTTGCTGCCCAAAAGTTGCGATCCGAACCCGCCCAGGCCGGAGGCCAAAAAGGCGATGACCGCCCCGATGACGTAATAGTTCAAGCCCCGCACCCGCAAATGATGGCGGACGTACTGGCCGACGCATCCGGCAAGCAGCACCGGCCCGAACGCCGCCCAGTCGATGCCCAACAGCCGACCGAACGCAGCGCAGGCGATGCCCACCGCCACCGCCACGGTCGCCGGCGAATAGCGCGGGGTTTCGCGCGCCAGCCGGCCAAGTTCGGCTTCGACCGCATCCGCGCTCATGCCGCCTCGGGAAATCCGCACGCAGAAAGCGCGCAAGGCATGATCGAGCCGGTGGTTCACCCCGTGGGGACCGACCGACATCATCCGGGTGATGGTGTTGACGCCGTGCGAAACGGTGATCTCGTTCGAAGCGTGGCCGGTACGCAACCCTACGCATTCGGCACCGAGACCACGGACGATCAGTTCGGTGCCTTCATGCACCACCTTGACCCGCGCCCCGCATTCGAGGAACAGCCGCGCCGCGTGCAGCGCCGCCATGGCGATGCGTTCGAGCTCGCGATGCTTCAAAAGGACGGGATCGGATGCTTCGGTCATACCGGCGACGCGAAAGAACGACCGCTATCGGTTACGATAATCCGCGCCGTTTGCCAAGCCGGGCGGGAATCCGCTTACAGTCAATTCCGGTCGTAAAAAACCGGAATTGACTGTAGCTTTCCTGGTTGCCGCGCCTTTTGGCGGCGAATTGGATTCCACTTCGCCGGAATGCGCTCTAGTGGAGCAAATTTGACGTTTGAATCCCGCCCGCCGCCCCCTCGTGTTCAAACGTCAAATTCAAAAGCTCCACTAGAAACATAAACTTGCTAGTGTCGTGGTTTCGAAGTTCGTTTTATTCTCTATATCGGCACGGGTAACGAACTTCGAAACCGAAACGACACTAGCATCAATAGGTTGGCTAGTGTCCTGACGATTCCGAAATCCGTAAGTGTCTGATATTAGAAATAAGTGGATTTCGGAATCGGACCACTAGTATGCGTATTTCAGCGTCAGCCGCCAAACCCGCCCCTGGCTCGGCAGCGCGCCGAGATTGATGTAGCTGCTGTTGTCGGCGGTGAAGTACAGCTTGTCGGTCAGATTGTTGACGTTGAGATCGGCCTCCCAGTCGCTATACCGCACGAAGGCCGAGGCGTTCAGCGTCAAATAGGGATGGAAAACCAGCGGATTGGGAATGACCTGCGTCGTCTTGCTGACGTAGGTGCCGCCGAAGGTCAATCCTGCCTCGCCCCACGAAAAGGGATCGGACGTGTAGGTGGCGTAGGCGCTTGCCGTACCGTGCGGCATCAGCGTGTAGTCGTAATCCGTCGACCAGCCTTTCAACGTACTCTGATTCCATACGACGTAGGTGCCGCCGAACCCGCTTGCCCCAGCAACGCCGACCAATCTGGACGGAATGTAGGTAAAGCCGGTGTCGCCGCGCACCAGGGTATGCTGCATGTTGCCGACCAGGGTAACGCTGTAATTCTGATTGACGACATAGCGGATTTCCAATTCTTCGCCCTTCGACACCGTACCGACCACCCGGTCGCCGGAGGTACTTTGCACCACCTTGGTGCGCTGTTGGCGGTAATAGGACAGCGCGCCGACCAGATGGCTGTCGAGCAGGTCGAATTTGAGGCCACCCTCGCTGAGGAAGGAATCCGACACCCAGGTATTGGCCGCCAGCAGCGATGGCGAAATGCCGCCCGACTGGTTGATCTCCAGCGACGAAGACTTGGCGTACGTAACATAGGGGATCAGTCCGAACGGCGCCTTGTAGCTGAGACTGGCGGAATAGCTGAATGCGCTCCGGTTGTCCTTGCCGCTGCCGACTTCGTAGGGCAGCACGCCGACATCCACCGCATTGGCGCCGAACAGATCGTAGCGGGCGCCGATCAGCAGATGGACGGTATCCTGCCAGGAGACGTTGCCGGTATAGAAAACGCCGGTGTTGCGGGTGTCGGAGCGGACGTCGTTCTCCCACCCCAGGCCGACGGCACCGGAAGGATCGCTGCCGAACGGACTGTCGACGATGTCGTTGGCCGTCGGGCCGTAAGCGATGTCGCGGCGATCGAGCGCAATGGCGCCGCTGTTGTAGCTTTCCCGTTTGATCGCTCTCACGTAGCGGAAGGAGGCCCCGGCGATATTTTTGGCGGTCAGCGCGCCGTCGAACGCGGCGACATCGAAGAGATAGCTGGCGCGCGCTTCGTAGATGTTGGCCTTGAAATCCGCCGGATAGCCGTAGCTGACGTAACGCTGGTTCGACATCGTGTCGGTGAAGCCTTCCAGCTTGAAAGTGCCGCCGTTCTCGAACCGCTTGGAGATTTCGGCGTAACCGGTGTGGGTGTAGGTGTTGGAGAAATCGATCCCCTTGGCGACGTAGATCGTGCGCGGGCTAAGCTTGGTGGTGCCGACGCCGACGTCAAGCGAATGCCAGGCGTCGCTGCAGGTCTTGCAGGTGCTGGCCAGATACAACGTCTTGAACTTGCCGGTGCCTTTATAGGGGTTGCCGCCCATCTCATCGAGGGTGATGCGGCCGTTGCCGTCGGCATCGGTCAGCGATGTGTCGCGGCCGGTAATGTAGGTCTGATGGTCGATCAGATCCTGGGTCAGGCGGTTCCAGCCCGGCGTCTGCACGTCGCCGTTGGAGTGATAGTACATGTAGTCGGAAGAAAAGTTCCACCCGTCGCCGAGATCGAAATCGCTGGAAAACTGCAACATCTGGTGCGACGGATGGATGCCGCGGTAATAGCTGAAGGAATCGTCGAGTTCGCCGTAGGCGTAGATACCGCCGGCGGCAAACCCGAGATCGACCGGAATGCCGATCTGGCCGCCGAGATTGCGCTTCTCGTAAGACCCGTAGGTGGCGGTGACGTTACCGGTAATCTCCGTGATGTAACGGCCGTCCTTGATGGCGGTCTTGGGAATGAAATTCAAAAGACCGCCGATTTTGCCGTTGCCGTAGACCGACGACGGCGGACCGCGCAGAATTTCGATCTGGGCGGCATCGCCGATCGGCGTGGTGTAAGTGCCGCGGTTTTCCACCCGCTTGAAGCCGCGGAAATAGTTTTCCGCCATAGTACCGCGCAGATTCACCGACCCCTGCACGCCGAAATAGCTCGAAGTATAGGAATTGGGCACGATGGCCGTCAGCGAATCGATGCTGTCGATACCGTAGCGTTCCAGCGTCGTATCGCTGACGATGGTGATGGCGCGCGGCGTCTCGATCGGCGTCAGGTCGAGACCGACCGCGGTGTCGCTCGGCGTGGTTTCGATCAGATGCGCCCTATCGCCGGTCACCACCACGGTTTCGACGGCATCGGCACTCCGCTCTGCGCCGGCATCCGCGAATGCGGCGCCGTTGGCGCACAGCACGCCGCAGAGCGCGACCCCGGACAACAAATACCATTTCAATTCCATAACTATCCCCACACGTTACCGTGCGACCGGCGTTCATCGCCGCGCATCGGGCGTGCAGAGACGACGCAACCGTAACAGGGGCAAAAAACAAATGTGATATTCCCGTGACTGCGCTAAAACGTCTGCAAACGCCTTTTGAACCGGCGGCGAGAACCAACGACGGGTTGCGCAACTTTCAACGCAGAATCGCAAAAAACGTAAGACGCCCGCATTCATGGTAAGCGGTTGTTTACCGAGAATCCGAATTTCGCGCTGCCGTGCGCCGTGCAGAATGCGGAAGGAACCGCGTTCTTTCTCTCGCAAGATAAGAGATGCGTAACTCCTCGGCGCCTAAACTCGCGGGGCACGTGAAATGTAACGGGGCTAAAACATGGCGTTGCCGCAGGAACAACCTTCGTCGGACGAAGCGGAATCTCCTCTCAACGGATGGTGCGGAAAATACGCCGACTGGCTGGCGAACTCCGTCCTGCCGCTGTGGTGGGAGGCCGGCGCCGACCGTAAAGGCGGCGGCTGGTACGAGCGGCTGGGCCCGGACGGAAAGCCGAAGATCGAGCCGCGGCGCGCCCACATCCAGGCCCGCCAGTCTTGCGTCTTCGCCATCGCCGGCGAACTCGGCTGGAACGGTCCTTGGCGCGAGGCGGTGCGGCACGGGCTTTCCTTTCTCGACACCGCGTTCTTGCGTCCCGACGGCTTCTATCGCCGCCTGGTATCGCCGGACGGCAAACCCGAGGTCGACGAGGCGACGCTCTACGATCAGGCGTTCGTGCTTCTGGCCTGGGCCGGTGCGGCCAAGGCCGGAATTTTGGCGGCCGACATGCGCGTGCGCGCCAGAATCCTGCGCGAAAAAATCGAAGCCGCCATGCGCTACGAAAAGGGCGGGTTCAAGGAATTCGGCGCCTATCCCTTCCAATCGAAGTCGCACGCCCCCTTGATGGATGCGGCGCTGGCCTGGCGCGAGATCGACGACACCCCGGAATGGAACCGCCTTGCCGACGATATCGGCACCCACTGCATCACGCGGTTGATCGATCCCGACACCATGATGCTGTACGATTATTACGACGAAAACTGGAAGGTGCTGCACGACGGCAGCGAGAGCACCATTCACCCCGGCCGGCACTTTCTGTGGTCGCAGTTGATCATCCACTGGGCCAACTTGCGGAACGACGAAAACGCCAAGGCGATGGCGCAGCGCCTGTTCGAAGTCGGCGCCCAAGGCGTTTCGGAAGAACGCAACCTGACGTTCGACCGCTACGGCGCCGATTTCAACAAGGTGTGCGATACCGCGCGGCTGTGGCCGCAAACCGAACGCTTGCGCGCCGCCCTCACCTTCGCCAAGACCGCCGACGAACTGTTCGCCATGTTCTACCTGGAGAATGCCAAATCGGCCGCCGAATCGCTGTGGCGCTACCTCGAACCGGCCAAGCCAGGTCTGTGGCACGATCGCATGTTGGCCGACGGCGGCTTTGCCGACGAATACGCGCCGGCCACCGCGCTGCATCATTTGGCGCGGGTGGTGGTTTCGCTGCGCTCGGTCTAACCTTTTATTTGGTCGCAACGCTCCCGCGAGAATGCGAACGCAATTTTGCGCCCGGAGATCAAAAGAAAACGGTGCGGCCCTCATTACCCGCCAAGCCGGCAAATTCCGCCAGGCCGAGGCGACGACATGCCAGCCGGACGAAATCGACCGTGCAACAATCCGAGGATTTATACGGACGTGCATAGGTTATGACCTATGCACGTCCGAGCGGCCAAACGGCCGTAAGCGCCATATGGCGCGAAGAAGCCCGCGTGGCGTTTCAACGCCATAAAGCTGCATGGGGTCTTTCCCATGCAGCTTGGTATTAGAACATCTGCAGAATTAGAGGAAGTAGAACAACGCCGTGAGGGCGCCCCACATCACCAGACTGATCGATACCGCGAAGACGATCGCCAGGCTCATCGGCCACTTCGTTTCTTCGCTGGTTTCGGTTTCGCGCGCGTAATCCACATCGAGGGAAAAGGCGGTGGCGAAATCCGCAATGATTTTTTCGGCCTTGTGGCGATCGTCCATTCCGTCGATTTCGAATACGGCCTGCCGCATCGGCATATCGGACTTCCCGTGGGGGGGCTGAATCATGGCGGCTTCTCCGGCACAACGCTTCTCCGCCATATTCCTTTAAAAATGCTAATATTGGCTTGCATACTGCATAATTCGTCGTATAGCGCGATTAAGCCTTTACTAACTATGACGGGTACGGAATGACCATGATGCGGATCGGCGTCGATTTCGGCGGCACCAAGATCGAAGCGGCGGCGCTCGACGAGGGGGGCGGCATTCTCGCCCGCCGGCGCCGACCCAACCCCGGAGCGTACGATGCGGCAATCGGAACCGTATGCGAACTGGTGGCGCAGGTCGAAAACGAAACCGCAAGGCGCGGCACCGTCGGCGTCGGCATCCCCGGCTCCAAATCGCCGGCGAGCGGGCTGATCCGCAACGCCAACTCGACCTATCTCAACGGCCGTGCCTTCGATAAGGATTTGACGGCGGCGCTGGGACGCGAGGTCCGTCTCGCCAACGACGCCAACTGTCTGGCGCTGTCGGAAGCGGTCGACGGCGCGGCGGCGGGAGCATCCGTCGCCTTCGCGGTTATCCTCGGCACCGGCTGCGGCGGCGGCCTGGCGGTCGGCGGCAAACTTGTCGACGGCGCCAACGCCATCGCCGGCGAATGGGGACACAATCCGCTGCCGTGGATGAACGAAGACGAGTATCCCGGTCCCCGTTGCTGGTGCGGAAAAACCGGTTGCATCGAGACCTTTGTCTCGGGTAGCGGCTTTCGGGCCGACTACCGGCGCGGCGCCGGCGGCGATTTGACCGGCGAGGAAATCGTAGCGCGGATGCGCGCCGGCGAACCGGCGGCGAAAGCGGCGTTCGACCGCTATTGCAGCCGGTTGGGCCGGGCGCTGGCGACGGCGTGCAACCTAATCGATCCCGACGCCATCGTGCTCGGCGGCGGCATGTCGAATGTCGGCGAACTGTACGAGGTGCTACCGAATATCGTAAGCCGCTTCGTCTTTTCCGATGCCTGGAGCGCAAAAATCGTCCCGGCGAAATGGGGCGATTCCTCGGGCGTACGCGGCGCCGCCTGGCTGTGGAACCGGTGATAAAGGATCCTTGCGCATCCCCTTTCGGGCGACCGTTCAGGACTGAAACGCAATAAGCGCCGCCGAAGCATTCGGCACCGTCACGCGCATCGTGCCGCCTTCGGGAGCGACCCACTCGGCATCCTGCGGCGAGAACAGGGCGGTCTGATGGGCCACGGAATCCCCGGCGAACTGAACCCCCGCAGTGGCGTCGAGCGACGGTCCGGTCAGCCGTTGCAGCATGGCGCCCCTGGTTTTGTCGCCGCCGATGTCGATCGTCAGCTTGAGCCGACGGTCGGCGTCCTTGTTGATCAGCGCGACCAGAATGCCGTGCTTGGCTTTGGCGGCATAGGCGGCGGCGTTGACCCCGGCGGAGCGGAAATCGCAGGCGATCATCGTCGAGCCGGCGAAGCGTTCGGCCAGCATCATGCCGTAGAACAACGGACGGGCGTCGAAGCCGGCTTCCAGACTGCCGGCAAACGGCGAATAGAATGCGCCGAGGCTGGCCGCCTTGCGGTCTTCGGCGGAGCGGGCACCCGGCATCTTGTCGCCCAGACTGATGGCGATTTGCGCCCCGCTGCCGCCGTGGAAATTGACTCCGGCGCAGCCGTGCGCCGCCATGTCCAGCATATAGTCGGCACCCCACAGCGCCGAGGCAAAGGCGTTGCTCATGCCGGGCTTGCCGCCGCGATAGCAACTGTTGCCCTCGGTCATGCGATAGGAAAGACCGGCCGCTCTCGCCGCCGGCAGAAGCTGCGTCATCTGGCGCGCCCCCGTATCGGCGGATTTCAGCAGATTCTCGATGGTGACATGCGGCGCGTCGGGCGGACCCGAGGCATAGTAATGACCGCTTAACGCCACCAGCCGCTTGCCGAGGCGCGCCTTGGCATCGTGGGCGAAACGCACCACCCATCCGGCGGTGGCGGCGACGTCGGGCCCGCCGAACTTGGCTTCGGGCACCTTGGCGCTTATCGCATCGGCGATTTCCACCCATTCGTTCAGGTAATCGGGAAAATCCCAACCCGCCGGGCGCAGCAGATTGTTCGGTTCCCGATAGAGATCCGGCTCGTTGCCAATCTGAAAATATTTCAAGCGCGGCCCCAGCGCCTTGGCGACATAGGCCGCTTCTTCGGCGTCGCGCTGCGGCGAGCCGGTACCGAAATCGAGGCCCCAGATGCAGGTCCAACCGCAGGCGTCGAGAAAGCCGCGCAAATTGTCCACCGCTTCCGGCGTCGTCGGAACGAAGCGCTGCGGCATCCAGTTGTCGGCACGGCCGTGGCCCGGCACCTTGATCGACGGCGGGCTTGCGTCGGGGCGCGCCTTCCACCAGCAGAATTCGCTGGAATTGCCGCCGAGGCGCAAGACCCCGTGCGGGCTTAGGCGGCGATGCAGCGCGATCAGCCCTGCATTCTTGGGGTGGTAATAGGTCGGATCGACGAGCTGGGCCTTCTCGACGCTGAAGCCGCAGTAATCGAGCGGCACCCGGAAAAGCGGTTTGTCGGGGTGCAGCCGCAGCCGCGCCGTGCCTTCGGCGCCGAACGCACCCACGCTCAGCGCCGCCGCCCCTACGCCCAGGATCATGCGTCTATTCAGTTCGCTCAAACCAACCTCCCGGCACATTTTAGGCAATATAGAGCGTTTCATCTGTTCACGAAAAACAAGAAAACGCACCGACCCGCCGCTTTGGCGCACCTCACGACCGAAAACCGGGATCCACCCCCGCAACAGGTGCGGGGTGGGCCTTTTCGGTGCCTGCGCCCCCGGCGCCACCGTAGCACGAAAGCGGCGGCGGCAATACACGGGGTGTCGGCTTCAGCCGAAGAAAAAAACCGGCATGGCCTCGCGCGGAATGATGGCGCCGGGATGCTGCACCACGATCGAGGCGATCTTGTTGCCGGAGCGCGCCGCCACCTGCGGCGTCTGGCCCTGCAGCCGCGCCGCCAAATAGCCGGCGGCGAACGAATCTCCCGCCCCTGTGGTATCGACCACGTTCGCCACCGTAAAGGTGGGCACTTGGATCGGCGTCTCGCCCTTGATCCGCACCACCGCCGGTACGGCTCCGCGCTTGACCACCACCTCGGCGGGCGGCAGTGCCAGGGCGTGATCGAGCGCCAGCATGGCGTCGATCCCATAAATATGGGCGTTGTCCTCAAGGGTGATGAACACGATGTCGGAGGATGCGTAGGCCCGGTCGTACCAGCCGCGGGTGTTGGGATCGCCCCGCCAGATGCGCGGGCGGTAGTTGTTGTCGAAACAAACCTTGCCGCCGCGCGCCCGCAACCGCTCGATAATCGCAAACAGCCGTTCGCGTCCGGCATCGGGCTGCACCGCCAGGGAAATGCCGCTGAAATAGAGCACGTCGATTTCGTCGATGCGCTCCTCCAACGGGTTGTCGTCGGCAACGAAGAAATCCTTGGCTGCGCTCATGTCGCGCCAATAGTAGAACGTGCGCTCGCCGCGCTCGTCGACCTGGATGGTATAAAGGCCGGGCATTTTGCCCTCGAGGCGCCTGACCATGCCGGTGTCGATGCCTTCGTTTTGCCACGCGGCAACCATGGCGCCGGAATAGGCATCGAGGCCGAGCTGGGTGGCGTAGGCGACCTTAATCGGCGCATCGGCGGCCAGCCGGGCGAGATAGACCGCGGTGTTCAGCGTGTCGCCGCCGAAATTCTGCTGCATGGTGCCGAACATCTGCCCGCGCAGCTCGATCATGCATTCGCCGAACAGCGCCACTCGGCACGGATTATTCGCTGGATCTTCCGACATATCCTCGCCTTTTGGCCTTGCGGCCGAAATTGACACCGGTGACAATCTGCGACGTTCCCATCCCGCGGTCAATGGCGGACGGCTTAAGCGCGGCAAAAACGCCTCATTCGAAATAGTACAGCCCGTTCAGAATCCAGCGCCCGAGGCGACCGGGCGACCAGACCGGAAAAGCGACCAGCTCGAAATGCAGATTCGCCACGCCGTCCAGTGCATTCTGTCGCTGCAGCCAAAAGTCGAAGCAGGCGCACGCTTCTTCGGACAAAAACGAACGGCCGCATTCCAGAAAGGCGGGAACGATGTCCGGATCGAGCAATTCCGAAAACTTACGCCCGATGGCGTTACCGCCGAAGCGCACGCGCAGGGCCTCGCCCGCCAGATTGAGGAGCATATCCCTGCCGTCGGGCGTCGGCTCCCACAGCAGCACGTGCGCCAGATGCGCCGCCATCTTGCGCGAGGGGATGTCGCGCCCGACGACCAAGCCGTCTGCGGGACGCTCCTGCCAGAACGCCACAAGGTCGCGCGCCGGTTTCTGCTGCGGCGCATCGATCTTGCGATAGGTTTCTCGGATCTCCGCCCCCGGCGTAAAAGTAGGATGTGACGAATCTGCGACCATGTCCACGCACCGAAATATCCGCGCCAATATATCCACCGCGCCCTAATATGGTTTAAATCGCATCCTTAAAGGCGTCGCCGTCGCATTAACCGGCGGGAAACCGTCTGCTTGCGGACGGTGTTGGCGCGCTTAAGCAGAATCCTCCACACACTCGCAGCGGCAAAAAAAACACTTCGGCGAATTTGCCGTCTCATGCTAGCGTTTAGTCATTGGGGAAATGGTGGAGACCATATCTATGCGCCGGAAGAACGTTTCCGCGCTCATCGCACTGATGGGCGCGTTCAGTCTTGTGTTCGTGCAAGCCGTGGCGGATCAGACGCCGACGGCAACCAGTCAGCCGCCGGCGGCCAATTCGGACGCCAAGCCGGACTCGGGCACGAAAGCGAAAACCATCACGCAATCGAAGACAAAAAAAGTCGAAAAGCAGACCGACTCGTTCGCCCTTCGCTGTGACGGGCGCCCGCCGCACAGATCGATCGGCGAGATTGCCGGACGCGTATTGCTGATCATGGCCACGAGCGGTCTGGCCGGACCGGGCGAAACGGCGGATACCGGCAAACGGCTGAAAGGCGACGAGGCGATTCGGGCCTGCACCGCGGCCATCGCCGAGGAAACCGATACCGACCGCAAAATCGAGCTTACCCTGGCGCGCGCCGTTCACTTTCTGGAAGTGAAAAACTACGAAGACGCGCTGAAGGACGCCCGTTCGGCGCCCGCGCTGGCCGGCGACGAGGCCAAGGATCTGGGCTACCGGCACTCCTTGCTGGTGTCGGCATATGAATTGGAGGCCGCCGCACTGGCCCGCCAGGGACGCGCCGCCGAGGCCGCCGAGGTCGGCATCAAGATGGCGTCGCTGGCGCCTTACGACCTGATCGCGCAGCAGCGGGCCGCCGCCTATATCGGCCTGATCGGCGACATAACGCCAGCCAAACGGGATTACCTCGACCGCTTCGGCCGCCTGCTGCCCATGGGGTTGATCTATTGCGCCGTGGCGCACGAATGGGCCGGCGAATATGCGCTGGCGGCGGCCGACCGGCAGGCCTACATGGAAACCGGAAAAAGCTTCCTGAACGAGAAATCGGCCCCGCAATACGACTTCGGCACCAAGGCGTGGATGGCGATCGATCTGGCGCTGGCCGGCGACGTCGCCAAATCCAACGCAACGGCGGCCGAGGCCCAGAAGGAAATCGACGAACTCGTCCGTTCCGGCCAATCGCTCAAAATGCCGAGCGCCATTGCCGAGGCCGGCGAGGGTTTGGATTTTCAGGCCATTATCGCCCAGCTCGAAACCGGAAATGCCAAACCGGCACGCGCCGCCTTCGCCGCGCGGTCGCGCTGGTTGACGCCGTCCCCCGCCCTGATCGCCGAGGTGACCGCCCGCTTGCGCAAAGGCGCCAAACCGGACGAATTGACCGGAACCTTGGCGCGCGATCCGGCCGTCATCCGCGCCGACGGACTGGCCGCCAAGGCGGGCGCGCTGATCGACCGGGTCAAAGGCGAAGAAGCCCTGTTCGCGGCGATCCGCACCAAGCTGGCAGCCTCCGACTATACCACCTGGAAGGACGACGTCCGCGATACCAAGGATTCGTCGTTTCTGCGCCAACGGAACGGCAAGGAAAAATACGAAGGCGAAGTCGTTTCCATCTGGCGGCGAAACAACGGCATTCCGGTGGGCGATGCCATCTTGATGCACAGCGCCTTTCTGGCCAAGGCGCGCGGCGCCACCGGCTTCCTGCTCTATCCCTATCGCGAACGGCTCGACACCACCGTCGTGCGCTTCGGCAATCCCGGCGAACCCGGCTTTCCTCCGCGCGCCGTGGTGGACGCCGACGCGGTGATCACGGCGCTGTCGGAGGAATTTCCGCCGCCCAAACCGCGGACGCGTTAGCCCCGCGTTCGCCCCCGTTTAAAAAAAGCTTTCCTCACCCGTTTATGGGGGAGGAAAGCTTAAATGCTGGAGGGGGCGCCGCCGAAACCGGCACCAACGCGAAGGCGGAATGCGGATCGCAACGCGCTATTTGGTTCCGAACATGCGGTCGCCGGCATCGCCCAGACCGGGCACGATGTAGCCGTGGTCGTTGAGATGATCGTCGACGGCCGCGGTCCACACCGGCACGTCGGGATGGCTTCGGATGAAATGCTCAAGCCCCGCCGGCGCCGCCAGAAGGCACATCAGCCGCAGATTTTTCACCCCCCGCCCCTTCAGCTTGTCCACCGCCGCCACCGACGAATTGCCGGTTGCCAGCATGGGGTCCATCACGATCACCAGCCGGTCGGCGATGTCTTCGGGGGCCTTGAAATAGTATTCGACGCTTTTGAGGGTCTTGGGATCGCGATAAAGCCCGATGTGACAGACGCGCGCCGAGGGCACCAGATTGAGCATGCCGTCGAGAAAGGCGGTGCCGGCGCGCAGGATCGGCGCGAACACCAGCTTCTTGCCGGCGATCATCGGCGCCATCGTCTTGGTCAGCGGCGTTTCGATTTCCACCAGTTCGGTGGGCAGCTCGCGGGTGATCTCGTAGCAGATCAGCATGCCGATTTCGTTGAGCAGCTCACGGAACTGCTTGGTGCTGGTATCCTTGCGCCGCATCAAGGTCAGCTTGTGCTGGATCAGCGGATGATTGACGACGGTGACGCCCTGCATGTGCGATGCTCCCTAAATTCCATCCAGCATAATCGCCTCGGCGCGGTCTCCGGCGTTGGCGGGGCCGGCATTGGGCAGACGGACGATCAACGCGCCGGCCGCGGCGAAATCGGTCAATGTCGGCTGTTCGGATATCGCCATCGCCTCGGCCCAGACATCGCCGCCGCGCCGTTCGATCGAGGCGGGCAGATGGCGTTCCATGCCGCCGTTGGCGGGCAACGGCGTCACCAGCTTGACGCCGGCGCGGTCGCAAAAATCGTCCGCCCCCAACAGCGCCGCCACCGCGGGTTTCAAAAACAGTTGGGCATAGATCATCGCCGCCACCGGATGGCCGGGCAGCCCGATCAACGGCGTCTTGCCCAAACGGCCGAAAATCAACGGCCGCTCCGGCAGCAGCGCCACGTTCCAGAATTCGATTTCGAAATCGCCGGTGCCCAGCGCCGCGCGCACCGCATCGCGGTCGCCCACCGTCACCCCGCCGAGAGTGACGATCAGGTCGGCGTCGGCATCGGCCACGGTGGCGATTTCCTCGCCGGTGTCGGGCAGAATGCCGAAGTCGCAGGGCGCGCCGCCCCAGGACTGGATCATCGCCGAAAGGCCGTAGCCGGTCGAAGCGGCGATCAGGCCGTGCTTCCGTTCAATGCCGGGGCGCGACAACTCGCTGCCGATCGACGCGATGGCCAACCGCGGCCGGCGGCGCACCGAAAGACGGGTCAGATCGCCGGCCGCCAGCAGCGCGCAATCGCGCGCGGTCAACCGTTTTCCGACCGGCGCCAGCACGTTGCCGGCGGAAAAATCCGAACCGGCGGGGCGGATGTGGCCGCGGCTCATGGTTTCGGGAGCGAACGAAACCGTATCGCCCCGCACCAGCGCTTCTTCCTGCCTGACGATGGCGTCGGCCCCCTCCGGCACCACGGCGCCGGAGAAAATTTTCACCGCATCGCCTTCCATCAGCCTGCCGGCATAGGGCCGCCCGGCGAGAACCGTGCCGATCAGATTGCGTACCGTCCCGCCGTCGCAGGCGCGCACGGCGAAACCGGTGATGGTCGAAATGGCGAACGGCGGCTGGCTGGTCCTGGCAACGGCCGGCTCGGCCGGCACCCGGCCGCAGCAATGGGCGATATCGGCGGATTCGTGCTCGACCGGCGAAAGCGCCGACACGATGCGCCCCGAAGCCTCGGCGACGCTGATCATCGGAATAGATCCTCGGTCCGCACGTTCGCCGCCGCGGCCAGCTTATCGGCCACGTCGGACGCCAGCATGTTGGTCCGTCCGGTCAGGAAGGCATATACGATCGCCGCCGGCACACCCGCCTGTTTCGCCCATTCGGAAATGCGAAGGTGGCGCACGGTCATGAAGGTGCGAAAGGCTTCGCGCTTGTCGGCTTTGCCTTCGGCCGGCTTCGGCGCGGAAATCAGCCCCACCAGGGTCGTCGGCGCAGCCGCGGTCTTGATCACGCGGGTCGCCGGAACTTTCCGCGCATACGGCTTGGGGGCGGACGCTTCCTTGGCCGCCAGCTTGACGCTCTGCAGCGAGGCGCCGGTCATCTCGACCAGCGTGACGGCGGCGACGAAAGAGGCGGTAAGCGCCTGGGCCTCGCCGCCAATTTCGACCTCCACCGCGGCGCTGATGCGAATTTCTCCGGTCTCGACGGCGATGTCGATGTCGGTCTTGATCGGGTGCAAGCCTTGGCAATAGGGAATCAGCTCGGGCGTCTTGTGCGCGGCCAGCGCCCCGGCCGCCTTGGCGGCGGCAACGGCATCGGACGGGCACTCGCCTTCGAGCGTCAAGGCGGCTTCGGCACGGACGATTTTGCTCATGACGGCATTCCCAGCAGCCGGGCGGTCGCTTTGGCGACGTCGGCTTGGCGCATCAGGCCCTCGCCGATCAGGAAGGAGGAAACCCCCACCTTCGCCATCAGTTCGAGATCGCCGCGCCGCGAAAAGCCGCTTTCCGCCACCACCAGCTTGTCCTTGGGCACCAGCGGCGCCAGCGCCAGCGTGGTCTCCAGATGAGTTTCAAACGTATGCAGATCGCGGTTGTTGATACCGATCATGCCGGCGCTCAACGTCAGCGCGCGATTCAACTCGTTCTGATTATGCACTTCGACCAGGGTGTCCATCCCGACCGACCGGGCCGCATCCATTATCTCGCAGGCGAGCGCGTTGTCGATCATCGCCAGAATCGCCAGAATGGCGTCGGCACCCCACGCCCGCGCCTCGAACACCTGATAGGGATCGATCAGAAAATCCTTGCGCAAGGCGGGCAACGAACATGCCGCGCGCGCGGACGTCAGGAATTCCGGCGCGCCCTGAAACGAAGGCGCATCGGTCAAAACCGAAAGGCAGGCGGCGCCGCCCGCTTCATAGGCTTTGGCCAAGGCGGGCGGATCGAAATCGGCGCGGATCAGCCCCTTCGACGGGCTGGCCTTCTTGATTTCGGCGATTAGACCGATTTGGCCCTCGGCTTTCTTGCGCACCAGCGCGTTACGAAAGCCGCGCGTCGGGGGGGCGGCCTTGGCCAGCGCCTCGATTTCGGCAAGCGAGACCGTCGCCTTGGCGGCGGAAATCTCTTCGCGTTTGTAGACGGCAATATCGTCGAGAATGGTCATGGCGTATTCGAAACCGCGATCAGCTTTTCGAGTTTAGCCTTTGCCGCGCCGCTGTCGATGGCTTCGGCCGCAAGATGAACGCCTTCGCGCAAATTCTTCGCCTTGTCGGCGATGATCAGCGCCGCGCCTGCGTTCAACAGCACGATGTCGCGATAGGCGCATCGCTCGCCATCGAAAACCCGGCGCATGGCGCGGGCGTTTTCGGTCGCATCGCCGCCCAGCACGGTCGACAGGGGCGAACGCGGCAGACCGGCATCCTCGGGCGAAATGGTGCCGGCGGTGACGATACCGTCTTCGAGGGCGACGATACGCGTCTCGCCCGAAATGCTGATCTCGTCGAGACCGTCGACGCCGTGTACGATCCAGGCCTTTACGGCGCCCAACTCGCGCAAGGCTTCCCCGGCGCGGGAAAGCCAGACGTCGTCGTAAACGCCGAGCAGCTGGCGCTTCACCCCGGCCGGATTCGAGACCGGGCCGAGGATGTTGAAGATGGTGCGGAAGCCGAGGGCGCGGCGCACCGGCGTCACGAACCGCATCGCCGCGTGGTAGGTCTGCGCCGACAAGAAGCACAGACCGGCCTCGGCGAGACACCGTTCGGCCCCGGCGGCGGAAAGATCGGTCTTGATGCCCAGCGCTTCGAGAACGTCGGTGGCGCCGGTCAGCGAGGTCATTTTGCGGTTGCCGTGCTTGGCCACCGGCACCCCGCAGGCCGACGTCACGAAGGCGGCGGCCGTGGAAATGTTCAGGGTCCCGAGGCCGTCGCCGCCGGTGCCGACCAGATCGATCGCGCCGTCCGGGGCCTTCACCTTGGTCATCGCCGCGCGCATGGCTTTGGATGCGCCGGTCACCTCCGCCACCGTGGGGCCCCGCACCGTCAGGATGGAGAGAAACGCGGCGAGATGAATGTCGCTCGCCTCGCCGTTCATGATGACGCCGAACGCCTGCGCCGCCTCGTCGGCCGAAAGCGCCGCGCCGGTCGATACCTTTTTCAGAAACGGGATCAGATCGTCGCTCATGCCGCCACCTTGCGATGCGCCAGGCGCAGAAAATTCTGCAGCAGCGCATGGCCGTGCTCCGAGGCGATGCTTTCGGGATGGAACTGTACCCCATGCACCGGATGGGTCTTGTGCTGCACCCCCATGATAACACCGTCTTCGGCGGTGGCGGTGACTTCGAGGCAATCGGGCAGGCAGGAAGGCTCGATGCACAGCGAATGATAGCGCGTACCCACGAAATCGTTGGGCAGGCCGCGGAACACGCTTGTTCCGTTGTGATGGATGCGGCTCATCTTGCCGTGCATCGGCACCGGGGCGCGCACCACCTTGCCGCCATAGGCCTGGCCGATCGCCTGATGGCCCAGGCAGACGCCGAGGATCGGCACTTTTCCGCCCGCCAGCGTGATCAGCTCCAGGCAAATGCCGGCCTCGTTGGGGGTGCAGGGACCTGGCGACAGAATGATGGCCTCGGGATGCAGCGCCAGCGCCGCCTCGGCCGAAAGCTCGTCGTTGCGCCGGACGACCGGTTCGGCCCCCAACTGCCCGAAATAATGGAACAGATTGTAGGTGAAGCTGTCGTAGTTATCTATCAGAAGTAGCACGGCCCAAATGATCCCATCTCGTTCGATGCTACGGTTCTACCGCCTTGGGGGGTAAAAATACAGGCCAAGATTGCCCATGATCAAAGGCGACAGACGGCCCAAACACCCCCATCGTACCGACGGCCTTGACGGAGATGGAGGTGGAATGGAGTGTCCGTCATCAAGTCCATATCGACCCGTTGGAAGCGACCCCGTAACGGCGGAACGACTTTATGTCCGGCGATGAGCCGTCTGCATAATGTTCCGATCAAAGTTATTCGGCACTTCGATCTGCTTATCGTTTTCTATCCGAATAATTTTGAACGAGCCAATTGCGATACTTCCGTCCATGACCGTGCGCCACCATGTCGATGCCGTCGATGTAGTTCATATAGCCGATCTGCCGAAATCCTTCACTCAATTCCATTGATGTCGTCAATGAGCCCATATATCATATAGTTATCAGTTACTTACGAATCCCCACAGCGAGACGACGATGGCGCAAGCCGAGCCCCGTGAAAGCATGGACTATGACGTTGTGATCGTCGGAGGCGGTCCCAGCGGACTTTCGGCGGCGATCCGGCTGAAGCAGCTTGCCGCAGCGGCGGGGACCGAAATTAGCATCTGCCTGATCGACAAAGGGGCAGAGATCGGCGCGCACATTTTGTCAGGCGCCATACTCGACCCCAGTTCGCTTTTGACACTGATCGCCGATGCGCGAGATAAGGGCGCACCGCTGGACACGCCGGTTTGCGACGACCGATTTTATTATCTGGCCGAACGAGCCGCCGTGCGATTGCCGAATTTCGCCATGCCGCCGCCGATGCATAACAAGGGGGCGTATATCGTCAGCCTCGGCAACCTCTGCCGCTGGCTGGGGCATCAGGCCGAGGCGTTAGGCGTAGAAATCTATCCCGGATTTGCCGCCGTCGATACGTTGTTCGACGATACCGGCGCGCTTTGCGGCATCGTCACCGGCGATGTCGGCGTGGCGCGCGACGGAACGCGCAAAACCAGTTTTGCCCCCGGCATGGCGCTGATGGGAAAATACGTGTTGCTAGCCGAAGGCGCCCGCGGCTTCTTAAGCGAGAATCTGATCGCGCATTTTGACCTACGTCGAACTTGCGACGTGCAAAAATACGGCCTCGGCATCAAAGAACTGTGGTCGTTGCCGCCCGAGCGTCACCGCCGCGGACAGGTGGTCCACACCGTGGGTTGGCCGCTGGACGATCGCACCGGAGGCGGGCTGTTTCTGTATCACTGGGGCGAACGGTACTGCTCGATCGGTTTGGTGTTGCACCTGAATTATCGCAATCCTTTTCTGTCGCCGTTCGAGGAATTTCAGCGTGCCAAGCAACACCCCTTGTTGCGCGCACACCTCGAAGGGGGCAAGCGCGTCGGCTATGGCGCACGGGTGGTAACAGAAGGCGGGCTACAATCGGTGCCGCAGCTCGCCTTTGCCGGGGGCGCGCTGATCGGCGCTGGGGCCGGCTTCATGAACGTGCCGCGGATCAAGGGTATTCACAACGCCATTGCCTCGGGCATGCTGGCGGCCGATGGCGCCTTTGCCGCGTTGAATGCGGGGCGGCAGAACGATACGCTGTCGGCATATCAGAACGTCTTCCCCACCAGTTCGATCCATCGCGATCTTGCCCCCGTGCGCAACGTCAAGCCGCTGTGGTCGCGCCTGGGCACGCGGCTGGGCGTTATGCTGGGTGGCTTCGACATGTGGTGCCAGATACTGCTGCGGTTCAGCCCGTTCGGAACGCTGCACCACGACGGTCCCGATCATGCCGCACTTTTGCCCGCCAGCGCCTGCAGGAAACCGGACTATCCCAAAGCGGACGAGGTCTTCAGCTTCGATCGGCTCTCCAGCGTCTATCTGTCCAATACAAGCCATGAAGAGGATCAGCCGGTACATTTGCATCTGGCCGACCCGGCGATTCCGCTGGCCGCAAACCTGCCCAAATACGACGAACCCGCCCGGCATTTCTGCCCGGCGGGTGTCTATGACATTATCGAGGTGGAGGGCGTGCGACGGTTTCAGATCGATGCCGCCAATTGCCTGCACTGCAAGGCGTGCGAGATCAAGGATCCGTCGCAGAACATAACCTGGACGCCGCCGCAGGGCGCCGGCGGGCCGAATTATGCGGATATGTAGTCGTCCGTGAAAAAGTCCTT
>DBTZ01000035.1:0-1119 GCA_002307315.1 Alphaproteobacteria bacterium UBA1303
CGAGGCCGAGGAGGTTGATGAGATTGCGGCCGGGGATGATTACCGGCTTGCCGGTGATCTTGCCCGACAGCTTGCCGAACGCGATCACCGAGCCCGAGAAGGTCACCGCACCGATCAGGATACCGACATAAATCTCGATCAGGTGAATGTTCTCGGACGCCACCAGATCCCGCGCCGGAACGTCGAGCGGCGTGGTGTCGATGAAGCTGGCGAAGCCGATGGTGCAGGCCGCCAGACCCACCAAGCTGTGCATGATGGCGACCAGTTCGGGCATCTGGGTCATCTTCACGACGCGGGCCGCAATCAGACCGATGGTGCCGCCCACCGCCATGGCGCCGACGATCCACGGCAGCCCGTGCATGGCGACGATCTGCACGTCGCCGGTCAGCGATCCGCGCATGCCGAACACCGTCGCCAGGACGGCGATCGTCATGCCGATGATGCCGAACCAGTTGCCGCGGCGGCTGGTTTCCGGATTGGAAAGACCGCCGAGCGAGAGGATAAACAGGATGATGGCCCCGATATAGGCGACCGTCGTCAACGTTGCAGGAATGGCAAAAGTCATGTGAACGGTCCCCCCTTATTTGTGGAACATCATCAGCATGCGCCGCGTCACCGCGAAGCCGCCGAAGGTGTTGATCGACGTGAGAGCGATACCCACCACCGCAATGATGAGGATGGTGAAGTCCAACCTGCCCGCAACGTGCGGCGGCGCCACCTGAAGCAACGCGCCGATGGTGATGATCGAGGAGATCGCGTTGGTCACGCTCATCAGGGGCGTGTGCAGCGCCGGCGTAACGTTCCACACCACCATGTAGCCGACGAACACCGCCAGCACGAACACCGTGAAGTGGCCGATAAAGGCGGCCGGGGCGGTCAGGCCGATCAGGGCGAACAGCACGGCGGCCACCAGCATCATGACGGCGGTGCCGACGCCGGACTTTTTCTTTTCCTCAGGTTTTACGACGGCCGCGGCCGGCTTGGGCGCCGGCGGCGCGGGAAGCTTGAGCGGCGGCGCCGGCCAGGTAATCTCGCCGTCTTTGATCACGGTGAAGCCGCGGATCGCATCGTCTTCCATGTTGACGACGATGTTACCGTCCTTGGCTTTGCACAGTTCTT
>DBTZ01000035.1:1316-6462 GCA_002307315.1 Alphaproteobacteria bacterium UBA1303
GATCGCATCGTCTTCCATGTTGACGACGATGTTACCGTCCTTGGCTTTGCACAGTTCTTCGGTAAGGCGCAGCAGGTTGGTGGCGTAGAGCGTCGAGGACTGCTTGGCCAGGCGCGAGGCCAGATCGGTGTAGCCGACGATGGTTACGCCGTGCTTGACCACCGCCTTGCCCGCCTCGGTCAGTTCGCAGTTGCCGCCGCGTTCGGCCGCCATGTCGACGATTACCGAACCGGGCTTCATCGACTGCACCATCTCGGCGGTAATCAGCCGTGGGGCGGGTCTGCCGGGAATCAGGGCCGTGGTGATGATGATGTCGACGTCCTTGGCCTGCTTGGCGTACATTTCGCGCTGGGCCTTCTGGAAGCCCTCGCTCATCACCTTGGCATAGCCGCCGCCGCCCGAACCTTCTTCCTGATAATCGACGGGAACGAACTCGGCCCCCATCGACTTGACCTGATCGGCGACTTCCGCACGGGTGTCGTTGGCCCGCACGATGGCGCCCAGGCCCACCGCGGTGCCGATGGCGGCAAGGCCGGCGACGCCAGCGCCGGCGATGAACACCTTGGCGGGAGGAATCTTGCCCGCCGCAGTGATCTGGCCGTTGAAGTAGCGGCCGAAGACGTTGGCCGCCTCGATCACCGCGCGATAGCCGCTGATGCCCGACATTGAGGTCAGCGCGTCCATCTTCTGCGCCCGCGACAACAGCCGCGGCACCGCATCCATCGCCAACACCGTGACCTTCTTGGCGGCCAGCGCCTTCATCAGCTCGGGGTTCTGCGCCGGCCAGATGAAATCGATCAGCGTCTGGCCCGCGTGCATCAGGGCCACTTCCGCCTCGGTCGGCGGGTTCACCTTGAAGACGACGTCCGACGAAGACCACAACTCGGCGGCTGTTTTGGCAATTTTCGCCCCGACCGCCTCATAGGCGTCGTCGTAAAAGCTGGCACCGAAGCCGGCACCGCTTTCGACCGTTACTGAAAAGCCCAGCTTGATCAGCTTGGCCACGACATCCGGCACGGTCGCTACGCGCTTCTCGCCGGAAAAAGTCTCTTTCGGAATTCCGATGGTCAGTGGCATGGTTTCACACTTCTGGTTGGTGTTCATCTGGTAGCGGGCAAGCCCGCCGGAAGCGATTGGGAAACTTCGACAAGGACCGTCAACCGCGCAAAGCCAGAACGACGAGCGTAAGAACCACCAAACCGGCCCCCGAGCCCGCCCACCGAAGAAACCCGGTGAACGCCCGCCACGTACGAAGCTGTTCGCTGATGTCCATGCCGCCCGTTATTTCGCCCGTATCACCCTGCACGGTCTCACTTCACCCATAATGCCGGCGCGGGCATATCGCAAAGATTTCGCTTCCGCAATGCGGCCGAAGACGCCTTGATCGCCGATCCCTGGGGAAAAACCGGTAACCGGTGACAAAATGTTGCATTTCAATGATTATCACAAATTGCAGCTTTTGTTACTCAATATTTCAAAATCGTGCGGCGCCCCCATATGTGCGCCGATTCGTCGAGATTCTTTCGCACCTGCAGCAGTACGGCCGTGCGAGATCAAGCCTACCACGCCCTCCAACGGCCAACATCGCGCCGGCCGTCCGCGCAGCCATGCCGTTTCGGCGGCAAAACGTTACCGATAGGTTACGCCCCACACTTCGCCTTTACCGCGCGTTCACCATGCCAAGAGACATACTGTGCCACGAAAGGACATGTCTTAAACGGGTCTTTACCGCCGCCGTGCATTCTCGTTTCAGCACAACGAAGGCACCCCGATGGCTCAGACCGTTCTTATCGTCGACGACGATCCCGTACAGCGCAGGCTTCTCGAAGCGTCGATCGGGCGTTCCGGCATGACCGTGATCACCGCCCCCGGCGGCGGCCCGGCGCTGGAATTGATCGACGGGCCGCGCGGCGATTCCATCGCGGTGGTGCTGCTCGATCTCATCATGCCGGACATGGGCGGGTTGGAAGTACTGGCCAAGCTCCGCCCCAATCATCCCGACCTGCCGGTGATCGTCCTGACCGCCAAGGGCGGCATCGATTCGGCGGTCGAGGCGATGCGCGCCGGCGCCAACGATTTTCTGGTCAAGCCGGCCAGCCCGGAACGCATCGCAGTGTCGATTCGCAACCAGATGAAGATCGGCACCTTGGCGGGCGAAGTCACCCGACTCAAGAAGAAGACCGAGAACCGCTTAAGCTTCACCGATCTGGTCGGTTCCTCGTCGGCCATGCGCCAAGTATTCCGCCTCGGCGAGCGGGCGGCGCAATCGACCATTCCGATCCTGATCGAAGGCGAATCGGGCACCGGCAAGGAACTGATCGCCCGCGCCATTCAAGGATCATCGGATCGCGCCGGCAAACCGTTCGTCACGGTCAATTGCGGCGCCATCCCCGAAAACCTGATCGAATCCATTTTGTTCGGCCACGAAAAAGGCTCGTTCACCGGCGCCTCCGAACGGCATCTCGGCAAATTCCAGGAAGCCGACGGCGGCACGCTGTTCCTCGACGAAATCGGCGAACTTCGGCTCGACATGCAGGTGAAGATGTTGCGGGCGCTGCAGGAAAACGAGGTCGACCCGGTCGGCGCCAAGCGCCCGGTGAAGGTCGATGTGCGCATCATCTCGGCCACCAACCGCGATCTTTCCGAACTGACCGGCGAAGGCCGCTTCCGCGAAGACCTTTACTACCGGCTCAACGTGTTTCCGATTCTGGTGCCGCCCTTGCGCGACCGCGCCGGCGACGTGCCGGCGCTGGCCCAGCATTTCATCGGCCGCTTCGCCGCCGAGGAGCACAAGGCGGTTTCCGGCATGACGCCCGAGGCCGCCCGGCTGATCGAGCGCTACGACTGGCCGGGCAATGTGCGCCAGTTGGAGAACACCATCTTCCGCGCCGTCGTCCTATGCGACGGCACCATGCTCGACGTATGCGACTTTCCGCAGATCGCCGGCGCGCTGGGCGTTGCGTCCGCAACCCGCAGCACGGCCCCGGAAAACACCGACGGCGCACGCATGGGCATCGCCGCGCCGATTTCGCCCTATGCCCTGTCGACCACCGACGCGGCCGGCCATATGCGCAAGTTCGAGGATATGGAAAGGGACATCATCCGCCTCGCCATCGCCCGCTACGACGGCCATATGTCGGAAGTGGCGCGCCGCCTCGCCATCGGCCGCTCGACGCTCTACCGCAAGCTCAAGGAATACGGATTGGAAGAACCGGAGGAAACGCCGGTGACTGCCGAGCCCGATGCGCCGGAAAGCGACGAACCGATCAAGGCGGCGGGATAACCCGCCGGCATCATCCCCGTCCCCTCGCTCCGCTACGCGGCCGTTCGGCCGGGAACGAAAGTGTCAGCGCATATCCATCGCGGTCAGATAAAGGTCGAGGATGGCTTCCTGCTCCTGGAAGTCGGCCTTGTCGAGTTTCCGCATCCGCACCACCTGGCGCATGATCTTGACGTCGAAACCGGTGCCCTTGGCCTCGGAATAGACCTCGCGGATGTCGGCGGACAGCGCGGCGCGCTCCTCCTCCAGCCGCTCGATGCGCTCGATGAAGGACTTCAACTGTTCTTTGGCAAAAGCGGCCTTGGCCATCGTCATTCCACCTGTTGTCGTTCCACCGTCACGTTTCGCCGCCTTAAGGGCTTTCGGGGAAAGTGGAAACCGGCTTTCCGCCCGAAATCGCGACAAAACCGAGAGTCGGCGAGGGCGGATGACTTACGGCGGCATCATCGGCAACGCAAGTCCGCCGACCCTTGATGAATTGTGAATCTTTGGTCGAATTTCCGCCCTATTGGCGCCTTGCTCACATGGGCATGTTGCCCAAAGGTCGGGCGGTGTATGGTATTTGCCGCAGGCAGAATCGAATCATTCGAGTCGTTAACGGAACATCACCATAAAAATGCGATCATTTGTGCATAAAGTGCATTATCTAGCGCGTTGACAGTTTTGTTTCCTTCGATCATCACCACATCGAACACATGCGTCCGACCGCCGCCGTGCTGATTGTCCTGTTGATGGCCCTGGAACCTGCCCAGGCGGGGCTGGAGGTTTGCAACAAGGCCGACGTGCCGGCAAGAGTGGCGTTGGGCCGTTTCGACGGCACGGCGTGGAGAAGCAGCGGCTGGTGGGTGATCGAACCTCGCGCGTGCAAATTGTTGCTCTCCGGCCCGCTCGACGCACGGTACTATTATCTCTACGGCACCGACGGCGGCGCGGGCACCTGGAGCGGCGATACCTTCTTCTGTACGCAGGAAGGCAAGTCGTTCGACATCCCCGGCCGCAACCGCTGTGCGGCACGGAATTACGATCGCAAAGGATTCTTCGTGATCGACACAGGGAACGAACCGAACTGGAAACAGACGCTTTCGAATTAACGCCAACCGGCCGGCATCGGCCGACCAACCATTGGATTTGAAGCACCATGCGGCGCAAACGCAAAATTAAGATCGTAGCCACCCTCGGCCCCTCCTCCGCAACGCCGGAGCGCATCCGCGCTCTGTTCGATGCCGGCGCCGACGTCTTCCGCATCAACATGAGTCACGCCAGCCACGAAATGCTGGCCGAACGCGTCAGCTATTTGCGGGCGCTGGAAAAGTCGGTGGAGCGGCCTGTCGCCATCCTGATCGACCTGCAGGGGCCGAAGATCCGCCTCGGGACCTTGTCCGGCGGCATCCGCGAGGTCGGCGTCGGCGATCGTCTACGCCTGGTGTGCGCCGCAACGGCCGAGGGCAGCGACATTCCGATCCCCCATCCCGAGGTATTCGCGGCGCTCAAGGCCGGCGAGTACATCCTGATCGACGACGGCAAGATCCGCCTGCGCATCGAGGAAGCCACCCGGGATTCCGCCGAGGCGACGGTCGAGGTCGGCGGCCCCTTGCGCGACAAGAAGGGCGTCAACCTGCCCGATACCGTGCTGCCGATCCCGGCGATGACCGAAAAGGACCGCTCCGATCTCGAAGCCGCGCTGAAACTGGGCATCGACTGGGTGGCGCTCTCCTTCGTGCAGCGCCCCGAGGACGTCGCCGAGGTCAAGAAAATCGTCGCCGGCCGGGCCGGCGTGCTGGCCAAGATCGAAAAACCCAAGGCCTTGGACTGGCTGCCCGACATCATCGACCTGGCCGATGCCATCATGGTGGCGCGCGGCGATCT
>DBTZ01000050.1 GCA_002307315.1 Alphaproteobacteria bacterium UBA1303
GCAAGGTGATCCGCGAGATCGTCGAAAAGACCGGCGCCAAGATTAACATCGAAGACGACGGCACGGTGATGGTGGCCTCTGCCGACGGCGAGTCCATCCGTGCCGCGGTCAAGTGGATCAAATCGATCACTGCCGAGCCGGAAATCGGCGAGATCTACGAAGGAAAAATCGTCAAGGTGATGGACTTCGGCGCCTTCGTGAATTTCTTCGGTCCGCGCGACGGCCTCGTTCACATCTCGGAACTCGCCTCCAAGCGGGTGGCCAAGACCTCCGACGTGGTCAAGGAAGGCGACATCGTAAAGGTCAAGCTGCTCGGCTTCGACGATCGCGGCAAGGTGCGCCTGTCGATGAAGGCGGTCGATCAGACCACCGGCGAAGATTTGACCAAGAAAGAAGCAGCGGCGGAAACCGCCCCCGAGACCAAACCGGAAGAATAGTCCGGCATTTTCTGTAGAAAATCGAGCCGCCCGCGGGATCCCCTCGCGGGCGGTTTCGTTTATGCCGGCCCCCGAGGCGATACCGGCGACGAGACGCCGCTCGGCTGCCGGCAGAATGCGCCGCCGTCCCCAAGTGCGATTGAACGCGCTAAATAATGGTTAACCGCCCTTCATATTCTTGTCAGCATGGCGTGCGGTGGATAGCCTAGCATAGTGGGCATAGTCACCGTCCGGTGGATTTCGGGGAATATCATGACCGTCTTCATGCGCGTGGTCAGTCTCGTTCTGATCGTCATCGCCTTAATGCTGCTGGGCGCCGATCTCATTACCTCGCTGGAAATGCGAGGCACCATTGTGGTGCGGTCGGTGGCGACGGTGTGGAATCTGCTCGATGCGGGCGGTCCCGACGCCGTCAGGCAATGGTGTGCCGGCACACTGCCGTCGTTCCTGTGCGCGGCGGTCGATTGGCTGCTCGGAGTATATTGCTGGGCGATCCCCGGTCTTCTCGGCGTGGCTTTGGCCTTTGCCTTCGGGCGCAAAGAAACCCAAGACTGATTAAAGGAAAAAACTCGCTTGGGGCGGCTCGGCGCTGGTTTTTTGCGGGATTTTGGGGCCGAGAGACTTTTTCGCGGACGACGGATTACCGCTCCGCTCCCGGCTTCCACAAGACGTCCTTCCTGCCGTTCGCGTTGGCTGCGCGCGCGGCAACAAACAGGTGATCGGACAGTCGGTTGACATAACGCAAGACGACCGGATTGATTTTCTCCTCGCTTGCCAGTGCTGCTAGCCGCCGTTCGGCCCGGCGCACCACGGTGCGCGCCAGATGCAGGTGTGCGGCCAACACACTGCCTCCGGGAAGTATGAACGAAGTCAGCGGTTTCAGTTTCGCATTGATTTCCGAAATTTCCGTCTCCAACCGCGTCACTTGGCTGTCGGCCAGACGTAAACGCGCCCGTGCCGCCTCATCCCGATGCGGCACGCATATATCGGCACCGAGATCGAACAGATCGTTCTGGATGCGCGCCAGCCTTTTGTCCGCCTCGCCTTTGGCGTAAAGCCTCGCCATGCCGATGACGGCATTGACTTCGTCGATTTCGCCGATGACCTCGATGCGGGCCGCTTGCTTCTTGACCCGCGTACCGTCGCCCAGCGACGTTTCGCCGTCGTCCCCGGTTTTGGTGGTGATTCGATTGAGCCTGACCATACTCAAGGCTAACCTACGGCACGAGGCTGCGCAAACCGCTTGCGGATGCCGCACCGGCCGTTATGCTCGGTTCGTTGGGTTTGAAGGCATCCTCATGCAACAGGAAATAAAACCGGTTACCGAGGTCGATACGCCTCGCGTTGTTTGCGACGGCGGCGGCAAGCTGGGTCACCCCAAAGTCTATATGGAATTTGGCAACGAGGACACCGTCGATTGCCCTTATTGCGGGCATCGCTTTGTTCTGCGGACGAAAGCGAACCGACATTGACCGCTCCCGTAGGTCGACCGATTGCCGCCGGCGATCATCTTTATCTGATCGACGGTTCCGGCTTTCTGTTCCGCGCGTACCACGCGCTGCCGCCGCTCACCCGCACGGCCGACGGATTGCCGGTGAATGCGGTTTCCGGTTACTGCAACATGCTGTGGAAGCTGTTGGAGGAAATGAACGGTCCCGATGCTCCGACCCATCTGGCGGTGGTGTTCGATGCCGGCCGCAAGACCTTCCGCAACGAAATCTATTCCGCATACAAGGCCAATCGCCCGGAGCCGCCCGAAGATCTGATTCCGCAATTCCCCTTGGTGCGCGAGGCAACGCGGGCGTTCTCGGTCTCCTGCGTCGAAGCGCCGGGATATGAGGCCGACGACCTGATCGCCGCTTACGCCCGCCAAGCAACCGACGCCGGCGCGCATGTTACCATTGTCTCGTCCGACAAGGATCTGATGCAATTGGTGGCGGACGGACGGGTGCGCCTTTACGACGCCATGAAGAACAAACCGATCGGCGTTGCGGAAGTTCTGGAAAAATTCGGCGTATCCCCTGCCAAGGTGCCCGAGGTGCAGGCGTTGGCGGGAGACAGTACCGACAACGTGCCGGGGGTTCCCGGCATCGGCATCAAGACCGCCGCCGAGCTGATAAGAACCTACGGCGATCTCGAAACCCTGCTTTTGCGCGCTAATGAGATCAAACAACCCAAACGCCGCGAAACCTTGATGAATGGTGCCGAAGCCGCCCGGATTTCGCTGAAGCTTGTGCGGCTCGACGATGAAGCCCCCCTGCCGGCGCCGATCGACGATTTTGCGGTGCGGCCGCTCGAACCCGATACCGTACTAGGGTTTCTCAAAGATATGGAATTCGCCGCCCTGGCGCGACGCATCGCCGCGAAAATCTGGCGCGAACGCGAAACGGAGATTGCTCCGCCGGAAGAAACCGCGCCGCAGGTCGCCGCGACGATCGATGTTACGGCTTACGAAACCGTAGCTACGCTGGACCGCCTCGATGAATGGATTTTGGCGGCACGACGAAACGGCGCTATTGCGGTCGATTGCGAGACTACTTCGCTTGATGCGATGCGGGCGGAACTGGTTGGCGTGTCGCTGGCGCTTGAGCCCGGCAAGGCTTGCTACATTCCCTGCGGCCACCATGCCGGTGATGGCTTTGCCTTCGAGGGAAGCGGCATTGCCCAACTTGGCGAAGCCGAATTGCTGGTCAGGTTGAAGCCGCTGTTTGAAGACGAAACCGTGCTGAAGATCGGTCAGAACATCAAATACGATAATTTGATTTTTTTGAACCGTGGCGTCCGCATCGCTCCGATCGACGACACCATGCTGATGAGTTACGTGCTCGAAGCCGGTCTGCACGGCCACGGCATGGACGAGTTGTCGGAGATGCATCTTGGCCACAAGCCGATCGCCTTTGCCGATGTCGCAGGCCGAGGAAAGGACAAGGTCACCTTCGACCGCGTACCGATTAGGGAGGCGACGGCTTACGCTGCAGAAGATGCCGACGTGACCATGCGGCTGTGGCATGTGCTGAAGCCGCAGCTTACCGAGCAGCATTTGCGCACGGTGTATGAAACTCTGGAGCGGCCGATGGTGCCGGTGTTGGTCGATATGGAGCGGACCGGCATTACCGTCGATTGTGCGCTGCTTAGGCGATTATCCAACGACTTTGCGCTAGCGCAAGGCGCGTTGGAGAAAGAGATTACTGCGCTGGCCGGTCAGACATTCAATATTGCCTCGCCCAAGCAACTTGGAGAAATTCTGTTCGACAGGATGTCGCTTCCCGGCGGCAAACGCACCAAGACCGGTGCGTGGTCGACCGACGCCGACGCGTTGGAGGAACTGGCCGCCTCTGGCCACGAATTGCCGATCAAGGTGCTCGCCTGGCGCGGTCTTGCCAAACTGCGCGGTACCTACACCGACGCACTGCCCGAGCACGTCAATCCCAAGACCGGCCGCGTGCATACCTCGTATGCGATGTCCGCGGCAGCGACCGGTCGGCTCGCCTCTACCGACCCGAACCTGCAGAACATTCCGGTCCGTACCCAGGAAGGCCGCCGCATTCGTCAGGCGTTCGTGGCGCCGCCCGGCGCCAAACTGATCAGCGCCGACTACAGTCAGATCGAACTGCGCCTTTTGGCACACATCGCGGACATTGCCGCGCTGAAGCAGTCTTTTGCCGACGGAATCGACATTCACGCCATGACCGCCTCGGAAATTTTCGGCGTACCGGTGAAGGACATGCCGTCGGAAGTGCGCCGTCGGGCCAAGGCGATTAACTTCGGTATCGTCTACGGCATTTCCGCCTTTGGTCTGGCGAACCAGCTCGGCATTCCGCGTTCCGATGCCGACGATTACATTAAGCGCTATTTTAAGCGCTTTCCCGGCATTCGCGATTATATGGAAGCGACCAAGACGTTTGCCCGTACACATGGCTACGTCGAGACCCTGTTCGGCCGCCGCATACATATTCGCGAGATAAACTCCAAAAACGCCGGGCTTCGCGGCGGTGCCGAGCGAGCGGCGATCAACGCACCGGTTCAAGGTTCCGCCGCCGACATTATCCGCCGGGCGATGGTGCGCATGTCGGGCGCCTTGGCATCGAACGGTTTGGCGGCAAAGATGCTGCTGCAGGTGCATGACGAACTGGTATTCGAGTCGCCTGAGGCGGAAGTGGATAAGACCTGCGCCGTCGCCAAGGCGATAATGGAAAACGCCGCTTTACCGGCGGTAAAACTGGATGTCGCACTGACGGTCGATGCGCGCGCCGCCGACAATTGGGACGCTGCGCATTAGCCTTTTTTCGCCGGCTACGCCGCGGCGGATTTTAGACAAGTCTCGGGCTGCACGCCGATTTTGCGGAGCAGCTCCGTCAATTCCGACGTGGCCATGCCTTCGTCGAGTTCGTCGCCCGATGTTCGCAATTTGTTATCGATATACCCCTGCACGAAGCCGGGCTTTACGGCATATCCCGTCACTGCCTCGCGCGCCTTTTTGGCAAGGCGCGGCTCGGTAAAGGTGCCGGCCGCAAGCAGCTTGATCAACATGATTGCCTTTTCGGCCGCATCCGACGACTGCGTATCGATGGCCTCGAACAACTTGGATTGATCGGCCAGGTCGCTCGCGGCGATATCGAGAATGTTGGCGATTTTCCTTCCCGAATTGTCGCCGAAACCGCTGCTCCGCGCCAGCGCGTTCAACTTCGCCAGGCGATGCAGCCGCTTCAAAATTGGAATGCGAGACGATTGAAATTGAGCGACAAACGCCTTGGATACGACCAATCGCATGATGGTGTTGTATAGCGTCAACTTGTTTTCCAACCCAACGATGTTTCCTTCGGCGAAAAACAGCCATTCGATCTGTTCGTCGGGAAGGGTCGACATCGCCAGGCAGGCTTTCAGACATTCGGGTTCGATGAACCGCTTGGCCCTGAGTTCGAGGGCGGGGATCAGTTCCTCACGCGACATGAACGGACCGATTCCCCGCATCGCCAAATCCGTGACCTGGCGGAACAGTTTCATTTCCGTATCGTAGGAATCGATGCGCAGCCTTTTCAGAGAATAAATCTCGGCGACGATCCGTTCGCCGAGACTGCGGCGCGCCAGCGGTAATTCGCCGACGGAAAACAACCGCGCCAGACGTGCTGCGCCTTGCCCCTCGCCGTACTGCCCCGTTTGTTCCTTGCCGAGAAATATGTTGATCAGCATCAGCAAAGCTTCGCCAAAATTCTCTTTTTCGCCGATGATATCCTGCAACGCGGACGACATAAGCAAAATTTCGGCAAGCACCTCGTCGGCTGCACCGCGCACAAACGCGTACCCCGGAGCTTCACGCCGATACATCTCCGTCAACTTCGTCAAGCGGACGGTCTTCTCGTTCCAATTGGAACAATCGCGTAAGTTTCTCGCCAATGCGCCGTTGAAAATATAAGCGCCGTCCTTGGCAGACGCCAGTTTCACCGCCAAAGGACCGAAACCTTCCGCCTTAACCTCGGGAAAGACGTCATCGCGTTTATCGTCGAACACGCGCGCATAGACCGCGTTAATGAGCCTATCGAGTTCGCGGATGGTTTCCTGCACCGGAGTACCGTCGGCGGAGGAACGGGCGACCGCAATTTTCTGCATTGCTTGCTGCAGGTACATGCCGGCATTCTCGAGCTTGGCGAGCATATCGGCACGGTGCAGAACCTCAATCACCGTCACCTTGTGCTTGACGAAAAAATCGGGAATCAGACGGTAGATTTTCCGTCTGGCCTGCGTCCGATAGATATCATCACGGGTCTGGCAGATGCCGTCCTCAGACGTCATGCCATCCATTTCGTCCATTGCGTCGTTTGACACCTTCGTACCCACCCGTCGCGACCGGTTCACTGCTTCGAAAGGGTATCAAGGCGGGGTTAAAATGCGGTTTTTTCGCAGTGCAAAAAACAAATGCCCGCAACAATTGTGCTGCAAGTGCTAATACTCACCAACACACGATCTGGGGCAGGCAACGGATTGAACCTTGAATTGCCGCCACCCTTGCGGGCACTGCTGCAACATTTACAGCTTTTTTTGCAAGGCGTAGCATGCGGTCTTCGCTGGGACACACCGAACTAAATCTCCTTGTCTTCGGTAAAAAAAGTTGTTGGTAACTTTTTTGCGACCTATGGCCGCGTTGCGGCATCGCGCCTGCAACATATTTTTCACCATGCATTATTGATGGCTAATACATTGAAATGATAATATTTTTGTCAAAAGCACCCGACAACAGGACCAGCCAAGCGAATCCGTCGCAGTTTTCAAATTGCTGCAGATGCGTAATAGGTGGGGCCCGGAACAATTAACATGAGAGGTTTGGGTTGAGCGGCGCATTTGGTTTGGAAACGCACGGGTTTAGCAACCTTAAAGCGGTATATTGGAATTTGACGCCGTCGGCGTTGTACGAGCAGTCCATTCAGCGCGGCGAGAGCACGCTGTCCGAGGATGGAGCGCTGGTCGTGCTGACCGGCAAGCACACCGGCCGCTCTGCAAACGACAAGTTCGTCGTCCGCGACGCCAACACCGAGAAAGAGGTTTGGTGGGACAACAACAAGTCGGTCACGCCGGAACAGGCGGAACTGCTGTTCCAGGACATGATGAAGTATGCCGAAGGCAAGGAACTGTTCGCCCGCGATTGCTTTGGCGGCGCGGATCTGACCTATCGCCTGCCGGTCCGGGTGATCACGGAATATGCGTGGCATAATCTGTTCATGAACAATCTGCTGATCCGGCCGACCAAGGAACAGCTTAAGGATTTCAAGCCGGAATTCACCGTCATCGATTTGGCGAACTTCCAGGCCGACCCGGCCAAGCACGGCACCAAGACCGGAACCGTGATTTGCGTCGACATCACCCGCAAGCGGGTTCTGATCGGCGGCACCTCCTATGCCGGCGAGATGAAGAAGTCGGTATTCACCATCCTGAACTACCTGCTGCCGGTGAAGGGCGTCATGCCGATGCACTGCTCGGCCAATGTCGGCCCCGAAGGCGCCTCGGCGATCTTTTTCGGCCTGTCGGGCACCGGCAAGACCACCTTGTCGGCCGACGCCAGCCGCACGCTGATCGGCGACGACGAGCACGGCTGGAGCGACGCGGGCGTCTTCAACTTCGAAGGCGGCTGCTATGCCAAGGTCATCAAGCTGTCGGCCGAAGCCGAACCGGAAATCTACTCCACCACCAAGCGCTTCGGCACCGTGCTGGAGAACGTGGTGTGCGATCCCGAGACCCGCAAGCTCGATCTCGACGACGACAAGCTTACGGAAAACACCCGTTCGGCCTATCCGATCGACTTCATCGAAAACGCCTCGGAAACCGGCCGTGCGCCGCAGCCGCACAACATCATCCTCTTGACCGCGGATGCTTTCGGCGTTCTGCCGCCGATCGCCAAGCTGTCGCCCAGCCAAATGCTGTACCATTTCCTATCGGGCTTTACCTCGAAGCTGGCCGGCACCGAAAAGGGCGTGACCGAGCCGGAGCCGACGTTCTCGACCTGCTTTGGCGCGCCGTTCATGCCGCGTCATCCGTCGGTCTATGGCAACCTGCTGCGCGCCCTCAAGGATAAGCACAACTGCGACTGCTGGCTGGTCAACACCGGCTGGTCGGGCGGCCCGGTTTCGGGCGGCGGCAAGCGCATGGCGATCAAGTTGACCCGTACGCTTTTGAATGCGGCCCTCAGCGGCAAGCTGGCCAAGGCCGAGTTCCGTATCGACGACAATTTCGGTTTCCGCGTTCCGGTGGCCGTGGATGGCGTCGATGCGAACGTTCTCAACCCGCGCAACACCTGGGCCGACAAGGCCGCTTACGACGCCATGGCGAAGAAGCTGGCCGGCATGTTCGTCAAGAACTTCAAGAAGTACGAGTCCCATGTCGACGAGCGCGTCATGAAGAATGCCGCGATCATCGCCAAGGCGGCGGAATAATACCGATTGCCTAGCAACAAGAACGGCGCCTCATATCTGGGGCGCCGTTTTTTTTTGTATTTCCCAAACCGTCGGCTGCCGAGCGGTGGACTGGCGTCCGCCCGATCGCTTTTCGACGGGTTGCAAAAATCGGAACAATACCCCCACGAGTGCCGCTTGGGATAAGCCGGAAAAGCGCGTAGGATCGGCAGGCGATAAGAAGGGAAAACCGGCGATGTCCATCAAGCAGTTGATCTTCGTTGCGGCGTTGGGCGCCGCCATCGGATTGGCAAATCCGGCTATGGCCGCCGACATCCAGGTTTCCGAGGCCGACAACGGCGGAACGGTCGCATTGCATACCGGGCAATGTCTGGCCATCGGCCTGCGCCTGCAAAGCGGCACCGGCTACGATTGGTACATGCTGCCGAATTCCACGCCGCTGATGCATCTCTACGGACGTTCCGTCACCACGGCGGGCACGGCGGACCATAAGCCGCTCGTCGGCGGTCCGGCCACCGATACCTTCTCGCTCTGCGCCGGAGAGGACGGCGAAGGTCAGGTGCTGTTCGGCTATAAGCGGCCGTGGGAAAATAACGTCCTGCCGGCGAAGATATTCGAGATTACGGTAAAGATCGAAAGGTAACGCCGCCTGGGGCGAGCCCCCCCCCCCGTCGCTGTCGGCCGCCGCGCCATATGGCGCGAAAAGCCTTCCGTGGCGTTTGAACGCCATTGAGCTGCATGGGGTCGTTCCCATGCAGCTTGGTATTATTGCTGGCAGACGGAAAGCGCCGCCGCGACTTTGGCCTGGAAAGCCTGCGCGCCGGTCTCGCCCAGTGCCTCGGTTTTGCGGCGGAAATCCTGGAATTTTCCCTTGAAGGCGAGGATTTCGATTTTTCTTTCCTCAGGCGTCAATTGTTTGTTGAATTCGTTCTCCAGGCAGACGCAAAGCGCCTGCGGCCGGCCGGACGGTTTCTCCATGCACGCATGCGCCATCGCCCCCGCTTGGGCGGAAACCGATAGCAATGCGAACGCAACGAGAATTGAAAGCGGTTTCATGACGGTAAAATACCTCGGTCCAACCCGTGCAGCAATACCGCGACTATAGAGCATGGCGAAAGGATAAAGCTGATCGTCGCCCCCACAACGGAACGGCCCCCCAGCCCGTCTCTACAGTCACGACTCGCAAAAGCAGGCTATGGAATTGCACCCGAAAAAAATGTACCACCATCGCCGGATAGCCCTCTGTTGCGGGCCGTGACAATCCGAGTTTTTGCGAGATTCTTCCGACATGCCGATCAATCCTCCCCTCTGGAAAGCCACCGTTTCCGCCACCAAAGAAGAGGCGCGCAACATCGCCGCCGCGTTCGAACTGGGCACGGCGCCGCAGGCGGTGATCGTCGGCGAGGAGCCGTTCGAGGACAAGGCCGAGGTCACCGCACTTTATCCCGCCATGCCGGACAGCGACTTCCTATCCCGCCTCGCCGGCCGCGCGGTGCATGTAATGCTGCTGCCCGACGTGGATTGGATCAGGCTTAGCCAACAGGGCCTGCCGCCGGTGCGCGCCGGACGGTTCTTCGTCTACGGCAAGCACGATGCCGGCAAGGTGCCCGACGGCGTCATAGCGATGCGCATTGAGGCTGGCATGGCCTTCGGCACCGGCCATCACGAAACCACCGCGCTGTGTTTGGGGATTTTGAGCGATCTGGCCAAGACCCGCCGATTTCGCCAAGTACTCGATCTCGGCTGCGGCACCGGGCTGTTGGCCATCGGCGCGGCCAAGCTGTGGAAGCGCAACGCCTTTGCCGTCGACATCGATCCCGACGCCATAGCGGTGACGCGCGAAAACGCGATCCTCAACGGCGTCGGTTCGCTGGTCGAATCCTTCGTTGCCGACGGGCCGACCCACCCGCGCCTGCGCGAGGCCGGCAGATTCGATCTGGTGATCGCCAACATTCTGGCCGGGCCGCTAACCCGGCTTTCCCCCGCCATTTCCGCCGCGGTCAAGCCCGGCGGGCTTTTGGTGCTTTCGGGATTGCTGGAATGGCAGGAGATTGCGGTTTCCGGCTTTTACCGCTCGCGCGGGTTTTACCCGCTCAAGATCAGGCGCGAGCATCACTGGTCGGCCATGATCCTTGAGCGCCCGCGCTGCAAGCGATAACTATTGGGGATGGACCAGACCCTTCCCTTCCAATTTTTCGAAGATACCAGCACTCCAACCGCTTGCGCGCCGCGTTTGGCGCTTTTGCGCGCCGAGCTGCAGAAACGCAGGCTGGACGGCTTGATCGTGCCGCGCGCCGACGAATTTCAGGGCGAGTACGTACCCGCCGGTTCCGAGCGCCTGGCCTGGCTGACCGCATTCACCGGCTCGGCCGGTGCTGCTGTGGTGCTGGCGGATCGCGCCGCCGTTTTCGTCGACGGGCGCTATACCCTGCAGGTGCATGCACAGACGGATACCGCGCTGTTCGAACCGTACGATTTGACGGGTGAAGGCCCCGGAAAGTGGATCGAAGAAAACGTCCTCGGCGGAAAACTGGGTTACGATCCCTGGCTTTTTCCGCCCGCCGCGCTGGAACGCTTGAAAAAATCCGTCGCCAAATCGGGGACCGAATTGGTTCCGTGCGACGGCAACCCGATCGACGCGGTGTGGGCCGACCGCCCCGCCCCGCCGACCGGAAAGATCGTCCCTCACGGCATCGCACTTTCCGGCGAGCATTCGCAATCCAAGCGCACACGCATTGGCACGGATTTGAAAAAACGCGGCGCCGAAGCCTGCGTTCTCACCATGCCGGATTCGATCTGCTGGCTGTTCGACATCCGCGGGTCCGACGTGCCGCATACGCCGTTTGTGCTCGGCTTTGCCATCCTCGCATCCGACGGCGCCGCCGAGCTGTTCGTCGATCCGGCGAGGACATCGGAGGCTTTGCGCGCCCATTTCGGCCCCGAGGTGAGGTTACGCGCGCCCGAAGAATTCGTCGCGGTGCTTAAAGCCTTCGGTGGCAAGACGGTGCTGGTCGATCCGGCGTCGGCGCCCTCGGCGGTTTTCGCCGCGCTTGAAGCGGGCGGTGCGAGCGTGTTGCGCGGGGCCGATCCCTGCCAGTTGCCCAAGGCGTGCAAGAACCCGGTCGAAATCGAAGGCGCGCGTAAGGCCCATATCCGCGACGGTGCGGCGATGGCCAATTTTCTCTGCTGGCTCGCGCATGAGGCGCCTAAGGGACATCTGACCGAAATCTCCGCCGCCGAAAGACTGGAGGCGTTTCGTAAAAGTGCCGGCATCGTCGATTTGTCGTTTGATTCGATTTCTGCGGCCGGACCGCACGCGGCATTGCCTCACTACCGGCCGATGAAAAGTACCAACCGGCAGCTTATTCCCGGCGAGATATTTCTGATTGATTCGGGCGGCCAGTATCCCGACGGCACCACCGACATCACCCGCACGGTGATTGTGGGCGCCCCCACGCTCGAGATGAAGGATCGTTTCACCCGCGTTCTAAAAAGCCACATTGCCCTCGGTTCCGCCCGCTTTCCCGAAGGAACCTACGGCATTTCGCTCGACGCGCTGGCACGGAAGCCGTTGTGGGACGCCGGCCTCGACTACAATCACGGCACCGGCCACGGCATTGGCAGCTATCTGTCGGTGCATGAAGGTCCGCACAGCATTTCCAAGCGTCTGATCGGGCAATGCCTAAAATCCGGCATGATGGTTTCCAACGAACCCGGCTACTACAAAGAGGGCGCCTTCGGCATCCGCATCGAAAATCTGGTCGTGGTGCAACCGCTGACGGGCGATTTCGAAGAGCCTATGCTGCACTTCGAAACCCTGACGTTGTGCCCCATCGACCGTGTACTGATCGATGTTGCACTGCTCGACCGCAAAGAGCGCGACTGGCTTAACGCCTATCACGCGCGGGTGCGCGAAAGCTTGATGGTGTTCGTTGCCGATGAAACCAAGCCGTGGCTGATCGAAGCCACCGAGCCGATCTGACCCGGGCGCCGCCGGGGCGGGGAGCTATTCGCTTCTCTTCTCTTTGTGGGGTGGCGGACGGGGAAAGACGATCGAAGCTTTGAGGCCAGGTGCATTGTCGTCAAGCTTCAATTTGGCCTCGTGCATGCGCGCCACCGCATCGACCAGACTGAGGCCCAGACCGGTGCCGGGCGAATTACGGCTCTTCTCCAGTCGGACGAAACGCTGCAACACTCGCTCGCGGTCGGCCGGCGGAATGCCGGGGCCATTGTCGGCAACCGAAAGAACGATGCCGGCCGGAGTCTCGCCGAGCGAAACGGCAATGTGGCCGCCTGCCGACGTGTATTTGATGGCGTTGTCGATCAGATTGGCCAGCGCTTGGCCGATGAGCGTGCGATTGCCTTCGATCATGGTCACGCCGGACGGCGCCACCGTAAGCGCAATGTCCTTCTCCTCGGCCAGCGGCGCATACAGTTCGGCCACGTCATCCACCACGGCGGCCAAATCGATCTGGTTCATGCTGCCACGCGCCACTCCGGCGTCGGCCTCGGCGATCAGCAAAAGTGCGTTGAAGGTGGCTATCAGTCGGTCGGTCTCGGCAATCGCCCCGTCGATGTCGGCGGCGAACGGCGCGTCGGGATCGGTATGATGCTGCAATTCCTCCAGCCGATTGCGCAGTCGGTTAAGCGGCGTGCGCAAGTCGTGGGCGACCGAATCGACCACCTCGCGCATACCTTTCATCAACCGCTCGATGCGGTCGAGCATGCGGTTGAGGTTCTCGGCGAGCGCGTCGAATTCGTCGCCGGCCTCGCCCACCGGTACGCGGCGCGTCAGCTTGCCGGCGATGATGTCGGCAGAGGTGCGGTTAATGGTATCGAGCCGACGGAGAAAATTGCGGCTTAGGTAAGCGCCGCCGATCAGGCCGAACAGCAGCATCAACCCGACGCTCCACGGCAACGCAGTGGTAAACAGCTTCCTGGTAAGCTGATGCTCGTAGACATCGCGGGCGACCAACAGGCGGAAATTGTCGCCGACCAACAGAAACGACTGGCCGCGGGCGCGGCGCGATACCAGCTCACCCTGAACGTAGCGCTGATAGTCGAATTCGATGAAGGCGCCGTCGCGCACCACGCCGCGCGGCCATTCGGCCAAATTGCCGGCTACCGGACGCCCCATGCCGTCGGCCAGCAGATAAAGCCCTTGGCCTCCGCGCATCGAACGGCCGATAATGGCGTCGTCTAAGGCGCGAAAACCGAAACGCTGATACTGCTCGATGAGACCGGCGGTCTCCGCCCGGATGGTCTGGTCGGTTTGGGTATTAAGCGCCCGCACCGTGTTCCAGTAGGTGAAACCGACCAGAATGGTGGCCGACACCGCAAACACGAACAGATAGATCAGGACAATGCGGAACGCCTGGGTGCGTAAGATGCGCGGCGACCAGATGCGCCAGATGCCGCCTTGCCGTTCCATAGGCCGCCCGCCTCCAGAAGCGCAATCGGAAAAGCGGTGCCGGTTTTCCGATACATTGCGCGACAGAATTAAAAGCGCAAATTGCGCGACCTCAACAAATCAATTCGCCCGAATCATGTAGCCGGCACCGCGCACGGTATGCAACAGCGGCGCATCGAAGCCCTTGTCGATCTTGGCCCGAAGCCGCGAAACATGCACGTCGATCACGTTGGTCTGAGGATCGAAATGATATTCCCAGACGCTTTCCAGAAGCATGGTACGGGTAACCACCTGACCGGCATGACGCATGAGATATTCCAACAGGCGGAATTCGCGCGGCTGCAAATCGATGGTCTGACCGGCGCGTACGGCGATGCGGGTCAAGAGATCAAGATCGAGGTCGCCGACGATAAGTTTCGTCTTGACCGTCGACGGCGCACGCCGGCGCACCAACGCGTCGATGCGGGCCAACAGTTCGACAAAAGCGTAGGGTTTGGTCAGATAGTCGTCGCCGCCCGCCTTGAGGCCCTTGACCCGATCGTCGACCTCGGACAGCGCGCTTAAAAACAGTACCGGCACGCTGTTGCCGTGCTCGCGCATTTCGGCAACGACATTCAGACCGTCCATCTTGGGCAGCATGCGATCGACGATGGCGACATCGTAAGGATGTGACAGCGCCAGCGTCAAACCGGCCTCACCGTCGGCCGCATCGTCGACGATGTGGCCGGCTTCCTTCAAGCCGTTGACTAGATAGCGTTGCGCCTCAAGATCGTCTTCCACGACAAGGATGCGCATATATCTCTCCGTAGCTGACGTTGAATAAAATGCCGCGCCGACGGGCCTTTAAAGGGGGGGGCCTTGAGCGCCGCCGGCGCGGCAGCCGCCGGACGGGGAGCGAAAGGCCGCCCGTCCGGTGATTTCGGTTCCTATGGCTTGCCGATTTCGATGGGTATGAAGAGCGTATTCCCGCCGCTCCATACCAGAAGCAGCACACTGGAACGGCCTTTGGACTTTTCGGCGGCCACCAGCTTCTCGACATCCTGCGGATTGCGCACCGGACGGTTGGCAACCGAAAGCACGACATCGCCAGGTCTGATACCTTTTTCTGCGGCGTCGCTGTCGGAATCGACCTTGGTAATCGCCACACCCTGCACCTTATCGTCGAGACGGAAGGTACGGCGGACGTCGTCGCTCAAAAAAGCCAGCCCCATGCCCAACGCTTTACCACTGGCGGCGACGTCGGGAGAATTCTGGTCGGCTTGTTCGGCCGCGGCCGTTTGCGCTTCCTTGCGCTGGCCAATGACGATCTTGAGCGTCTTGTGCTCGCTGCCGCGGATAATGCCGAAATAGGCGGTTTGACCGGCGGGCAATGCGGCGACTTTACGGGTGACGTCGTGATTATCGTCGACCGACTGATTGTTGATCGAGGTGATCACGTCGCCTTGGCGCATGCCGCCTTTGGCGGCCGGACCGTCGCCCATCACCGAGGAGACGATCGCTCCTTTGAGATTCTTTAATCCCATCGATTCGGCCATATCGGGCGACAGACTCTGAATGTAGACGCCGAGCCAGCCGCGCATCACCTTACCGTTGGTCTGAAGCTGGGCCACCACGTCGCGCACCGTCGATGCCGGAATGGCGAATCCGATGCCGACCGAACCGCCGGTGGGCGAAAAAATCATCGAATTCATGCCGACCACCTGACCGCGTAAATCGAAGGTCGGGCCGCCGGAATTGCCTTTATTGATCGGTGCGTCGATTTGGATGAAGTCGGTGAAGGGCTGATTGCTGTCGCCGATGTCGCGCCCGATCGAGGAAACGATGCCGGCGGTGACCGTATTGGTCAGGCCGAAGGGATTGCCCACCGCCACCACCCAATCGCCGACGCGCAAGGACCGGTCGTTGCCGAATTCGACCGTCGGCAGCGGCTTGTCGGTCTTGACCTTCAAAAGCGCCACATCGGTGGCGGGATCGGAGCCGATCAGCTTGGCATCGAAGGTGCGCCCGTCGGTCAGCTTCACCTTGATCTTGCTGGCACCGCCGACGACATGATTGTTGGTAACGATCAATCCGTTCTTATCGACGATGAAGCCCGACCCCATCGAGGTTGCTTTGCGCGGTTGTGCGTCCGGCGCGCCCTGCCCGAACTGATGGAAAAACTGACGGAACGGTTCGGGAATGTTGTCGGGAACATCGGCCTGCTGCTCGGGCTTGATCTTCTCTTCGGCGGTAACGCTGACCACCGCGGGGCTGACCCTCTCGACCAACGGGGCGAAGCTGAACGGCGCTCCGCTGTCGATCAGACGTGGCGGAGCCCCGCCGCCGTCGCCTTCCTGGGCGGCCGATACGATGCGGACCGGCTCGGTCGCCAAATCGGCCGTGGGGTGGGCGGGAAGCAGCGCATATGCGCCGAAACTCACGAGACAAATTGCGGCTAGAGATCCCATCGCTACCAATCCTGCGTTGCGTTTGACATAGGCTTTGATCTTGGCAATCTGCATGTATCTGCGCTCCACTCGGGCATATCCTGCCTTCGCCCCAAAGGCGCCACTATCAATACCGTCTGTACTATATCCAAAAGATGGATTGTTTCTATACAAATGATTACAAGTAATTAATTTTTTGGCGTCGGTACACTAATCCTCATTCCCCGGACAAGCCGAGGGCGAGAAATACAGGGATTTCAAGAAAAAATGGTCGGAGAGAGAGGATTCGAACCTCCGGCCCCCACGTCCCGAACGTGGTGCTCTACCAGGCTGAGCTACTCTCCGAAAACCTGCGAAGGGCGCCCTTATAGCCATGCGCCGCCCCCCCCGCAACCGGCATCTCGCCGAATATGAAAAATGGTTATGCACCCGCGCCGAAAGGTGAAGCCTTAAGCTTGAACTTTGATTTACCGCGCTTCTTGCCCGAAAACCGCTTCACACTTTTCGGGAAGCTTGAACTTTGATTTATCGCGCTTCTTGCCCGAAAACCGCTTCACACTTTTCGGGAAGCTTGAACTTTGATTTATCGCGCTTCTTACCCGAAAACCGCTTCACACTTTTCGGGAAGCGCTTTATGGTCCGCCGCCCTCGCGGCATTTTGGGGCGTAGCCAAGCGGTAAGGCACTGGATTTTGATTCCAGCATTCGAAGGTTCGAATCCTTCCGCCCCAGCCAACCAGCCGCCGGCAAGACCCCGCAAATTAAGAATATTTTCTTATTTTCGTGCAGCAGCTATTGCCGCGACGGTATCGCGAACCCTTTCGTCGGCGAAGGCATCTTCCAGCGTACGCGGATGGCGGCGGCGCCAGTTCGGGTATTCGGTGATGCTGCCCGGCAGATTGGCCTGATGAGCCACGGCGAGAATGTCGTCGGCCTGGGCCAGGAACAGCTTCGAGGGCCCGCGCGACAGATATACCTGCAGCGCACGCGCCAGGGCTTCGTCCCAGCCGCGGCCGGTGTCGTTGGGATCGATGCCTTCAGGCAGTAAGCTAGCCTCGGCGAGGGCCCACATCATCTGACGCTTTTCATCAAGGCGCTGGCGACGGGCTTCCTCGATGCCACCCGCTCCCAGCATGCCGATCCGCGCCTTGGTATCGAGATCGTCGCCGTCGAGATACCCGCGCAAAGTCGCCAGATCGTGGGTCGAAACCGACACCGCGGCAAGCGGCGGAAACCGATCCGGCCGCCGGAACGTACCGTTCTCGCGCTCGAAATAGAAAATCTTGCACGACAGGATGTTCGCCTCGGCCATTTTTTCGCGAAAGCCATCTGGCACCGTGCCCAAATCCTCGCCGATCAAAAGGCATTGATGGCGCTGGCTTTCCAACGCGGCGATGCGGATGAAATCGTGCAGCGGATAGTTGACATAAGCGCCCGCGGCCGGCTTCTCGCCTGCCGGAATGAGGAACAGCCGCTGCCAGCCCATCACGTGGTCGATGCGCAAGGCCCCGGCATGGCGCATCCCGGCGCGCAATAACGCGATGAAATGGGCATAGCCGGTTTGGCGCAACATCCCCGGCTTCATCGGCACCACGCCCCACTCCTGCCCGGCCTCGTTGAACGGATCGGGGGGAGAGCCGATGCGCAAATTTCCGGCGAACAGATCTTGATTGCTCCAATGGTCGGAAGAAGCGCCGTTCACGCTGATGGCGAGATCGTTGTAGAGACCGATCTTAAGGCCCTTGGCGCGCGCGTCTTCCGCTGCCGCGGCAAACTGTTCCTCGCAGAGCCATTGCAGGTACTGAAAGAAGGCGATGCGCCCGCTATAGCGGCGGCGCAGGTCGAGCGCGCCTTGCGCCTCGGGCCGGCGATAGACTTCCGGCCAGATCGACCAGTCATGGGTGGAAAAATGTTCGGAAAACGCCTGGAAGGCGGCGAAGTTCTCGAGATCGAGGCCTTTGGCCCCCACAAACCGGCGAAAGTCCTGAAACCGCGCCCCTTCCTCGCCGGCGCAAAACTCGCGAAAGAGGCATTCCAAAAGTTCAAGCTTGATCTTCGCCACGCCGGCATAGTCGACGATCGGCCGGGCGCGCAAATCTTCGAGCGCTGCGCCATGAGCCTCCAGCAGCGAACGGGCGGCATCGGAAGCAACGAATTCGGGGATGGCTGCGATGTCGAGATATAGCGGATTTCTGAATAGCCGGCTCGAAGGCGAATAAGGGCTGGCGTCTTCGGGCGCATCGAGGAACAATGCGTGCAGCGGATTGAGGCCCACCGCATCGACATGTAAATCGGCACAACGGTCGGTCAGGGTGCGCAGGGCGCCAAAGTCGCCGACGCCGAAATCGCCCCGGCCGCGCAGCGCATAAAGCTGGGCGGCGATGCCGAAGCTGCGGCCATGAGCGAACGAAGCCGGAAGAAAGCAGCGCGGCGGCGCCACGATCAACTTGGTACTGCCGCTTGCGTTTCCGCATTCGACCATAAAATCGTGATAGCCGAGCGGCAGCGACGGAAGGTTCAACCGAACCAACGGTCCGAAGGCGTCGGTTTCCCGCGCCATCCCGTCAATCCGCGCTTCGCCCTCGAAAGTTTCGCCGGTCTCCAGGTGCAGCGACCAGCGGACGCGATCGCCACCCTGGCTGCGCAAGGGAACCGTACCCCGTTCGCCGATCACCGCCACCGGCGGCAACAGCCGCCGCCCCTCGGCTTCGGCGAGGCGATGAAGGCTATCGGCGGCGGCACAGTCGTTTTCGGCATCGTTGCCCAACGCCCCAAGCAGCGTCTTGAGGGTCTCGGGCGAGATCTCATGCAAGGTTCCGTGGATATCCCAATAGCGCCGCTCGATGCCGACCGCATCCGCCAGTGTAAGTATCGCCGAACCGTCCTCCATGCGGAAATATCCTTCAGCGTTCTGCAAACAGCACCAGCGCATTGCTGGAAAGCGGGTAGACGGCGTCGGCGGCATAAACCTGCGGCCGGACATTCGCATCGGCGGTATCGAATGCGAGCGAAAAACCGCGCACGCCGGCAAAGGCGGGAAGCACAAACGGCTGCGGATAGGAAGATGCATTGAGCAACAGAAGAAAACTTTCGCCCCCCGCCCCGCCGTCGAGCCGCGCGCCGAAGGTATGACGCTGCGCATCGCGCCAATCGGCTTCCGTCATCTCCCGTCCTTCCTGGTTGAGCCAAACGATGTCCTTGAGGCCGCCCGGACCAACCTTGCTTCCGGTGAAAAAAGCCGTGCGCCTGAACGTCGGATGATCTTTGCGAAGTCTTACCAGAGCTTGAACGAAGCGAAGAAAATCACCCTCCTCGACCAGCGTGGACCAATCGAGCCACGAGATTTCGTTGTCCTGGCAATAGGCGTTGTTGTTGCCGCCTTGGCTGCGGCCGATCTCGTCGCCGGCGGTCAGCATCGGCACGCCTTGCGACAGCAGAAGTGTGGCGATCAGATTGCGCCGTCGGCGCAGCCTTAGGCTGTTGATGTGCGGATCGTTGCTCGGACCTTCGGCGCCGCAGTTGAAGCTGCAATTCTCGCCCGTACCGTCGCGGTTGTCTTCGCCGTTGGCTTCGTTGTGTTTGGAATTGTAACCGACCAGATCGGCAAGGGTGAACCCGTCGTGGGCGGTGACAAAGTTGACGCTATCGCATGGCCCCCGCCCGCCGAACATGTCGCTGGAACCGGCAAGCCGCGAAGCAAACAGGCCCAGCATGCCGCCGTCGCCGCGCCAGAATTTGCGCACGTCGTCGCGGTAACGGTCGTTCCATTCGCCCCACCCGCGAGGAAAGCCGCCCAAACGATAGCCGCCGAAGCCCAAATCCCACGGCTCGGCGATCATCTTGACTTGCGACAGAACGGGGTCTTGCCGGATGCAGGCGAGCAAAGGCGCATCGGGCGAAAATTCGCCCCGTACCCGCGCATTGGTGACGGCGAGGTCGAAGCGGAAACCGTCGACTCCCATCTCGCCTACCCAGTAGCGCATCGCGTCCATCGCCATCTGGCGCACTTTTGGATGGTCGAAGTTCAGCGAATGGCCGCAACCGGTGTCGTCGCGATAGATGCGCTTGTTCCCGGCCAAGGCGTAATAGGAGGCGTTGTCGATGCCGCGATAACTTAAGGTCGGCCCCAAAACGCTGCCCTCGCCGGTGTGATTGAACACGATGTCGAGGATGACCTCAATGCCAGCGTCGTGGAAGGCATCGACGGTGGCGTGGAAATCCTCGCGTGCGCCCTCGAACAGATAGCGCGGCTCGACGGCGAAGTAGTTGATCGAATTGTAGCCCCAATAATCGCGCAATCCCAGTTTGGCCAACGCCGCGGTGTTGGCGATCGGATTAACCGGCAGAAGCTCGACGGCGGTAACACCGAGATCGCGCACGTACGACAGCACTTCGGGATGACGCAGCGCCCCTGCGGTGCCGCGCAATTCTTTCGGCACCATAGGATGGCGCATGGTGAAGCCGCGTATGTGCATCTCGTAGATCACGCTCTCGGCCATCTTCGTGTACGGGCGGGCAGCACCCGACGGCGGCAACGGCGCGCTCACCAGGCATTTCGGCATTAGGGCTGCATTGTCGCGGATATCGAAGGAAAGATCGGCAGCATCGCTGCCGAAAACATAGCCGCAATGGATCTCGTTCCAGACAAAGGTGCGGTCGAGCACGCGTGCATACGGATCGATCAACAGTTTGTTGGGATTGAAGCGATGACCTTCGGTGGGTGCATACGGCCCGTAGACCCGATAGCCGTATTTGAGCCCTGGCTTCGCGCCCGGCAAATAGCCGTGCCAGACGTCGACGGTGCGTTCGGGAAGGGCGATGCGGACGATCTCGCGACCGCCGGTCTCGTCGAACAGGCACAACTCGACTTTAGTCGCATGGCCGGAAAACAGCGCAAAATTCACGCCTCCGGCATCGACGGTCGCGCCGAAGGGATAGGGCCGTCCCGCCTCGATGGTGCCGATGGATTGCATCACGTCCTTTCGGGCGCCAGAACCAAAACGCCTAAGGGCGGCAGGGTAAGTTTCAGTGAGGCCGGCAGGCCGTGCATGCCCGCATCCTCGGCTTCGAGGATTCCGTTGTTGCCGACGTCGGAGCCGCCGTAGTGGCGGGAATCGGTGTTGAGAATTTCGCGATAGCGCCCGCCCTGCGGCACACCGATACGATAGTCGCGGCGCACCACCGGGGTAAAATTACACACCACCGCCACAAAATCGTCGGGAGTGGTCCCACGGCGAATGTAGGAGATTACCGAATTTTCGGTGTCGTTACAGTCGATCCAGCGAAAACCGTCCGGCTCGCAATCGCGGCGGTGCAGGGCTGTGTGATCGCGGTACAACCAATTGAGATCATGCACCAGGGCCTTCACCCCGGCATGCAGAGGATGCTCGGTCAGGTGCCAATCGAGGCTTTCGTCGTGGTTCCATTCCTTCCCTTGCGCAAACTCGCAGCCCATGAACATCAGCTTTTTGCCCGGCATGGTGTACTGGAAGGCAAAATAGGCGCGAAGGTTGGCGAACTTCTGCCATGCGTCGCCCGGCATTTTGGACAAGAGAGAACCCTTGCCATGCACCACTTCGTCGTGCGACAGGGGCAACACGAAGTTTTCGCTGAAAGCGTACAACAGGCCGAAGGTGAGACTGTTGTGATGGTATTTGCGATGGACCGGCTCCTTGGAAATGTAATCCAGGGTATCGTGCATCCAGCCCATGTTCCATTTGTAGCCGAAACCGAGACCGCCGAGATAGGTCGGCCGCGACACCATCGGCCAGGCGGTCGATTCTTCGGCGATGGTCATCACGTCGGGATTGCTGACATAGGCAAGTTCATTGAGCTTGCGAAGAAACGCGACCGCTTCGAGATTCTCGGTGCCGCCGTAGATGTTGGGCACCCATTCGCCCGTCTTCCGGCTGTAATTGCGATAGAGCATCGAGGCCACCGCATCGACCCTAAGCCCGTCGATGCCGTATTCGCCGAGCCAGAACAGAGCATTCGACAACAGAAAGCCCCGCACCTCGTTGCGGCCGAAATTGTAGATCAGGGTGTTCCAATCGGGATGATAGCCTTCCTTGGGGTCGGCATGTTCGTAAAGATGGGTGCCGTCGAACAGCCCCAGAGCGTGGGCATCGGTGGGGAAATGCCCCGGCACCCAATCGAGGATCAGTCCGATGCCTTCGGCATGGCACCGCTCGACGAAGAAAAGAAAGTCGGCCGGCGTGCCGAAGCGGCTGGTGGGAGCGAACAGCGCGGTCGGCTGATAGCCCCAGGAACCATCAAACGGATGCTCGTTGATCGGCATCAGTTCGATGTGGGTAAAGCCCATCTCCTTGACGTAGGGCACCAGGCGGTCTGCCAGTTCGCGATAGGTCAGCGAACGGTTGCCTTCTTCCGGCACCCTCTGCCAGGAGCCCAGATGCACCTCGTAGATCGCCACCGGCGATGCCCGATCGCCGTGCGGCCCCTTGGTGCGCGGCAGTTCCGGAAGGTTCGCGCGTACCTTCGAGGCCGTGTGCGGCGGCCGTTCGGCTTCGAACGCAAAGGGATCGGCTTTCAACAATAGCGCGCCGTCCCGCGTCTTGATCTCGTACTTGTAGCAGACGCCGGAGCTTATGCCGGGGACGAAAATCTCCCAGATGCCGGCACCGGGGTGCAGACGCATGACGTGGCACCGCCCGTCCCAATTGTTGAAATCGCCCACCACGCTGACCCGGCGGGCGTTGGGCGCCCAAACCGCAAAGCTGACACCGGAAACACCGTCTATTTCTATCGGGTGCGCCCCCATCTTTTCAAAGGCGCGCAGGTAATTCCCCTCCGCATGAAGGTAGAGGTCCAATTCGCCCAAGGTGGGACCGAACGCATAGGGATCGTCGACGATGGTTTCATGCTCGCCAAACGTCAGTTTCAACCGATAAGCGAACGACGCCGTCGCACCGAGGATCGCTCCGGCGAAAAAACCGCTTTCGTGCGCCTTGGGCAGTTCGCCCATCTCGCGGCCATCTTCGCGTGCCACCACCACGACTTTGGCGGCATCCGGCCGAAAAACCCGCACTTCGACAGACGAAGCCCCCGTCTGGTGCATTCCCAATACGGCAAAGGCATTGTGTTCGTCGCCCGCAAGAAGCGCCGTAGCGAGCTTGGCCAGCGGATTCGCACCGCGCGCCGCCTTGGGTTTGCGCTCGCCGCTCGGCGCGGTCACGGGCGATTTGTCTGTGTTCATCGAAATACCACCTCGGGAAGGGTCGTAAAGCATTACAAGCTATTATTAACGATAACAGGCCAATCCTCTCCAAATCGGAAAAAAGATGGCTTTATCGAGGCAAACTGTAAGAAGAGTTTTACCTGAATCTGGTTCTAATATTAGGTGAAAAATATCTGACCAAAATCAGTTATTTTCGTATAAACTATGGTTAAATTTTTTGCGCGTCGGGGGCGACGAACGGGGAGAATCATGCGCGTTTTGTTCATGGCATCCGAAGCCTTTCCTCTGGCAAAAACCGGGGGCTTGGCGGATGTGTCGCGCGCCCTGCCGATTGCTCTCCAAAGTCGGGGGATCGACGTCCGCCTGCTTATGCCGGGGTATCCTTCCGCGCTGACCCGGATCGAAAAGCCGCGCATCATCGCCAAACTCGAACCGGCCGTTGGAGTGAACGATGCGGTGCTGATCGCCGGCAAGATGCCGGATTCCGATTTGCCGGTTTATCTCATCGATTCGCCTCAACTCTACCGGCGGGACGGCGGGATTTACCAAGACGAAAACGGCGAGGAATGGCCGGACAATGCCAAACGGTTCGCGTTTCTAGCCCATATCGGCGCCCGCCTTGCCATGGGGCGGATAAAAATCGCCTGGCAGCCCAACGTCGTTCACGCCAACGACTGGCACACCGGTCTTTTGCCGCTGCTGCTGTCGATGGAAGGGGTAGCAAGGCCGCGCACCATCTTCACCACCCACAATATGGCGTTTCAGGGCAATTTTCCGGCGTCGGCGTTGGGCGATATGGGCATACCGGAACAATTCTTCGCCGGTGGCGCGGTTGAATTCTATGGGCAGGTTTCCTTTCTCAAGGCGGGGCTAACCTTCGCCGATAAGGTGACCACCGTCAGCCCGACCTACGCCCGCGAAATCCTTACCCCCGAGTACGGTTGCGGCATGGAGGGAATCTTACGTGCCCGCGGCAAGGATTTTTCCGGTATTCTCAACGGCATCGATCTCACTATGTGGGATCCGGCGATAGACACCTGTCTGGCACAGACCTACCAGGCAGCCGACATTGCGGGAAAGCGCGCTTGCAAACTGGCCTTGCAGCGCGAACTTGGCCTCGCCGAGAACCCCGAAATTCCTCTCATTGGGTATGTCAGCCGGCTGACCCACCAGAAGATGGCCGACGTGATTGCCGACGCAATTCCCTACATTGCCGAGCATAACGCCCAATTTGTGCTGGTCGGCGAAGGCGATCCCCGGTTGGAAGCGGCCTTTGTGGCGGCCCAAGCGCAATACCCCGGCCATGTTGCCGCGTACATCGGCTATGGCGAGCCCCTGGCGCACCGCCTGCAAGCGGGCAGCGACATCCTGTTGGCGCCGGCGCGCTTTGAGCCGTGCGGCCTTACCCAACTCTATGCCCTGCGCTACGGCACTCTGCCGGTGGTGCGTAAGACCGGCGGTCTGGCCGATACAGTGGTCGACGCCAACGCAGAAGCGGTCGGAGGGCGCATCGCCACCGGTTTTGTATTCGAAAAACCTTTGTTGGAAGACGTCAAATCAGCACTGAAACGCGCCTTGGCGCTGTTCCGCGAGCCGCTTACCTGGCGAAGGCTGCAATTGCAGGCGATGGCGCAGAATTTCAGTTGGGACGCTTCGGCGGTGGAATACCTCAAACTCTATCGTGCCGCTTGCGGCGATATCCGTATGGATGCGCTTCCCGAGGCACAAATCGACCGAATGGACGCCGAATCAACGAGACAGATCGCCGGCTGAGAAGATATAATTTGCGTCCGAAGCAGTCGGTTGGAAATTGGGTGGAATACTGGGGCGATCGGTACGGGGTCGATATGAATCGACAGGAGAGATCATGATCTACGAATCGCAACCTCAGCCGGCAGAAGACGTCCGGATCGAACCTTCCGAAGAGGCGATACGTCTGCGCAGCTATCAGATATGGGAACGCGAAGGGCGCCCCGAAGGCTGTGCCGGCGAGCATTGGGCCCGTGCCAAGATGGAATTGGAAGCGGAAATGGAAGAGGCTTCGATGGCCGGCAACACGGTGGACATCGTGCTGCCCCGTCTGCCGATTTCGACCCCGCCGACCAAGTCGATTTCCGCCCGCATCGAGGTGGATACATTCCCGCAGGTCGCCGTCGGCGGCAAAAGGTAAGCGTCCTTCCGAATGACGCTGCCGCACGTCGCTAGCGCGCTTTACAGAAGAGGCCTGCCCCGCACGCGTTGCGGGGTGGAGTCTGGTTTTCTGGCATGAAGCGAGACAAAACAAGGAGTTAGAGCATTTCAGTGTTTTTCGTTAAACAGTGAGATGCTCTTGCAGCGAGGCGCGGTGGTGCGTGTGTGCGACAACGCCGGCGTTTTTCGCCGGCGTTTTTGTTGGGCGGCCGCCGCGACACCGCGGCAAAGAGCGCTTAACCGAATAGCGAAACCCGGTTTTCGGTATAATCATGACAAAACAACAGGTTAGAGCTTTCACATATTTTGTGAAAAGATGAAACGCTCAGGACACGGCGCCGCATGACCTTTTCTTCTGCGCCGCCCGGCTGCAAAGGTGCGGCCGTCGCATTTCGCCAGGGATATAGTCCGTGCCCGACTGCCCCACCGACCGCTATGTCAGTTTTTCCGCGATCGATTTCGAGGAAAACGCGCGCGCTGTTCTGCGGTATCTGTTCCGCTATATCGACGATCCGGCGGTAACCAACCCGTTCTGGGAGCGCTTCAAGCAAAGGCTGACCAAGGCCGAAGCCGACGCGGTGCCGGTAGCGGACAAGCTGCTGCTCCTGCATTCCCACGTCTATTACATGGCCGAGCTGTTCGAAGATCACGAAGACGAATCCGCCCTCGCCGCCCTTGCCAAGCTGGAACGGGAATGCTTCTGAAGCGGAAAAGCAGGGCCGAATACGCCATCACCCCGCCGCGCCGAAGCTTGACCGGGGTGATGGGCCAAAGGTTCTTTCGAAAAATGCTCTTACTGTTGCCACCGGATCAGCGGCAGTTCGGTCGGCAAGAACGCAGCCTCGTGATGGGGCACGATGCGCACGGTATACTCGCTCGCCTCACGCGAACTCGGTACCGCGCCGGCATAGATGAAGCCGTTGATCGAACCGGCGATGGGATGCTCGCGATGCAATTCCAGCGCTTCGGGCGCAACCTCGCCCTTGGCGTCGGCGAAAATTTCCACCCGCACATGTTCGGGCGATACTTCGCCGAGGAATACCGGCACCATGATTTGCGCGCCCGCGTCGCTTCTGACGACCTTGACCTCGCCGATGTGCAGTCCGTCCCAACGGTTCTTTAGTCCCTCCGCCCATTCGTGCATCGAGCGGGCAAGCGAGCAATTGGCCTTGGTGCGGATTTTGAGCGCCTTGGCCAACGGCACATAGGCGAGCCTGATGTAATCTTCAAGCATGCGCGCGCCGCCGAACTGCGGGGTAAGCTTGCTCATGCTGGCACGGATGCGAGCCAGCCACTTGCGCGGCAGACCGGAATCGTCGCGATCGTAGAATTCAGGAATAACCTGATTTTCCAGAATGTCGTAGAGGCTTTTGGCGTCGTGAACGTCGACATCCTCGGCGGCGCCGCCGGCGCCGGAACCGATGGCCCAGCCGGCACCGTCATGGTCGGCTTCGTCCCACCAACCGTCGAGGGTCGAGCAGTTGATGCCGCCATTGACCAGCACCTTCATGCCGGAGGTGCCGCAGGCTTCCCACGGCCGGCGCGGCGTATTGATCCAAACGTCGACGCCCTGAACGAGTTCCTGGGCGATGGAGATGTCATAGTCCTCGAGGAACACGATACGGCGGCGGAACTTCGCCTGGCGGGCAAGGTTGAGCCATTCCTGGATCATGCCCTTGCCGACGAAATCGTCGGGATGGGCCTTGCCGGCGACCACGAACTGCACCGGATGGCTTTCGTCGGAGAGCAGCTTTTCGATGCGCTCCACCTCGCGCAACAGAAGGTTCGGCCGCTTGTATTCGGTGAACCGCCGCGCAAAGCCGAGGGTGAGGATGTTGGGATCGAGCACGGTGTTCGCCCGCTGCACGATCTCCGGTCCGTAGCCGTGTTCGCGCATCTTCTTGGCCAGAAGGGTGCGCGCGAACTGCACGATGCGCATACGCCCCTGCCCCCGCATCGCCCACAGCTCCTCGTCGGTGGCGGCAATGACGTCGGTGCTCCCCGCCTTTGGGGGATGCATCCAGCGACCCTTGCCGGCCGATTTGGTCCACAAGTCGTCGGCACCGGGAGAATCCCAGGTCGGTACATGCACGCCGTTGGTGACGTAGCCGATCGGAACTTCGCAGGACGGCCAGCGGAGGTAAAGCGGCTGGAAGATACGGCGGCTGACCTCGCCGTGCAGGCGGGAAACGCCCAGAATGACCGCGGAACCGCGCGAAGCGAGAAACGCCATATTGAACGGCTCGGAGGCGTCGTTCGCATCGGCACGGCCCAAAGCCATCACGTCGGCCATCTTGATGCCGCGGCCGCCCAGGGCGTCTTCGACATAGGGCTGGAGATATTTACGCAAGATCTCCGGCGGGAAGCGGTCGAACCCGGCCGAAACCGGGGTGTGGGTGGTGAAGACGTTGCCGGCACGGGTCGCCCACAGGGCTTCCCAGAAGGTCAAGCCGGCGCGCTGTGCGGTCTGATAGGCGCGTTCCAGAATGGCGAAGGCGGCGTGGCCTTCGTTGATGTGACAGATTTCGATGTCGGGATGCAGTGCTTCGACCACTCGCCAGCCGCCAACGCCGAGCACAATTTCCTGCATCAGGCGCAGTTCAGTGCCGCCGCCGTAAAGCTTGGTGGTGATGCCGCGATCCGACGGATTGTTCAAAGGATCGTTGGAGTCCAGCAGATACAGTTTCACCTTGCCGACCTGCACCTGCCAGATGCGCAAAGATACTTTGCGGCCGGGCAGGCCGATTTCGACCCTGAGCCAGCGCCCGTCCGGCAACACCACTGGCTCGATCGGCATCGAGGCGGGTTCGTTATAGGGATAAAATTCCTGTTGAGCGCCGTTGTTGTCGATCACTTGGCGGAAATACCCTTCCTGGTACAGAAGGCCGACGCCGATAATCGGCACGTCGAGATCGCTGGCTGTCTTGAGAAAGTCGCCGGCAAGAATGCCCAAGCCACCGGCGTACAGCGGCAACGCCGCACCCAGACCGAATTCCATGCTGAGGTAAGCGATGCCGCCGACCTGCGACGCCGCCGGGATGCCGCGAAACCAGCCGCCGGTTTCGTAGTACGTCTTGCGAGCAGCAAGCACGGCTCCCAGCTTCTCAAGAAACTGGGTATTGCCGGCCAGCGATTTAAACCGATCGGTTGAGCACTGCCGAAGAACGATCCAGGGGTTGCGGGTCCGATCCCACATTGTCTTGTCGACCATCGCCCACAAATCGTCGGCTTCGTGATTCCAGGTCCAGCGCAAATCGAGCGCCAACGTCTGAAGCTCGGAAATCTCGTCCGGAAGTTTAGGGAGCGGCAGTGCAACCATGTTTTTTGATCCGTTGTTGCGAGTGACAGGCGACGCGACGAATAATTCGATACGCTTACCCCATTACTTACAATGGCAAATTAACCATATCAGGAGTTTCGGCGTCTTCCACAGCGAAAGTCATGCAAGCCACCGTTTTTTCTTGCGATGGACCGACAGACACCGATTTTCGGAGCACAACCTTAATAAATCGCTGTTTGTGCAGGAATATCTGTATATTGTCTGCAACTTGGCTGAGGCTGAAGGTTTCATAAGCTGCTCCGTCCAAGCCCGACAGCGGGAGAATCGGCCGCGCTACGGGTGTGGTTTGACACGGATTTGACCGTTTTATTTGCCGCGATAACCCTCTATATGATAGCGCTACCATAAACGCACGAAACGCCCCCCGCGGGCGGAAGCGTCAAAATAAGCCGAAGTCCAACAGGCATGGGAGAAGGAAGGCGATGTTTCTAGGAATCGATATCGGCACCTCCAGCGTTAAGGCCGTCTTGATCGACGAAAAAGACGCTCTGATCGCGCAAGGTTCCGCACCGCTGACGGTGGAGCGACCGCAGAATCTGTGGTCCGAGCAGAATGCGGAAAGCTGGTGGAAAGCGACGGTGGCGGCGGTTGGCGCCCTGCCGGAAAACGACCGCAAGAAGGTGACGGCCGTCGGTTTGTCGGGTCAAATGCACGGTGCCACGCTTTTGGACGCCGCCGACAAGCCTTTGCGTCCGGCAATCCTCTGGAATGACGGCCGTTCGGAAAAGGAATGTGCCGTTCTGGAACTGGCGGAACCCAAATCGCGCGAGATCACCGGTAATTTGGCGATGCCGGGATTCACCGCACCGAAGCTGGTGTGGGTGAAGAAGCACGAGCCCGAGATTTTCGCCAAAACCAAGACCGTGCTGCTGCCCAAGGATTACGTCCGCCTAAAACTGACCGGCGAGAAAGTATCCGACATGTCGGATGCCGCCGGCACGCTGTGGCTGGATGTTGCCAAACGCGACTGGTCCGACGCCATGCTGGCGGCGACCGGACTTACGCGGGCCAATATGCCGGCGCTGGCCGAAGGCAGCCAACCGACCGGTAAAGTGCTTCCTGCCGTGGCCAAGGAACTGGGCATCCCCGAAGTGGTGGTAGCAGGCGGCGGCGGCGACAATGCCGCATCCGCAGTCGGCCTCGGCGTGGTCAAAACCGGCGAAGCGTTTCTGTCGCTCGGCACCTCGGGCGTTCTGTTCGTGGTGACAGACAAGTTCCGTCCCAATCCGGCTAAAGCGGCGCACGCCTTTTGTCATGCGATTCCGAACCGCTGGCACCAGATGGCAGTGATGCTATCGGCCGCCGCCAACCTCGACTGGGTGATGGGCTTAAGCGGTTTCAAAGACATCCCCGACACGTTTACTTCCGCCGAAAAGAAGGGGCTGCACAAGCGCTCGCCGATCTTTCTGCCCTATCTTTCCGGCGAGCGTACGCCGCACAACGATCCAACCGCGCGCGGCGTGTTTTTCGGCCTTTCCCCCGAAACCGACAAAGCCGACCTAGCCTATGCGGCGATGGAAGGCGTGGCCTTCGCCTTCGCCGACGGCCTTGACGTATTGATGGAAGCGGGAAGCACCATCGGCAATATTTCGGTTACCGGCGGCGGTGCCCGCATCCCCTATTGGGGGCGGCTGCTCGCCTCGGCGCTCGGCAAGCCGATGACCTATCGCGAGGGCGGCGAAGTGGGCGCCGCTTTCGGCGCCGCCCGCCTCGGCCGGCTGGCGCTAACCGGCGAGAACCCGGACAATGTTTGTATCATGCCTAAGATTACCCGCGTTATCGAACCCGAAGCCGCGCTGGCAGACCAGTTGGCCCAACGCCGACTGATCTATGCCAGTCTGTATCAAAACCTCAAGAAAGCCTTTAGGGAGTTTGCCATATGAGCCTGTTCTCCGACGTCGCCCCGGTCCGCTATGAAGGACCGGATTCCAAAAACGAGTTCGCCTACAAGGTCTACGATCCCGACCGCCAGGTTCTCGGCAAGCGCATGGCCGACTGGCTGCGCCTCACCGTCGCCTACTGGCATTCCTTCAGCTCGAACGGCGCCGACATGTTCGGCGAGGGCACCTGGAACCGGCCGTGGCTTGCCGGCGACATCGACCGCAAGACCGCTGAAACACGTGCCGATGCGGCCTTCGACTTTTTCACCCGCCTCGGCGCCCCCTATTTCGCCTTCCACGATGTGGATGCGACGGCCACTTCGCATACGTTGAAGGAGCACATCGACAACCTCAAGCACATCGAAGACTACTTCGCCAAGAAGATCGCCGAAACCAAGGTGAAGCTCCTGTGGGGCACCGCCAATCTGTTCGGCAACAAGCGGTTCGCCGCCGGCGCCTCGACCAACCCGGACCCGGAAGTGTTTGCCTGGAGCGCCTGTCAGCTCAAGGCGATCCTCGAGACCACCAACCGCCTGGGCGGCGAAAACTACGTGCTGTGGGGCGGCCGCGAAGGCTACGA
>DBTZ01000033.1:0-44657 GCA_002307315.1 Alphaproteobacteria bacterium UBA1303
CGAAAAGTGGGGACCGGTTTTCGGACCGGACGCGCGACGAAACAGACCAGCGCATCCCGAAAAGTGGGGACCGGTTTTCGGATCGGACGCGCGGCCAACGCAACGCGCCGGAAGGAAAGACGTCATGAGATTTCGCCGCTTGTGCTTGGTTTCTCTCTTTCTGCTCGCCGGCTGTTCGAAAGAAGACGACGGCGTCTGGCTGGGATATGCCGAGGCCGATTACGTCTATGTCGCCGCGCCCGCCGCCGGCTGGGTGACCAAGTTGGATGCGGAACGCGGCGCCCAAATCGCCGCCGGCACGGCGCTGTTCACCCTCGACACCGACAACCAGACCGCCGCCCGCGATCAGGCCGAAGCCGCTATCAACGAAGCCGAAGGCCAGCTAGCCGCCGCCGTTTCCAGTCGGGATCTTTCTGCCAAGGAACTCAAGCGGCAGAAGGCGCTGTTCAAATCCAACGCCACCACCAAACAATTGCTCGACCAAGCGCAGGCGGGCTTTGCATCCGCCGAAGCGACGGTAGAGCAGATTCAGGCATCGCTGAGGTCCACCCGCGCGGCACTGGCGAACGCCGCTTACAATCTGTCGCAGCGAACCGTCGTCGCGCGAGCGTCCGGCCAGGTCCAGGACATCTATTTTCGCACCGGTGAATATGCAGCGGCGCAAACCCCGGTGATTTCGCTGCTGCCGCCGAAGAATGTCTATGTCCGTTTCTTCGTACCGGAAGGCGAATATGCCAAGCTTAAGCTGGGCCTGAAGGTAAAGGTAACCTGCGACGGCTGCCGGCCGATTGTCGCCACCGTCACCTTCATCGCTTCCGCCTATGAATATGCGCCGCCGGTGGTGTTCTCGATCAAGAGCCGCGACAAGCTGGTGTTCAAGGTCGAAGCGCGCCTGCCCGGCGGGCTGCCGTTGCATCCCGGCCAGCCGGTCGATGTGCGGCCGCTATGAGCGCGCCCCGAAAAGTGGGAACCGGTTTTCGGATCAGGCGCGCGAACAGCCAAGCGGGCGCGCCCCAAAGTACGGAGACCGGTTTTCGGATCAGGCGCGCGAACAGCCAAGCGGGCGCGCCCCAAAGTACGGAGACCGGTTTTCGGAGCAGGCGCGCGAACAGCCAAGCGGGCACGTCCCAAAGTACGGAGACCGGTTTTCGGAGCAGGCGCGCGAACAGCCAAGCGGGCGCGCCCCAAAGTACGGAGACCGGTTTTCGGAGCGGGAGCGACGGCGCGGACGGCGATGGTCCGCCATTCGCCGTCGATGTGCGCGGGCTGACCAAGCGCTTCGGCCATAAGGTGGCGGTGAACAATATCGACATCGCCATCCCCACGGGCGAGGTGTGGGGGTTTCTCGGCCCCAACGGTTCGGGCAAGACCACCACCATCCGCATGCTGTGCGGGCTGCTCGAGGCCGACGAGGGCGAAGGCACCTGTCTGGGCTACGATTTTCGCCAGCAAAGCGAACAGATCAAGCGCGAGACCGGCTACATGACTCAGAAGTTCAGCTTCTGGGAAGATTTGTCGATTCGCGAAAATCTCGATTTTGTGGCGCGGCTCTATCGGCTACCCGACCGGCGCAAGCTGGTCGAGGCGACACTGGAAGATCTGGGGCTTTTCCACCGCCGGCACCAGATGGCGGGCGAGTTGTCCGGCGGCTGGAAGCAGCGTTTGGCGCTTGCCGCCTGCATGCTGCATGCGCCGAAACTGCTGCTGCTCGACGAACCGACGGCGGGCGTCGATCCCAAGGCGCGGCGCGATTTCTGGGATCAGATCCATCAATTGTCCGGGCGAGGCATCACCGTGCTGGTCTCGACCCATTACATGGACGAAGCCGAGCGGTGCGACCGCATCGTTTACATCAACGTCGGCCATCTGATCGCCAAGGGCACGGTGGCGGAAATCATCGAAAACTCCGGCCTTATTACCTTTACCGTGGCCGGGGACGGCGCGCGCAAGCTGGCGGAAAAATTGCGGGGGGCGCCCGGCGTCGAATTCGTCGCTTTTTTCGGCGCGAAACTTCATGTCAGCGGCTACGACCGTTCGCTTCTCGAGGCGGCGCTGGCGTCGTTCGCCGGCGATAGCGATCTGATTATCGGCGAGGCCGCGACCAGTCTGGAGGATGTGTTCATTCAACTGCAACAGAATCGCCGGGGGGATACGCCATGAGGTTCCCCCTCGCCGATCGTTTTTCGCTTGCCCGCGTCGGCGCCATATTGATCAAGGAAACGCTGCAAATGATGCGCGACCGGCTGACCATCGGCCTGTTGATCGGCATCCCGCTGATGCAGCTTCTCTTGTTCGGCTACGCCATCAACATGGTGCCCAAACATCTGACCACCGTGGTAACGGTGGCCGATTCCGGCCCCTTCGCCAATTCCATCGTCGCGGCCCTCAAGAATTCCGAATTTTTCGACATCGTCGCCGCCACCCATTCGCCGAAAACCGCGCGCGACATGGTGGCGGCAGGAAAGGCGACGTTCGCCGTGGAGATACCGGCGAACTTCTCGCGCGATCTGATCCGCGGGGCGGCGCCCGAGGTGGCGGTCGAAGCCGACGCCACCGACCCGGCGGCCGGTTCCTATGCCATCGCCGCACTGTCGAGGCTTTTGGACAGCGCCTTGCGCGACGATCTGGTCGGCCCCTTAAAAATCCGCGCCCCCGCCGCCCCGTCCTATACCGTGGTCGTCCACCAGCTCTACAACCCGGAAAACATCACCCAGTACAATATCGTGCCGGGCCTTTTGGGCGTCATTCTCACCCTGACGATGGTGTTGGCCACCTCGGTGGCGCTAACCCGCGAGCGCGAGCGCGGCACCTACGAAAACCTGCTCGCCATGCCGACTCATCCGTTCGAAATCATGGTCGGCAAGATCGTGCCCAACATTTTCGTCGGCGTCGTTCAGAGCGCTCTGATACTCATCGTGGCCCGTACGCTGTTCCATGTGCCGATGATCGGCTCGCTCGGGCTTTTGGCCGGGGCGTCGGTGGTCTACATCGCCGCCTTGCTGGCGGTCGGCTACACCTTCTCGACCGTCGCCAAGAACCAGCTTCAAGCGATGCAGATGACGTTCATGTTCCTGTTGCCCTCTATCATGCTGTCGGGGTTCATCTTTCCCTTCCGCGGCATGCCGGAATGGGCGCAGGCTCTGGGCGAAGTGCTGCCGATAACCCATTTTTTGCGCATCGTGCGCGGCATTTTGCTCAAGGGTAACGGTTTAGGCGAAATTCTACCGGAAATCTGGCCTATGGTTCTGTTTTTGTTCGTCGCAGGCACGGTTGCCGTTCGCCGATTCCGCCGAACCCTGGACTAACCTTCCGCCCCGTGGGATATTTAGCGCGGTAAAGGCGTTGCAAATCCGGCTTCGGAGTTAATCTTGATTTAAGATTTCCGCTCCGTCCGGGTGGGCGTTTGCGCTACAACATGTGTGGGGGCAGCGGTCCAGATGTTAGGCCAGATTTCAGCCATGTCGGAATTTCTGCAATACGGTTTGGCTGCGGTTCTGCTGTTGTTGACGGTGCTGTCCACGCAATTGGTCGTACTCGGCCTCCTGCGTCTTCTGCTGCCCGAACGACGCTTGCGCATGCCTCCTCTGCCCGACGAGGCGCTGCCCGATGTCGTGGTCCAATTGCCGGTACGCAACGAAGGTTCGCTGGCCCTGCGGGTGGCGGCGGCAGCGGCGCGGATGGATTGGCCGGCCGACAAGCTGGAAATTCAGGTGCTCGACGACGGCGATGCCGATTTCCACGAAGCCTTGAAACAATCGGTTTTGGACGTCGTGCCGCCGGGGACCAAGATTAGCGTGCTGCGCCGGGGCGAACGGACCGGTTTCAAGGCCGGCAACCTGGCCTTCGGCCTTAAGCATTCTCAGGCCCCGTTTGCGGCGGTGTTCGACGCCGATTTCATACCGCCGCGGGATTTCTTGCGCCGCACCGTGCCGGCGCTGGTCGCCGATTCCGAATTGTGCTTCGTCCAGGCGCGCTGGGGCCATGCCAACCGCAATTGCAACTGGCTGACCCGGGCGCAAGGTTTCCTGCTCGATTCCCATTTTGCCGTCGAACAAGAAGCGCGCTTCCGCGCCGGGTTGCCGATGTCGTTCAACGGTACCGCCGGGGTATGGCGGCGCGAGGCGATCGAAAATGCCGGCGGCTGGACCGGCGATACTCTGACCGAAGACCTCGATTTGTCGATGCGCTGCGCGATGCACGGCTGGCGCATGGCCTATGTCAAGGATCTGGAAGTGCCGGCGGAACTGCCGGAAACCGCCGCCGCGTGGCATGCCCAGCAGGCGCGCTGGACCAAGGGGCACGCGCAATGCGCCCGCAAGCTGGTTCCCGCCATTCTCGCCAGCCGCCTGCCGCTGGCCCACAAGCTGGCGATGTGCCTGCAGATGTGCCAGTTCTCCTTCTACACCCTGGCTTTCGTCAGCGCCGTGATCGGCCTGATGCTGATGGCGATCGATGCGGTGTACATGCCAAGCGTCGGGGCGTTCGGTCTGTTCGTCACCACCTTCGGCATCGGGGTCAGCTTCGGCTACCTTTTCCTCGGCCAGAAACTTTTGAATCGCCATCGCATGATCGGGCTGCACCGTTCGCTGCTGCTGGCCGTGATATTCCCCAGCGGGTTGATTTTGTCGAACACCAAGGCGACGTTCGAGGCCTTCTTCTCGTCGCAGATGTCGTTCACCCGCACCTTGCGTGCCGGCGAACGCTATGCCGGCGGCTGGCGCGGAACCGCCGAACTGATCGCCGGCGTTTTTCTGCCGGTCTTCGCCATCGCCGAACAGCCATGGAGTGCGCCGTTTTTCACCATAGCGGTGGCGGGGCTGGTATCGATCGGGGCAATGGGATTTTCCGGGACTCTGCCGCGCAGCCAACGCCAAGAGGTTCGCCGGTTGTCCGGGGAATGACGGTTAATTCCCGGGCCCCCGCCCGCAGGGCCACATAGGCGCGGCCGGCACCAGCGGAAAAATTGAATAGAATTTGAACGAATGGGCTAACCTGGTTTTGATCCCGGCCCTATATAAAGGGGACAACGGCTGCTGCCGCAAACAAGGCAGTTGGGTGATGGTGGGTATAGAATTAAAACATGCGGCGGCAGCCGTGTTTCTTTTTGCTTTGGCCGGATGCGCCGGTGCGCCGGATCGATATGGCGGCGCCCCCCGCCCCGGCGGAACGTCCGGCACCACCGAACAAGGCGGCCCGCTGCAATGCGTGCCATATGCGCGCGAAAAATCCGGCATCCTCATCTACGGCGACGCCTACACCTGGTGGGATCAGGCCGAGCGCCGCTACACGCGCGGATACGAGCCGTCGGCCGGTTCCGTCATGGTGCTATACGAATATGCCGGTCCGCGGCACGCTCACGTAGCGGTGGTCACGCGCATCGTCTCGGATCGTGAAATCCGCGTCGATCACGCCAACTGGCTCAGCAACGGAGCGATCTACGAAAACAACCCGGTCCTCGACGTCAGCCCGGATAACGATTGGAGCCAGGTCAGGGTTTTCAACATTCCCGCCGGCATTTGGGGCAGCCGGATTTACCCCGTGCAGGGGTTCATCCTGCCGACCCGCCCTGAGCCGCGCGACGAGGACCGGCTGGTGGCCAAGATTCGCGATACGCTGAACGATGCCGACGGCGATACGGAAACCGGCGAGGACGACGACGCCGACAATTCGTATTGAAATTCAATCGTTTGGTATTTTTATGCGCAACCGGCGGCATGGCTCTTTGTCGGCGCGGCGCAGCGGACTATCTTCTCGCCCGGAAATGATTACAAACTCAACCGCCGTACCGCGCAACGGCGGAAAAATCCGAACGGCCCGCATTGGTTCGCCATCCCGTCAACGGACAGCCATAGTTCGACATACGTGAAACCGGATACCTCTCACACGCCCGGCGAAGAGTCGGAAAACGATCCCCTGGCGGGAGTAGCCGCATCGTCGGGCGGACGGACCCACCACGAGCAGGCAACCGGCAAGCGCCAATGGGGGCTGACGCTGGCGGCGCTGGGCGTGGTCTATGGCGACATCGGTACCAGCCCTTTGTATGCCCTTCGCGAATCGGCGCTGGCAGCGGGTGCGCATGTAGCGATGCAAGATGCGATCTTCGGTGTGGTGTCGCTGATCGTCTGGGCATTGATTGTTGTCGTGACGTTGAAATACGTCGTTTTGATCATGCGCGCCGACAACGACGGCGAAGGCGGCATTATCGCGCTGGCATCTCTGGCCCATCGGGCAAAAGGTCTCGACAAGCGGGTAAAATACGCCATCGGCATCGCCTCGATTCTCGGCTTGGCCCTGTTCTTCGGCGACGGCATGCTGACCCCGGCGATCTCGGTGTTGAGCGCGGTGGAAGGCATCGCGGTCGAAAGCAAGACCTTCCAGCCCCTGGTGCTGCCGTTGGCGCTGGCGGTGCTATTCGGCCTGTTCGCCATCCAATCGCGCGGGACTGCGCGCGTCGGCAGACTGTTCGGCCCGATCATGCTGGCGTGGTTTATCGTGCTGGGCGCGATGGGGCTGTATTCGATCGTCCGCACCCCGCAGATCCTGGCGGCGCTCAGCCCGCATTATGCGTTGCTGCTGTTTATCGAAGAACCGTGGACCGCTTTCGTCGCCCTCGGTTCGATCGTGCTGGCGGTCACCGGTTGCGAAACGCTGTATGCCGACATGGGCCATTTCGGCAAAGGCCCCATTCGCCGCGCTTGGCTCGGCATCGTGTTCCCGGCGCTGCTGCTCACCTATTTCGGCCAAGGCGCGGCGGTTTTGCGCGATCCTTCGGGCGCCTCCAGCGTGTTTTATGCCTTGGCGCCGCACTGGGCGCATTATCCGCTGGTTCTATTGGCCACCATCGCCACCGTGATCGCCTCGCAGGCGGTGATCTCCGGCGTGTTTTCGCTCACCCAGCAGGCGGTGCAGCTCGGCATGCTGCCGCGGATGGAGATCCGGCATACCTCGGCCACCGATTACGGCCAGATCTACGTGCCCCGGATGAACGGCTATCTTTGCGCCGGCGTGGTGCTGATCGTTTTGATTTTCAAGAGTTCGAACGCACTGGCGGCGGCCTACGGCATCGCCGTCACCTGCGACATGGCGCTTTCCACCACCTTGGTCGGCCTCGTTGCCGCCCGCATTTGGAAATGGAAGCTCAAGTTCGTTCTGCCGTTGTTCGCGCTGTTGGCGGCGATCGATCTGTCGTTTTTGTCGTCGAACGCGTTGAAGATCGCCGAGGGCGGCTGGCTGCCGTTGTTTATCGCGCTGTTCGTCTATCTGGTGATGGAGACTTGGCGTTTGGGGCGGCGAGCGCATCTCGAACGCATCCGCGATTCGGCAATGCCGCTTAGTCTGTTCCTCGAGCGTGCCGACAAGACGCCGGTTCGGGTGGCCGGCACCGCGGTTTTCCTCAGCTCCCGCACCGATGCGGTGCCCGGCGCGCTGTTGCACAATCTCAAGCACAACAAGGTGCTGCACGAACGGGTGATCCTCGCCAACGTCCAGGTCGAAGATTCGCCGTTTGTGCCGCCGGCCAAGCGCCTGGACGTCGACAAGCTGGGCAAGGGGTTCTTCGGCCTTCGCATTCATTACGGCTTCTTCGAAACCCCCGACATCGCCGGCGCGCTGGCGCAGGCGCGAGCCTATGGTCTCGCCATCGATCCCGAAACCACCACCTTTTTCATCGGCCGCGAGACCCTGGTGCCGTCCGAGCATCCCCTGTTGGGGCGCTGGCGCACCCGGCTCTACATGGTGCTGGCCGCCAACGCGTTGTCGCCGGCACGCTACTATCGTCTGCCGCCGGGACGGGTGGTCGAGTTGGGAACGCAGATCACGATATAAATAAAAGTCGTTTTATACCAGTCACTTATTGTTTTTTCGGGCACTATCGCTTGCGTTTGCGTTGGGTGGGATTATGTTCCGCCGCCCTTTGAGGTTGCCGGCTTTGCGACGCGCCGGCAGGGATAAGAATTGCGTCGCCATCAACGGGATGCGTTTAGCAACTCGATCGCCATGAAACCCGAACCCAACGGATCGTCCGCCGAATCGGCGGACGACGATCCTCTGGCAGGCGCCGAAAGCGCCCTGCCCGGACATCATCACACACCGCCCGCCGGCAAACGGAAATGGCTGTTGACACTGGCGGCGCTCGGCGTGGTCTACGGCGACATCGGCACCAGTCCGCTCTATGCCCTGCGCCAGTCGGCCGCCGCCGCCGGCGCCCACGCGCCGGTTCAGGACGCCATTTTCGGCGTGGTATCGCTGATCGTCTGGTCGTTGATGATCGTGGTGACGCTCAAATACGTCATCCTGATCATGCGCGCCGACAATGACGGCGAAGGCGGGGTGCTGTCGTTGGCGGCGCTGACCCATCGCATTTCCGGCATCAGCAAGCGGATGAAACTCGCCATCAGTTTGGCGGCGATCTTCGGCTTGGCGCTGTTCGTCGGCGACGGAATGCTGACCCCGGCGATTTCGGTTTTGAGTGCGGTAGAGGGCCTCGCCGTCGACGACAAGGCGCTGTCTCCTCTGGTGCTGCCGCTGTCGCTGGTAATCCTCGTCGGCCTGTTCGCCTTTCAGTCGCGCGGCACCGAGCGCGTAGGCAAGCTGTTCGGGCCGATTATGCTGATCTGGTTTTTCGTGCTGGGCATTCTCGGTCTGATTTCAATTCTCCATACGCCGCAGATATTGGGGGCGTTAAGCCCGCATTACGCGCTGATGCTGTTCGTCGAGGAACCCTGGACCGCTTTCGTCGCACTCGGCTCGGTGGTGCTGGCGGTCACCGGCTGCGAGGCGCTCTATGCCGATATGGGGCATTTCGGCAAAGAGCCGATCCGCCTTGCCTGGATGACGCTGGTGTTGCCGGTTTTGCTTCTCACCTATTTCGGCCAGGGCGCGGCGATCTTGCGCGATCCGGCCGCCGCCTCCCAGGCGTTCTTCGCCGTCGTACCGGGCTTTATGCACTATCCGATGGTGGCGCTGTCCACCGTCGCCACGGTGATCGCCTCGCAGGCGGTGATCTCCGGGGTCTACTCGATCACCCAGCAGGCGGTGCAGCTCGGTCAGTTGCCGCGGATGGAGATACGCCACACCTCGGCCACCGAATACGGCCAGATCTTCGTACCGCGGATGAACGTCTACCTCTGCATCGGCGTCATCCTGATCGTGCTGATTTTCAAGACCTCCGACGCGCTCGGCGCCGCCTACGGCATCGCGGTCACCGGCCAGATGGTCTTTTCGACGTTGATGGTCGGCCTGATTGCGATCAAGAACTGGGGCTGGAAGCCGTACTTCGTGCTGCCGCTGTTCGGTTTGTTCGCCGTCATCGACCTCGCCTTTCTCGGTTCCAACGCGCTCAAAATCGCCGAAGGCGGCTGGCTGCCGTTGTTCATCGCCGGCTTCGTCTACGTGGTGATGGAGACTTGGCGTCTGGGCCGGCGGGCGCACCTCGAACGCATCCGCGATTCGGCGCTGTCGCTGGATCTCTTCCTCGAACGCGCCGACAAGACGCCGCAGCGGGTGGCCGGCACGGCGATCTACCTATCGACCCGCACCGACGTGGCGCCGGGGGCGCTGCTGCACAGCCTGAAGCATTATCACGTGTTGCACGAGCGGGTCATCATCGCCAACGTGATCGTCGAAAATGTGCCGTTCGTACCGCGAAAGAACCGTCTCGACGTGGAGAAACTCGGCAAGGGATTTTTCCTGGTCCGCTTCCATTACGGTTTTATGGAAAACCCCAACCTCCCGCGGGCCCTCGGCTATGCGCGCGCCTTTGGCCTCGCCGTCGAACCGGAAACCACCAGCTATTTCGTCGGCCGCGAAACCTTGGTGCCGTCCGACCATCCGCAACTGGGGCGCTGGCGTACCTGGCTCTATATGACGCTGGCTTCGAACGCGCTGTCGCCGGCGCAGTATTACCGGCTGACGCCGAACCGGGTGGTCGAACTGGGAACCCGGATCACGATTTGAAATTCGAAAAAAAATTCCGGCCGCTAGAGCAACGAGCGCAAAAGTGGAATCGGCACGCCGCGCATAGCCCGAGGGTTAATCCAATGCGTACACCAGCGCCTTGAGATAGGCACTTTCCGGCAGCATCGGATGCACCGGATGATCGAAACCGGCACCGGCGCTACGGATCAACCGCGCGGACCGGCCGGCGCGGGAAATCCCTTGCGCGCATTCGAAGGCGAAACGATCGATGGGTATGGCGTGCGAACAGGACGCAAGCAGCAAGAAACCGTCCGCGGCCACGCATTTGGCCGCCGCCGTCGCCAGTTTGCGGTAGGCGCGGGCGCCGACTTCGAGATCCTTGCGCGCTTTGACGAAGGGCGGCGGATCGGCGACGACGATGTCGAAACGCTGATTTGCCGATGCCAGTTCCGCCAATTTCGCGAGGACGTCGGCTTTGACGAACGTACAGGACAGACCGTTCACTTCCGCAGCCTCGCCCGCCAGCGCCAGCGCCGGGGCGGACGAATCGATACCCATCACCTCGCGGGCGCCGGCTTTGGCCGCCGGCAACGCAAACCCGCCGCAATAGCAATAGCAATCGAGCACGCTGCGCCCGCGCGCCAGTTCGGCGACGAAAGCCCGGTTTTCGCGCTGATCGTAATACCAGCCGGTCTTTTGGCCTTCGGCCAAGTCGGCAAAATACCCGATGCCGTTTTCTTCCACGGTGATGCGGCCGGCCGCGCCTTTATGGGTGCGAACATAGGATTCCAGCCCTTCCAGGGCGCGCGTCGGCGCATCGGCGCGCAAAATCACGGTTTGGGGCGCAATCGCCTCGTCGAGCGCTGCGAGCAACGGATCGAGGAGGCCTTCCATGCCGGCGGCGCCGATCTGCACCGTAACGGCGTCGCCGAAGCGATCGACGATCAGGCCGGGCAGCAAATCGCCTTCGGCATTGACCAGACGGTAATACAGCCGGGGCAGGCGGCTTTCGCGGATGGCCGATGCGCGCCGCAGACGGCGGAGGAAAAAATCCTTGCCGATTGCGCCGTTCCGCGCTTCGCCGAAGAGGCGTACCGCGATCAGGCTTTTCGGGTTGAACAGGCCGACGCCGAATTCGTGTCCGTCGTCGCCGACCACATCCACCAAGGCGCCGGGTTCCAGCCCCTTGGTCTCGGGCGTCATCGCAATTTCGTTGGAAAACAGCCAGGGTGCGCCGAAGCGGGCGCGCTTTCCTTCCTTCGGTTTGACGCGGATAAGGGGACGATCCCTGTGCGGCGAATGTTTCGGAATAGGCGGGGTCAGAGCGTCGCCGGTCATCCCTTCAACCTGACGCCGCGACCGCCTTCGAGGCTGGCAGTGCCCTCGCCGATCAGGGCGATACCGGCGGTATCGAGCGCCTCGATCAGCTTCATCAGCGAATCGACGTTGCCGCGGATGACGCCGTCGGAAGCCTCCATGCGCTGAATAGTCGGCACCGATAACCCGGCGCTTTCCGCCAGCTGACGCTGGTCGATCCCCAACAACGCCCTCGCCGCCCGAAGTTGGGCCGATGTAATCATGCCAAATCCCACATTCCGCGTCATGCCCCAGCGAAGCGTATGCCTCGCGCAACAGGCCGAACATGACAAAGCATGTATAGTATATCGACGGAAAAAGGTAGCCTGGCGGGAAATAAGGATATTTCGATTGTTTTCAAAGCATTAGGAAAAGGTACGGACAGGAAACTCAGCCCATATGCGTCGTTTCTACCGATCGCCTTCCCGGTAGGCCGCCAGAGCGGCCGGAAACGGCGACAACGCGCGGGGCAGAACGCCTTGCAAGGCGGAGATCGCCAAACCGTAATTGGTCATGGCAACGCCCTTGCCGGCGCAGTCGATCATGCGGTTCTGCATCTCCTGGCGGGTCATCACGCAGGCGCCGCAGTGGATCGCCAACCGGAAGCTCGAAAGGTCGGGCGGGAAATCGTGACCGGCCGAATGCACGATGTCGAGATCGAGACCGGTGTACTGCTTGAGCCAGCGGGGGATTTTGACCCGGCCGATGTCGTCCTCCAGCGGGTGATGCGAGCAGCCTTCGGCGATCAGCACCCGATCGCCGGGTTTCAGCGCATCGATGGTTCCCGCCCCGCGCGCCAGAGCGTTCAGATCGCCTTTAAAGCGGGCGAACAGGATGGAAAACGTGGTCAGCTTCACCTCCGGCGGAGTGTCGGCCACCACCCGGGCGACAACCTGCGAATCGCACACCACCAAATCGGGCGGCGCGGCGAGTTTTTTCAGCGTGGCGGCGTATTCGCGATCCTTGACCACCAGCGCCGAGGCGTCGCTGTCGAGCAGATCGCGGATGCTTGCGACCTGGGGCACGATCAACCGGCCGGCCGGGGCGCCCAGATCGATCGGCACCACCAGCACGGCAAGCCCGCCGGCAGGCAGCAAATCGCCCAGCAGCGCCGGCGGCGCCGCAAACAGCTTGGGCAACACCGAGCGTACCGCTTCCTTGAACGCCGAACGGAACGCCTCGGCGTCCATGCCGCTCGCCGTCGCACTGCCGGAAATCCAGGTCAAACGCTTGAGTTCCAGCAAGGCAAGGACGTTCGGCTTGGGCGGCGCAAGGTCGGTCTTGTTGACCGCCACCAGCACCGGAATCTTCGAGGCATGGGCCTCGTTGAGCAGCGCCTCTTCGTGATCGCTCCAGCCCGAAGCGGTGATCACGATGACCAGAACGTCGGCGCGTTTCAGCGCCTTTTGGGTCTGGGCCAGACGCGCCGGACCGAGGTCCGAAGTATCGTCGAGGCCGGCGGTATCGATCAGCGTCACCGGGCCGAGCGGCAACAGCTCCATCGTCTTCTCCACCGCATCGGTGGTGGTGCCGGGCTGAGCCGAGGTAATGGCGACATCCTGCCCTGCGAGTAGATTCAAAAGCGAGGATTTGCCGGCATTGACCCGGCCGGCAAGCCCGATGTGCAGCCGGCGCGCCTTGGGCGCGTTGGGAAGCAATGGAACCATTCAATCGTCCCTATATCCGAAACTGGTCAAGTATGCGGCCGACAGCACTTTATCCACCAGATTGACATCGAGCCTATCGCGCAGGAACACCCGCAGATCGAGCGATTTGTCACGGCTCTGCGCCTCGACATACGCCTTCGCCAGCTGCGAAGCCGTATCGTAATCGACATGCGGAATTAATGCGGTCATCAGCGTCGGATTGTCGAAAATGTGGGCGCCGCACCGCTCGGCATCGGCACTGATGCCGCCGATATGGTCGGCAAAGGCCAGCGCCGCCCCTTCGAGCACCGAAACGGTCTCCAGCAAGGTCACCGCGATAAGCGGCAGAAACTCGTTGATCTGCAAGGTGCCGTGGGCGGCGCATTCGCCGATCAAGGCGTCGTCGGAACGCACCAGAAAACCGACTTCCATCATCGCCTCGGCCATCACCGGATTGACCTTGCCCGGCATGATCGACGAGCCGGCCTGCAGCGGCGGCAACACGATCTCGCCGAGAAAATGCAGCAGACGCAAATCCGCGGCGATTTTGGAGAAATTCGCCGCCGCCGCCTTGAGAATGCCGGAAACCTCGACAAACGCATCGGCGTTGGCGGTGGCATCGACGGGGTTCTCGCTGCGCGCCAACCCCATACCGGTCAAGGACCGCAGCACCTCGATGACGCGGAAAATGAACCGCTTGGGCGCGGTGATGCCGGTGCCGATGGCGGTGCCGCCCAAATTCACCAGCCTTAAGCGCTCTTCGCATTTGAAGGTGCGCCAGCGGTCGCGCGCGATCGCTTCGCCGAAGGCGGAGAATTCCTGGCCCAACGTCATCGGTACCGCCATCTGCAGTTCGGTGCGGCCCATCTTGAGGATGCCTGCGAAAGCCTTCTCCTTGTCCTGCAGCGCGCCTTGCAGTTTCGCCAGCGATTCGCTCAAGCTGCGCAACCCGGCGATGGCGGCGATGCGCATGGCGGTGGGATAGACGTCGTTGGTGGACTGATGCAGATTGACGTGGTGCAAAGGATGCACCACGGCATAATCGCCGGGCGACTTGCCTAGCTTTTTCAATGCCAGATTCGCCACGACTTCGTTGACGTTCATGTTGGTGGAGGTTCCCGCCCCCCCCTGCAGGGCATCGAGCGGAAACTGCGCCCGGATGGTTTCGCCGTCGGCACAGATGTCGATGCAGGCGGCGACGATGGCATCGGCAACGTCCTTCGGCAGATAGCCGAACTCGGCGTTGGTCAGGGCGGCCGCTTGTTTAACGGTGGCGAGGGCGGCAATCAGCGAAAAAGGCACACGCCGGGCGCTGAAATGAAAATTCAACCGCGCCCGCTCGGTATGTATCCCCCACAGACAAGCGGAAGGCAGTTCCATCTCGCCCAAAGCATCGCGTTCGATCCGTGTCCCGTCCATCATCCTGCATTCTATTTCCGGTTATCCGTCCGGCGGAATGCCGGAGGGGCCGTCATCTTTTCAGGACAGCCTGCGCCATCTTGCCCCTGTACGACGGAGAACAGCCCGTAAGCGACATGGCGCTGATGGGCGGCCCGCTCATCGTCCCCGCCCCCTGGCCAAGGCATGGCGGGAATCGCCCCATTGGTTATAGCCGATTTTCCGCCCGGCCAGCGCGATGCGCGCCTCCAGGCAGGAGCGGCACTCAAGGGCGTTTTCGTCCAGACACGGCTTGCCGGGATAGAGCTGATAGTCCTTGCGCACTTCGGTGGGAGTGATCTGCGGCATCATCACATTGGCGCCGAATTTCAGACCCTTCTCGCGCCCCACCGGATCGAGCGCCTGCAGCGCGGTGGTCGAGGCGATGTTGACGTCTTTGAGCTTCAGCCGCACCGCGGCGATCATCAACAACGACAACCGGACACGATCGGCGACCGGCAAGACCTCGGCCGTCCCCAAGGGCGTGTCGGGATGGGGAATGAACGGCCCCATGCCGATCATATCGATGTCGTGCCGCTCGAAGAACAGAATATCGTCGGCCAGATCGGCGAGCGTCTGTCCCGGCAGGCCGATCATCACCCCGGTGCCGACCTGATAGCCGATGTCGCGCAAGGCAGCGAGACTGTCGAGGCGGGATTGGAAGGTTTGTTCGACCGGATGCAAAGCGGCGAACAGCTCCGGGTTGGTGGTTTCTATTCGCAAGAGAAACCGATGCGCCCCGGCGTCGAAGAGTTTTTTATACGATACGTACGGCAGTTGGCCCAGGCTCAAGGTGATGCCCAGCCCCTCCGGCAATTCGGGGCAGCGGGTCTCGGCGATAATGCGCTTGACGCATCGCGCGACCAGATCGATGAATTTCGCATCGTTCCGTTCGCCCGATTGGATTACCAGCGAGCCGTAGCGGCTTTCGTGGGTCAGCCGCGCGCAGGCGACGATGTCCTCTTCGTCGAGGGTAAAACGGCGGACGGTGCGGTTGGATTTGCGGATGCCGCAATAGAGGCAATCGCAGGCGCAGGCATTAGAGGCTTCGATCAGGCCGCGGAAATAGACCGCGTCGCCGCAATTCTCCAGCAGAACCTTTTCGGCTTCCGACCGGATCAGACGCAAATCCTCGGCACCGGTGGCGCCGAGGATCGCAATCAAATCGTCTCGGTTCAAACGCGAGAAATCGTCAGGCCGGCTTTTTGTCGAGCACGGTGGCGTTTCGCGCGGTGTAGTGGGTGTGAAGGAGGTCATGGCTCTTTCGACTGCACGGCCCTTCGCGGAAGAACTCCTCGTAGATGCGTAGCACATCCTTGTTTTCGTGGCTCTTGCGCACCTGATAGGCGGCGTCTTCCGCATAGATGGCCTTGGCGCGCGCCGCGCGGATTTCCGGCGATGTCGGAATCGGCTGGCCGCCGCCGCCCAGGCACCCACCCGGACAGGCCATGAATTCGATGAAGTGGCAAGTGCTTAAGGGGCCTTTCTGCTTGATGTCCTCCAGCACGCGTATCGCATTGGCGGTGCCGTGGGCAAGGCCGACTTTCAACGTTGCCCCTTTCAGCCAATCGAAATTGGGCACCAGACGCGAAAAAACCGCCGGCACCGGCCCCACTTTCGGAATGGTTACTTCCGCCATGCGCACGCCGTCGAAGCCGCGCACCGGCTGAATGTCGGCGTGACCGAACAGGTTCTCCACCGGCTCGCCGGTGACCACCTCGATCACGGTGCGAAGCGCCGCTTCCATAACCCCGCCGGTGGCGCCGAAAATCACCCCCGAGCCGGTCGGCGTACCGAAGGGGTCGTCGAAATTGGACTTTTCGAGCTTCGGCAGATCGATGCCGGCTTGCTTGAACATGCGGGCCATTTCGCGGGTGGTGAGCGCGTAGTCGACGTCCTGGAAGCCCGAGGAATGCATTTCATGCCGGCCCGCTTCGAACTTCTTGGCGGTGCACGGCATCAAGGAGACCGATACGATCTTCGCCGGGTCCCAGCCGTTCTTTTCGGCAAAGTAGGTCTTGAGCACCGCCCCCATCATCTGTTGCGGACTTTTGGCGGTGGACAGATGCGGCAGGAAGTCGGGATAGAAGTGCTCGATGAACTTGATCCAGCCCGGCGAGCAGGAGGTGAACTGCGGCAGCGCCGCCGCGTTATCCTTCAGGACCAGCGCATGGTAGAGCCGGCCGATCAATTCGGCGCCTTCTTCGAAGATGGTAAGGTCGGCCGAAAAGTTGGTGTCGAATACCTTATCGAAGCCGATGCGCCGCAGCGCCGTGTTCATCTGGAAAGTCATCGGCGTGCCCGGCTCGCAGCCGAACGCCTCGCCGATCGCCGCGCGCGGCGCCGGGGCGGTTTGGATCACCACGAACTTTTCCGGGTCTTCGATGGCGCGCCACACCGCTTCGGTATCGTCGCGTTCGGTCAGCGCCCCGGTCGGACAGCGGTTGATGCATTGGCCGCAATTGATGCACCAGGCATCCTTCATCTCGCGCCCCATGAAGGTCGAGATGCGCGAATGATCGCCGCGTCCTTCGGTGGTCAGCGCCGAAACGCCCTGATAGAGCGCACACATCCTGACGCAGCGCCGGCACAGAATGCACTTGTTCATGTCGCGCTGGATGATGTTCGCCGGATCGGCCATTTCGAACGGCGCCTGTTCCGGCCGGCCGAAACGCTCGGTGTTGACGCCGTACTCCGAGCACAGCTTCTGCAGTTCGCAGGTGCCGTTGCGGGTGCAGGCAAAGCAGTCGCCGTAATGCTCGCTCATCATCAATTCGAGAATGTCGCGCCGGGCATGACGGATTTTGGTCGACGACGTGTGGATCTTCATCGGATTGATAATCGGCAGGGAACAGGACGCCTGCAGCGTTCTCAAGCCCTCGACTTCGACCAAACACAGCCGACAGCTCGACGGCGTCGGCAGCATGCCGCTGGCGGTGTATTTCTCCGCCGCGGTCTTGCGGTCGGCGTTCGCATCGGTCTGCGAGTAGAGCGCCTCGGCGCAGAGATCGTCGTGATGGCACAGGGTGGGAATGTGAATCCCCGCGGCGGTCGCCGCTTCCAACACCGTGGTGCCGGGGGAGACGTTCAGTTCCTTGCCGTCGATGACGACGACGATGGTTTCGACTTTGGTATCCATGGTCTTTTCCGTCTCCCTTACTCAGCAGCCGCGGTGGCTTTGGCTTCGCCGACAACCGGAGGAAGCTCGTTCTTGAAATTGTCGAGAATCGACAGGAAGGCCTTGGTGCTGGACTGCCCCAGACCGCATTTCGAAGCGGTGCGCATGGTCGAGGTAAGTTGTCGCAAGGTCCGCTCGGTTTCGGCGTCCAGCCCGGCTTTTCTCATCTTGCGGATCGCATCCAGCAAACGGACGTTGCCGATGCGGCAAGGCACGCACTGGCCGCAGGATTCGTCGGCAAAAAAGTGCTGAAAGTTCTCGGCGACATCGAACATGTCCTGTTCGGGACCGTAGATGATGATCGAACCGCCGGTAGCCAGATCGCCGGCCGACAGCGTCCGGCTGAAGCCGGTCGGCGGCACGCACAGACCCGAAGCGCCGCCGACCTGCACCGCCTTGGCGTCTTCGCCGCCGACGTCTTCCAACAATTGATGCAAGGACGTGCCAAAGGGATATTCGTAGATGCCGGGGCGCTTGCAATCGCCCGAGACGCTGAACAGCCAGGCGCCGGGCGATTTCTTGGTGCCCATCGCCGAGAACCAGCTCGGCCCCTTTTCGATGATGCAAGGCACCCAGGCAAGAGTTTCGACGTTGTTGACCACCGTCGGCTTTCCCAGAAAACCGGCCTGCACCGGGAAGGGAATGCGGTTGCGCGCATCGCCCCGGCGGCCTTCGAGCGATTCGAGCAGCGCGGTTTCCTCGCCGCAGATATAGGCGCCCGAGCCCATGCGAATCTGAATGTCGAAATTGAAGTATTTGTTGTTGAACAGCCCCTTGCCCAAAAGCTTGGCCGAGCGGCGCCATTCCAGCACCTTTTCCAGGTGATCGCGCAGCCAGGCGTATTCGGCGCGCAAATAGAGGATGCCGTGTTCGGCGCCCACCGCCTTGCCGGCGATCGCCATTCCGGCGAACACCAAATCGGGGAAGTCGGTCAGGATCAGCCGATCCTTGAAAGTGCCCGGTTCGCCCTCGTCGGCATTGCACACGATGTATTTGGAATCGCCTTTTTCCGATCGGGCGAATTCCCATTTCTTGGCGGTGGGAAAGCCTGCGCCGCCGCGGCCGCGAAGACCCGATGCAATCACTTGTGAAATAATTTCGTCCGCCGTCATGTTGGCGGCGCGTTTGAGGCCGTTGTCGGCGGACACGCTTTCGAACGAAAGCTTGTTGCCGACCAGCCCGCGAACCGATTTAACGTCCATTGTTTCCTCGCCAGTGTTGGCTGTTATCTTTTTTCGGGAACACCGATAACGGCGTTCGACCTTCGCCTGCCGGTCAGGCGATCTTCTTGCCGAATCCTTCCGCCTTGGCCTTGCGCCGGTAATCGTCGATGATCTCCAGCACCGAGGCGACCGTCAGCTTCACATGCACGTCTTCGTTCACCAGGATCGCCGGTCCCTGATCGCACATGCCCATGCAGTTGGTCTTTTCCAGGGTAAACAGCCCATCGGGAGTGGTCTCGCCGAAGCTGATGCCGAGTTCCTCCATCAGCGCGGCGGTGACCGGGTGGAACTTGCCCTGCTTGGCGCAGGAGATCGACCGGCACATGCGGATGACAAAACGCCCGCGCGGACGGACGCTTAAGAAACTGTAAAATGTGGCGACGCCGTATACCTCGGCGCGCGGAACCCCCAGTTCCTTGGATACGCACAGCATCGCTTCCTCCGAGAGGTACGAATGCGCGCGGTTGAGTTCCTGCAAGATCGGCATCAATGCCGTGCGGTTGCGCCCGTGAACGCGAATTAGTCTTTCGACTTCCAGTTGAACTGGCGACTGACCTTCCATGTGTTGCTTCACTCCCTGTTATTTTTCACTCCGGTTTTTTCGCCGGACTTCAGGAAATGACGCGACGGCACATACTATTCCGTCTTCGCAAGAATCGTTGCGAAATAGGGTAATCAGGTTCTGTTGATGGACGATCCCCTAAAGACGAAAAGCCCGGCTGGCCAAAATGGCCTTAACCCCGCCGGTTTGTGCTCAAACGATCGCGTTTTCCTACTATGGACAACGTATGATTGATTACGCCACGCAGCCCAACCGTATACGCGCGTGCGACACCTGTTCGCGCACAAACCACTGCCATACATCTGGCGGCCTCCTTAGGAGACGCCGGCACGTCCCTAGGACGCACCGGCCACGTGGCCCGTAATCGGATCGATCCGAATTACGCACACGCTCCGATGCCACGTTTTCGCCGCACTTGTCCAGAGGAAAACGGTTTTGTGCCGGTAACGTTTTCCATAGACTTGTTTCAACGCCCCGACTTGCGCCATCGAATGATCGGCGACGACAAAAAAGGCCGCCGGGGCATTTGGGATGCGCCGACGGCCCGATTTTTTTACTCAATGCCGATCAATACACCATCGTACTCAAGTTAATCTCCGACCAAATTTCTCTGACGCTACGGGTCAATGTCAGCTTGCGGTCGTTGTACAAGGTGTGCAGCAGGAGATGCGCCTTGTCGGAATACGGCTTTTCGAGAAAGTCGCGATAGAGCGCCTTGATTTGCTCGTTGTTGTGCGACTGGCGCACCGTCTTCGCGCGGTCGATGGCATAGATGGTTTCGCGGCGCTTGAGCGCGTTGGGCATATAGGCCTTTTTCGAACGCAGGTTCCCGCCGCCGTCGACGCAACCACCGGGACAGGCCATGATCTCGATAAAGTCGAAATCGGCCTCGCCGTTCTTGCAGGCTTCGGCAAGCTGACGCGCGGGCTTGAGGCCGTGGGCCATCGCCACCTTCACGTTGCCGATCTTGCCGCCCATGTCCACCGTGGCGGTGCGCACGCCTTCGAAGCCGCGCAACTGGGCGAACTCGATGGCGCCGTATTCCACGCCATTGGCAACGTAGTACATGGAGCGCACCGCCGCCTCCATTACCCCGCCGGTGGTGCCGAAGATGGCGCCGGCGCCGGAGAACTCGCTCATATAGGGATTGTCGAAATCGGACGGCTCCAGTTTGGCGAGGTCGATGCCTTCGCGATGCAGCAGCCGGGCGAATTCGCGCGTGGTGAGAACGGTGTCGATCTCCGCCATATCCTCGAACTGCAGTTGCTGACGCACCGCCTCGTCCTTCTTGGCGATGCAGGGCATGATGGCGACGACGCGAACCTTCTTCGGGTCGATTCCCATCTTTTCCGGCAGATAGGTCTTGGCGATAACGCCGAGCGACTGCATCGGCGATTTCGTCGAAGACAGATTCGGCAGGATTTCGGGAAAATGCCGCTCGGCGAAATTTATCCAGGCCGGGCAGCACGAGGTGAAGGTCGGCCGCTGGCCCTTGCCGAGCGCATGCAGCAGCTCGGCGCTTTCCTCCATGATGACCAAATCGGCGCCGAAGTTGGTATCGAGCACGATGTCGGCGCCCATCTGTTTCAGCGCGGTGATGATCTGCCCCTGGACGTTGGTACCGGGAGGCAGACCGAACTCCTCGCCGAACGCCACGCGCACCGCGGGCGCAAACTGGAACACGGTGACGATGTCGGGATCGTAAAGGTAGTTGATGACCTTATCGGTTTCGTCGCGTTCGCCCAGCGCGCCGGTCGGGCAGACCAGCACGCATTGGCCGCAGGAGACGCAGGAGGATTCTCTCTGGTTCAGTCCGAAGCGCAGGCCGACCGATGCTTCCTGGCCGATGCCGGTGCGGATCAGGGCATCGACGCCCTGGCCGTCGCGGCAGATGGCGATGCAGCGCTGGCAGCGGATGCATTTGGTCATGTCGCGGATCATCGCCGGCGAGGAATCGTCGATCTGACGGGCCTTCAGGCGTATAGGATCGAAGAAGCGGTTCTGATAAAGCCCGACGTACTGCGCCACATCCTGCAGTTCGCAGGAACCGTGACGGACGCAGGTGGCGCAGTCCTGATGGTGGTCGGCCATCAAAAGTTCGACCTGCAACCGCTGGGCGTCGCGCACCCGGATGGTGCGGGTTTTCACCTCCATGCCTTCGACCACCGGGGTGTTGCACGAGGTGGCGAGATGCGATTGGGCCGCGTTCGGCAGCTTGATCTCGACCACGCAGACCCGGCAGGTACCGGGGAAATGATCGATGTCGTCCAGTTCGCACAGCGTCGGAACGTAAACGCCGTAGCGGCGGGCGCAATGCAGAATGGTCTCGTTGGGCTCGGCCTTGACCGGGTGACCGTTGATGGTGGCGGTCAGGGTGTACTTGCGTTCGTCGCCTTCGCCGCCGACCTTGGGAGTGATGGTATCCATGTGTCTTAAGCGCCCTACGTTAGGAATGGGATGGAGGAATGGGCCGGTCGGTGATCACCGAATAGAGCCGGAAGCAACGCATGCAGCGCTTGGCCTCTTTATAGGCCTCTTCGGCGCTGATCGGCTGTTCGACCTCTTCGAACATCTGGCGGCGGACTTCCGGGTCGAGTTCGGGGTGATGGACGCGGTATTCCGAGCGCACCGGCACCTCGACGCAATCTTCGACCAGAAGTCGGTTGTCCGACAGAATCTGCCGCATCCGCGAGCGCGGGAAGAAGCGCACTTCGCCGAGGCGAATCCAATCGTCGATGGCGCGGGCGGCCTTGAGACCGTTGGCCATGGCGTGGATCAGGGTCGAGGGACCGGAGGCGCAGTCGCCGCCGGCGAACACGCCCGGCCGCGAGGTCAACAGCGTTGTCTTGTCGACATCGACGCATCGCCATTTGTTGAGCGAGACGCCGTCTTCCGGCGTCAACGCCCCGGCCCGGACCTGCTGGCCGATGGCGGCGATGATGGTGTTGCAGCGTAAAGTGTGTTCGGTTCCCGGCATCGGCACCACATTGCGCCGACCGCGCGCATCGACCTCGGTCTGGCGCATCTCCACCAGTTCGATGCCGACGATCTTGCCGTTTTCCGACAGAACCTTGGTCGGATTGTTGAGATAGTGGAAGATGATGCCTTCTTTTTCGGCGGCCTCGATCTCCTCTTGGTCGGCGGGCATGTCGGTCTTGGTGCGCCGATAGACTAGGTGTACGCGAGACGCACCCATGCGGATGGCCGAGCGGATGCAGTCCATCGCCACGTTGCCGCCGCCCACCACCACCACTTCGCCCTTAAGCTCGACCTTCTTGATGCCGGCGACGTGGTCGTGAACCTTGAGCAGAAACCCGATGCCGGATTCGTACCCCCCCAAGCTGGGGTCTTCGTCCTTGACCCCGAGTTGGGTGCCTTCCTGACAGCCCAAGCCCAGGAACACCGCGCGATAGCCCTTACCGAACAACCCGTCGATCGAGAAGTCGCGACCGAGCTTCTGGCCGAACTGAAAATTTCCGCCCAGCGCCGTGATGATGTCCATTTCCGACAGCAAGACATCCTTCGGCAGCCGGTAACTGGGAATGCCGATCGCCGCCATACCGCCCGCCTGCGGCATCTCTTCGAAAATATCGACGTGATAGCCGTGCAGCAGCAGATGGTAGGCGCAGGAAACGCCGGCCGGGCCGGCGCCGACCACCGCCACCCGCATCGAGGCGGGCAGAGGCTCGGCGATCAGATCCTTGGAAAACTGCAGCGCATGGGTGCGGGTCTGATAGTCGGCGACGTAGCGCTTCAGCGTCTTGATGCCGACCGCCTCGTCGACCAGATTGCGCCGGCAGGCCATTTCGCAGAACCGCACGCAGACGCGGCCGCAGGTGGCGGCCATCGGATATTTCTGCAGGATGACGCCGAGCGAATGCTCCGGCTTGCCGTCGCGGATGTAGTCGATGTACTGCGGCACGTTGATCTTCGAAGGGCAGGCCTCGATGCACGGCGCGGTAACGTAAACCATGCCGTTCTGCTCGGGCGCGGGGCCCATCTTGGCCTCTTCCTCGAACACGTCGCGGAACTTTTCCAGCGCCGCGGTCAGCGACTTGGCGCAGGTGAGGCCCAGGCCGCATAGCGAGGTGTCGGTCATCTGACGCGACAGCGCCAGCATATCGTCGAAGCTGATCGCCGGCGTTTCGCCGTGACGAAGCGCGTCGAGGGCGTCGCGGACCAGGACGGTGCCCATCCGGCACGGCGTACACTTGCCGCAGGATTGGTCGGCCGCCTTGTTCATGTAATGCCAAAAGGCGTCGATCAAGCTGACATGCGGATCGAACACGAAAAAACCACGGTCGCCGATGAATGCGCGAATCTTGTTGCCGGCATCGAACACATCGAGGCCCTTCAGCGAGACCTCGTCCGGCAGGCTGGCGTCTCTGTGGCGATGATCGTAGGCCACGCCGTCCCACACGCCATAGACGATGTTGGTCATCTCCGGCTCCTTGCATGCATCATGTTTTCTTCCTTTACGTAAGGCCAAACCGCCCGGGCACCCGCGCGCTTCTTCCGTCCAGCGCAAAATATCGCGTTTCGTTTCTTTTTTTATTATGACAAATCGCGTTCGTTATGCCGGTATTTTCGGCAGATGTAACGCGACAAACGGCCCCGCCAAGTACACAGTAGGGGATTGATTTCCATAAAAAAAAGACGAAATCGCCATATTCGGTTCAAAAAAGTTACCGCCGCATAATTGCTACCGGGAGCAATGCGTGTGAGAAGCGTTCTCTCAACAAAATGCGGGACACGCCCCCTCTATCTCTGCGACGATCCGCAGCGCTTTTTGCCGCGCTATCTTCCCCAACGACGACCGCCGACACCGCCTTCGCCTCATGGAGCGACTCAGCCGATCGGGGTGACGCCCTTCTTGATAATGATATTGCCGTATTTTGCGGTCTCTCCGGTCATGACCACCGCAAACGCGGATTTCGCCCGCTCGTAAAAGGCAAACCGCTCGATGAAAACGGTTGGCGGCACCTCCGGTGCGTGGCGTTCGATCGCCTCGCGATAGGATTTCAAAACCTGCGTATCCAGCGTATCGCCGGGCACCGCCGCCATCATCATGACCGGATCGGGGACGTAAGGATCGAGCACGAAGAGCGGCAGTATCGCGTCCAGCAGCGACGCAATCTTGAGACCATCGGCGCGCAGTACCCGTCGATTGACGGTCTCGCCGGGAAAATGCGCATCGGCCAAGACGATTTCGTCGCCGTGTCCCATCCGGCTCAACGTCGCCAGCAGTTCCGGCGACAACAGGGGAGAGATTCCTTTCAGCATGACATCACCTAGCAATTGCGGACATTAGGCGGCACGGATGTAACAGCCTGCCCCTTCATGAGGTAGTACCACACATACACCCTCCACGCATCGGAACGGAGGTTATCTTCTTCGGGCATGTTTGGCGCCGCACGGCATGCAATAGCACCAATAACTACGACAACGCATTTGTACACCCATAGGTATATAGCGAGCGATCATTCCGTGCAGCCGTTTCACCGTCTGAAAACTTTACTTCAAGGCACCGGTTTCAACGCAAAAAACGAAGCCCGTCGCAGAGGAAAAACGGCCGCGGATTACCATATGGACGCTCCTTAAATCGTGAACCTTTTCGCCATTGTTTGGAATGAGGTTTTGAGGCATTTTAAAAACGACGGCCGAATTGTCTGACATTTGACTGCGGGTAACGCAGCGGACCATCGACGGGAAGGGTAGGATGTTGCGCATGGAAACGTTGCTGCCGGCAGGCAGGTGACGGAAACGCGATCGTTATGGTGTCGACGAAGCAACGGACGGACACCGGTTTGACCGGACGATGCCGCAATAAAGCCGTATAATAATCTACGATATCGTCCGCACGGTTCCGGCCCCTGTCGCCGCACTGCCGTAGAAACCGGAAGAGGAAAACAACCAAGGGAGAATTTCATGCTTAAGTACGTTTTCATGTCTTTTGCACTCGCCGTTGCCTTGCCGGTCGGAGCACAAGGCGCGCCAGCCGGCGACGATTGTAAGGCGACGGCGACGGACCCCGCGGTCAATCGTCTGTCCGAGGCGGAAAAAGCTACGGGCTGGACCCTGCTGTGGGACGGCAAGACCTCCACGGGCTGGCGAAGCACCCGTTCGGATAGTTTCCCGCAAACCGGCTGGACCATGTGCGACGGCACCCTTGCCATTCACGAACGGGGCGGCGAAGAATCGCGCGGCGGCGGCGACATCATCACGCGCGAACGCTATTCCGATTTTGAACTCAGCGTGGACTTCAAGATCACGCCCGGCGCCAACAGCGGAATAAAGACCTTCGTGCAGGAAAACCTGTCGCCGATCGACAAAGTCACCGGCAAGCCGGTCGCCATCGGTTCCGGCATCGGCCTCGAATTCCAGGTCTTGGACGACGCACGCCACCCCGACGCGAAACTCGGACGCGACGGAGATCGCACGATCGGTTCATTCTACGACGTCATTCCCGCCGTCAAGGACAAGGAAGTCTTTGCGGTCGGGCAATGGAACAATGCCCGCATCCTGTCGAAGAACAAGCACGTCACCTTCTGGCTCAACGGGATGAAGACCGTCGAGTTCACGCGGGGATCGGCGGAGTATCGGGCCGCGGTGGCCTTAAGCAAGTTCAAGGACATTCCGGACTTCGGCGAATGGGCCGACGGACACATCCTTTTGCAGGATCACGGCAACACCGTCTTCTATAGGAACATCAAGTTACGGAATCTATCCGGCCGCTAGATATGCCGGTACGCGTGTACCATCATACTTTTTTTGCGATGAATACTCGCTTCTCGCTGGTGTTCCCGGAGATCTCCGGGAACCTCGGGCGCATCTTGTCGCTCGAAGTCCGGCGATATGTCGATGCGCAAGAAGAGATGACGAGCCGCTTCCGCCAGGGTGCTTTGGCGCGGATCAACGCTCAAGCCTTTGACGGCGCAGCACGCGTTCCGAACGCGTTGTGGGACGTACTGATGCAGTGCCGGCGTCATTGGGAGCAAACATACGGTCTGTTCGATATTGCACTGGGGGCGTATCGCAGGCGGGCTTCCGATGCGCCGGCACGTTCTTCCCGCCCAACCGAACATGCCCGCCCGAATCGGCAATACGGGCTGGACAAGGTTGTCTTCGACGAGCGGGAGCAATCCGTCCGGTTTACCGCGCCCGGATTGGTTCTCGATCTGGGCGGCATCGGCAAAGGCTTGGCCCTTAAGGGCGTGAAGGCCATTCTGGAACGAAACGGCGTGGATCAAGCCTTCGTCAGTTTCGGCGAAAGCTCGATTTTAGCGCTCGGAGAACATCCCAACGGCGGTCCCTGGCACATCGGCCTTGCCGATGTCCCGAATACGGACCTGCCCTTGTCGAACGAGGCCATGTCCGTATCCGGGCAGACGCCGGGGCGCGAGCATATCGTCGATCCGCGAACCGGGGCCTGGGCAAACGGGCCGCGCATGCTAGCCGTCGTCGGCGAATGCCCGGTCGAAGCGGAAGTGCTGTCGACCGCTTTGTACATCGCCTCGCCCGCCGAACGCCCGCGCCTGCTTTCCCGGTATGGCAAGGTTCGGGTTCTGGACGTCCGCAGCGACGCCGATTTTATTCCAACCCCGATTTACGAGGGGAGTGCCGTATGACCGACGAAATCCCAGACATCGACTTGGCCGTTCACGGCCGGACCGAACATCGCCGCGAGGTTTTGAAAAAATTGGCCGGTGGGATCGCCGGTTCGGCGCTGCTCGGCACTTTGCCGTGGTTTGCGCCGCTGCAGGCAGCCCCGGCGGGCGGCGCCCCTTCCGACCGGGTGCGGGTCGGCATCATCGGCCCCGGTTCGCGCGGGCAATTTCTGCTTGAACATTTGCTGCATACGCCCGCCGTTGAAATAGCGGCCCTTTGCGACGTGTATCAACCCCATCTCGACGACGGCCAACGCGCGATCGGCAAGCCGGTTGCGCAATATAAGGACTATCGCCGGCTGCTGGAGGATACGAGCATCGATGCGGTGGTCATCGCGACGCCGCTGTATTTGCACGCCCCCATGTGTCTGGCGGCGTTCGACGCCGGAAAAAGCGTCTATTGCGAAAAAAGTCTCGCCCTGACCATCGACGATTGCAAAGCCGTGGCACGGGCGGCGGCTAACAGTACGAAGACGTTTCAGATCGGCCACCAGCGGCTTTTCCACCGCAGCACCTTATATGCGCTAAAGCAGGTGATGGCGGGCGATCTGGGACCGATTACGCAAATCAGGGCCTATTGGCACCGGAACACCGCCTGGCGCCGCCCGGTGCCCTCTGCGGATTTGGAGGCGCTGTTCAACTGGCGCCTCTACCGCAAATATTCGGCCGGGCTGATGACCGAGCTGGCCTCGCATCATCTGCACGTGGCGAACTGGTTTCTCGATGCGCATCCGCTTGCCTGCGTCGGATACGGCAGCATCAACTACTGGAAGGACGGCCGCGACGTTTTCGACAACGTCAACGTCATCTACAAATATCCCAAGGGCGTTTCGTTCGTTTACGATTCCTTGAGCAGCAACCGGTTCTACGGATTGGAAGTCCAATTGTTGGGGCCGAAAGGCACCCTCGAACTGGAGACGGCGAAATACTACAGCGAAAATCCGCCCCCTGCTCCGGGGATCGTTCAGTTGATCAACCAGATCGAAAAGGGCACCCTCGAAGCCGTCCCCATCGGCGGCCCCAGTTGGGTGCCCGACCTCAAGAAAGACACCAAGGGCACTCCATTGCCGGAAGATCCCGATCGCGACGACGGCACCGGCCTATCTTTGGCGGCATTCGTCAATGCGGTGCGCCTCGGTCGGAGGGCGCCATACATGATCGATCACGCCTATCGGTCCGGGGTCGCCGCGCTCATGGGCGTAATGGCGATGGAAGAACAACGGGAAGTGCAATGGCCTGGAAACTACTCCGCATGAGAAAAATCGTCCTTCCGCTTCCCGATTTGCGGAAGGAAAGCTTCATTCTGCTGGGCTGTGCGCTCTTTGCGTGCGCCTTGAACGTCTATGCCATCGTCGCCTTCAAGACCCCGTGGACCGAGTTGGTCACGTCCTGGCCCTGGGTGCTGGGATTGACCATCGTGTCGTACGGCGTTCTGTGCGCTTGCCGCATTTTCAAATGCGGAGTTCTGTACGTGAAAAAAATCATCATCCGTCAACCGAACCTGGGAAGGAAATCATGACCACTCATCCTAACCGCCGGACGATTCTCTCCGGCATCGCCGCCGGTGCCGTTTGCACGATCGCAAACCCAGCGCTGCTTCGGGCGGATACGTTGGGCGAAAAGATCAATATCGCCTGCTGCGGCATCGGCGGGCGCGGTGCCGACGTGATCAGGGGCTTACACGCCACCGGTCTCGTCAACGTCGTTGCCCTGTGCGATACGCATCTCGGCTCGCCGCAAACCGCCGCGATCCTCAACATGTTCCCCAATGCACGGACGTTCCGCGACTTCCGCAAGATGTTCGATCAAATGGAGAAAGAGTTCGTTGCCGTCAGCATCGGCACGCCGGACTTTTCCCACTTCCCGATCGCCATGCGCTCCATGGCCGCCGGCAAGCATATCTACTGCGAAAAGCCGATGGGGCACAGCTTCCACCAAATTCAGCTGATGATGAATGCGGAAAAGACCTACAAGGTATCCGCCCAAATGGGGAACCAGGGGCATTCCGGACAGGGATATTTTCAGTTCGAAACCTGGGTCAAGGCCGGCATCATCAAGGACGTGACCAAAATCACCGCCTTCATGAACAGCCCGCGGCGCTGGCACGGCAAGGCCTTCGGCGACTATCTGCCCGAACAGCCCATCCCCGAAGGCCTCGACTTCGATACTTGGCTGGCAACGGCGGTTCCGCACCCCTACAACCAAGCCTACATGGTCGGCGAATGGCGGTCCTGGTACGATTTCGGCAACGGGGCACTGGGCGATTGGGGCGCCCACATTTTCGACAACGCGCACCAATTTCTCAAGCTGGGTCTGCCGACCGTTGTCGAGTCGACCTATATGAACGGCTTTAGCCCGGTGATCTACCCGCAAAACGCCACGTTGAAATTCAGCTTCCCGAAGCGGGGAAAATTGCCGCCGCTCGAATTGACCTGGTACGAGGGGCAACAGAATTTTCCCCCTCTGCCGGACAATTTCGGAACCTCCGTGGTCGACCCCAACATTCCGCCGCCCACCTCGGGCGTCATCGAAACCAAGAAACTGGCGCCGGGCAAAGTCATCTACGGCGACGGCTTGATCTTCAAGGGCGGATCGCACGCCAGCGAACTGGAAATCATCGGCGGAGAGCGGCAGAAGGATGTCATGGCGCATCTGCCCGAGGTGCCGATGAGCCCGTCCGATCACTTCCTCAACTTCGTGCGCGCCTGCAAGGGCGAAGAGAAATGCCGGTCGAGTTTCGCCGTGGCCGGCCCGCTATGCCAGGCTATGGCCCTGGGCATTATCGCCCAGCGGCTGAACACCAAGGTCGTCTTCGACCCGGTGAAGAAAAAAATCGTCAATAACGACATGGCGGACGCTCTTCTTCGCGGCACCCCTCCCCGCAAGGAATGGGAACAGTACTACAAGCTTTAAGCCCTAAGCGCTTACCCCGGAGCACGTCACCGCCGGATGGCGGCGATTTGCTCCGGGGATCGGAGTGCCGTCTTCACCCCAAAACCGTGATACAGTCGAACAAAAGAGTCGTTACGGCCGCGGCGCAAAGACGCCGAAACCTTGGAGAGGAACCGATGAGCCAAACCGTAAACCGCAGAGCCTTGTTGATGGCCGCAGGCGCCATGGGCGCCATGCCGGCATTCGCCGCCGATCCCGCCAAAGCCGCCGGGGAGGAAACCGCACCGGCCGGTTTCGACGCCGCCCCCTTCGGCAAACAGACCGTCGCCTTTGCGGTCATTGGGCTCGATCACTATCATATTATGGGCATGACCGCCGCGATCATACGGGGCGGCGGCAAGTTGAAGAAGGTTTTCGCGACCGATCCCAAGCAAATTGCCGATTTTCGCAAGCTGTTCGGCGACATCCCGCTGGCCAAAAGCGAAGCGGACATTCTCAACGACAAGACCATCAAGCTGGTCTGCGGCGCACCCATTCCCGATTTGCGCGCCCCGCTCGGCATTCGCGTGATGAAGGCCGGCAAGGACTATCTTTCCGACAAGCCGGCCATCACCTCGCTCGAACAGTTGGCCGAGGTGCGGAAAACCGTTGCCGAGACCAAGCGTAAGTTCGCGATCATGTATTCCGAGCGTCTCGAAGTGAAAGCGGCGATCCAGGCCGGTTATTTCGTCGACCAAGGCGCCATCGGCAAGGTGATTCAAACGGTCAACCTCGCCCCGCATCAAATCAACAGCGTTTCGCGGCCCGACTGGTTTTGGCACACGCAGCGTTACGGCGGCATCTTGACCGACATCGGTTCGCACCAGATCGAGCAGTTTCTCTATTTTACCAAATCTACCAACGCGCGCGTCGTCGCCTCGCAGGCCGGCAATGTCGCCCATCCGCAATATCCCGAATTCGAGGATTTCGGCGACATGGTTGCGGTCGGCAACGGCGGCACCGGCTATATCCGCGTCGATTGGTTTACCCCGGACGGGCTCGGCGTGTGGGGCGACGGACGTCTATTCCTGCTCGGCACCGAAGGCTACATCGAGCTGCGCAAATATGCCGACATTGCCGGCCGGCCGGGCGGCAACCATCTCTTTCTGGTCGACAAAAAAGGCGTACGGTTCGTCGATTGCAGCAACGTGGTGCTGCCGTTCGGGCCGCAATTCGTCTCGGACATCCTCCATCGCACCGAGACGGCGCAAAACCAGGAAGAAGCCTTGCTCACCGCCGAGCTGGTTCTTACGGCGCAGAAGCTTGCCGCCAAACCGGTCATCGCCTAATCGGGATGACCCGCATGCCTCTGCGCGAAAAAAACCGCGCAAGGCATGCGTTTTTGTGTGCAGCGCGCCGGCAGGATTACGTTCCGCACACCTTTAGCTGATTTCGCTGCTTTCCCGCCTCGTCGAAATTGTCCGGCTCCAGCCAGGCAAGGAAGCCGGCCGCGATCGCCGGCCAATCCGCGTCCGTCATGGCGAACCACGCCGTATCGCGGGATTCTCCTTTCACCACCATATGCCGGCGGAAGATCCCTTCGAAGCGGAAACCGAAACGCAACGCCGCGCGCCTCGACGGTTCGTTGAAGGCGTTGCATTTCCACTCGAACCGCCGATAGCCGAGATCTTCGAAGACATGGCGGGCGAACAGATAAAGCGCTTCGGTAGCGACGCGGGTTCTGGCGATGGCGGGGCCCCACAGCACATTGCCGACCTCGATGACGCCGTGGTTCGGCACGATGCGCATCAAGGCTTGGCGCCCCTCGGCGCGCCAGGTCCGGCGGTCGACGACGGCAAAGAACAGAGGATCGTCGGACGCGACGGCCTTGGCCATCCAGGCATCGAACTCCGCCGCATCGCGGGGCGGATGTTCGGGCAGATAGCGAAACCGCGCCGGGGCGCCCGGAGCGGCGGCGCCTTGATAAAGATCGCGGGCGTGACGCGCCTCCAGCGGTTCCAGCCGCGCATAGCGGCCTTCCAGCGCGATGCGCCGCGGCAAGGGCGCGCCCTTCCAGTCCGCTAGATCGACCGTCATACTTGAGGAATATCCAGCCCGGTCTGCGCCGCGGCAGCAATCAAGGTGTTGCGCATCAGGCAGATGATGGTCATGGCGCCCACCCCGCCGGGGACCGGCGTGATGTGACCGGCCACGGCCTTGGCTTCGTCGTAGGCGACATCGCCGACCAGCTTGGTCTTGCCCTCGCCTGCCGGCACCCGGTTGATGCCGACGTCGATCACCGTGGCACCGGGTTTCACCCAATCGCCCTTGACGAACTCCGGCTTGCCGATGGCGGCGACCAGAATGTCGGCCCGGCGGCAAAGCGCGGGCAGATCGCGGCTTTTCGAATGCGCCATGGTCACGGTGGCGTTGGCGGCCAAAAGAAGCTGCGCCGCCGGCTTGCCGAACAGCAGCGAACGGCCGATCACCAGCGCATCCATGCCGGCAATATCGCCCAGCGTCGCTTTCAGCAAAATCATCATGCCCTTGGGCGTGCAGGAAACCAGTTTCGCCCGCCCCGACAGCAAAAGTCCGGCATTGGCGGGGGTCAGGGCATCGACATCCTTGGCGGGATCGAGGGTATCGAGCACCGCTTCGTCGCGAATCTGTTTCGGCAGCGGCATCTGCACCAGAATGCCGTGTACCGACCTATCGTCATTGAGCCGGCGAACCTCAGCCAGCACCGCCGCCTCGCTCGCGTCGGCGGCCAGATGCGCATGCACCGAATTGAAGCCGATCGCTTCGGCGGTCTTGTTTTTGTTGCGGACATAGACCTCGCTGGCGGGATCGTTGCCGACCAGCACCGTAGCCAAACCGGGAACCAGCCCATGCACCGCCTTAAGGCGGGCGGTTTCTTCGATCAATTGCTGACGCAAAGCTGCGGCATGCAACTTGCCGTCGATGATGGCTGCAGGCATCGATTACCTCAAAGGGTTACACGTCGGGAAAGATTACGTCAGCTCGAAACCGTATTCCACCGCGCTGGCCGCCAAAGCCCGGACAAAAGCGGGCGCATAGCTGCGCGCCACGGCGAAACGGTAGGTCGGTGCAGTGTCGGTTTGCCAGAATGTCGTGCCGATCAACGCCGCCGAGGTGGTGGCGGCGCTGCCCGCCGAAAAGACCGCCGGATCGATGTCGACGATCAGCAGCTTGGCGAGCGCATCGCGCACCTTAAGGCCGGACAGTTCGAACACCACCGAGCCGTCGCTCTGATCGCAGGCGGAGCCGTTGGCGCCGAGAAAGGCTTTAAGCCGCTCCAGCAACGCCTCGCCGGAGATGCCCTCCGCCGCCACGGTCCACCGCCCCGGGCCGATGCCGATAAAGCCGATGCCGTCGACGGCGACATATTGGGCGCCGGCAGGAAGCGCGATACCGATCCCGGCCGCCAGGGCGGCGGCCAGCGCGGGCGCGGCGCCGCGTCCGGCGGTGAGCGTCGCCAAGGCAAGATCGAGCCGTTTGGCCTTGACGCCGGGCGCTTGGGTATCGGCGCCGTAGCGGCCGGGCGCGAGCGGCTGGTCGGGAAGCAGAGAAGCGAGAAGGTCAGACACGCGTGCGTTCTCCTTGCGGATCGTAAAAATAGGGCGAGCAGATTTCCACCTCGAAATCGCCGCCGCGCAACGGATCGTAGGCGCGCATTTTTTCGCCGATCCGTTTCGCTCCGCCGGCGAGGAATCCCACCCCGACGGCATGGCCGAAGGTCGGCGACTGGGTGGCCGAAGAGACGAATCCGTGATCGTTCGCGACCGCTACCGCCGCGCCGAGCGGCATCAGATGCGTGCCGGCGCGCAGGACATTGCGCTTGTCGACGGGGACGATGCCGACATAGCCCAGGCGATTTTCGTCGGTCAGATCGGGGCGTTCGAACAACACCCGGCCGATGTAATCCTTCTTCTTGGACGCCATCTTGCCGAGGCCGAGGTCGGCGACGGTGGTCTGGCCGTTCAGTTCCGGCCCGGAAACGTGCCCCTTTTCGATGCGCATCATCGCCAGGGCTTCGGTGCCATAGGGGGTGATGCCGAATTCCTTGCCTGCCGCCATCATCGCCTCGGCGAGCTTCTCGCCGTGACGGGCGGGAACCGCCACCTCGAAACCGAGTTCGCCGGAGAACGACAGCCGGAAGACGCGACCCGCGATGCCGCCCATCAGCTTGGCTTCCTTGGCGCCCATTACCGGCAGCGCCTCGTTGGCCACCGCGGCGGGATCGTCGACGATCTTTTCCAAGACCTTGCGGGCGTTGGGACCGGCCAGCGCGATCTGCGCCCACTGCTCGGAAATCGACGCCATGCGCACGTCGAGATCCGGCCACAGCACTTGCAGACAGAATTCGAGATGCGAGAACACCTTGACTGCATTCACCGTGGTGGTGGTCATCACCCAGTGATCGTCGGATAAATGGGCGGTGGTGCCGTCGTCCATCACCATGCCGTCTTCGCGCAGCATCACACCGTAGCGCGCCTTGCCGACCGGCAAAGTGGAGTACGTGTTGACGTAAACCCGGTCGAGCAATTTGCCGACGTCGGGGCCTTGCAGATCGATCTTGCCGAAGGTGGAAACGTCGATCATGCCGACGGACGAACGCACCGCGGTTACCTCGCGCTGCACCGTCGCCAGCCAGTCCTTATCGCCCGGCCGGGGGAAATACTGCGCCCTGAGCCACATGCCGGTTTCGACGAATTTGGCGCCCAGCCGCTTGGCCCAGAAATGGGTCGGGGTCAGCCGGGTGGGACGGAAATCCTTGGCGCGGTGATGGCCGGTCAAGGCGCCCATGCTGACCGGCGTATAGGGCGGCCGGTAGATGGTGGTGCCGGCCTCGGGGATGGAACGGCCGGTGATGTCCGCCATGATGGCGAGGCCGTTGAAGTTCGACAGCTTGCCCTGATCGGCGCCCATGCCGAGTGCGGTGTAGCGCTTGAGATGCTCGACCGGGATGAACCCTTCCTTCGCCGCGATCTCGATATCCTTGACCGACACGTCGGTCTGGAAATCGACGAAGGCGAAATGGGCGGTATCCTTTACGTGCCAATAGGCCTGAACCTCAACCGGATCGTCCTGGCAACGCGGCAGCGCTACGGTTTTGGCGGCGAAGCCCGCGGCGACGGCGGCTTCCGCTCCCTGCGCTGCGCCATCGGCCAGACAGGCCGACAAGGCATAGGAACCGTTTGCCGCGCCGGCAAGCTTCATGCGCGGCGGCGGATCGGTCGCCAGAAGCGCCCCGATTTCCGGATGCCATTGCGGCCGCCCGCGATGATGGCAGGCGAGCTGCACGTTGGGCGAATAGCCGCCGGACATCGCCAGCCCGTCGACGGCAAGACGCTCGCGCTTTCCGTCCGCCACGACATCGACGGATTTCAGCGGACTGCCGTGCGCGGCGGTCACCGCACCGCCCAAAAGCGTGCGAATGTTTCTCCGCCTCGCTTCGGCCAGAAGCCTGTCCGCAACGGTCCTGCGGGCATCGACGATGGCGGCGATTTCGACGCCGGCGTCGGCGGCATCGAACGCCGCCACCCAGGCGCCGTCGCTCGAGGTAAAGAACGCCATGCGCCGGGCGGGCGCGGCGGCGAAACGATTAATATAGGTCTGCACGCCTTGCGCCAGCATGATGCCGGGGCGGTCGTTGCCGTCGAAGACGATCGGACGGTCGATGGCGCCCGCCGCCAGAACGGTATGCTTGGCGGCAATCCGCCATAACCGCTGGCGAGGCTGATAGGGCGCCGGCACCGCCAGATGATCGCTCACCCGCTCCACCGCGCCGTAGCTATCGTCGTAGACGCCGAACACCGTGGTGCGCGACATCACTTTGACATTGGGCATGGCGACCAGTTCGGCCGCGACGGCGGCGGAAAATTGTGCGCCGTCGCGATCGCCGATCGTGACCTTTTCCGAATTCAAGCGTCCGCCGATCAGATAATCCTCGTCGGCAAGGATGACGCGGGCGCCCGAACGGGCGGCGGTAAGGGCCGCCATCAGACCGGTGGGTCCGGCGCCGATCACCAGCACGTCGCAGAACGCCGAGGCTTTTTCGTAATGATCGGGATCGGGGACATTTGGCGTGGTGCCCAAACCGGCGGAACCGCGCACGATCGGCTCGTATAACTTCTCCCAGAACGAGGCCGGCCACATGAAGGTCTTATAATAGAAACCGGCACCGATGAACCGCGAGATGAGCTGGTTGACCGCCATGACGTCGAACGACAGCGACGGGGTAACGTTCTGCGGGAAAGCCTCCAACCCGTCGAACAGCTCGACCATGGTGGCGCGGGTGTTGGGTTCGTGCCGGGCGCCTTTGCGCAAGGAGACCAACGCGTTAGGCTCTTCCGAGCCGGCGGTCAGTATGCCGCGTGGACGGTGGTATTTGAACGAACGGCCGACCAGCTTGACGTCGTTGGCGATCAAAGCCGAGGCCAGCGTATCGCCGGGATGGCCGCTATAGGATTTGCCGTCGAAGGAAAATTTCACGATGCGGCTGCGGTCGATAAAACCGCCGGAGGAAAGACGGCTCATGGTTTCACCTCGCCACCGGCACCGGTCACCGACTTGATTTCGTGCGTGGTGGTATCGCGCACCACCTTAAGCCAGGAGCGGCACCCCGCTCCGTGATACCAATATTCGGCGTTGTCGCCCGCCGGATTGTCGCGCAGGTAGACGTAGTCGTGGAAGGCGTCCGCCGCATCGGGACGGGCGGGGTCGGGCCGGGGACCGACGGCCGCACCGCGATAGGTGAACTCGTGAGAATCGCGGGCGCCGCAATAGGGGCAAGGAATAAGCATCAGTGCAGATTCGGCGACGCGCCGACTCCTTTTTCGTCGATGAGATGTCCGGTGCGGAAACGGTCGAGCCGGAAGGCGGCCGACAACGGATGCGGCTCGTCCTTGGCGATGGTGTGGGCGAAGCACCAGCCGGAGGCCGGGGTCGCCTTGAAGCCGCCGTAGTTCCAGGCGCAATTGAGATAAAGGCCGGGCAACGGGCCGACCTGGATGATCGGCGAACCGTCCATGCTCATGTCGCAGACGCCGGCCCATTGGCGCAGCAGGCGCACGCGGGAAAGCTGCGGCACCAGCGCCAAGCCGCCTTCGCAGACGTCTTCGACCGTCGGCAGATTGCCGCGCTGGGCATAGGAGTTGTAGCCGTCGAGATCGCCGCCGAACACCAGCTCGCCCTTGTCGGACTGGCTGCAATAGAAATGCCCGGCGCCGAAGGTGAAGACGGTTTCCATAAACGGCTTCAGCCCTTCGGAAATGAAGGCTTGCAGCACGAAGCTTTCGATCGGCAATTTGAGATCGAGCTTGCCGGCAAGACGCGAGGTGCTGCCGGCCACCGCCAGCGCCACCTTCTTCGCCTTGATTTCGCCCCGCGTGGTCGCAACGCCGGTTATGGCGTCGCCGTCGCGCAAGAAACCGGTGACCTCGCAGTTCTGGATGATATCGACGCCGAGATCGGAGGCGCCCCGCGCATAGCCCCACACCACCGCATCGTGGCGGGCGGTTCCGGCGCGCGGCTGCATCATACCGCCCTTTACGGGGAAGCGGGCGTTGTCGAAATCGAGGAAAGGCAAATAGGAGCGGACTTCCTCGCGATCAAGCAACCGCGCGCCGGCACCGTTGACGATCATGGCGTTGCCGCGCCGGACGTAAACGTCACGCTGGGCATCGTTATGGATCAAATTGATGATGCCGCGCTGACTGACCATGATGTTGTAATTGAGATCCTGCTCCAGCCCTTCCCACAGCTTCATCGACCATTCGTAGAACGGCTCGTTGCCGGGCAAGAGATAGTTGGAGCGGATAATGGTGGTGTTGCGCCCCGAATTGCCCGAACCGATCCACCCCTTCTCCAGCACGGCGACATTGCGCACGCCGTGCTGCTTGGCGAGGTAATAGGCAGTAGCAAGTCCGTGGCCGCCGCCACCGACGATGATCACGTCATAGGCGGGTTTGGGAGCAACCTGACGCCAAGCCGGCGAGGAAAAACGCTGACCTGTCAAGCCGTTGGCTATGATGTTGAAGAGCGAATAGCGCATTGAACTCGTTTTCGGTTTTCGGCGCGGGGGCCGTGCTTTTCGCCCCTATCGTTCTTGGAAGCGGCTATGCTATCTTGCCCATATGCGACAGATAGCGGCCCGGGAACGACATTAGTGACTAAGGATAAGGCAACCATCGACGTGCCCACGGATACGGCAACAAAGCCGGCGCGATTCGGCTTTTTGCTCCTGCCGGGGTTTCCGCTGATGTCCTACGCCTCGGCGGTGGAACCCTTGCGGGCCGCCAACAACCTGAAAAGACAGACGCTTTACGAGTGGGTGCATCTGACCTACGACGGCGGCGATTTGGTTGCCTCCAACGGCGTCCGCTTTCCGCCGGATGCGAAACTGGCCGACGCCGAAGGTCTCGACTCTTTATTCGTGTGTGCCGGCGGCAACCCGTCGCAATTCGACCACCCGCCGACTTTTTCGCGCTTACGCGAATTAGCCCATGCCGGGGTCAGGTTGGGCGGCATGTCGGGCGGTTCCTACGTGTTGGCGCGCGCTCACCTGCTCGACGGCTACCGCTGCACCATCCACTGGGAGCATATTCCGGCATTTGTGGAAGAATTTCCCCGGCTTAGTGTCGAGCGCACGCTGTTTGTCGCCGACCGCGACCGCATCACCTGCGCCGGCGGCATCGCCGCCCTCGACATGATGATCGAGCTGATCGCCCAACGCTTCGGCGCAACGCTTTCGAACGCGGTCAGCGAATGGTATCTGCACACCCGCACCCGCCAGGGCACCGATTCGCAGCGGATGGCTTTGCGCGAACGCACCGGGGTTGCCAACGAGCGGCTGCTAAAACCCTTGGCGGCGATGGAGACCCACTTGGAGAATCCGTTGAGTCGCGAAGCGTTGGCCGAGATTGCCGGTATCACCTTGCGCCAATTGGAGCGGCTGTTTGCCGAACATTTAGGCACTACCATTGCGCGGCGCTACGGCGAAATCCGTCTCGACCGCGCCAAATCGCTGCTGCGGCAAAGCACCCTTTCGGTCGCGGAAATCGCGGTGGCCTGCGGATTCGTCAGCACCAGCCATTTTTCCAAAGTCTACAAGGCCCGTTTCGGACGACGGCCGCGTCAGGAAAGAGAAATCGGTTTGCCGATGGATTTGCCAGCCGCCTTCGGTGTTTCCTATAAGGGACCGAGCGACTAAAGTTACGCCAAGAAAACCGGAACCATTTGCTTTGGTCGTTTGTATTGTCGCGTTTCGTGTCCGAAGCTGTCGCTTGCGGCCCCGCTTTTCGGCGAAGCGCAAAAAAGATGCAAAGATGAAGAACCAGCATGAAAGACGATAAGCAGCAGGACGCCTCGGCTGCGAGTACAAAGAAAAATCAACTCGAATTCGCCATCGGCCGTCAGGTCTACGAGTTTCGCAGCAAGCTCGGCATCACGGTTGCCGATCTGGCGCGCCAGGCCGGGCTGTCCGCCGGCATGCTGTCGAAGATCGAGAACGGCGTGACATCGCCGTCTTTGGCCACCTTGCAGGCGCTGTCGTCGGCGCTCAATGTGCCGGTGACCGCGTTCTTCCGCAAATACGAAGAACAGCGCGACGCCTCTTTCGTCAAAGCCGGACAAGGGTTGATGATCGAACGGCGCGGCACCCGCGCCTCGCATCAATACCAATTGCTCGGCCATTCGATGAGCAAGACCGTGGTGGTCGAGCCTTATCTGGTTTCTCTCACCGCCACGCCCGACGTGCTGCCGCTGTTCCAGCACACCGGCCAGGAGTTCATCTATCTCTTGGAAGGCGAAGTCACCTACCGCCATGCCGACAAGCTGTACGAGATGCGGCCGGGCGACAGCCTGTTCTTCGATTCCGACGTGCCGCACGGGCCGGAAGTTCTCACCAAGCTGCCGATCCGGCTGATCTCGGTGATCATCTACCCGCGCGGCAACTGATCAAGCACATCATCCGGCGGCATGCCGAACGCCGGCCATGACGATGCCGGTGGCCTTGGCCGCCCTAATCGAGGTGGTGCGCAAGTCCTCCGGTTCGAGATTGTGCACGTTGGTCTTGCCGGTGCAGCGCGCCATCATCGAGGCTTCCGAAACCGCCGCCTTGAGGAAGGCCGCAACGCCGTCCCCCGCCGTTTTGGCGTCGGGCATCGAAAAGGCGATGCCGGAGGCGGTGATTTCGCCCCCCGCGGCGATCGCCGCCGCGACCTCGCCGATGCCGGCATCGGCGCCCAGCGCCATCGCCTTGGCCATATCGGAACCGGAACGCAACCCTCCGAACCACAACAGCGAAAGTTTTTCTTCCTCCTTCAGCGCCCTAAGCATGTGTACCGTCTTGACCAGCAGCGACAAATCGGGCGCGCCCGACAGATCCGCCCACTCGCCGCCGAAATGCGAGGTGCCGTCGAGCAGCAGAAGATCGAGTTTTTGCTCCACCGCGAACGGAACCAGCACGTCGACGTTTTGCGCCGTCACCACCAGCCCGCGCAACTGCCCCTCGCGAGCGGCCTGCGGAACCGCCGGGGCCGCCTGCCCCAAACGCAGCACCACCGCGGCGGCTTTGGGATGCGCCGCCGCACTGGGATCGAGCACTTGCAGCCACGGCACTTTGGTCTCGCCGAGCGAGGCGCGTCCGACATAGGCTCCGCCGGAAGCAACCAGCGCCGCGGCTACGGCCTCGCGGATTTGAACCGGCGCGTTTTCGAAACCGCTTACCAGCATGGGATGGGCAAGAACCAAACCGTCGCCGAGATCGGTCGCGGTCTTGCAAGCCTCGCGATAGGGATCGATCACCAGACGGGTCAGGTTGGCGGGCAGAAACACCATTTCGTCGAGGGTTGCCCGGCCGTCGCCCGATTCATGGGCGCGCATCGCCAGCCGTTCGCGGGTGATGCGGGCATAGTCGGCCGGCTTGGCGTCGACCCGGGCGAGCGCGAAGATCGCCTCGCGGGTTTTCACCGTGTAATCGGCCGAACCGGTTTCGGTATCGCAGCGATAGCAACGCGCCGCCTGTTCCTTGGCCGTCTTGTCGTCGAAACCCGCTTCGGCCTCGCCGAACGCGCCGTTCTTCAAGCCTTCGAATTCCGGCTCGGCGCGGGCGAGAATTTCCCACTTGGGATCCTGCGCCACGGCTGCGGCACGGGTGCGATAGGGCGTGCGATAAGGCACCGGGCTGGCGTTGCCCTCCAGCGCCGACAGGATGTAATAGGCCGATTTGTGCCCCTGATACATCGCCTGCACGATGGTCGAGGAACCGAAAGCGGCATCGCCCGCGGCATAGACCTTCTCCAGCCGGGTCGACATGGTGGCAGCGTCGGTGGCGATCTTGTCGCCGTCCAAGAGGCCGTATTTCGCCAACTCCAAGCTGACGGTCTTCTGCCCCACTGCAGCGACAATCAAACCGGCCTCGATGTCGAAGTCGGACCCGTCGACCAGCGAAAAGCTGCGCCTGCCGTCGGGGCCGGCCTCGCCCAGCGCCGTGCGCTTGCAGCGAACCGTCGCCGCCTCGCCGTGCGCCACGATTTCCACCGGCGCGACATTATAAACGATCTCGATGCCTTCGGCGACCGCGGCCTCGCGTTCGTATTTGCGCGCCGGGATTTCCGCTTCGCCGCGGCGATAGATGACGGTGACGGTCTCGACGCCGGGCAGACGCTTCGCCGTGCGGCAGGCATCCATCGCCACATCGCCGCCGCCGACCACAACGACATGCTTGGGCAGTACCGGACGCTCGCCGCCGTTGATGCGGTTGAGAAAGGAAACCCCGTCGACCACGCAAGGGCCGCCGTCGCCGGGAACCTTCAGCGACTTGCCCGCCGAAGCGCCGATCGCCAGCAGCACCGCATCGAACCGGCGCGTCAACTCCAACAAATCGATCGCCTCGCCCAACGGCGAGGAAAGATGCAAGCCGATGCCGGGGCAGCGCGCCAGAATGCGGTTGATATCCTCTTCCACCACCTTCGGCGGCAGCCGGAAATCGGGAATGCCCCATACCGCCATGCCGCCGGCTTTGGGCAACGCCTCGAAGATCTCGACCTTGTACCCGGCGAGCGCAATATCCTGCGCCGCGGTCAATCCGGCGGGACCGGCGCCGATGACGGCGACGGTTTTTTCCTTATCGGGCTCGACCGGTTCGGGTTTGAAGCTCGGTCCCAAAGCATCGATCACCCAGCGCTTGAGGGCGCGGATCGCCACCGGCCCGTCGGCATTGGCCCGGCGGCAGGCCGGCTCGCACGGCGCATCGCACACCCGTCCGCAAATTGCCGACATAGGATTGGTGGCGGTGATCGCCTCGAGTGCGCCCGCCTTGTCGCCCTGCCAGATCAGGCCGACATAGGAACCGACATCGGTGCCGATGGGGCACGCCACCTGGCACGGCGGCGGCACGTAATGCGGCAGACCGCTTTGGTCGGCGGAAAGATCGACGGAAAAAGGTTTGCATCCGGCCATGTCACGCCACCTTGGTTTTGAATCCGGCATCCAAGCCGCGATAGGAAGGATCGTAGGGCAGGCCGGTAATCTCGGCGGCCTCAGGGGTCAACGCGACGAGATCGTCGCGCGTGAGCTGACGGAAATCGCTATGCCCGAGCGCTTGGGTCAACGAGGCGATCTGCCAACGCACCGCTTCGAGATAGCGATGGATGGCTTCCGCTTGGCGGTCGATCTTGTAGCGCTTCTCGTGTTCGGGATCCTGGGTGGCAATGCCGACCACGCAGTTGCCGACATGGCATTGCATGCAGGAGATGCAGCCGCCGGCGATCAGCGCCGCCGTGCCCATCGCCACCGCCGAGGCGCCCAGCGCCAGAGCCTTCACCGCATCGACGCCGTCCTTGATGCCGCCCATCAGCACGATCGGCATGTCGCCCTTGCAGTCGATTTCCGACAAGCCTTCGAGCGCTTCGGCCAGCGCCGCCATCGTCGGGATGCCGACGTTCTCGATCACTTCGGCCGAGGCCGCGCCGGTGGACCCCTGCAGACCGTCGAGCTGGACGAAATCGAAGCCGTCCTTGTAGGCGATCTTGATATCGTCGCGCACCCGGCCGGCGCCCATCTTCATCGAAATCGGCTTGGTGTAGGAGGTTGCCTCGCGCAATTCCTCGATCTTGATCACCAAATCGTCGGCGCCGAGAATGTCGGGGTGGCGCGAAGGCGAGCGCAAATCGATGCCTTCGGGAATGCCGCGGATGGCGGCGAGTTCCTTGGTCACCTTCTTGGCCATCAACTGGCCGCCCAAGCCGGGCTTGGCGCCTTGCGAAATGTAGATCTCCAGCGCATCGGCTTTCAGCATGTCGTGGATGTTCCAGCCCAGACGGCCCGACAGGCACTGGAAGATGAGCTGCGCCGCCTCGGCCCGCTGCTCGGGCAGCATGCCGCCTTCGCCGGTATTCTCGACGATGCCGGAAAGTTTCGAAGCACGCGCCAAGGCTATCTTGGTCGATTTCGAGAGCGCACCGTAACTCATCGGCGCGATCAGCACCGGCATCGAAAGCGAAAGCGGCTTGGCGCCGAACCGCCCGCCCAGTTTCATGGCGAGGTTGACCGACTTGGTCGGATCGCCCGCGACGATCCTGGCTGGGTCGAGCTTCAGCGCTATGTCGGAAAAATGCGGCACCGGTTTCGCCGTACCGTAGCCCCTGATCCGATAGCGGCCGATCTTGCTCTTGGTGCGGATGTCGTCAACGGTCTTGGTGTTCCAGTAGATGCCGCCCTCGCTGAATACCGTATGCGGCAGCGGCCGGGCGACCGGTTCGGCGGCGCCGTAGCGCAACTTGGTGCCGGCATTGACGATCTTCTTGAAGGTACCGGAAAATTCGATGCCGTATTTCTTCAGAAAAGCGTCGATTTCGGCCAGATCCTCGGCAGTCGGCTCGACCTGTTTGGCATCGGAGCCCAGGCTCTCGACCTTGCCGCCGACGAAGATGGCGCCGCTGCTCATGTCCTCGCCGACCCGGATGCCCGAGTTGCCGAGGATGATCATGCGTCCGCCGTACATCAGGTATCCGGCCAAGAAGCTGGCGTTGCCGCAGGCCAGCAACGTGCCGGCCTTCATCACCTGCCCGGCGCGGCTGCCGATATTGCCTTTGACCACGACTTCGCCGCCGCGCAAGGCAACGCCTGGGATGGCGCTGGCGTTGCCGCCGACCACCAGACTGCCGGCATACATCGAGTCGCCGGCGCCCCAGCCGACATTGGATTCGACTTCGAAATGCGCGCCGTGGCTTAAGCCGGCACAGAAATAGCCCGCCGATCCCTTGATCTTCACTTTGACCGGAGCGACCAGGCCGACGCCGATGTGATGGCGGGCATCGGGATTGAGAATCTCGATGTCTTCGCCCCGTTCGGCGGCGGCGCGCATCGCCTCGTTGCCGTCGCGCACGGAAACCGTGCTGAGATCTATCGTGACCATGTGCGGAACGTCCCCGGCGCAGGTTCGGTGGTGGATAAGGCCCGGCCGGGAAACAGCCGGTTGAGCGAAACTTCTTCCGACGCGATGGCGACCAGACCGTCGTCTTCGTACATGACCATCGGCTTGGCGGCCAAACGGTCCTTGGCGAAACCGATGCCGTCTTTGGTGGAAATCAGGAAGGAGAACGTGCCGTCGAGATCGTCGACCGATTCGGCCAGCGCGTCTTCGAGCTTGACGCCTTGCGACAGCTTATCGGCGATGTAGACCGCGATCAGCTCGGAATCGTTGTCGGTGCGGAATTCGAAGCCGCGCGCTTCCAGGCGGCGGCGCATCTTCCAGTAATTGGTGATCTGGCCGTT
>DBTZ01000033.1:44975-45132 GCA_002307315.1 Alphaproteobacteria bacterium UBA1303
TCCGGCTTGACGTCGGATTCGGTGGCCAGCCGCACATGGCCGATGCCGTGCGTCCCATTGATCCCGCCGATATGATAGACGTCGTCGAGATGATGCGACGAGCCGACATCCTTGATGATGTCGAGGTGGGAGCCGATCGACACCAGCTTGGCGGCAT
>DBTZ01000033.1:45408-45641 GCA_002307315.1 Alphaproteobacteria bacterium UBA1303
ATAGGCGAAGGGGCGGATCTCGCCGGAATAGGACACATCGACGACGAAGGTGGCGCCTTCGCAGCTTTCGCGGGTGATGGCGGCGCCATGATCGCTCAGCGCCTGACGGATGCGCTTCACCGCCGCCTCGTCGCTCGCCTCGACCAAAAACCGCAGGCGCAAGCCTTGGATATCGTCTTCGTACAGGGCGAAGCCGGTGGAATCGGGTCCGCGATGCTGGCAGCCGTCCAGCA
>DBTZ01000033.1:45883-46030 GCA_002307315.1 Alphaproteobacteria bacterium UBA1303
CGCGATGCTGGCAGCCGTCCAGCATGTCGACCAAGGTACGCCCCAGCACATGGTTGGCATCCGGCTTTTTAAAGAAGACACCCGCGATCCCGCACATATCCGTACTCCCTTCCATTACCGCCCGAAAAACAGGCAATTGCGGAAAAA
>DBTZ01000033.1:46300-46909 GCA_002307315.1 Alphaproteobacteria bacterium UBA1303
CCTGCCGCAAGCCCGCGTTAGCGGTTGCCGTTTCACTGCCGGCCGGCGATTTAGGAGGCGTCGCACCCGGCCTGAAACCGTCGAGAAGGTAGCAATCGACCGTTTATCGGTCAATTAGTAATTCAAAAAAAATTCCTGGCAGGAAATGGCTAGAATATAGGCGGTTGCCTAGAAAACCTCCTACATTTGCTGCTTTTTCGAACGTTTACCCTTGTGTGCAACCAAATGTCCGTAAAAAAAATCGGAATCATTGCTAACTAATAGGAATAAATCATTCCTCTCAGTTGCTGTCGACTATGCGATGGCTTACGGAATCCTGGTCTGCAACCTCCGTGCCCAGTGCCCGGACAGTAACGTCGAGGATCACATGGCCGAAAATCTCACCAATATCGCTGCGGAACGTGGCATCCGCTATTTCCTCATTTCCTACGTCGACCTGTTCGGCGTTCTCAGGGCCAAGCTGGTGCCCGCCGCCGCCATTGCAGGTATGCAGAAAAACGGCGCCGGATTTGCCGGGTTCGCCACCCACCTCGACATGACGCCGGCCTTCCCCGACATGCTCGCGGTTCCCGATACCGCCAGCTTGATCCAACTGCCGTGGAAGCCGGA
>DBTZ01000033.1:47161-47417 GCA_002307315.1 Alphaproteobacteria bacterium UBA1303
CTGCCGTGGAAGCCGGAGGTCGCCTGGCTGGCAGGAGACCTGGTGTGCGGCGGCAAACCGGTGGCGGATGCGCCGCGCAGCATCTTGAAGACCCAAATCGCCAAAGCCAAGGCCGCCGGCTATCAGATGAAGACCGGGGTGGAATGCGAATTTTTCCTGCTCAACCCGGACGGAACCGAGATTTCCGACTCCAGCGACACCCAGCCCAAGCCTTGTTACGACCAGCAGGCCCTGATGCGCCGCTACGACATCATCA
>DBTZ01000028.1 GCA_002307315.1 Alphaproteobacteria bacterium UBA1303
CCCGGCGACCCGACTTTCGAGGCCACCAAGGCGTTCATCGCCAAGTTGGGCAAGACCATCGCGGTGGCCGAGGATTTCCCCGCCTTCATCGTCAATCGGGTGCTGCTGCCGATGATCAACGAGGCGGTCTATACGCTCTACGAAGGCGTCGGCAACGTCGAGGCGATCGACACCGCGATGCGCCTGGGCGCCAACCATCCGATGGGTCCGCTGCAACTCGCCGATTTTCTCGGCTTGGACACCTGCCTGTCGGTGATGCAGGTCTTGTACGAAGGCCTTGCCGATTCCAAATATCGGCCCTGTCCGCTGCTGGTGAAGTACGTCGAAGCCGGCTGGCTGGGCCGCAAAACCGGCCGCGGCTTCTACGATTACCGCGGCGATCACCCGGTCCCCACGAGGTAAGCCATGGCAAGCAACCAGATGTGGGGGGGCCGGTTCGCCGGCGGACCCGCCGAGATTATGCAAGCGTTCACGCCGTCGATCGATTTCGACCGGAGAATGGCCGCCGAAGACATCAAAGGCTCGTGCGCCCATGCCAGGATGCTGGTCCAAGAGGGCATCATTCCGGCGGAGGATGCCGACGCGATCCTCAAAGGTCTCGCCGAAATCGCCACGGAGATTGCCGAAGGACGCTTCGTCTTCAAGCGCGAATTGGAGGACATCCACCTCAATATCGAATCGCGCCTGACCGAACTGATCGGTCCGGCGGCCGGGCGCCTGCACACCGCCCGCTCGCGCAACGACCAGGTGGCGACCGATTTCCGCCTGTGGGTACGCGGCGCCTGCGGGCGGTCCGAGGATGCACTGATAACATTGATGCGGGCATTGCACGAAAAGGCGGCCGGAAACATCGATACGGTGATGCCCGGTTTCACCCATATGCAGGCGGCCCAGCCGATCAGCTTCGCCCATCATCTTCTGGCCTATGTCGAGATGTTCTCCCGCGATGTCTTGCGCTTTCGCGATGCCGCCAAGCGCATGAACGAATGCCCGCTCGGTGCGGCGGCGCTGGCCGGAACCCCCTACGCGATCGATCGCGAGTTTACCGCCCGCCAGCTCGGTTTCGATAAGCCGATGCGCAATTCGCTCGACGCGGTATCGGCGCGCGATTTCGCCCTCGAATACCTTGCCGCGGCGACCATCGCGGCGACGCATCTCTCCAAGCTTGCGGGCGAAATCGTGCAGTGGTGCTCGCCCGGCTTCGGCTTCGTGACGCTGTCGGACGCCTTTTCGACCGGCTCGTCGATCATGCCGCAGAAACGCAACCCCGATGCCGCCGAACTCGCCCGCGGCAAGGCCGGCCGGGTCTTGGGCGACTTCACGGCGCTCGCCGCCGTCGTCAAGGGGCTGGTGCTCGCCTACGGCAGCGATCTGCAGGAGGACAAGGAACGGGTATTCGACGCGGCCGATACCTTGGAGCTGACCCTGGCGGTGATGGCAGGCATGATTCGGGACATGACCCCGAACAAGGAAAAGATGCGCGCCGCCGCATCGGCCGGCTTTCCGACGGCCACCGATCTGGCCGATTGGCTGGTGCAAACCCTGAAAAAGCCTTTTCGCGAGGCCCATCACATTGCCGGCGCCATCGTCAAATGCGCCGAGGACCGCCACTGCGACCTCGAACACGTGCCGCTCGCCGATATGCAAGCGATCGAACCGGCCATTACCGAGGCGGTATACAAGGTCTTGGGCTTGGATGCGTCGCTGGCGGCGCGGATGAGTTACGGCGGAACGGCGCCGAATCGGATCAAGGAACAGATTGCCTTTTGGCGGGACAAACTGAGATGAGAATGGGAAAGTCCTCGTTCGTCGCCGTTCTTGTCGTCGCCCTGGCGACGCTTGCCGCCTGCGGCACCAAGAGCGATCTGGTGCCGCCCGGCGATAAAGCCACCCCGCCCCATCGTCACCGCGATGTCGTCAACGACCACAATCCGTCGCAACCGCCCGCCCCGATCGGCCAATGAACCACTTTCACTACAAAGGCGGCGTATTGCACGCCGAAAACGTCAGCCTGACGGACATCGCCGATGCCGTCGGCACGCCGTTCTATTGTTATTCCACCGCCACTTTGGAACGGCATTTCAAGGTGTTTTCCGCAGCGCTGCCCAAGGATTCGCTGGTGGCGTTTTCGGTCAAGGCCAACAACAATCTGGCGGTCCTCAAGACGCTGGCGAACCTGGGGGCCGGAGCCGACGTGGTTTCGGGCGGCGAATTGAGGCGCGCGCTGGCCGCCGGAATTCCCCCGGACAAGATCGTCTTCTCCGGCGTCGGCAAGACGAAAAATGAACTTACCGCCGCGCTGGCCGCCGGGATCTATCAGTTCAACGTCGAATCCGAGCCCGAACTGATCGCGCTCGATCGGGTTGCCGAAGGTCTGAACCGCAAAGCGCCGGTCGCCATCCGCATCAATCCCGATGTCGACGCCCATACCCACGCGAAAATTTCCACCGGTCATGCCGAGACCAAATTCGGTATCCCCTGGAGCCGCGCACGCGACGCGTATGCGCTGGCGGCATCGCTTGGCTTTATCGACATCGTCGGCATCGACATGCACATCGGCAGTCAGGTCTCCGATCTTGCCCCATTCGAGGCCGCCTTCGCCAAATTGACGGACTATGCCAAGGAATTGCGCGCGAGCGGCTTTGCGATTTCCCGCATCGATTTCGGCGGGGGGTTGGGCGTACCCTACCGCTCCGACAATGCCCCTCCGCCCGATCCGTCGGAGTACGGCCGGCTCGCCGCCGGCGCCCTGAAGGGGCTCGATGCCCAGTTGATCGTCGAGCCGGGCCGGTTGATCGCCGCCAACGCCGGGGTGCTGGTGGCGACCGTCACCTACGTCAAGCATGGGGAAAACAAGGATTTTCTCATTCTCGACGCCGGCATGAACGATCTGATCCGCCCGGCGATGTACGATGCCTATCACGGCATCGTAGCGGTCGAGGCCCCCTTACCGGACGCGCCGTTGCACGATTACGACGTAGTCGGGCCGGTGTGCGAAACCGGCGATTGCTTCGCCCGCGCTCGCCCCCTGCCGCCATTAAAATCCGGCGACGCCGTGGCGATTTTGGCTGCCGGGGCCTATGGCGCGACAATGTCCTCGGCTTACAATGCCCGCCCGCCCGCCCCGGAAGTCCTGGTCAAGGACGACGCTTACGCGGTGGTGCGGCCGAGACTGGACGATGACGCATTCCTCACCGCCGACCGAATCCCAGACTGGCTCCGAAAAGCTTAAGCGCTTTTTATGGGTGGCGTGGACGTTCGCGGCGTTCGAGCGGCTGTGGCCCCGGCTATGGCCGGCCAGCGGCATTGCCGGGCTGTTCGCCGCCCTGGCCTTAAGCGGTCTCTTGCCGCTGCTTCCCTGGCCGTTGCACGCGCTAATCCTTGCCGCCGTCGTCAGCGCGCTGGCCCTGACCTTACATTTTTCCCTGCGCCGTTTTTCCTGGCCGGCACGGCGCGAGGGCGCGCGAAAATTGGAGCGCGACAGCGGGCTTAATCATCGGCCGATATCCGAGGCCGACGATACGCTGGCTGTGGGAGGCGGCAACGCCGTCAGCGAAGCATTGTGGCGGGCGCACCGGCAGCGGCGCATCGATCCCGCGCAATTGCGGCTCGCTTTGCCGACATCCGCCTTGGCAATGCGCGATCCCAAAGGGTTGCGTTTCGTCGTGCTGGCCCTGATCGGCTTCGGCTTGATCTTTTCCTGGGGGGGATGGGGAACGCGGTTCGCCTCTGCCTTCGGCCCGGCGGCCTATGCCGATGCCGACCTGGATGCCTGGATCGACCCGCCCGCCTACACCGGCGAGGCGCCGGTCTATCTGACCGACCGGGGCACTTTGGCGGTTCCCGCCGGTTCGACGCTGAATCTGAGGGTACACGGCGTGACCCGTGCGCCCTATCTGTCTATGGCGGCAGCGCATTTTCCTTTTCTGGCCCATGCCGGCCTTCATCTCGACGGCGCCGGCGGCGAATATGTCGGCCGCACGGAGCTGACCGAAGACGTTCGCATCCGCCTCAGAGCCGACGGACGCAGCTTGGGCAAATGGAATATCCGCGCTGTCCCCGATCTTAAGCCGGCGATCCGGTTTGCCGCCAAGCCGGCGCGCGGCGAACGCGAAATGTTGAAACTGTCATATGCGGCGCATGACGATTACGGCGTGACCCATGTGCGCGCCTTTATCCGCCCGGCGGACGGAAACGGAAAAATGTTGACGCTCGACCTCGACGCACCGCCGGGCAAGGACGTCGCTCAGACGGTCTATCGCGATTTGACCGATCAGCCCTACGCCGGGGGGCAGGTCGACATCGTGCTGGTGGCCTCGGATGCGAGCGGCAACATCGCCCTGACCGAACCTGAACGTATCACCTTGCCGGCGCTTCACTTCACCGATCCTCTGGCCAAGGCGCTGATCGAAGTCCGCCGCGACCTGGCGACCAGGGGGCTTGCCGCCAAAGGAAAGGCGGCGATTGCGCTCGATGCTTTCACCCTCGCCCCGGAACGCTATTTCGAAGGGCGCATGCCCATTTATCTGTCCCTTCGCAGCGCCTTTTGGGGGACGCAAAGCGCGCGCCATCCAGACGATCTTTCCCGCATCGAAGCGCTTCTTTGGCAAACCGCGGCGGCGCTGGAGCACGCCGGCGTCCTGCCGCTGGCCGAGGCCTTGCGCCGCCAGCAGCAGGAAATCGCCCATCTCATCGCCTCCGGGGCGTCGCCCGACGAAATCGACGCCGCGCTCGGCCGCTATGCCCGGCTGTTGCAACAATACCTGCAAGCGCTGGCGCGCGCCGCCCCCACGGACAGGGCCACGGCCGAAACCGGCACAAAAATGCTCGAACCGAAGGATCTTGCCGCGCTGATGGCGGCCATCCAGGAAATGACCCAGGCCGGCGACAGGACGAAGGCGGTCGAGCTTCTCGCCTTTCTGCAGAATTTGGTCGAAAACCTGAAGATGGCAGGCGGATCGTCGGCGCCCCCCCCGGGAGACAGGGCGCTGAAGGCGTTGAGCGATTTGATGGGTCGGCAGAGGCTTCTGCTCGATAAGACCTTCCGCGAAAGCCAGCATGCGGGCGATCCCAAGGACGGCGGCGCCAAAGGATTGGCCAAGCAACAGGGCGCGCTGAAAGACGAGCTATCGGAGGCCCTCAAGGGACAGAAGAAACCGCAAGGCAACTTGAAACATGCCGAAATTCTGATGGGCCAAGCCCGCGATGCGCTTGCCATCGGCGATTTGCCGCGCGCCGGCACCTTGCAGAAATACGCGCTCGAAGCCTTGCGTAAAGCAGCCGGGGCGATAGCGAACGGCAAACCGAATCCGGCAGGGAATGCCGACCCGTTCGGCCGCAAAGCCGACGCCGGCGGCGGGACCGGAGACGGCGACACGAAAGTGCCCGACTCTTCGACCTTGCGCCGCGCCCGCGACATTCTCATCGAATTGCGCAAACGCGCAGGCGAAACGAACCGGCCCAAGGACGAGCGCGATTACATCGATCGATTGCTGAAGCAGTTCTGATTATTCTGCCCAGGGTTCGAAAAAAAAGATTGCAAAGGCGAAAGGCTCACACCGCCTTGCCGATATAGGGCAGAGCGCGGTCCTTGCCGTCGTCGTCCATGCCGTAGCCGACGATGAATTCGTCCACCTTGGTGAAGGCGGCGAAATCGGCCTTGGCCACGGCATCCTCGCGCAGCTTGTCGACCATCACCGCCGTCATCACCTGACTGGCGCCGAAATCGAAGGCAAGATCGCACGCCTTTTTCATGGTGTGGCCGCGATCGAGCACGCCGTCGATCAGAAGCACGTTTTTGCCGCGGATATTCTCGGTCGGCGGCACCAGTATTTTCATCTGCTTGCCGGCGTTGTGGCCGACATAACTGCGCAGCCAGATGAACTCGGTGGGCAGCGAATAGCCTTCGTAGGTCAGGGCGCGCAGCAGATCGGCGGCAAACACGTAAGCGCCGACCAGAATGGGGGCGGCGACTTGCGGTTTGAAGGGAGAGGTGGCGATCTCATGTGCCAAGGCCTTGATACGGTCGGCAATTTTCGATTCGGAAAACAATATCTCACGATGCATGGTTTTTCTTTACTCGTCGGCCCTGGCGAAACGCATATCGAGATGCCGCGCGGCCGGAGGCGGACTCGAAACCCGGGTAGAGAAACGCGTGGACTGCCCCGGCCCCAGAGTCAAGACGGACGGCGAAAAGGTCCAGTGGTAAAGTTCGTGGCGCTCGTCGGTCAGCAACGCGGCGCGGATCTGGGGCAGCGACATCGGCTCTCGGCCGCGGTTGACGATCGTTCCGGTGACCATCAGCATCGGCTGACCGTCCTCGATGCCTTCGGTTTGCGTCAGGCTTTCGATGAAGAGACCGTCGTTGACCGGCTTGAATCCCAGTTTGGCGTAGAGCGAGGCCGATTGCGGCCAGCCGGCCACCACCTGTTCGCGATAGGTCAACGCCGCCCAGCCGATCGCCAGCACGACGCCAACCAGGGCCAGCCAACCCAATCCGACCCCGGCTATCGCCATAACCGGAACCCGGCGTTTCTCCGTCTCGGCCAGCGGCGGCGCTGCGGAAAACCCGTCGGCGGATTCCGGCTCCCGGCGCAGAACCGGTTCCGACGGCGCTTCGGTGGCGGCCGCCGCGCCGTCGTCTTGGTCATCGGCTCGATAGAAGGTCTCGGCCGGCGGCTCCGCGGCCGGCTCGGCCTCGGCTAAAGCAGCCGTCTCGACCGCACCCTCGGCTTCGGCTTCGGACACGTCCTCGGATTCGGGCGCCGGCTCGGATGGCGGCGGTTCCTCGACGAATAATTCGGCGTCGGGATCGGGGTCGGGCATCTGGTGCCAGGTGTGGCCGCATTTGGCGCAGCGCACGGTGCGGCCTTCCGACGGAAATTTACTCCCGTCGACTTCGTAACGCGTCGCACATGCCGGACAGGTCAGGATCATGCCGCCACCGCCGAAACCCTTGCACAATTCTTTTAAAAAGTATGCACACCGGAAGGTTACCACAAGGTAGGAAACCTGCGGAAATTCCGATATTGGCGGAGGTGACGCCTCCTTACCTCAGGTTTGGGTTTGAACCGCGGCCCCGCCTGCCGCTATGGTCTGCCTATGGTACGGTTCGAAAATGTCGGAATGCGCTACGGTTCCGGGCCGGAGGTTCTTCGCGACGTTAACTTCGTGTTGGAGCCCGGCTCGTTTACCTTCTTAACCGGGCTATCCGGCGCCGGGAAAACCACGCTTCTGAAGCTGATCTACCTGGCCGAACCGCCTTCGCGCGGGCTGATTACGCTGTTCGAATACGATCTGGCCGTGGCCAAACGAAGCGATTTTCCCGCCTTGCGCCGGCGTATCGGCGTGGTTTTCCAGGATTTCCGCCTGCTGGATCATCTGTCGGTGTTCGACAATGTTGCGCTGCCGCTGAAAATTGCCGGCTCGAGGACCGCCGATTTCACCGAGGATGTGCGGGAACTCTTGGGCTGGGTCGGGCTCGGCGACCGTTTGCAAGCCAAGCCGCCGACGCTGTCGGGCGGCGAGCAGCAGCGCGTTGCCATCGCCCGGGCCGTCGTCGCCCGCCCCGATCTTCTGATCGCCGACGAACCGACCGGCAACGTCGATCCCGAAATCGGAACCCGCATCTTGAGATTGTTCAACGAACTAAACCGGTTCGGAACCACGGTGTTGATCGCCACCCATGATCGCGCCTTGGTGGAAAGCACCGAAGCGGACGAAATGCGGTTGGTCGAGGGCCGGCTGGTGCAGTTGCGGAAGGGGCGGAGGCCGGCATGATCGACAATCACCCGATCATGCCGCCGGCAGAAGGCACCAAACCGCTCGATTTGATGATTGCGGTGATGGCCCTGTTGGCCGGTTTGGCGCTGGGCGCCTCGCTCATCGCCGACCGGGTGGCGACGAACTGGCAAAGCGGTCTTTCCGGCAAGCTGACGGTACAAATTCTCCCTCCCGCGCAAGGGACCGCCGACGACGGGCTGAAACTGGAAACCGAAGCGGCACTTAAGGTGCTGCGTGCCACCCCCGGCATCGCCCGCGCCAGGGCCTTGTCGATGCGCGAACAGGCGAGCTTGGTCAGTCCCTGGCTCGGCCAGGACGACATCGCTGCCGAGCTTCCCTTGCCGCAACTGATCGACGCCGATGTCGTGCCGGGGAAAAGCGTCGATACCGCCGAATTGAAAAGGCGGCTCAAAGCCGTCGTGCCCGACGCGCTCCTCGACGACCACGCCGGCTGGATGGAGCGTTTGCGCGACGTGACCGGCGGCGTCATTTGGTCGGCCTACGGCATCCTCCTCTTGATCGCGGTCGCCACCGCGGCGGCGGTTTCTTTCGCCACCAAGGCACGATTGGATGCCCATCGCGACATGGTGGAACTCCTGCATTTGATGGGGGCGCAGTCCGCCTTTATCGCCCGGATCTTCGAATGGCAATATGCCCGTGCCGCGGCCCTGGCGGCGGCGGCCGGAACGCTGGCGGCGGCGCTCTTTTTTATCGCCATCGGCGGCATGGATTCGGTCGGAATCGAAGCGGTGCCGTTTCTGCCGCCGCTCGGCCTATCTCCCGTCGATTTTATGTTTTTTCCGGCAATTCCGCTTTCGGCCGGGCTGATCGGGCTGGTAACGGCACGGCTGTCGGTTTGGTCAGCCGTGTCGAAAATATATTGATTTCAACTGGTTGCCTGATAGACCACTATCTTGCGCCGTCATGGTAAGATGACAACGCCCAAATCCGTACTAAAATACACCGGCGATGATTCAGAAACGGGAAGCCACGGCATTTTGGAAGCGGGCGACGGCTGTAACCGTCGGCCTTTACGTCGTCGGATTCGCCTTGTTCGCAACCGGCTTGCCGCGGGCACCGAACGATTTCGGCCAAGTGCAGGGCGTTGTCGCCTTGACCGGCGGAGAAATGCGCATCGACGCCGCCTATGCTCTGTTTGAAAAAGGCATCGGCAAAAGACTGCTGATCTCCGGCGTCCACCCCAGCACCACAAAGGCCGAATTGAAGAAGCTGGTCCGCGGCGGCGATCGTTTCGAGTGCTGCGTCGATCTTGGCTATGCCGCCGAGAACACCCACGAAAACGCCCGCGAGGCCGCCGCCTGGGCGCGTTTCTATCGTTTCGACACGCTTCTGATCGTCACCGCGCGCTACCATATGCCCCGCAGCCTTACGGAATTTCGCGAAGCCATGCCGGGCGTCCGCATCGTTCCCTACCCCATCGACCCGGAGAGCCTGCCCAAAGGGTGGTGGCGCGATTTCCGTGCGTTGCGGGTTTTGCACGGCGAATACGTCAAGTATCTGGCGACGGCGCTCTTGAGCGTTTTGGGACTGGAACAAAAACGCTCCGATCGCGAAGCATTACGCGGCAGGGCACCGGCACCGGCATGAAAAAGTCCACCCGTATCCGGCTGCGCTCGGGCCTGTATTTCGCTTGGTTTCTCGTCATTTCGGTGGCGATGCATATCGTTGCCTTGCCCACCCTTCTGATGCCGCGCAAGGCCATCGTGTGGATGGCGCAAAGCTGGAGTGCCGCCCTGATCTGGGGACTGAAAGTCTTCGTCGGCCTCAGGTTCGAGATCCGCGGCGCCATGCCGGAAAACGGCGTGCTGGTCGCCTCCAAGCACATGAGCATGTGGGACACGCTGGCGCTCTACATGCTGCTCAACGATCCCATCGTCGTGATCAAGCGCGAGTTGAAATCGATTCCGTTTTACGGCTGGTTTGCCGCCAAGGCCGACATGATCTTCGTCGACCGTAAGGGGCACGCCGGGGCTCTGCGCAAGATGACCGCTCACGCCGCCAAGGCCATGGCCCAGGGCCGCAGTTTGATCATCTTCCCCGAAGGAACCCGCAAAAAACCGGACGATCCGCCGGATTACAAATCCGGCATCGCCGGTCTGTACACGCGGCTCGGCTGCCCTTGCGTCCCGGTTGCGCTGAATTCGGGCCTGTTTTGGACCGGGCGCGGCGGTTATATAAAAAAACCCGGAAAAATAGTGCTGGAATTTCTTCCCCCGATTCCGGCAGGGCTGCCACGACCGGAATTCATGCAGACCCTGGAGGGGCGAATCGAGGAGGCCACGCGTCGTCTGGTCGGCGAGGGGCGTGCGATTCTGGCAAGCCGAGACGAACCGGCAAAAACCGAATAATCTTAATATTGCCCCAAGATGGGAACCGGTCGTCAACCAACCGGAACGTAAAGTGTGCGCATGACCGACATCGCCAGCCAAATCTGGGACATGAAATATCGGCTGAAGGCGCCGGATGGCACCCCCATAGACGCCACCGTAGCCGACAGTTGGGCTCGGGTGGCGGTGGCGGCGGCTTCGGTCGAGCCCTCGGAAACGCGCCTTCAGCATATCCAGGCTTTCGCCGGCGCACTGTCCGGCTACCGTTTTCTGCCGGCCGGGCGGATTCTCGCCGGTGCCGGAAGCGGGCGGAAGGTAACGCTGTTCAACTGCTTCGTGATGGGCACCATCGAGGATTCGATGGCCGGTATCTTCTCGGCGATCAAAGAAGCGGCGCTGACCCTGAAACAAGGTGGGGGGATCGGTTACGATTTTTCGCCGATCCGGCCCAAGGGGGCCCCGGTGGCCGGTGTCGGTGCCGACGCTTCGGGGCCGGTGTCGTTTATGGACGTGTGGGATGCGATGTGCCGCACGATCCTGAGCGCCGGCAACCGCCGCGGTGCGATGATGGCGACGCTTGCTTGCGACCACCCGGACATCGAGGACTTCATCGCCGCCAAAAGGCAACCCGGCAGGCTGACGATGTTCAACCTGTCGGTCTTGGTCACCGACGCGTTTCTTCAAGCGATCCGTACCGACGCCGATTGGAACCTGAGCTTCGCCGGAACGATTTACAAAACCGTCAAGGCCCGCGCGTTGTGGGACATGATCATGCGCTCGGCCTATGAATATGCCGAGCCGGGCGTCATCTTTATCGACCGCATCAATCAGGCCAACAATCTCGGCTATTGCGAAACCATCCGCGCCACCAACCCGTGCGGCGAGCAGCCTTTGCCGTCCTATGGCGCCTGTCTATTGGGATCGATCAACCTCGCCCGGCTGGTGAAAAATCCGTTCGAAGAGAATGCTACGCTGGATTTGCGCGTCCTGGCCGAATTGACCGCCACCGCGGTACGCCTGCTCGACAACGTCATCGAAATTTCGCGTTTTCCGCTTGCCGAACAAGCCGTTGAGGCCAAGGCAAAACGGCGGATCGGCCTCGGCATTACCGGCCTCGCCGATGCATTGATTTTCTGCAATTTGCGCTACGGCTCGCCGGCAAGTCTCAAGCTGATCAAATATTGGATGCGCACGCTGACGCATTCCGCCTATGTCGCTTCGGCGGAACTGGCCAAGGAAAAGGGAGCGTATCCGCTGTTCGATGCCGGGGAATACCTCAAGCGGCCGTTCGTCGTCGGGCTTCCGGCGCGGATCCGCGACGAGATCGCCGGCCATGGCATCCGCAACGGCCTTTTGACCTCAATCGCCCCCACCGGCACGATCTCGCTGTTCGCCGGCAACGTGTCGAGCGGCATCGAGCCGGTGTTCGCCTCAAGCTATACCCGCAAGGTACTGCAACCCGACGGTTCCAGGCAGGAGGAAAATGTCGAAGACTACGCGCTGAAAGTCTTTCGCGATAAATTCGGCCCCGATGCCGCGTTGCCGGAAAGCTTCGTCACCGCGCAGGATTTGCACCCCGAGGACCATCTCAAGGTCCAGGCGGCGGTACAGAAATATATCGATAGTTCGATCTCCAAGACCATCAATCTGCAGGCCGAAACCGATTTCGACGCCTTCAAGGACGTATACGAACGCGCCTATGCGTTGGGCTGCAAGGGCTGCACGGCCTATCGGCCCAACGAAATCACCGGCGCGGTACTAAGCGTCGAAGCCGCCGAACCGGCTCAAACGGAATCGCCGCCGAACGAAACGGCAGGCGGCATGGCGCCCGGCGGCGCGATCTACGACCGGCCGGATATTTTACGTGGAAAAACCTACAAGATCAAATGGTTGGACGCCGACCATGCCTTTTACATCACCATCAACGATTTCGAAAAGAACGGCAAATGGCTTCCCTTCGAGGTGTTCATCAATTCGAAGAACATGGAAGCCTATGCCTGGACGCTGGCGCTGACCCGGATGATTTCGGCGGTATTCCGCAGAGGCGGCGACGTTTCGTTTGTCTGTGAGGAACTAAAAGCGGTGTTCGATCCGCGCGGCGGCCAGTGGGTGGCGGGCCATTACGTGCCTTCGCTGCTGGCGGCGATCGGCGACGTGATCGAGCAACATCTGATCGAAATCGGTTTCATGCCGCCGAAAGACGGCAAGCCCGGCCTCGACGCGGCCAAGGAAGCGGCAGCGGCGGGTGCCCCGGCCAAACATTGTCCGCGTTGCGCCGCGCCCAGCTTCGTGAAGCTGGAAGGGTGCGAGACCTGCCTGTCTTGCGGTTATTCCAAGTGCGGCTGAACGAAAAAGCGGCAGATCTTTTCCGTGAAGCGCTCTAAAGCGACGGACGTTCAAACGCGATCAGTCCGTCATTCTATCTCTTTAATTGGTCCCCCGTGAAGAATGCAGATTTC
>DBTZ01000011.1:0-25975 GCA_002307315.1 Alphaproteobacteria bacterium UBA1303
GTCCAGTTTCCTGGAGGCAGGTCACAGGTTGCCGGGGAGATTGCCCACAAGACAGTGGTCAGCGGTTCAATCCCGACTCGGACGATATTTGAGAAATTTGATGGACGTTTGATAGTTAAGTCATTGAAACTAAACATTTTTGATGATTTGACGGTTCGAGGGTAAATACACAGACAGAGGGTGTTGAAATATTATTGCTTAAAATAGAAAATCCTCACCCCCACCTATTATTATCAAATATATCAAATATATATATAAAACAAAGACTTAGGCTATCAAAAAACCATCAAAAAACATCCAATATTTGATAGTCTTCCAGACCTCTACAGTGGGCAAGCAAAATGAAGGCGGAGGCAAGGTCCACCGCCAATCATTGAGATTGTTCACTAAAATGGAAGTTGTGGGTAAAGACCTATCATCAAGTCTATCATCAAACGCTGTCAGCAAGCTTCGCTGCCATCGGCATAGATTGCGAATAGAACTTGCGCGTTCAATTCGAGGCTGGCGCGGTTCTTCAAATCATCCACGCGCTCGCCCTCTTGTCGAAACACTTTACGACCGCATATGCCGCAACCGATCACGTCGCCGTCATTGCAGCCAAACATACCGACTAGAACAACAATCGGAAAGCCGCTCGCTTTTGGACCTAATCGAGCTTCCAATTTTGCAAGACGATCTTTGAGGCTCATTTGCGCAACTGTTCAAGCAACTCGATACGACGCTCAAGGTCACCATCCCTAATCATTGCCGCTAGACTCTGTAGAATATAGCAAAGCCGAGTTGCGGTTTGTGTATCAATCTGTTTGTTGCGGGCTTCCCGGTAAATTCGTCCCATTTCTCGCGTGCATTCGTGAACTGTTGAAAGCCTCAGCCTTGCTCGCGAACGGTAGGGGGTTACAACTAAAGCCTCTGCCGTAACGATTTGCAGCGCTTTGTCATTTCCATTTTCCATCATGTTATATGCTCTTGTGGCCAATTCTGCATCCCATTGCGCGCCTCAAAAATGTTTCAGCAAAAAGCGCTCAGCCTTGTCAATTGCTTCACAAAGACTGAACTTTTTGGGGCCCATAAGATTGACCAATTTTACCTTCAATGCCTCAAATCTCCGTTCGCGCGGCGGGCCTCGGTATGCAGAGCTATCCATCGCATCTGCAATTCGTTTCATGGAAACGGCAAGAGAGGTTAGTGCCTCACTTTCACCTTCCGCTGGCGAAAGGTCCGGTTCAAGACGGGCCATTGTATAAAATCGCCTCATTTCCAGGTCATCGAGAAGTGGTGATATAAGGTTTTCCATTTGAATTTCCTCTATGTGCAAATTGTGGGCAGAAGTTTTTAGGGCCGCCCACAATTGCAATTAATCAGCATCGGCAGGAATTGGTTTCGTGCCGCGCAACGGTTGCGGCGTTTCAAGCGCTGGCGAGGGGAACAAGTTTTCAGCGTCCTTCAGCGCACGCGCGTCGTTGAGCTTTTGAACGCTCACAGCTTTTTGTGTTCCGGCTGCCACGCGATAACTCGACAGTGCGGAAGCAGCGTGCGCTTGCGCAACACCGATTGCCTGCAAAGTTTCGTCGCGGCCATCGAATTTGAAGCCCTCAAGAATTGGAACGCGAGTGAAGACTTCTTTCCAATCCTCTTGTCGCGAGCGCTGCAAGCTCACGCGATAGATTTGGTATCCTGTCGCAATGTCGTTTTTGTCGTGCGCGTGATCTAGCATCAACCGCACCATCGGAGCGGGCAAATGCAGGCAGGATTGATAAACCTGATTGGCTATAGCTGCGTCGCCACTTTTCCCGCTGCCGAATTCAGCTTGCGAGGCAAGGAAGGCGATGTTCTCATAAAATTGCTTTTCATATTTCAATTCTTCGCCAAGTTTCGTCACTTCGACCCATTCGGGGACCATCGCATCGGTGTACCGCTTGCGCGCTTCAAACGTCAGTTTGATTTTTTTCTCGCTGTCATAGCTGGCGTTCTCTTGAATTGCCTCAACTTCCTGCAACGCTTTTTCGGCAGCCGCACTTAATTTCGCGGCAAGCGTTTTTGATTTAGCCGTTTTCGCGAGAATATCGGAGGGTGATAGTTTCATTTGAAATTGTCCTTCTACGAAATAATCCGGGAACCGCCGGATGTGGTTTTAATGTTCAAAAAACACCTCTGGTTTTGTTGGTATGAATGAACGCGGTATTGTTGGATTTTTTGTTTCGTATGCGCGTGCATTAGTGCCAAATTCTGTCACCATTTGTCTCTTTGGGATTTCACCAAGTTCATCGTTTTCGCGCATGTTTTCGATAGTTGCCTTAAGCGCTTTTGTTGCGCCACCCGGCGCGCGGCGAAAACAGGCCATGTTCGAAAGTGCTTTTTGCAGATAGCTGAGCGGTATAATTCTGCGCGCGTGCAGTTGCCGGATTGCGCTATATGATTTCGGCAGTTCATCAAACGGTGTTGTGGCGTAGGAAAAGATCGTCTTTAGAACCATGTCGCGACGCAGGGTTTCGTTTGTTTCGACCGCGCCGACTTCGCCGTTTGAGAATTTGAAAATCAGCGAGACAGTCTGTTTTTGGACGAACTCGATGGAGTCGCGTGCCGTGTCAGCGTCGATTTGTGGCGTATGAAAATTGCAGCCAACCGCTATTAGTGCAGCGAGCTTAGCTGCTTTCAAATGTGCCCGCGTCCAGAGATGTCGCGCAACCTCAGTCGGCCTGCTATTTATTTCTGCGCGCGTCCATCTTTCAAACGCATCGAAGACGGCTTTAGCTTCGGGCGAGAAAGTCACGTTGCAGACTTGCCCACGCGACACAATGCCTTGAGCTTGAGCCATTGTAGCGGCAAGGTTCTGCAAGAGCGTTTCGGATGGTGCGACCAAATGATGGTTTTCATTCAGTTCAACTTGATCCCCGAGGTATTCGATCATGATGAAACGAGGAAGCAAACCGCTTGTCACAAGCGTTTCGTCAACGTTTGCAAATAGGTTTGGCTGGTTCGTTTCGCCAAGAATTGTGAGTGCTGGCGACTGAAGCAGGGGCACGTTTTTTGTTTTGTCCGAATATCGCATTCCCGCGCCGGATTGACCGTGTCCCGACAATCCATGCAAATCCAAATAGGCGGCCTGCATTTCTTGAACGTGGGCAGGTGCGTGCGGAGCGGCCATCGCTTTGAGTTTCAAACCGAATTCAGGAATGATGGATAAGAAACAAGGGTTCTCTGCAAGTTCTTTGTAGAGCGCCTGCGCGCTCGCGAAATATGATGGGCCTTGAAGAGCAACTAGAGTAGCTGTTGACGTTTTCAGCGCACTGATAAGTTTTGACACGCCAGTACGCGCGGCCTCTTTGCCCACGCCAGTTTCAGCAACAAGTAAAATGTAGAGGTTTAGCCCCGCTCCGAAAACATTGTACGCGCGACCGCAAATCCCGGCCATAAAACCAATCGCACCAGCAAATGCAATTTCAGCAACCGGGCGTGGCGCGGCATCAAAAATAAATTGCGCTATCTCACCCACACGTCCGGGTGGGAATTGTAATTTGCTTCTGTCCGCCTTGCCCGGCGTGCGATTTTCCATGGTGGGGTCAGTCGCCTGCCGTCGTGGTGCAAGCGGCCATGTAAAGCCGCGCATCTTCCACGCGCCACGCGGTGCAGCGCTCGCTCAATTTGACCGGCTTGGGAAACGTCCCGGCTTTGACTTTGCGCCACAACGTCGCGGGGGAAATCGGGATAATCGCCAAAAGCTGTTTTTGACGAACAAAACCTGTCACAGGCAGATCGCCGAAGGCAGGACTGGACGGCTTGGTCTTGGAAGTCATGCGGCGCGTCTCTAAAAAATCTAGTGAGACGCTAAACCCGGCAACCAACCAAACCGGAGACCCGGAAAGAAACTGATTGATGCCCCCCAAAAACGGAAAGCCGAATGATAGGCGTCATGATGGATGACACCTAAAAAACTCGAAATTATCGTTATATTTCAATGAGTAATGGTGGAGCCAAGCGGGATCGAACCGCTGACCTCCTGCATGCCATGCAGGCGCTCTCCCAGCTGAGCTATGGCCCCGTACCATGTGCGCGAACCGGTTCTGGCGTCCGGTCCGAAACTGAAACCTATCTTTCGTCCTTCTCGATGTCGGCGTCAATAATGCCGCTGACATCGTCCGGGTCTTCTTCGACTTCTTCGAGCAGGGTGTCGTCCGCTTCGTCTTCTTCGACTTCTTCGTCGTCGATTTCGATCTCAACGTCCTCGGGCTCGACCACCGACATACCGGCGGCATGCTCAGGCTCCGCGTGCGCGGGCTCTTCTTCTTCCTCGGTGGCGGCGATCTCGGCCTCGTCGTCGTGGGTATCGACGACCTTATCCTCGGCCTCCTCGACTTCTTCCTCTTCGTGCTCGGGCTCTTCGGCGACCTTCGCCTTTTCGGCCAGTTCGGGCTGGCGCGGACGGCGCTGCTTGAACATGGTCTCGGGCTCAAAAGCGAACGCACATTTCGGGCATTCGATCGGCCGTTTGGAGAGATCGTAAAACCGTGCGCCGCAAGAAGGACAAACGCGCTTGGTGCCGAGGTCTGCCTTATCCAATGTACTCGTTCCCGGTAGCTGCTTCGATCGCCTGAGCGCAATCCGAAGCTTGCGAAGCGGTTTTCGGAAAAATTGCGCGACTGTTCAAAAACCCCAGACCGTGGCCGGCTTCAGCGAAACCCAACCATGTCCAAGGGGGGGTCGTTTGCCACGGGAATGGGGGCTTGTAAAGCCGAAAGCGCGGAGGATTTTACGAAAAATCGTTTCTTCGGCTTGACGGCGGCATTCGTTCGGTTAGGCAATCACCATTCCTTAAGGAAAACGCCCCATGTCCGCCCCGTCCGAGCTTCGCCCCCTGACCGCCTGCCGTTCATCCGCCCTAAAGGGGGTTGCTGCGGTGCCTGGCGACAAGTCGATTTCCCACCGGGCGTTGATTCTGGGGGGGCTGGCGGTAGGAGAAACCGAGATTTCCGGCCTTTTGGAGGCCGAAGACGTTCTGAATACGGCCAAAGCCGTGGCGGCCTTCGGCTCCGAGGCGCGCCGCGAAGGGGCGGGCGTATGGCGAGTGCGCGGCACCGGGGTTGGCGGCTGGCAGGAGCCGGCGGATGTGCTGGATTTCGGCAATTCCGGCACCGGTTCGCGGCTGATGATGGGAGCAATGGCCACCACGCCGATTTCCGCGGTGTTCACCGGCGATGCATCCTTACGCAAGCGGCCGATGGGGCGGGTTTTGCAGCCGCTTACCCTGTTCGGAGCGGAATTCGAGGCCCGCGAAGGCGGTTTGATGCCGGTGAGGCTGAACGGCGCGCGCTGGCCGCTCTGCATCGACCATAAAGTTACCGTTGCGTCAGCTCAGGTAAAGTCCGCGTTGCTGCTGGCGGCGCTCAATGCCCCCGGCCGCACCCGAATCGAGCAGGGCGCGCTGACCCGCGACCATACCGAGAAAATGCTGGCCGGCTTCGGGGCCGAGATCGCGGTGGAGCCGCTGGAAAGCGGCGGCGACGCCATTACCCTCATGGGCCAGGCGGAACTGAAGGCTTGCGCGGTCGAAGTGCCGCGCGATCCCTCGTCGGCGGCGTTTCCGCTGGTGGCGGCGTTGATCGTGCCGGGATCGGACGTGCTGATTCCCGGCGTACTGCTCAATCCGCGCCGCACCGGACTGTTCGGCACGCTGATCGAAATGGGGGCCGACATCGTGGTGGAAAACCGGCGGACCAGCGGCGGCGAGGAGGTCGGCGACTTACGGGTCCGGCATTCGGTCCTGCATGGCGTCGAAGTGCCGGGAATTCGCGCTCCGTCGATGATCGACGAATATCCCATCCTGGCGGTGGCGGCGGCCTTCGCCGATGGGCGCACGGCGATGCGCGGTTTGGCCGAACTCAAGGTCAAGGAAAGCGACCGGCTGGCGGCGATCGTCGCTGGGCTGAAAGCGGGCGGGGTGGCGGTCGAGACGCGTGGCGACGATCTGATCGTGGACGGATGGGGCTCTGTGCCGGGCGGCGGCATCGTCGAGACCCACATGGATCACCGCATCGCTATGAGCTTTTTGGTGATGGGCCTGGCCAGTCAGGCGCCGATGAGCGTCGAGGACGTCTCGATGATCGCCACCAGCTTTCCCGATTTCATCGAGCTTATGCAGAGCCTCGGCGCTGAGTTTGAAGCCGTGGTGTGACCGGGCTTTTGGGGAAGTTCAGCACGTCGGAATGGTCGGGCGTAACGCCTTCGCGCACGGCACCGGCGGCGGCGGCGATGGCATCGACGCGGTCGGCCCAGCGATGGCTTTTCGCCGCCTTGGCTTGACCGGCTACGGCCATTTCGTAAAGCCGGCTGGGATTTTCCGACAGTTCGCGCAAGGCGAACAGATCCTCTTCCAGCCGCATCCAACGAAACAGCGCAATCTCTCGGTCTTCCACGAAATTCAGGGCGAAGAACTCGCTCCAATCCGAGGCTGCCACCGCACCGGCCAGCATCGCCGTGAGCGGACGCTCGTGCGATCCCTGGCCGAACATTGCGCTGACGTTAATCGCCAAGCGAGTCTGCCGCATCAATTCGATGGTTTTGACGTAATCGAGCGGGCCGAGATAATCGATGTTGGAATAGCGCTGCAACGCGTCGTCGTAGCCATTGCCGCAAACGGTGAGCTTGAGGCCGATGCGTGCCGCGGTCTCGAAAAAGCGCATCCGTCTGGTCCGCCGGACCCATTGCAATACGTGGGCGGAGAGGATGCGGATCGTCCGCAACTCGTCGGGCGTGTAATGTTGGGAAGTAATGCCGTGCGCGCGCAGCGTGCGTTCAAGCGCTTCGTGTGGCGGAAGCCACTCCTGCGACAGCGCCAAATCGGCCGCCTCGGCGTAGAGCTTTTTAAAGTCGTCCGGGAAATTCTGCCACGGCGGTTCCTCGCTGCGGTAATAGCTGCCGGCGAACAGCATCTTGATCGGTCGTTCGTCGGCAAATCGGTGCGCCGTGGTCGGCAAGGGGTGGGGGGCGCCCAAACCTGCGTGCGGGCTGAACCAGGCATAGGGGAAATGCTTTGGCCCGAAGGCGTAGCGGATGGCGTCGATGTGGCTGGGATCGATGGTCAGAAGCGCCGTGTCCGGCGCGGTATGGATGAAGCGGTCGCCGTGGGTCAGCGGATAATCGACATACTGTACCACATGTGGCGCGCCGAGGATTTGCCCCACGGTGCGTCCTCCTGCACCACGAAAATTGCTGAGGACCATGATCGAGAAGGCCAGATCCGCCGGACGTTGTTTCGTCAAAAAGTCTTCGATCTCGCGGTCGGTCCGCATTTGAACCAGATCGGCGATGATCGTCTCGTCGCCACGCGCCTCGAACGCCTCGGCGATTTCGTCGATGAAGCCGCGCAGGACGTCGTATTGCGATGCGCCCTTGAACAGTACGACTTTCAACGCCGTCTCCCGTAAAAGTTATTAAGATTAATGTGTGCGATTTGTGGTTGCTATTCGGTTAATACAACAAAAAAAGCCATAAAAATTATGATATTGCGCCTATTTTTATGCGAGTTCTTAGAATGACTGTAGAAGAATGAGGAATTTTTGCCACTTGATAGAAAAATGCTGGTGGATCAGAGGGTTCCAATTGACGAAGCGGTGAAGCTCTGCCAGGGTTAACTGCCTGAATGGGATTCGGCATTTGTTCGCGCCGGCCGTTCATTGGGGGCAAGGAATGATCAAGTCCGAACTCGTTGCACGTCTCACCGCCCGTTACCCGCATTTGTATCATCGCGATGTGGAGCGGATAGTCTCGACCATGCTCGACGAAATAACCAAAGCGTTGGCTGAGGGCAATCGCGTTGAATTGCGCGGTTTCGGGGCGTTTTCGGTTAAACAGCGGCCTTCGCGCATGGGCCGCAATCCGCGCACCGGCGAGCCAGTGGCGGTCGAACAGAAGCGCGCACCCTTCTTCCGCACCGGCAAGGAATTGCGCGAACGGCTGAACGGTAAAGGCCCGGTGTGACGTCAAGCGTGGCGCGGTTTCCCAATCCGGTTTTCGTCGCTTTGGATACGCCCGATCTAGGGCATGCGCTGGAGTTGGCTGCTGCGGTTAGGCCTTACGTCGGGGGCTTGAAGGTTGGGTTGGAGTTTATCACGGCGCTTGGCCCGACGGCGATTCGCAGAATCGTCGATATAGGGCTGCCGGTTTTTGCCGACACGAAGTTCCATGACATCCCCAACACAGTGGCTGGAGCGGCGAAAGGCATTGCCGGCCTGGGGGTCGCGATGTTCAACGTCCATGCTTCGGGCGGCGTGGCGATGATGCAGGCGGCGCGCAACGCGGCGAAGACAATAGCCCCCGACATGCTGGTGATTGCGGTCACGGTGCTAACCAGTCTGGGGCCGGACGATCTGATTGCCGTCGGCTTGGGGCGCGATGCCAACGTTCAAGCAAAACGGCTGGCGGCACAGGCCGCCAAGGCCGGACTTGATGGCGTTGTGTGCAGCGCCCACGAGTTGTCCGGCGTGCGCGAGGCGGCGCCCGGCCTGATGACCGTCGTGCCCGGCATCCGGCCCGCAGGTGCCGAGCTTGCCGACCAGCGGCGGGTGATGACACCCGCCGAAGCCAGAAATGCTGGCGCGGACATTCTGGTGATCGGCCGGCCGATCACAGCGGCGGCCGATCCGGCCGCGGCGGCGAGCGCTATATGCGAACATCTCGTTAGAACAATGGGTTAAGTAATCCCGTCGGCTTTGCTTGATTTCCCCTCTCGCCGCGACCATAAGCACACCGGCGCGGTGGAGCGAAAATTCGCCGTCGCCCGGAACGGGCTTCGAGCGACTTTCGAAATTGGAGCCGCGCCGAGTTGTTTCGAATGTCGTGCGGGTATGGATTTTATGTCCCCGGACGCGGATGCCGTGAATATTTTAGGAACCTGAAATCACCCGCGCGAGCCATGAGCATTTCGGTAAAAATTTGCGGCATCAATAGCCGTCAGGCGGCGGAAGCGGCGATCGCCGCAGGCGCAGATTTCGCGGGGCTGGTGTTCCACCTCAAATCGCCGCGCCATGTCGATCTGGCTGCGGCGCATGGGCTGGCGGGCATCCTGCGCGGTCATTTGCGCATCGTGGCATTGGTGGCCGATGCCGATGATGAAACCATCGGTGCCGTGGCGAATGCGGTGCGGCCGGATTTCATTCAACTGCACGGAAACGAGAGTGCCGACCGGGTGGGGGCGGTGCGCGCTCGTTTCAAGGTGCATGTCATCAAGGCGCTGTCGATTGCCGACGAAAGCGATTTCGTCACACTACCCGACTACATGCAGGTGTCCGACATGCTGTTGTTCGACGCCCGTCCGCCGTCCGGCACCGATCGATCGGGCGGCAACGGGGCATCGTTCGACTGGAAACTCCTGCGCGGCAAGACCTACTCGCGGCCGTGGCTGTTGGCCGGCGGCTTGAACGAGGATAACCTCGCCCTGGCCGTCGCGCAGTCTGGTGCTCGATATGTCGACGTTTCGTCCGGTGTAGAAGGCGCGCCGGGGGTCAAAGATCCGAAAAAAATCGCGGCTTTCATCGCCGCTGCCCGCAATCTGAACAGTTAGAGGCAAGCCTGTGCCGGAAAATCTCGTCAATTCCTATCGCCTCGGCCCCGATGCCGACGGACATTTCGGCGCCTACGGCGGACGCTATGTGGCCGAAACCCTGATGCCGCTCATTCTCGATCTCGAGCGTGCCTACGGCGAGGCGAAGACCGATCCCCAATACCATGCCGAACTCGATGGCTTGCTGAAGCATTACGTCGGTCGGCCGAGCCAGCTCTATTACGCCGAGCGGCTGACCGAGCATTTGGGCGGCGCCAAGATCTATCTCAAGCGCGAGGATCTCAACCACACCGGCGCGCACAAGATCAACAACTGCCTTGGCCAGGTGCTCTTGGCCTTGCGCATGGGCAAGACCCGACTGATCGCCGAAACCGGCGCCGGCCAGCACGGCGTGGCCACCGCCACCGTGGCGGCGCGGTTCAATCTGCCCTGTGTGGTCTACATGGGCGAGATCGACATGGAGCGGCAGAAGCCCAACGTCTTCCGTATGCGCCTTCTGGGTGCCGAGGTGCGGGGGGTAAAGTCGGGTTCGAAGGTGCTGAAGGATGCGATGAACGAGGCGTTGCGCGATTGGGTCGCCAACGTCAAGGACACGTTCTACATCATCGGCACGGCGGCCGGGCCGCATCCCTATCCGATGATGGTGCGCGATTTTCAGAGTGTGATTGGCAACGAAACTAAGGCGCAAATCTTGGAGCGTGAGGGCCGTTTGCCCGATCTGGTGGCGGCCTGCGTCGGCGGCGGTTCTAACGCCATCGGCATGTTCCATCCCTTCCTCGACGATCCTTCGGTGGAGATCCATGGCGTCGAGGCGGCGGGCGAGGGCGTCGATACCCCTCATCACGCCGCGTCTCTGACCAAGGGTGCGCCCGGTGTGCTGCACGGCCAGCGCTCCTATCTGCTGCAGGATCGCGACGGGCAGATCACCGAAGCCTATTCGATTTCGGCCGGCCTCGATTACCCCGGCATCGGGCCGGAGCATTCCTGGCTCAAGGACATGGGCCGGGTGCAGTATTTTCCGGTCACCGACAAGCAGGCGCTCGACGCTTTCATGACCTTGAGCAAGCTCGAAGGCATTATTCCGGCGCTGGAATCGTCGCATGCCGTCGCCCATGTGATGCGCATTGCCGGCGACATGCCCAAGGACAAGATCATCGTGCTGTGCCTTTCCGGCCGCGGCGACAAGGACGTGTTCTCGGTCGCCAAGGTGCTGGGGGAAAAGATATGAGCCGCATTGCCAAACGCTTTACCGATCTCGCCAAGGCGAACAAAAGCGCCTTTGTCCCCTTCGTCACGGCCGGCGATCCCGATGCCGACTTCACCGCGGCGCTGATGGCGAAACTGCCGGGCATCGGCGCCGATCTGATCGAACTCGGGGTGCCGTTTTCGGATCCGATGGCCGACGGTCCGGCGATCCAGGCCTCTTCGCAGCGTGCGCTTGCCGCCGGCATGAGCCTCGCGAAAGTGCTGGAACTGGTGCGTCGCTTTCGCAAAGTCGACAACAGAACCCCGCTGGTACTGATGGGGTATTTCAATCCGATCCATGCCTTCGGCACAGCGCGCTTCGTCAAAGAAGCGGCCGAGGCGGGTGTCGACGGGCTGATCGTGGTCGATCTGCCGCCGGAAGAGGATGAGGCCCTGCGTCTGCCGGCAGCGGCGCAAGGGATCGACATCGTGCGGCTGGCGACCCCCACCACCTCGGATGCGCGTCTGCCTAAGGTTCTGCAGGGCGCTGGCGGGTTCCTTTACTATGTCTCGATCGCCGGGGTCACCGGCACCAAGAGTTTCTCCGAAGATGAAGTGCGCGCCGCCGTGGCGCGGCTGAAAAGCGCCAGCGGCCTGCCGGTGGCAGTCGGTTTCGGCATCAAAACCGCCGAAAACGCCGCCTTCATCGCCAAATGTGCCGACGGCGCGGTGGTCGGCTCGGCCATCGTGGAAAAGATCGCCGCGGGCGGCAATGTTAACGATACCCTGGATTTTTGCTCCGAACTGGCTTCCGCTGTGCATTCCGCACGGGGATAATGCTATAAGCTTCCGTAACGGAATGTGGTAGGATCGCTCCATGAACTGGTTGGCCAATTTTGTCCGTCCACGCATCAAGCGCCTGATCGGCGGGCATTCGGATACGCCCGAAAATCTGTGGCGGAAATGTCCCGCCTGCGGCGAGATGATCTTCCACCGCGATCTTGCGGCGGCCTTGAACGTTTGTCCGCGCTGTGGCCATCACCTGCGTCTCAATCCGGCCGAGCGGCTTGCCCAGATGTTCGACGGCGGGAAATACGACGAGCTGGTGCCGCCCGAGGTGCCGTCCGATCCGCTGCGTTTCCGCGACGAGAAGCGATACACCGACCGTTTGCGCGAGGCGCGTTCGAAGACCGGTTCGGCCGATGCCTTGACCGCGGCGCGCGGCGAGCTGGACGGTCTGCCGGTGATGATCGCGGTGCAGGATTTCGCGTTCATGGGTGGGTCACTCGGCATGGCGGTGGGCGAGGCGCTGGTCCGGGCGATGCAGGCGGCGGCCGAGGAAAGCCGTCCGTTCATCCTGTTCGTCGCTTCGGGCGGGGCGCGCATGCAGGAAGGCATGTTGTCGCTGATGCAGATGCCGCGGGTCACCGTGGCGGTCGAAATTATACGCGAGGCGCTCGTGCCGTATATCGTGGTGCTGACCGATCCCACCACCGGCGGGGTTTCCGCCTCCTACGCCATGCTGGGCGACGTGCATATCGCCGAGCCCGGCGCGTTGATCGGTTTCGCCGGTCAGCGGGTGATCGCGCAAACCTTGCGCGAACAGTTGCCGGAAGGATTCCAGCGCGCCGAGTATCTGTTGGCCCACGGCATGGTCGACATGGTGGTGCATCGCAAGGAGATGCGCGAGACGGTTTCTCGTTTGGTTCATTTGATGACGAACCGGCCGCGGCCGCGCGCCAAGCTTGCTCCGCCGATCCTCAATGCGTCGCGGGCGGTCAAGACGGCATGATCGCCGATACTGCCAGCGACGTCATTCTCGAACGGCTGACCCGACTGCACCCCAAGAAGATCGACCTCAAGCTGGACCGCATCGATCGGTTGTTGGATGCGTTGGGCCGTCCCGAGCAGAAACTGCCGCCGGTGATTCATGTTGCCGGCACCAACGGCAAGGGCTCCACCTGCGCCTTCTTCCGCGCCATGCTGGAGGCGGCGGGGCTGGCGGTTCAGGTCTATTCTTCGCCGCATCTGGTGCGGTTTCACGAGCGCATCCGCTTGGCGAACGGCTTCATTGCCGAAGACGAATTGTCGGCGCTCTTGGCCGAATGCGAAGTGGTCAACGCGGAACGGCCGATCACCTTTTTCGAAATCACCACGGCGGCGGCGTTTCTGGCGTTTTCGCGCCACCGCGCCGATGCGCTGATCCTGGAGGTCGGTCTGGGCGGTCTTTTCGATGCCACCAATGTGATCGCCAAGCCGAGGCTGTCGGTGATTGCGCCGGTCGGCCTCGACCATGCCGAGTTTCTCGGCACCGATCTCAAATCCATCGCCGGCGAGAAGGCCGGCATCGTCAAGCGCGGCGTGCCGGTCGTCGTCGGCCCGCAGGAGGATGCGGCGCGCGAGGTCATTCTCGCCCGCGCCGACGCCTTGAGCGCGCCGGTTTGGTGCTTTGGCCAGGATTTCTTCGTCACGCAGGAACACGGCCGCATGGTCTATCAGGACCGGCACGGGCTTTTGGATTTGCCGCTGCCGCGCTTGGCCGGGCGGCATCAATTGGAAAACGCCGCGATGGCCATCGCCGGGCTTCGCATCGTCGGCGGCGCCTGGGCCAAGGATGCGGCGATCGAAACGGGCCTTAACACCGTCGAATGGCCGGCACGGCTGCAGCGATTGACCCGCGGCCCGCTGGTCGATCTGGCGCCGGAGGATGCCGAGGTGTGGCTCGACGGCGGGCACAATCCGCACGGCGCGCTGGCCATCGCCCGCACCATGGCCGATTTCGAAGATCGTTCGGCCAAGCCGCTTTATATGATCTCCGGCATGCTCACCACCAAGGACGCGGTCGGATATTTTTCCGCGTTTCAAGGATTGGCGCGGCACGTGACGACGGTGGACATTCCCGGCGAGAAATCGGCATACGGCGCCGGTGCGCTCTACGACAAGGTGCGCGAGGCGGGGCTGGATGCCTCGCCGGCCGAAGATCTCGAAGACGCGATGATGCAGATCGATGCCCGCACCCGCGCCTTCGACAACGACGTTCCTCCGCGCATCCTGATCTGCGGCTCGCTGTATTTGGCCGGACAGGTGCTCAAGGAAAACGGCTAAAAAGATTTTTTCTCCAATTCCTGCGCCGCCGTTTCGATCACCGCGTCCCAATCGCCGAACGCCGGCTGGCGGAACAGCAGCGCGGTCGGATACCACGGGCTGTCGGTACGCTGCAGCAGCCAGCGCCAGTCCGGGGCAAAGGGCAGCAGAATCCACACCGGCTTGCCGATGGCGCCCGCAACATGGGCGATCGAGGTATCGACCGAAATCACCATGTCCATTTCGGCGATCAACGCTGCGGTATCGGCGAAGTCGCGCAGATCGCCGGCATGCACGCTGACCGACAGGGTGTGCAGCAGAACCGCATCCGCGGAGGAAATCTCTTTCTGCAGAGCGTGGAACTCGAACCGGCCGGCGATCAGCGGCGCCATCGTCGCCAGCGGTATGCTTCGGTTGACGTCGTTGTCGAAGGCCGCCCTGCCGGCCCAGGCGATGCCGATGCGGGGGGCGCGTTTCGGCCCCAGTCTGCGGCGCCATTGCGCGATGCGCGCCGGGTCGGCCGACAAATAGGGAACGTTTGCCGGCACGGTGTCGAGCCGGGTCTTGAACGCCAGCGGCAGGCTCATCATCGGGCATTGCAGATCGAAGGCGGGCAGCGGCTTACCCCGTTCGATCAGAACGAAATCGCCCAAACCGGCGAGCAGCGGCAACACGTCCTTTTGCACCTCGATCACCACCTTTGCCCCCAACGCCGCGACCATCGGCGCATAGCGGACGAACTGCACGGTGTCGCCGAAGCCCTGCTCGCCGTAAAGCAGTACGGTTTTGTTTTTGACCGGCCTATCCTTCAGCCATCGCGGTTGGGAAAACCGGCGGACGAAGGATTTGCTTCGCTCGCGCTGCCAGCGCTGTTCGTAGAGCTTCCATCCGGCCTTGAAATCGCCGGTCAACAGCAGTAGCCGCGCTTTGTTGTATTTGAACGAGGCATCGCCGCCGAGCGCAATGGCGCAATCGTAGGCGGCGAGCGCGTCGTCGTGGCGGCCGAGGGTTTTGAGAATGTTGCCGCGGTTGCTGTGCGCCTCGGCGAAATTCGGATCGAGCGCCACCGCGCGATCGAACGCAACCAGCGCCGCCTCGGGCCGGCGTATGTCCTTCAGCAGCGTGCCGCGGTTGTTGTAGAAGCAGGCGTCGCCGGGATCGAGCGCAATGGCGCGGTCGTAGGCTTGCAGCGCCTCGTCCGCCCGGCCCAAATTCCGCAAGGCGTTGCCGCGGTTGTAATGCCACTTGGCCTGATCCGGCGCCAGCGCAAGGGCGCGGTCGAAGCATGCGAGCGCTTCGGCGGTCCGCTCCAGCGCCAGCAGGCCGATTCCGCAATTGGACAGCGCAATCTCCTGATCGGGGTCGAGTTTCAGCGACGCCCCGAGCGATGCGACGGCATCGGCGTACCGCCCCAATTGCAATTCGGCGGTGCCGAGCAGGAACAACAGGCGCGGATGGGCGGGATGGCCGAACCGTAGCTGGAGGTACGCATCCCGCGCCCGTTCCACCTGACCTGCCCGATGCAGAGCGAAGGCCCGGTCCAGCGCCGCCTCGATATTTGAAAACGGGGGCGTCGTCATCGGCGCACTGTGCTCCAGCCGGGCGAACCGGCGCAATGCCAAAAAACGCGTCCAATCCGGCGGCGGAGATGCGGTTTTCGGCAAGCCGTGCTTCCGCCGCCAGCCGTGCCGCCCGCGCGCGGGTACGAAAATCCCGCACCATCGTCTGCACCCGCCGCAAATACTCGTGCCCGTCGTGCTTGACCGCGTTGGTATTGCCCGGCCGGCCACCACGTTTGGGTTGCCATACCTCGTCGAACCGCAACAGCTTGATTTTCGTTTTCACGGTTTGCGGTTTACCCCCCCCTAGAGCATTTCACTGTTTATCGGAAACACTGAAATGCTCTAACTCCTTGCTTTGTCGCGCTTCATACCAGAAAACCGGATTCCACTTTTCTGTGAGGCGCTCTAGCAACGAGCGCAAAAGTGGCCCGCGCGCATGGCGCGCTATTTGACAAAAGCGCGCGCGAAGCGCGCGACGGTTTTGCGCGGAACGTTGCGACGAAACAAAGAGCCGGAGCGACGGACTGGGGGATGCGGACATCGGGTGCGGCTCTCATCATCATGGCCGAACCAGTATCTCACCGTTTCGGTCACGTTGGATAAGCTGCGGCAAAGGCGGTGGAGGCTTTTTTCGATTTCCTGGGGGACGGCCGTTAAGCGAATGGTGCCCGGGATCTTTCGTTGGCCGACACCGTCCGTGGGGCCTGGGGGCATACGGAATATACCGCCTTAACAACCAAACCGTCATGGCCCGCGAATTGTTTAGCCCGGATAGATCACCGACAGGTGTTCGGGGACATATGTCCCCAGACTGAACATTTTGCGGGCCATGACACCGAGGGGATAAGAAACGCCAGGCTTGTGGCGAATCCGGCTATTATCCCCTTACCTTCGGACTGAGCAAATATTCCGCCGCTAGAGCGACGGACGTTCAAACGCGGTCAGTCCATCGCTCTAGCTCTTTGTTTTGTCGCAACTTTACGCGCAAAACCGATTCCACTTTTACGCTCGTTGCTCTAGAGTAGTGGGGAAATCAGCATCGATAACCAACCGCCCTGAAAGTTGGTCAAACTCGCATGTGATGCGCATCGCCTTAGCGCCCGGTCTCAAACGGTTGAGCGCCGTCACTTAAAATATCGAGATAAGCACGGTAGGCATAAACCCGGCCGCGCTGTTTCCCGCTTATCTCTTCCACGATTCCAAGACGAACCAACGCGTCTAGCGCGGCATTGATCGTCGGCTTGGTCAGATGTGTCCATTCAACGGCCTTGGCTGTAGTCACGAATGGGCTGGTTTGCATCATTTCATGCAAGCGAAGCACCGATCCGACGCGCTCGGCGGATTCGGTAATCCGTTCGCGATCCGCCTTGAATAGGGCAACGATACGCATGGCGCTTTCAAACGCTTGATTGGCCGTTTCGGTTACGCCTTCGAGAAAGAAATCTAGCCAAGCTTCCCAGGCACCGCGCTCCCGAACCTCCTGCAAGAGGCGGTAGTAGTCGGCTCTGTTCGATTTGAAATAGAGGCTGAGATAGAGAAGCGGCTCCTGAAGCACCTTCAGCGAACAGAGGTAAAGCGTAATCAAGAGCCGTCCGAGGCGACCGTTACCGTCTAAAAACGGATGGATGGTTTCAAACTGGACATGGATCAGCGCGGCTTTGATAAGTGGGGGAAGTTCCGGCGTCTCGATGTGGATGAATTTCTCCAGCGCGTCGAGGCACGGCATAAGCTCGTTTATCGGCGGGGGGACGTAGGCGGCGTTACCGGGTCGCGTTCCACCGATCCAGTTTTGCGATGTGCGAAACTCTCCCGGCGCTTTGGATTGTCCTCGCCCGCTGTGAAGCAGGTGCTCGTGCAATTCGCGCATGAGACGGAGCGAAATCGGCAGGTCATTGATCCGGCTCAGGCCGTACATCATCGCATCGACGTAATTCGAGACCTCGCGGACATCGTCGATGGGTTCTCCTGCCGTCGCGTCGGTCTCAAAGCGGAGAAAATCTGTCAGCGTGGATTGCGTGCCTTCGATCTGCGAAGAAAGGACGGCCTCTTTGCGGACGTACATATAAAGAAAGAGGGCTTTATCGGGCAGAAGCGTGTTAATCCCGTCCAGCCGACCGACTGCACGGTCGGCAGCTCCTAGCTTCGACAGCAATCTATCAATGGCGATTGGTGGTGATGGCGGCAGCGGCGGAGGCACGAAGGCGCGAACCCGTTCGTCTCCGAACGCGGTTTCGATGTACCGGCCAAGCCGCTGATTGGTTGTCTCAGCATTTGTCATGCTTAATGGCTAGCGCCGGACTCGGGGCAAGTAAAGAAAAAAGAGGTTTCCTTTACTAGCGCAACGACTAAGGAAAGCTCCCTTTACTTAAGACGGCAGCAAAGCAAACCACTGGGAGGTGCAATCCAGTACCGTCAGTGCGCTGCAACATACTGGCTTGGTTGTACTTTCTGTGCTGCACCGCGTCTCACGGTAGAATACTTTTAACATATTTTTGCTATTATTAACGAATGACAAAAGAAGCGCCACCGTGGGGGGGGGGGCGCTCTGCCACCACCGGCCGGAACGATTTTGTTGTACGCTGCCGATGGCCTGCCGAAGCGACAAAGCGCGTCTTTACTTCTTCTCGTTCACCGACTCGGTGCCGGTGATGATGGCGGTGCGGAGTTGATCGGACACGTCGCTCATGCCGCCCGGGGCATGGGGAATTAAGATCACCTTGCTGTTCGCCGAGATGCCGACCTCTTTCAAGGTGTCGAAGTATTGCGTCATCAGCACCAGGTTGAGCACCTCGTGTTCGCTGACGCCGCCGATCTTGTCGGTGAAGGCGGCGATGGATTCGCGCAAGCCGTCGACGATGGCGCGGCGCTGCTTGGCGATACCTTCGCCTTGCAGCCGCTTGGATTCGGCTTCGGCCTCGGCGTTCTTGACCACCAGGATTTTGCCGGCCTCGCCCTTGGCGGCGGCGGCATCCTGCAGGCGGCGCTGGGTCTGAATTTCGTTCATCGCCGCCTTGACGTTGTCGGCGGGGTTGACGTCGGTCACCAGGGCGTTGGGAATCTCGAAGCCGTAGATTTTCATCGACACATCGAGTTCGGATTTTACCGCGGTGCCGATGTCGTCCTTCTTTTCGAACACCTCGTCGAGGTTCATCTTCGGCACCTTGGCGCGCACCACGTCGAGCACGTAGGATTTGATCTGCTCCTCGTGGTCGTCCAGCTTGTAAAAGGAGTCCGCCTCGCTGCCGGCCACTACGCGGTACTGCACGGCGACCAGAAGTTTGACGAAGACGTTGTCCTGGGTCTTGGTCTCGACCTCGACCAAAAGCTGCTGCACCCGCAACGACACCCGCGCCACCACGGCATCGACGAAGGGGATCTTGAAGCGAAGGCCGGGATGGGCGGTGCGGACGTATTTGCCGAACCGTTCGACGATGGCACTGGTCTGCTGCTTGACGGTGAAGACCGTCGCCATGACGGTAATGACGGCGAAGAAGACGACGGCGATCAGGCCGATAAGGCCGAAATTTTCCATGACGGTGTACCTTTCGAAGGTGTTGTCTCTACCCGGCCAAAGCGCCCGTTGCGCTATCCGCATTGCCCGCGGTGGCGGAGCGCATGATCGGCAAGCACGAGCGCCAGCATGGCTTCGCCCACCGGCACCGCCCTTATGCCCACGCAAGGGTCGTGACGCCCCTTGGTGGTTATATCGGCATCGTGCCCCGATATATCAATGGTTCGCCGGGGAATAAGGATCGAAGAGGTCGGTTTGACCGCAAACCGCGCCACGATGTCCTGGCCGGTGGAGATGCCGCCCAAAATGCCGCCGGCGTGGTTGGACAAAAACTTAGGCTGGCCTTTGCGACCCTGTCGCATTTCGTCGGCGTTTTCCTCGCCGCTCAAAGCCGCCGCGGCAAAGCCTTCGCCGATCTCTACCGCCTTGACCGCATTGATGCCCATCAAGGCGGCGGCGATGTCGGCGTCGAGCTTGCCGTAGAGCGGCGCACCCAGCCCGGCGGGAAGGCCGGTTGCCGCCAGTTCTACCACCGCGCCGACCGACGATCCCTTTTTGCGGATGGTTTCGAGATACTCGGTCCATTTCGCAACGGCGCTCGGATCGGGGCAGGCGAGGGGATTGTTCGCCACTTCGCCCCATTGCCATTTCTTGCGGTCGATGCCGTGGACCCCGAGTTGGACCATCGCCCCGCGCACCTGGAATTTCTGGTAAAGCGAGGTCAGCACCTTCTTGGCCACCGCGCCCGCCGCCACCCGCGAGGCGGTTTCGCGTGCGCTCGAGCGCCCGCCGCCGCGATAGTCGCGCACCCCGTATTTGGCGAAATAGGCGAAGTCGGCATGGCCGGGGCGGAACTTGTCGCGGATGTCGCCGTAATCCTTGGAGCGATGGTCGGTGTTTTCGATCAATAGCGCGATCGGCGTGCCGGTGGTGACCTGCGCGTCCATCCGTTCGTCCTGGAATACGCCGGAAAGGATGCGCACCCGGTCGGCCTCGCGCCGCTGGGTGACGAATTTCGAGCCGCCGGGCTTGCGGCGGTCGAGATCGACCTGGATGTCGGCCTCGCTAAGCGCGATGCCGGGCGGGCAGCCGTCGATCACGCAGCCGATGGCCGGCCCGTGGCTTTCGCCGAAGGTAGTGACGCGGAAAAGTTGCCCGAAGGTATTGAACGACATGGCGGCCTCGTGAATCCGATGCCGCCATTATGCCGATAATTCCATGTAAGAGCAAAACGCCTTCGGAACCGATATGAGATTTGCTCTATGTCCTTTTGCGCAACTTTCCGCGCAAAACCGGTTCCCACTTTTGCGCCCGTTGCGCTACGGCCAATTCCGGTCATTAAGAACCGTAATTGGCTGTAGCTTTCTTTGTTGCCGCGCATTTTTGCGGCGAACCGGATTCCACTTCGCCGGAATGCACTCTACTCGCCGTTTTTCTTCACCGCGATGTCGGGGGCGTCCTCGGCCTTCATACCGACGACATGGTAGCCGGCATCGACGTGGACGCACTCGCCGGTGACCGCGGTGCCAAGGTCGGAGAGCAGGAACAGCGCGGCGTTGCCCACCTCGCCGGTGGTGACGGTGCGGCGCAAGGGGGCGTTGTATTCGTTCCATTTGAGGATCAGGCGGAAGTCGCCGATGCCGGAGGCGGCCAGCGTCTTGATCGGCCCGGCCGAAATCGCATTGACCCGGATCGCCTGCTTGCCGAGGTCTTCGGCCAAGTACCGCACCGAGGCCTCCAAGGCCGCCTTGGCGACCCCCATCACGTTATAATGCGGCATCACCTTTTCGGCGCCGTAATAGGTGAGGGTCAAAAGCGAGCCGCCGTTCTTCATCAGCTTTTCCGCCCGCTGGGCCACCGCGGTCAACGAATAGCAGGAGATGTTCATGGTCATGGCGAAGTTGTCCGCCGTGGTGTCGACGAAGCGGCCCTTGAGCTGCTCCTTGTCGGAGAAGGCGACGGCATGAACCACGAAGTCCAGCGAATCCCACACCTTGCCCAGCTCGGCGAAGGCGGCATCGAGCGAGGCCGGATCGGTCACGTCGCAATCGACTAGAGCGGCGGGCTGCAACGGCGCGGTCAGCGGCACCACCCGCTTCTTGAAGGTTTCGCCCTGATAGCTGAAGGCCAATTCGGCGCCGGCCGCGTGCAGAGCTTGGGCGATTCCCCAGGCGATGGAGCGATCATTGGCGACTCCCATGATCAAGCCGCGCTTGCCCTTCATCAGCCCTTCGAACGCCATTTGTCTCTCCTTGCGATTTCTCGATGCTGACATGGCGCGAACGGCGGCGAAAATCAAGAAAAGATGACGTAAGGTAATATCTGCCGGTATGTATGCTGAAAATTGATCGTAAACGTAATTTCTATCACGAGTAGAATATGTGTATTTTTAGTCCGTAGGTGCTCCGGCCCGGTTGTGCGGGGTGTTCTTTCAATACCCTCCTTTAAGCAATTTTCGGATAAATTCAGCCGGGGTTCTGTCCGAAACTGGCCTTGAGGCCGCTTTCGGGCCGGCGAAAGATCGAATAGCGATGATGTTCTTTGCCCATCGACGTCCAAACGGCCTTCGCTCCGGTGGCTTGTCCGGCCGACGGGCTAACGAGCTTTCGATGTTATCGAATGCCGGCTTCGTCGGGACGATCTACCGTCATGTCCATAAGGGACATTTCCGTTCCGCCGGGACGCAGATTCTGATCGTCGCCATCGTGCTGCTGGTGGCGGGAATGGTCATGTTCAACGCCAATGTCGCCGAACTGCAAAGGCAACATGTCCAGGTGCAGCATACCAACGCCATGCTGCTGCAATTGGCCGAGGTCGACAACGGTATCGTCGGCGTCGAATTCTCCGTACGCGGATTGGCGCTGACCAACCGGCCGGAATATACGGTGTATTACGGTTTCTCGCGGCGGGCCTTGGTGAAGGCCGAGACGGCATTGGACAAGCTGCTGGCCGGCGACGCCGACGATATGCGGCTGTTTTATGCGCTGAAGACCCAGCTCGACCGGCGGCTGACGTATTTCGATACGGTGTCGCGGCGCGGTGCGCCCGCCGAGGTGGCGCAAATCATCATCCGGCCGGAGGTGCGCCAGACCCGTTTCGTCGCGCAATCCATCGTCCAAAAGCTGCGCCTGCGGATGCTGCAACGGCTGGATGCGCAGGAGCAGGCCGCAGAGAAGGCGGCCAGACGAACCAACCGCCAAGCCGTCGCCATCATCGGATCGGCGTTTCTGCTGGTGATGTTGGGTCTGTTTCTGGCGCAAGGGCAGTCGGACCATCGCCGCGCCGGATAGCGCTGCCGGGCGACGATCACGTCCGCCGCGGATCGTATTCGTTTTTCCAGTGTTCGACGAACCGTTTGAGATCCGCATCGGCGGCGCCCGGCAGCGTCACCATCAGCCGGACATGAAGATCGCCCGCCGCCTCGCCGTCGTGGGCAGGCAGGCCCTTGCCCTTGAGCCGCAGCACCGTGCCGGAATTCGCTCCCGGCGGCACCGTGAGATACACTACGCCCGACAGGGTCTCGACCGGCACCTTGCCGCCCAGCACCGCCTCTTTGAGGCTGACGGCCAGATCGGTCTTCAGATTGCGCCCCTCGCAAGCGAACCGCGCATCCGCCGCCACCGTCACCTGGATCAGCGCATCGCCCGCCGGGCCGCCGCCCATGCCCGGCGCGCCGCGGCCTTTGAGGCGGATGGTCTGTCCGTCCTTGAGACCGGCGGGAATTTTGACATTGACCTCTTCGCCGCCGGGAAGCCGGATGCGTTTGGTGCCGCCTTGCGCCGCTTCCGTGAGCCCGACGGTCAGTTTCAGATTGACATCCTGGCCGGCGGCGCGCGATCCGCGCCCCCGTCGGCCGCCGAGACCGCCCAGCAGATCGGCGAACAGATCCTCGGGCCGAAAGCCGGATTCGTCGCCGCGCGTCCCCCCGGTTCGGCCGCCCCAGGCGAAATTGAAGTCTTCCGGCCGGCCGCGGCCGAATGGATAGCCTTCGAAGCCACCCCTTGGTGCTCCGCCGCCCATATCGATGCCGCCGGCGTCGTATTCGGCGCGTTTCGTCTTGTCGCCGAGGATCTCGTAAGCCGCGCTGATTTCTTGGAAGCGCTTTTGCGCCGAGGCGCGTTGCGCCGGCGCGGCGGCGTCCGGGTGGTATTTCTTGGCAAGGTTCCGGAAGGCCTTTTTGATTTCGGCCTCGCCGGCGGTGCGGGAAACGCCCAAAGTTGCGTAAGGATCTTTCATGGTACCCCTTATATAGGGATTCGCTCCTTGAGCTGTTAAGGGGGCGGCAAGGTCTTAAGCTTGTCGGCGGCGTCGGCATATCCGACGTCGGCGGCGATTTTATAGTATTTTTGGGCCAGGACGAGGTCGCGCGGTACGTCGGTGCCGGTTTCGTACAATCCGGCAAGCCGGTAGGCGGCGACGGGGTGGCCGGAGCCGGCCGCCTCGGTCAGCCAGAAGACGGCCTTTTCGACGTCCTTTTTTCCGGCTTCCCCGGTCAGGTACATGTCGCCGAGATCGGCTTTGGCGGCAACCACGGCGAACACCGGCAGGTCGGTTTCGGCAACGGCAGCCATCAGTTTCAGGGCGGTTTCCGGGTCTTTTTTTACCCCCTTGCCAACGCGGGTCATCATTGCCACGTTGCGCAAGGCGGCCAGATCGGCGTCGCGGATGCCGTCCCAGACGGTGTAGGCGGTGGAAAAATCGCCGGAATCGTAGGCCTTAAGGCCCTCGTCGAAGCGTTGCCTAACCTCCGCCGGATCGGTGGCGCAGGCGCCAAGCCCGAGCAGGCAGAGACCGAGGAGGGCGATGCGAAGTCCTTGCATACCCGTTTTTACCATCATTCTTTTTACGACGAAATGAAGATGCTATGCCTGAAACATGAGCGAACAGAATTCCCCCGACGGCGGCATTGCCGTCGCAACCGACCCTTTCGCGCTTTTCGCCGAGTGGCTGAAGGCGGCCGAGAAGACCGAACCCAACGATCCCAACGCGATGGCGGTGGCGACGGTGGATGCGAACGGCTTGCCCGACGTGCGCATGGTGCTGCTCAAGGCCTACGACGAACGCGGCTTCGTCTTCTACACCAACAAGCAGAGCGCCAAGGGCGACGAACTGCAGGCGGCTCCGCGCGCGGCCCTGTGCTTCCACTGGAAAACCTTGCGCCGCCAGATTCGCGTGCGCGGGCCGGTTGGCGACGTGACCGAGGCCGAGGCCGACGCCTATTTCGCCAGCCGGGCCAAGGACAGCCAGATCGGCGCCTGGGCCTCGACGCAATCGCGGCCGATGGCGGCCCGCTGGGATTTCGAAAAGCGGATTGCCCAATACGCGCTGAAGTACGGTCTGACCAAGGTGCCGCGCCCGCCGTACTGGTCGGGCTATCGGGTGACGCCGCTGCAAATCGAATTCTGGCGCGACCGGCCGTTCCGGCTGCACGACCGGTTGGTCTATCGCCGCGATGCCGTGGCGGCGCCGTGGCGGACCGAAAAACTCTATCCGTGAGGCGACCATGAATATGACCGGTTCCGACGGTTTGCTGATGCGGCGGATCGCCGTCGCGTCGGTAGCGGTGGCGACGACGCTGACGCTGCTGAAGGCGGGCGCTTTCATCTACACCAACTCGATGGCGATGCTGGCATCGCTGATGGATTCCGCCCTCGATATCTTCGCCTCGGTCATCAATCTTCTGGCCGTACGTCACGCTTTGACCCCGGCCGACAGCGATCATCGCTTCGGCCACGGCAAGGCCGAACCGCTGGCCGGGTTGGCACAGAGCGCCTTCATCGCCGGTTCGTCGATGGTGATGGTCATCGGCTCGATCGAACGGCTGATCGAACCGCGGCCGGTCGAACACGGCGACGCCGGTCTGATCGTGATGGCGGTCTCGATCGTCGCGACTTTTGCGCTGGTAACCGTGCAGGGGATGGTGGTGCGGCGGACCCAGTCGGTAGCGATCAGTGCCGACCGCATGCATTACCTGGCCGATCTTCTGACCAACGTCGGCGTGGTACTCGCCATCGTGCTGGCGACGGATTTCGGCCTACTCGTCGCCGATCCGCTGATCGGCATTCTGGTCGCCTGCGTTCTGGCCGGCGGCTCGTGGCAGGTGTTCCGCCGCAGCTACGATCAGTTGATGGACCGCGAAATGCCGTCGGCGGCACGCGAGCAGATCAAGACGATCATCAAGGCGCATCCGGCGGTGAAGGGCATGCACGATTTGCGCACGCGCGAGGCGGGCACCAAGGCATTCGTTCAGGTACACGTCGAGTTCGATCCCGCCGAAAGTCTGCTCGCCGTGCATGCCGCCAGCGACCAGATCGACGACGCTCTGCAGGCCGCCTTTCCCCACGCCGAGATCATCATCCATCACGATCCGGCGGGGCTGGAAGCCGTTCCGCCGCTGGCGCAAACTTAATTGTCTGGCCGCAACTTTCCGCGCAAAACCGATTCCACTTTTTCGCTCGTTTCTCTAGGGTGCTTCACGCAGACGTGGAGCCGATAGCGCCAGCGTAGTTCGGCGGTTTTCGTAAAAACGGCGAAATGCCCTAACGGCGAATGACGTTTCCTATCCCCTCAGCTTCCGCAAAACATACGGCAGGATGCCGCCGTTCTTAAAATAAGCGACTTCGTCGGCGGTATCGATGCGAAGGATCAGCGGCAGATCGGCGGTTCGTCCGTCCGGATAATGGATGACTGCGACGATCTTCATCCGCGGCTTGATCTTGCCGGAAAGGCCGGGAATGTCGATGGTTTCGGCGCCGGTAAGGCCGTAATCCTTGCGGGTTTTGCCGGTCTCGAACACCAAGGGCGCGATACCCATGCCCACCAGATTCGAACGGTGGATGCGCTCGAAGCTCTCGACGATCACCGCGCGCACGCCCTGCAGCTTCGGCCCTTTTCCCGCCCAGTCGCGCGAGGAGCCGGTACCGTATTCCTTGCCGCCGATCACCACCGCCGGTACGCCCTCGGCGGCGTAGCGCATGGCGGCATCGTATATCGCCATCGCCTCGCCCGACGGCTGATGCAGGGTCAGCCCGCCTTCCTTGCCGCCCATCATCTCGTTCTTGATGCGGATGTTGGCGA
>DBTZ01000011.1:26240-26913 GCA_002307315.1 Alphaproteobacteria bacterium UBA1303
TGGCGAAGGTGCCGCGCATCATCACCTCGTGATTGCCGCGGCGCGAACCGTAGGAATTGAAATCCTTCGGTCCGATGCCCTTTTCCTGCAGGTAAAGCCCGGCCGGCGCCGCCGGCTTGATCGCGCCCGCCGGCGAGATGTGGTCGGTGGTGATGGAATCGCCGAACAGCGCCAGAATGCGCGCACCCGCGATGTCGGTCACCGCGGGCGGCTGCATCGTCAGCCCGGCAAAATAGGGCGGCTGCTTGATGTAGGTCGAGGCGGGATCCCACTCGTAGGTTTCGCCCGTCTTCACCTTCACCTTGCGCCAGTTGGCATCGCCTGCGAACACGTCGGCATAGCGCTTCTTGAACGCGGCGGCGGTGACGGATTTGCGGATGGCCGCGGCGATCTCCGCTTGGCTCGGCCAGATGTCGCGCAAATAGACCGGATCGTTCTCGGCGTCGTAGCCCACCGGCTCTTTGGTGAGGTTGAGATTGATCGAGCCGGCAATGGCATAGGCCACCACCAACAGCGGCGAGGCCAGATAGTTGGCCCGCACCTGCTGATGCACCCGGCCCTCGAAATTGCGGTTGCCCGACAGCACCGAACAGACCGCCAAATCGCCCTCGGAAATCGCCTTCGACACGTTTTCGGGCAAGGGGCCGGAATTGCCGATGCAGGTGGTGCAGCC
>DBTZ01000011.1:27180-27419 GCA_002307315.1 Alphaproteobacteria bacterium UBA1303
GATGCAGGTGGTGCAGCCGTAGCCGGCGAGATTGAAGCCGAGCTTGTCGAGATATTTGTCGAGCCCGGCCTTGACGAGATACTCGGTAACCACCTGGCTCCCCGGCGCCAGCGACGTCTTCACCCAGGGTTTGACCTTAAGGCCGCGTTCCACCGCCTTCTTGGCCACCAGCCCGGCGCCGATCATCACCGACGGATTCGAGGTGTTGGTACACGAGGTGATGGCGGCGATCACCACGT
>DBTZ01000011.1:27685-43653 GCA_002307315.1 Alphaproteobacteria bacterium UBA1303
ATGGCGGCGATCACCACGTCGCCGTGGCCGATGGATAGTTCGCTGCCTTCCAGCTTGACCCGGCGCGCGGCGTCGTCGCCCTTGTCGTAAACGTCGAGTAGCGCCGAGGCGAAGGCATTGGCCGCGCCCGACAGCGGCACGCGATCCTGCGGCCGGCTGGGGCCGGCAAGCGACGGCTCGACCGTTTCCAGATCGAGTTCCAGCGTCGCGCTGAACACCGGATCGGGCGCGCCGGGTTGGCGGAACAGCCCCTGCACCTTGGCGTATTTTTCGACCAGTGCCACGCGGGGGGCCTTGCGCGCCGTGGCCTTGAGGTAGCGAACGGTCTCGGCGTCCACCGGGAAGAAGCCGCAGGTGGCGCCGTATTCCGGGGCCATGTTAGCAATGGTTGCACGATCCTCCAGCGCCAGAGAATCGAGGCCGGAACCGCAATATTCGACGAACTTGCCGACCACGCCGTGCTTTCTGAGCATCTGGGTCACCGTCAGCACCAGATCGGTGGCGGTGACGCCCTCGCGCAATTTGCCGGTCAGGCGCACGCCGACCACCTCGGGGATCAGCATCGACACCGGCTGGCCGAGCATCGCCGCTTCGGCCTCGATGCCGCCCACGCCCCAGCCCAGCACCGCCAGGCCGCCGATCATGGTGGTGTGGCTATCGGTGCCGACCAGCGTATCGGGAAAGGCATAGGTGACGGTCTTGCCCTTCTTGTCCTTGCCTTTGCGCGTCCAGACGGTCTGGGCGAGGTACTCCAGGTTGACCTGATGGCAGATGCCGGTGTCCGGCGGCACGACCCGGAAATTGGCAAACGCCTGCTGGCCCCAACGCAAAAAAGCGTAGCGCTCTTTGTTGCGCTGGTATTCGACGGCGACATTTTGCTTGAATGCCGCTTTGTTGCCGAAATGATCCACCATCACCGAATGATCGATCACCAGATCGACATCGGCCAGCGGGTTGATCGCCTTGGCATTGCCCCCCAGCGTCTTCATGGCGTCGCGCAGGGCGGCAAGATCGACCACCGCCGGCACGCCGGTCAAATCCTGCATCAGGACGCGGGCCGGCGCGAAGGCGATTTCGCGAGTCGAAGAGCGCGTCTTTAGCCAGCCGGCCACCGCCTGGATGTCGGCCTTGGCGACGGTGACGCCGTCCTCGCGCCGGAGCAGATTCTCGAGCAGCACCTTAAGCGAAAAAGGCAGGCGGGATATGCCCTTAAGGCCGTTTTTCTCGGCCGCGGTCAGGCTGAAATAGACATAGGATTTGCCACCCACCGTCATGGTGCGACGGGCTTTGAAACTGTCCAGGCACGGAATCACGGGCTTGCCTCGCGTAAAAGGTTAACGTACGGAAGATTTAGCCGGATTCCCGCCTTCTGCCAATGCCACGCATTTTCGCACTGGCCTCGGTCCGCCATGCGCAAGACCGCGTCGGCGGTGGAATCGAGACGCTAGAGCGCATTCCGGCGAAGTGGAATCCGGTTCGCCGCAAAAATGCGCGGCAACAAAGAAAGCTACAGCCAATTGCGGTTCCTAATGACCGGAATTGGCTGTAATGACGACGGATTATCCGTATGCGTATATTCGGCCGTGCCGTTTTTCGTCTGCCGCGATGGCGGGGATTTTCGTCGTCGGCCATGTCGGGCATAAAAATGCCCTATTCGTGCGTCATCGTGCCTTGCAATCAAGACGCGAGTCATGCATGCCGCGCTGCCATATGGCGGTGACGAAGCGAGACATTCCGGAAATGCCCAAACGTGGGTTCGTGAGTTTGTTTTGTACGATGTTGCTATTGGCCTTGGCCCAACCGGCTGCGGCGGAGATGAACGACCGCCTGTCGCAGCAGCGCTTCGGTGCGATCACGCTGGGAGACTATCAAGCCGGCAATACCGTTCGCTTCACCCTCTCGCGCGTTCGCAACGATTTTCTCCTGCACTTTGCCGGTGATGCCGAAACCTATGTTTTGTATGCCGATTACGGCTCGTTGGGTGGGCGGGTGCTGCGCTACGATTCCGGTGCCATCGCCATCCAGGTCGCCGGCTGGGGAGCCATGACGATCTACCCCGACAACCAGCCGGACGGTCTGCCCGCCACCCGCACCGGCGATGCGGCAGCCATCAATCTGCCGTCGGTCAGCCAAGGCCAGCTTATAGGCACCGCCGACGACGAAGCCTCGCATCTCGCCTACATCAGCGGCATCCATGTTGGTTTTACCGCGGATTGGAGTGCGACGGCGAACGACGCAATGCTCAGGGGGCTGGTTTACGACACACTCGGCAACACCGCGCGCGGCATAGCCCGCTTTGCCGCCGACGCCCAGACCCGCGGCGCCTTCGCTCGGCGAATCAATACCGTGCGCCTCCAAGCCAGCGGCAAGCCGCTGATCCAGATTATCGGCAAGACGCTGATCGTCACCTACAACCCGTCGCAAGGCTTTATGGGGCGGGCCTCGTCGCGCGCCATCGCCTTAGCGCTCGGTAAAATATTCGGTATGCCGGTATCCAATTGACCCATTTTTCAACGCTCGGTAGGCGGGCGGTGCAGCTTCCGCTGCACCATTCGTCCGCGCCTCGCGAAGAACGCGCTACGCGGCGTTGACGTCCATGTAGATCATGCCGCGCCAATACGGCATTTCGGTTTGGGCGCCGAACATATGTCACCCGTCCAGCGCCTGCCTCAGGTCGGCGATAAGGTCGCCGGGATCTTCGATCCCCACCGACAGCCGCACCAGCGAATCCAAAATGCCGAACGCCCGCCGTTGTTCCGGCGGGATGGTGGCGTGGGTCATGATCGCCGGATGTTCGATCAGGCTTTCGACCCCGCCCAGGCTTTCAGCCAGGGCAAACAGGTGCGTGCGTTCGAGAAACCGTTTGGTGCCGGCAAGATCGCTCTTCAGTTCGGCGGTAACGATGCCGCCGAAGCCGTGCATCTGCCGTTTTGCGAGTTCGTGCTGGGGGTGGCTTTCGAGGCCGGGATACAGGACGCGGGCGATGTCGTTGCGGCTTTCGAGAAAGCGGGCGACGGCAAGCGCGTTGTCGCAATGGCGTTGCATGCGCAGGGCCAGCGTCTTCACCCCGCGATGGGCGAGGAAACTGTCGAACGAACCGGCAATGGCGCCGACCGCATTGTGCAGAAAAGCCAGCCGTTCGGCGATGTCGGCATTCTCGCCGACCACGGCCGCGCCGCCGATAAGATCGGAATGGCCGTTGATGTACTTGGTGGTCGAATGCACCACGATGTCAAAGCCGAACTCCAGCGGCCGCTGCACGTAAGGCGAGGCGAAGGTGTTGTCGGCAGCGGCAATCAAGCCGTGCTTCTTGGCAATCGCCGCGATGGCGTCCAGGTCGGCGAGCTGCAGCAACGGATTGGTCGGCGTCTCCACCCAGATCAGTTTGGTCTCGGGGGTAATCGCCGCTTCGACGGCATCGCGATCGCGCAAATCGACGAAGCCGAATTTCAGCCCGGCCGAGCGCTTGCGCACCGTGTCGAATAGACGGAACGAGCCGCCGTAAAGGTCGGTGCCGGCGATGACATGATCGCCGGGCGATAAAAGCTCCAGCACGGTCGCAATCGCCGCAAGACCCGATGCGAAGGCAAAGCCCCTGGTGCCGCTTTCGAGATCGGCCAGCACGCGCTCGAAAGCGCCGCGGGTCGGGTTGGCACTGCGCGAATAATCGTATCCTTTGTGTACGCCCGGGCTATCCTGGGCATAGGTCGAGGTGGCGTAGATCGGCGTGATCACCGCGCCGGTCGCCGGATCGCAATGCTGCCCGGCATGAATGGCGCGGGTGGAAAAGTCCAGGCGATCGGATTTGCTCATGCGTGCAGCCTGAGATGGTTGATGAGATCGACGCGGGTAATCAGGCCCAAAAAGTTATCGCCCTCGCAGACCAGCGCCACCTTGCCGGCATCGAAAATCGGCAGCAGCGCTTCGAGCGGGCTGCCGATCTGCAGGGTTTCCGGTTTGCCGGTCATCGCCTTCTTGACCGGCAGCTTGAAGCGTTGCGGGCGTTCGATGTCAGGCCCTTCGACGGCGGCCAGGATGTCGCTTTCGTCGATGATGCCGACCAGGTGATTGCCGAACACGACGGGAAGCTGCGAGACGTCGACGGCGCGCATGCGATTGTAGGCAATCAGCAGCGTATCTTCCGGGTTGACGACGTCTGCCGTGCCGGAATCGAACCTGCGGGAGATCAGATCGCCCAAATTGCCGTTCAATGTCCGTTGTGCGATGCCTTGCTCCAGCGCCCAGGTGTCGTTGAAGACCTTGGAGAGATATTTGTTGCCGTTGTCGCAGACCAGGGTCACCACCCGTTTGGGCGTGAGCTGTTCGCGGCAATACCGGAGGGCGGCGGCGAGCAGGGTGCCCGACGACGAACCGGCGAGGATGCCCTCTTTGGAAAGCAGCAGGCGCGCCGCATCGAAACTTTCCTTGTCGGTGATGGTATAGGCCTTCGATACCAGCGACAGATCGGCGTTCGGCGGGATGAAGTCCTCGCCGATGCCTTCGACCGCCCAGGAACCGGCCTCGATCATCTTGCCGGTATTGACGAACGGCGCCAGCACCGATCCGGCGGGGTCGCCGAGTATCATCTCGGTCCGCGGCGACACGCTGCGAAAATAGGTGCCGATGCCGCGCAAGGTTCCGCCCGAGCCGACGCCGACGGCGATGGCGTCGACGCGGTGCTCCATCTGCTGCCAGATCTCCGGCGCGGTGGTGCGCAAATGGGCGGCCGGATTGGCGGGGTTGCCGAACTGATTGATGTAATAGGCGCCGGGGATTTCCGACGCCAGCTTCTGTGCTTTGTCCTGATAATATTCGGGATGCCCTTTGCCGACATCGGAACGGGTAATGCGCACGTCGGCGCCGAGCGCACGCAAATGCTCGACCTTCTCGCGCGCCATCTTGTCGGGGACGACCAGGACGATGCGGTAGCCCTTCATGATGCCGACCTGGGCGAGGCCGATGCCGGTATTGCCGGCGGTGGCCTCGACGATGGTGCCGCCGATGCCCAACCGGCCTTCGCGCTCGGCAGCGTCGATCATGGCAAGCGCAACGCGGTCCTTAATCGATCCCCCGGGGTTTTGATTTTCCAGTTTGGCGAACAGTCGGCATGGCCCGGTGTCGAGGTGGGTAAGTTCGACCAGCGGCGTGTCGCCGATCAAATCGAGCGTCGAATGCACTGCAGGAGGAAGGCGGTTGTTGGTCATGGCGGGTCTCGATGGCAGGGGCGGCGGAAATGTCGTCCCCGGCCGGATTACGAGTATAACATCATAATACAAAAATCTACGCAGAATATTTTATAATTATACAGAAAAATGTAGAATGTGTTTAATACACATTCATTACAGTGTGTATAAATCGGAAAGGCGAGGCATGGCGGGAGACGCGGCGGTGGAAACCGGCTCGCCGCGAAAATGCCCGGCAACGAAGAAAGCTGCAGCCAAGTCCGGTTCTTAATGACCGGAATTGGCTGTAGTGGTCCTTTTGATTCCGACATTTGCTTGGCTGTTGCTACAACAGGGATGCAAATGTCGGAATCGGACCACTAGCCCTCTCGCAGGTACTGCAAGGCGAGTGATCCCAGGTCTAGGCCATCGTAAGCTCCATCGAATCCCGGCTGCTCGGCCGCTGAGATCACAAAACTTTTTTCGGTCAGTCTCTTTGAGAATAGCGTTGATAGCAAAGCTCGTACTGACGAGTTCAATGCGAGTGCGTTGGTTGACGCGATAGTGGGTGGAGGCTACTACTGACAGTCGCTATGCGGGGGAGAGCTTCAATTGCTTCGTTTGATACAAAGACTGAAAAGTATTCTTAAAACCCCAGGGAATGTCTATCGCGCCTTGCAGGCCCTGGACGAAGTTAAAATAAACGAGGGGAAAATATTAGCGCGATTGAATGCCGAACTTAAATCAACTCAGCTTCAGGATTACGAGTTTAAAATATTCTCCCAATGGGGGGAGGATGGAATAATTCAGAAATTGATTTCGGCGGTGGAGATTAAAAACCATACGTTCATTGAGTTCGGGGTTGAAGACTTTTCGGAAGCAAATTGTCGCTTTCTTATGCGGAACAATAATTGGTCCGGGTTTGTGATTGATGGTTCGCGCGACAAACTGGATCGCCTTCGTAACTCGGCGGAGTTTTGGGCATATCAGTTGACGGCAGTGCCGGCGTTTATCACCCTGGAGAACATCAACGATCTGCTAAGGCGCAGTGGGTTTGACGAGGACATTGGGATTTTGTCGGTCGATATAGATGGTGTTGATTATTGGGTACTGGAGGCGATCACCAGCCATAGGCCACGAATTCTTATAACGGAATACAACTCCGTCTTCGGGGCGGAGCGGAAAATATCAGTTCCCTATGCAGCAGATTTTCAGCGCACTGCGCACCACTATTCCAATCTTTATTTCGGGGCGTCCCTGCCTGCACTCGTGTATCTTGCTCGCCGTAAGGGCTATACCTTTGTTGGTAGCAATTCAGCCGGCGTTAACGCCTTTTTCGTGCGCAACGATTTGATGACAGAAGAACTGACCTCTATGGCGCAAACTGCCCACCATGTCACGTCCAAGGCGCGGGAAAGTCGTGATCGCGGCGGGCGCCTAACCTATATCGGTGGGCCAGACCGGCAGGATGTTATTCGCGGACTACCGGTCATCAACGTCGAAACTGGAGTTCAAGAAACGCTATAGTCTTACAGCGTCACAAAAAGCGTTGCTGGGTGATTGGCGGCGTCGGTTTGTTGCCGCACTGGCAACTCGGTGCGCAGCGGCGGTGCCGCGGGGTTTATAGCTTGCGGGAAGGCGAGGTGTTGCGGTGGAAACCGGCTCGCCGCGAAAATGCCCGGCAACGAAGAAAGCTGCAGCCAAGTCCGGTTCGTTATGTCCGCGATTGGCTATAGCGTCCAATATATCGGACAAACCTAATATAACGAACGGAATGCACGGTATATTGGAGCAAAGCGCAGTCGTTTCAACGTGTTGGGTTGAAGCCGGCAACTGCGGCGGATACATCCTCGGGCAACCAATCAACCACGGCGCCGGGCCTTGACGGGGATGCGCCGGAACCCAGCCAGGAGACTACGATGATGCCCCAGATGCAGATGCCGATGATGCCGCAAATGCCCATGATGAACCCGATGATGATGAACGGCATGATGCCGATGATGATGCCGATGATGACTTGCACCATGAAGTGCGAGATGGCGGGCGACAAGATGATGTGTACCATGATGCCGATGGCCGGCACGTCCAAGGATATGATGATGCAGGCCTGCGAAACGATGAACGGCATGATGAAGATGGGCATGCCGATGATGATGATGTGCGGCAACATGATGATGGCTTGCATGCCCGAGGGCATGAAGTAAGCCTTCGCCGACCCGGACGATTACGAAATCCGGCGGAAGCCCTCCGCCGGATTTTTCGTGTCCGGCGTGTCTTGCGATTATATTCTGATGAATTCGCCGACGACAGGATCGGTACGAAGCGTTCTCAAATCCTCGTCGGTCGGCAGTTGCGGGCGGTCGCGGTCGCATTTGACCATGCAGAAGAACCCGAGCGGCTGCGAACCGGTCGCCCGGAACTGGTGCCACGTCAGCGGCGGAATCATGATGGCGTCGTGAAAGCCTACTTCAGAAATCTCATTCCCGACCAGACAATGGCCGGTGCCGCGGCCGATCAGCACCATATGCACGTGGCGGTGTTTCTCCAGCGTGGAATATCCGCCCGACGCGATTTCGAAGTAGCGCATTTCGGTCGAAAAATCTTCGGAGCGTTCGGAGAGCACTTGCCGGGTGATGGTCTTGAAATGGGTGCCCGGTTCTTCTTTGTAGCTGAGGAGCGGCGTGTCCTCCCATTTGCCGTCGCCCAAATGGCGAATGAAGGTTCTCAACGCACCAACTCCTCGGACACCTTGGCCGCTTCGGCGACGAACGTTTTCGTATTGTGGACGATGTCGCCGTCCTCCAGCAAGCTGCCGCCGACCAAAAGAACGGTGTCGGGTCCGTAGAACTCCAGAATTTCGCGCACGCGCGCGGTTTTGATGCCGCCGGCCGGAACCGGGAAAGCCGGCTTAAGGCCGTGTTCCAAAGCCCGGAGGGTATCGACCAGCCTCTTGCATGTTTCCCGCGAATAGCTAAAGCGGCCGCCCTGATGCGGATAGATGACGGCATCGGCGCCGAACCATTTGAATATCCGTCCGAACAGGGCCTCCGGCGACACCCGGGTGATGCCGCCGAAGCTGGGGTGGGCCAGGATGGGAACGCCGGCCTTGCCGGCAAGTTCGGCAAGCAGGGCAGGGCCGACCAGTAGCGGCGATATCATCACGGCCCCAATGCCCGCGCGCTTCGCCAAATCCAGTTGACGGTAGATCGCATCGGGGCCGCCGATGAGGTTGGGAATGTAGAGCGTCGTGCCGCCGGTTTCCCGGTTGGCTCGATCGACGGCCGCCTGACCGCGCGCCACCCGTTCCGCAAACGGACAAAAATCGTGATCGGCCAAGCCGTGATCGTCCTTGATCAGGTCGATCCCGGCGACGGCGAAATCATAGGCGAGCTTGGCCATCGCCTCCGGCGAAAGCCCCATCGGCTTCAACGCCGTCGAGGTCAGGGCGCGGCGCGGTACGCCGATAGCTTGGCGGATTCCCGCGATGCCGAAACGAGGGCCGGGAAAGGCCGCTGCAAGTTCGGGCGAGGGCTCGATGTCGCTCAACGCGACGTCGGGCTGCAGCGAAGAATTACCGAAGGCGACATTGAGAAGTTGGGCGGGATCGAGGGCTGTGGTGCGAAGCGGCTGGGCGATGACGACCTCATACAGGTTTCTTCCGGCTTCGCGTATGTGGAGAATTCGTCCCAAGATGTTTTGCTTGACCCAATCGTCGGTCACGACCGGGCGGGAAAGTTCGACGGTCTGTTCCAGCAACAGAGCTTCGGCGCGTTCGGTGACGAGTGCCGGTTCGCTTTGCACGGTGTAGTGAAGAATAATTTCGGCCATGATCTTTCCTTGGCGGGGCGGGAACGATGCGCCGACCTCGATATGCGAGGCGAAAACTGGTGTGGCGGAACCGGCTATCCGGCGACCGGGTCGGTGTAGCTCATTACCAGATATATCACCGCCTTGGAATTGCCGGTGTTGCGATAGATGTGAGGCACGTCGGCCTGGAACAGGACGGCGTCCTTTTCCTTCAAATGATGGGGTTCGGTTCCCACCACGACGGCGATCTCGCCTTGGCTGACGATGAGATTCTCGGTGGTGCCGAGCGCATGGGCCTCGGCGCGTTCCTCGGAATGCGGTGCCAGCTCCAGCTCGTAGAACTCCACCTTGCGGGCGCCGTCATAGGGGAACAGCGAACGCGACGAAAAGCTGCCGTCGTGTGAAGTGAGAATTTTCGCATCGCGGGCGCGCAGGACTATCGATTGGGTCGGTTCGACATCGACGTTGAACGCCGAAAACGGCACGTCGAGCGCCTTGGCCACTTTCCACAACAGACTGATGGTGGGAACGGATTTGCCCAGCTCGATTTGCCCCAGCATGCCGCGACTGACGCCGGAGGCCTGCGCCAGCCGTTCCAGCGAATAGCCCTGCCGCACGCGCAGGCGGCGCAAATTCCGCCCGATGGTTTCGGCCAGTTGGGGCGCCGCGTGTTTGCCCTCGTCATGCGGCACCGGTTTGGCCATGCCTATTCCGGCAGCCTTTTCATCGCGGCTGGTATGAACGGCAAGCGGCTGCGACATGATGCTAAATCGCCTGCGGCTGGAAAAACGGAACGAAACACCAGACCGGAACCCAAACCACAACCGGCAAGGTGGGCTCGGACGGCACGGGCTGGCGATTGCGCTGACGGCGCAGCCGGATCTGTTCGAAATCGATAACTTCTGCTGTATTTCCAGACATATCACTTCTCATATCTGTTATATTGGCAACAGTGTACAATAAAATGGATATTACAGCAACGACTAAATTGTACAACTAATATAATGTGTACAATGTGGCGTAAAAAATACTGCAAAGCATTTCCGTGTGTTATCGCCCGGCGCGGGCCGGCGAGGGGCTTTGTCCTGATCGGCGAGAGCAGGAGATTTGCCACAATTATGGGTGTGCAATATCCGCCTCGCAACCTCGATTCTGGAGGACTGCGCGGTGGCGTTTGCGCCATAATACCGAAGAAATGGTGACCCCGACGTGATTCGAACACGTGGCCTACGGTTTAGGAAACCGTTGCTCTATCCGGCTGAGCTACGGGGTCGTGGCGGTTTCAATACCCCGGCCTATCCGCAGTTTCAATGCGCCCAGGTTTGCCAGATTTGGTCGATGTCGCCGCCGTGCAGCCGCCACCAGCCTTCGTCGATCATCAGGGCGCCGGTCATGCGCGCGGCGGTGGTCGGCTGAAACGGCGTCAGCGACTGATCCAGCGCCGGGTTCTTGCCGACGCCGGCGACGGCACTTTGGCGCGCCGGGCCGTAGGGCAGCCAGCTCGCCAGTTGACTTAGCACCTTGGCGCCGGTGGCGTAGCGGATGTAGTCCAGCGCCAGGGCGCGTTTGGGATCGCCGCGCGGAATCGCCAGCACGTCGTAGCCGATCAATTGTCCGTCCCAGATCGCGCCGGGCGGGTTGGCGCCGCTCGACGCTTCGAACAGATCGTTGTTGAGCAGCAGCGCGAAGGCGGCGCGCTTGCCGGCCAAAACGCCCGCCGGGGTATCGTTCGCCCCCAGCCAGAGAATGTCTTTCTTTATGCCGTCGAGTTTGCGCAGGGCGCGGAATACGCCGGCCGGCGTCGACAGCGTATCGTAGACCGCCGCCGGTTTCACGCCGTCGGCAAGAAGCGCCAACTCCAGAATGTATTTGCCGGAGGCGCGGGAAAGCGCGCGCGTGCCGGGGTAGCGCTGGGTATCGAAGAACGCCGTAAGGGCTATGGGCGGCTCGGCGGCAAACCGGCTGGCATCGAAGCCGATCAGCCGGCTGTAGACGATGCTCGCCACCCAGCAGGGGCCGATCGCGCCGGGATAGAAGTCGGCCGCCGCCGGGGTGCCGCCGGGCGACGGCGGCAGCGCAACGTCGATCCGTTCCAGCAGCCCGGCGCGGCAGGCGGCGACGGCATCCGGCAGCTCCATATCCACTACGTCCCAGTCGTAGCGGTGATGGGCAACCTGGTCGGCGATCTCATTGGTGCCGCCGTCATATTGGGCGATGCGCACGTTCGCCCCGCTTTTCCTGGCGAACGTCGTCATCTGGGCGCTGGCCTGGGCCTGGCCGTAATTGCCCGCCCAGCTCACCACCGTCAGCGATGCGCCGGAGCCGGACTTCCAGACATAGAACAGAACCCCGGCAATCAGCACCAGGAGCACGGCCAGAACGGCAGGATGGGACAGGCGGTTCATCGCGACCACTCGAAAAACGGTTACTTCACGGCGCGGACAATATTCGTTTGGGTCGGCGGGGGCAAATTCCGGCGCGGCGGGGTGTAATATCGCGCTGCGGCCTTTTCCGGGGTGAGAAAATCGATTGCCGCAAAACCGTGCCGGGTCAGCTTGTCCGCCATCGTTTCGGGCGAGAAATAGCTGACGAAGGCCTCGCCGAGATTGGCGACGAAATCGGACAGCGCCGCGTGGTCGCGGTCTTCGGGTGCCGGGTGTTGCTTGAAAGTGAGGGTTACGCCGCTGCCGGCGGCGAACGCCGCCATCGCCTGCAAGGTGGCGTCGATCGCCTCCTCCTTCAGATACATGCAAACCCCCAGCCAGGAGAAATACACGCTTTCGTCGCGGGCGATGGCGAACCGGGCGAGGGCGTCGCCCAGCGTCTCGCGGGTGAAGTCCACCGGCACGAAGGTATGGTTGTCCGGCGCCTTCAAGCCGGCGGCGGCGATCATCTCGCGCTTGACCGCCTGGGTGGCGGGGTGGTCGATTTCGATTACGGCGAGCGATTTTGCCCAATCCGGCCGGCGCCAGGCGAAGGTGTCGAAACCGGCGCCGACCAGCACATACCGCCGGGTTCCGCGCGCCGCCGCTTCGGCCAATCCTTCTTCGGCGAAACGGGCACGCAGGCAGACATGGCTGCGCAACGCCCGCCAGACCGGGTTGCGGTGTTGCGCTTTGTGGGTGCGAATGACGGCGGCGGCGTTCTTGCCCAGGATCGACAGGGCGGCCGGGTCGTCGAACAGCAGCGGCGCCCGATCGAAGAGCTGGTGGGCGGCCCGCATATAAGCCGTGCCGAGCGCGGTCTTGCTGGCGGTAGTCGCTTGCATGGAATCGGGGAGGGTTCGGTTGCCGTAAATAAATACATCTTTTGCGAGCGATACGAAATGACTGTGTGCAATAATTGCATTAGGTGGCGTTTCGGCGCCCTTGCATTTGCCGTGGCGCGCTTTTAGGTTCCCGCGCCCCGGGGGCCTGAAATGCCCGGAACGTGCAGCTGTAGCTCAGTTGGTTAGAGCGCCGGATTGTGGATCCGGAGGTCGGCGGTTCGAACCCACCCAGCTGTACCAATCTTGTCCCCGCCTCATGAACATATTGACGCCGCAAACACTTAATCGCTAAGTGTTCGTTTTATTGCTCGGGCGTATTTTTCGGGCATCGGGGTGAAACATCATGAAGATCAAGCTTTATCACAACGATTTACCCGACGGTCTCGACCTGGGGCCGATGGTGGCGGTCGACAGCGAGACCCTCGGTCTCAATCCGATCCGCGACCGGCTGTGCCTGGTGCAGCTTTCTTCGGGCGACGGGGTTTGCCACGCGGTGAAGTTCGATAAGGCCGAATACGCCGCTCCCAATCTCGCGCGCATGCTGTCCGATCCCAATACTTTGAAATTATTTCATTACGGCCGTTTCGACATCACCATGTTCCTGCGCTATCTCGGCGTCGAGACCCGGCCGGTCTATTGCACCAAGATCGCCTCGAAACTGGTGCGGACCTACACCGACAAGCACGGACTGAAGGATCTGGTGCGCGAGCTTTTGGGCGTGGACATGTCCAAGGAGCAGCAATGCTCGGATTGGGGCGCGCCGGAACTGACGGAGCGTCAGTTGTCCTATGCCGGCAACGATGTTGCCTATCTTCATCAGTTGAAGGTCGTTCTCGACGGCATGCTGGCGCGCGAAGGGCGCACCGCGCTGGCCCGGGCCTGTTTCGATTTCCTCCCTTCGCGGGCGGCGCTCGATCTGGCCGGCTGGCCGGAGGTGGATATTTTCGCCCATTAGAGCGACGGTTGCGGCCTTCGCCCGGTTACGCTAATGACAAAAAAATAAATATATCCCGTAGGCTACGATACCGCCTTGATTGATCTGACGGATTTCGCCAGACTTGGCATGAATTTCGCTTAAGGGCGGCTTTCGCTGCGGTTCTCGGCTGCGGCGCTGGCCGTTCTTTGGGCACCCGGAAAAACGTGTGCGAGTGGGCTTGAACGGTGTCTTGATGCGTCTTGACGGCGAAAAACCGGATCGTTCTGCGGGCAGCAAGGTTGGCGGCGATATTGCCGCCGCCATGCGGGTGTTCGATTGCGCCGTCGAAGCCATAACCGAGCTTCGGGCGGCTTCCGGCGAGGCGTTCGTGCGCGCGGTCGACGTCATGTTCGCCGTCAAAGGGCGGGTGATCGTCTCCGGCATGGGCAAGAGCGGTCATGTCGGCCGCAAAATCGCCGCCACCCTGGCGTCCACCGGCACGCCGGCGCATTTCGTCCATCCCGCCGAGGCGAGCCACGGCGACATGGGCGAGGTGACCAAGGACGATGCGCTGTTGATGCTGTCTTGGGGCGGCGAAACGGTGGAGTTGTTCGATCTCATCACCTATGCCAAGCGGTTCGGCATTCCGCTGATCGGCATGGGCAGCAATCCGGATTCGACGCTGGTGCGCGCCTCCGACGTGGCGCTGCTGCTACCCAAGGTGCGCGAGGCCTGTCCGATGGGACTGGCTCCCACCACCTCGACCACGCTGATGCAGGTGGTCGGCGATGCCCTGGCGGTGGCGCTGATGGAGCGGCGGGGGTTTTCGACCGACCAATACCGCGATTTTCATCCCGGCGGCACGCTCGGCCGCATCCTGATCCGCGTATCGGACCTGATGCACACGGAAGACCTGCCGCTGACTCGGCCGGATGCCTCGGTGGAGTCGGCACTACTGAAGATGGCGGCCGGCCGAATGGGCTGTGTGGGCGTGATAGACGATGCCGGCTCGTTGATCGGCATCGTCACCGACGGCGATATCCGGCGCAACTTCGGCCGTGCCGGCGCCGGTTTGACCGCCGAGGACATCATGGCACGCAATCCCAAGGTGGCCGAACCGGATCAATTGGCCGCCGAAGCGCTGCGGCTGATGAACGAAAGCCGCATAACCCAGCTTTTCGTTTTGGCTTCCGGGGATGCCGGCCGCAAGCCGCTCGGCATTCTGCATATTCACGATTGCCTGCGCGCGGGGTTGAAATAGATGGCGCCGGAAACGCCTCCGCGCGATGCCGACGCCAAGCCGGTAAAATCCGACCGCTGGGCGATGCGGATGCGTACCGACGCCATGCAGGCCTTGCGCTACACCCGCTTCGTGACGTTGATGCGGCGGGCGCTGCCGACGGCGGCAATTGCAATATTGGGCGTCGTCGTCGCCTACGCCATGTTTCCGGGCAAATCCGAACGGGTGGCGCTGTCCTATCAGAAAATGAACGGCGTCGTCGGCGATCTGGCGATGCAGAAGCCGCGGTTGAGCGGCGTCGATGCCAAGGGCAACCCCTATGTCATCACCGCCGACGTCGCGGTGCAGCAGGGCCGGAATTCGCGCAAGGTGGCGCTGAACAAGGTCGACGCCGATTTGCAGTACGACGGCGGAAATTGGGCCAACGCCAGTGCCGGCAAGGGGTTCGTCGACCTCGACGCCGGGTGGCTGCGGCTGACCGACGGAATATCGCTCTACACCGACGGCGGCTACGAACTGCATACCAAAAGCGCCTATGCCGACCTTAAGAAGAACATGATCGAAGGCAAGGAACGGGTGAACGGACACGGGCCGCTGGGTTCGATCGCCGCCGACAGCTTTCATATCGACCGCAACACCCGTCGTCTGACGCTGCACGGCCGCGTCAGGATGACGATGCTCCCGAAAAAGGTGAAACGCTGATGCGCTATGCCGTTCCGTTCGCAGTTCTGGGTCTGACCGTCGCGGCGGCGCTCGCCGCCGATCCGAATTTCAAACTGTCCAATCCCGATGCGCCGATCGAGTATTCGGCCAACGATTGTTCCGCCGACGCCAAACAGGGCGAACTGGTTTGCTCCGGCAACGTCGTCATCCGCCAGGGCGAGGTCCGTCTGCGCGCCGATGCGGTGCGCATTCATGCCCCCGACAATCATACGGTCGATACCGTCTATGCCAAAGGGCATGTGGTGATCGATGCGCCCTCCGGCACCGCCACCGGCGATTCCGGCGTCTACGACGTGACGCCGCGCCTCGTCCATCTCTCCGGACGTGTCGTGCTGGTCAAGGAGGACAGCGTGATCCGCGGCGAGACCCTGAACATCGATCTGGTGTCCGGCATCGCCAAGCTGGGCGGCACCGAGCCGGGGGGCGCCGAAAAGGGTGGTGGACGGATTCAGGGTTTGTTTACTCCGAAAAACCAGGACAATTCCAAAAAGTAGACTTCACAATTCCTTAAACACAAACAGGCACAGTTTTTGCCATGACCGATACCGAAACGAACATCGCAGATCAGGATACGTCCCGCCCTCGGGTCATCGAGGGCGGCAAAGGGCTGGTGGTCACCCGCATCGCCAAAAGCTTCAACAAGCGGCCGGTGGTCCGCTCGGTGAGCCTTTCGCTCAAACGCGGCGAGGTGGTGGGCCTCTTGGGGCCGAACGGCGCCGGTAAAACCACGTGTTTCTACATGATTTCCGGTCTGATCCCGGCCGACGCCGGCACTATCGAGGTCGACGGTTGCGACGTCACCCGCCTGCCGATGTACCGGCGGGCGCGGCTCGGCATCGGCTATCTGCCGCA
>DBTZ01000009.1 GCA_002307315.1 Alphaproteobacteria bacterium UBA1303
CGACAATCGCCGGCACAAATCCAGCAACCGCGCCACACCGCCCCTCGCGGTATGCTTTGCGCCAGGCGAACAGCAGCGCGTTCGATATCCCGTTCCGGCGCGCCGTCGCCGACACCAACCGCGGCGCCGAAAAACTTTCCTCAACAATCCGCAGCTTCTCTTCGTCCGTCCAGCGACGACGCCGGCCCGTATCGACGATCTCTAGGCGGCTGACATGCCGACTGTCAGTAAGGATATCCATACCGACAGTCAGCTACCGACCGCACAAACGCGCAAGGCGGCTCCCACCGAGTGCTTACTTTGTTCCTGCGGTAATAGAACCGGCATTGGCGCCAGTGCGCCAACCAAAGTCAGTCAGGTCAGCCAAGCGATACCCTAAATCCGGCGGTGCTGTCGGGATTGTCGAACTTGAGATCGCCGGTGTGACGATCCGGGTTGGCAGCGGTGCACCGGTCGAGACGATTGCGGCAGTGATCTGCGCCTTGAGGGCCGGCGCATGATCGGGCCCACCGGCGCGGTCAAGGTGATGGTGGCAACGAAGCCGGTGGACTTTCGCAAAGGCGCCGAGGGCTTGGCTGCCTTGGTGCGGGAGGCGATGAATGCCGATCCTTTTTGCGGCGCCATCTATGTGTTCCGGGCCAAACGCGCGGATCGGGTGAAGCTGATCTTCTGGGATGGTACGGGCTTATGTCTGTTTGCCAAACGGCTTGAGGATGGCGACTTTCGCTGGCCTCGGATTGAAGATGGCGTCATCCGGTTGTCGGCGGCGCAACTGTCGGCGCTGCTTGAAGGGCTCGACTGGCGACGGGTTCACGAGATGCGCGAGATGCCTGCTCCGGCACAGGCGTGCTGATCTGCGGCAGAGTGAATCAATCCTCATCGAATACTCGCATCTTTGCGGCGTTATGATTTACTTGCGCCATGACGATGACGGACGCACTGCCCGACGATCTCGGTACGCTGAAGGCGATGTTGATTGCCGAGCGGGCGCGCGCCGACCGGCTTGAACAGATACTCAAGGAGTTCCGGCGCCATCGCTTTGGCCCGCGTGCCGAGAAGCTGCCCGAAGATCAATTGCTGCTTGGGCTTGAGGACATCGAACAGACCGAAGCCGCGCGTGAAGCAAAAAACGAAAATGCGGAACCTGCGAAGCGTGTCGCCCGCGCCGCAAAACGCCGGACCAATCGCGGCTCGCTGCCGGCCCATCTGCCGCGCATCGAGATGTTGGTCGATATCGAGGATCATAATTGCCCGTGCTGCCACGGCGTGCTGCACCGGATTGGCGAAGATGCCAGTGAACGGCTCGACATCATTCCGGCCCAACTGCGGGTGATCGTGGTGCGCCGGCCCAAATACGGCTGCCGTACTTGCGAGAGTGTTGTCATCCAGGCGCCTGCGCCGGCCCGGCTGATCGAAGGCGGATTGCCGACCGAGGCGACAGTGGCCCAGGTTTTGGTCTCCAAATATGCCGATCATCTTCCACTCTACCGGCAGACCCAGATTTACGCCCGGCAGGGTGTTACGCTTGATCGTGCAACCTTGGCCGATTGGGTTGGCCGCGCCGCTTGGCTGTTGCAGCCCGTCCATGAACGGCTGCTTCAGAAGCTCAAAAGTTCGACCAAATTGTTTGCCGACGAGACGACGGCGCCGGTGCTCGACCCCGGGCGCGGGCGGACCAAAACCGGCCAGCTTTGGGCCTATGCCCGCGACGACCGACCGTGGGGCGGCACCGATCCGCCGGGCGTAGCTTACGTCTATGCTCCCGACCGCAAATCCGAGCGTCCGATGGCGCATCTTGCGGGCTTCAAGGGTGTTTTGCAGGTTGACGGCTACAGCGGCTATCGCGCGCTTGCCGAACACGGTGACGTTACGCTCGCCCTCTGTTGGGCACATGTGCGGCGGCGGTTTTACGAACTTGCCGCTGCCGGCCCGGCGCCGATTGCCAGCGAGGCGCTGGCGCGCATCACCAAGCTTTACGCTGTCGAGAGCGACATCCGTGGCAAAAGTGCCGACGAACGCCGCGCTGTCCGGCAGGAGAAAAGCCGACCGATCCTCGACGCGTTCGAGCCTTGGCTGCGGGCAAAACTCGAACTGATCAGTCAGAAGACCAAGCTTGCCGAAGCAATCCGCTACGCACTCTCGCGCTGGCAGGGACTGACCCGCTTCATCGACGATGGCCGCATCGAGATCGACAACAACACCGTGGAACGGGCCATCCGTCCGATCACACTCAACCGCAAGAACGCGCTATTTGCCGGTTCCGACGGCGGTGGCGAGCATTGGGCGATCATCGCGTCGCTGGTCGAGACCTGTAAGCTCGGCGGTATCGATCCGCAGGCCTATCTCACCGATGTCATCACCAAGATCGTGGGCGGGCACCCCAACAGCAAAATCGACGATCTGCTGCCCTGGGCCTATCCCGCCTCGCAAGACATAAAATCCGTGGCCCGGTAACAACGCTTACGTTCTGACGAGGCCGCTTGGCAGGGGATTTGTGGATAGCCTGTTTGCCAGTATGCAAGTGGATCGCTCACACTGGAAGGCGCTTCGGTGGCTGCCCGTGGAGGACACCGAACAAGGATTGAGACAGGCGCTGCAATACGGGAAAAATTAAGCGCCGATGTTACCGTATGCCGCATCGTTGCCTTGTCGGGTAGGATTGCATGCACCCGACGCCGAGCAGCACGGCAAACAGCAAAGATACGGCCGGCAATTGCAGACTGAAATCGACGCTAGAGTGAATAGCGACGATCACGCAGGCGGAAAATCCGACCAAGGGGAATACGCGATCACGACGGCGTGTCCAGACGCCGCGCAGGCAATGCCATGCCACCAGCGCCATTGCACCCCACCACATGGCTGCGGCAACAACCCCGATCCCGGCGGCAAACTCAAGATAATCGCAATGCGCCTTGTCCATTACGTACGGCAATAGTTGCTGCGCGTACAGCGGATAGGCGTCCTGAAAGCTGCCAAGCCCCAACCCCAGCAACGGCGCGTTCTTAATCATTCGCCATGCCGCATCCCATAGCAGGATGCGGGTTCCATCGGCGGCACCGGCATCGAACAATGCGGCTAGGCGGTTTGCCAGCGTATCGCCGCTGAACAGCACCAAAAGCAGCATCGGCAGTATACAGGCCAGTGCGCCGCCAATCGCCCAAGCCTTTGATGCACGATGACGCGCAACCGGCAAGACGACCAAGGCCATGGCGATCAGTCCTCCTAAGCTCGCGGTGGCGCCGGCGCGCGAACCGGAAGCAATGACACCGGCGAAACAGAATACCATCGCCACAAGCAGATACGCGCCGCGCCCAAAAACATATTGCATGAGCGTCAGCGCCAGTTGGCGCGCGCCTCTGCCGGTAACGATGGCGTGGCTGCTGTCGGCCACCAATTTTGCAATGGCGGCGACGGTTCCCATGCCGCAATAGGTGGCAAAGCTGTTACGCTGCACGAAAGGACCGGAAATATCGCCTTTTACATGCGGAGAAGCGTAAAATACATCCTTTTGCGACCAGTCGAAGATCGCAAGTATAAACGCGTACAGCGCATAGATGGCACAGATGCATATAACCGCATTCAGGATCAGCCCGGCATTTTCGGAATGCCGCGCCATATCGAATGCCAGCCAGCAGGCCATGACGTAACTCATCAGCTTCAGCAGTTCTGCATGCGTGCGCCAGGGATTGATCGATATGACTTCCTGGGTTGGTATATGCAAAGTGTCGGCGGCCATGCCCCACAGCGGGTGTGCCCAGGATTCTGGCACGATCGGCAAGGTCTGAACCCAAGCCCACAGGATGACCAGTAGGGTCAGAACCAGCGGAACGACGACGGCTTTACTCCCTGCGATCAACGCCCTGCCATTTCCATGATAAGATATCACCCATAGTCCGAAGCAGATGGCGATGCATATTTCCTGTAGCGCGGCCGCCCAGAATATGGCGCCTCCGAATGGAAACGGCGACCAAGCCAGCACGGCGATAAGCAGCCAAATGCAGATTTTACGATAGGTTTCCATCTCCACTGCCTACCTAGCCAAAACATCGCGGCTGCGTTGAACCGAGAGCCATCGATTCATCTCGCGGATATCGTCCTGCCGTCCGGCGAATGCCTTCGCTACGATTTGCCGGCCATCCTCGCTCGTCAGGACCCAGCGTAGTTGTTCACGCAGTTGAGGTTGATCCCACAGCATGCGCGCTTGATCCAGCGCGTTTTCTTGGGCGTCCGTGTCGAGATCGCTCCAAAGGATGGCCGCCTCCTTGACCCGCAGACCCGCCAAAAAATAATCGCGCGGCGCCAGCATGAACGCCATCGCCAATGCTGAGGCTGCCTGCTTGCGGTCCACCGGCGCGTAGGCCATTGCCAGCAAGGTCCAGCCGCGCGCCGACGCCGGTTGCAGCGCCAAACCAAGCTTCAACGGCTCGATTTGCGATTGCGGTGGCTTGCTGCCGCGATTTATGGCTGCTTCGGCACGGAGAATACGAGCTTCGCCGTCGTATGGGCTGGCGTCTTGAAGCGCGGTTTCGGCGGCGACGTAGGCGGATTTCGGCAGCGGCTTTTGCAACAACATATAGTTTGGCACCGGTACTGCCGCTTCCATGGCATAACCGTCTTCGAAATGCGGAATGGCGGCGATGCCGAGGATAAAGGCCGGCATCAATGCCAATACTGTTCCGCCAATTCCTTTCCACGACAGCATTGCGGCGCCTGCAAGAACACTGTCAGTCACTATAGTATTTCGTATAGTTGTGATAGCTCTGATAGCCGTAGCTGTAATATCGGAACCGCTCGAAATCGGCGCGCGCCATCGCCACGCCGGCCAGCGGCGCTTTGACATCCATCAGCGAGCGGATGGCATTGACCGCAGCCTCGCGCGGGGTGGATTCCCACTTCACCACGAACAACACGGAATCGACGATCCTGCTTAAAATGCGCGTATCGTTGACCGGCAAGATCGGCGCGGAATCGATGACGACCATATCGAACCGGTCCCGCAAGGCCGCAACGATATCCTTCAACGCCTGCGACGTCAGGATTTCCGCCGGGTTGGCAGGCGGCTTCAGGCAAGGCAGCACCATCGCATCCGAACGCGGATCCTTACTCAGATACTGTTCGATCGGCCGCTTCTCAATCAGCGCTTCCAACAGACCGCGCTCGATGCCCGTCTCGCCCAATAACTTCATCAAATTAGGACGACGCAAATCGCCATCGATGATCGCCACCTTCATGCCGCTGCGCGAGGCAACGCGCGCCAGACTGAGGGAAATCGTCGACTTGCCTTCGCCCGGCACAGACGAGGTCACCAGGATGACTTTGGGCGGCTTATCGACATCGGATAGGGTCAGGCCAAGCTGCAAACCGCGCAATGCTTCGGCAAAAGACGACATCGGTTTCTCTACGGCAATGTCGGCGGCGTTCACCGGTTCCTTGTTCGGGCCGATCAGTTCGGGCACTGTCGTAAGCACCGGCAAGCCCAGCAGCCCTTCCACCTGTGCCGATGTCCTAAAACCGGAGTCCAGCCGTTCGACGACAAACGCGAGCATCAGCCCCAGTATCAAACCGGCTGGGATGGCAATGCCTATCGCCAGGCCCTTTTTCGGGTAACTCGCTGCACTCGGCACCTCGGCATTGGTGATGATGCGCGCATCCGGCGCCTGAATGCCTTCCTGGTTCTGGGTCTGGTTTAATCGCCCGAGAAAAGCTTCGTACATCGCACGCGCCGAGGTGGCAGACGACTGCAAGGCCGTCAACTTAACCGACGTTTGGTTTTGGCCGGCACCTTGGGATTCCAATTGGCGCAAGCTGCCCTGCAGCGAGGACACCCGCGCCTGCGACGCCTCGGCATCGCTCTTGACCGACAGCACGATGCGTTGAATCTCTTCCCTGATCTTGGCGTCGAGATCGGCTTTTTGCGCCTTCATGTCGAGTATCTTGGGGTGACGATCCCCATACTTAGACGACATGTCCGCCATTTGCCGCGTCAGCGTCGACTCTTGTCCCCGCAATGCAGCGATTAGAGGCGAGGAAACGACCTGCGATGCATTCTCTGCCTGCCCGGCGCGGGCCAAAGCCGCCAGCCTACCGTAATTGGTCTGTTTCTCCGCGAGTTCAGTTCTGGCAGTAATCAATTGGTTGTTCAGATCGCCGATCTGCTGATCGACGACCGTCATGCCGTTAGCGGTAGTGGTGATGTTATTGTCCGCCTTGAACTGCTGCACCGCCGCGTCGGCCGCCTGTGCCTGCTTTGAAAGTTCACTGATACGGCTGCTGAGCCATGTCGTCGCCTTACGCGTCGCCTCGAATTTGGCTTCCAGTTGATCCTCGACATAGGCGTTAGCGATGGCGTTGGTGATCCGCGCGGCTTTGCCGGCGCTTTCGGATTGAAACGACACCTTGATCGCTGTCGAAAGCCCGATCGGAGAAACCGTCAGCCGGTCGAGCATCTTATGGATGGCGGCGATGCGTTCTGGGCTCTCGCCCGTTACCGCTTCCTGCGTCTCGGAGGCCGAAAACCAATTCAGCGGATTGAGCAAGCCAAAAATGGCAGCTAACCCGCCTCGCAGAGGGTTGAATTCGGGATCCTCGGTAAGTTTGAGTTTGTCGACCACTCGACCAATCAATTCCTGCGAGGTCAGGATCTGCACTTGATTCTGCACCGCCGCCTGATCGGATGGCAGGCCGGAAAGCACGGCCCCAACGTCTTCGACATTGTTCTTGCGCTGATCGAGCATTACCACCGCGGTGCCGGAATAGAGCGGCGTCATCTGCATAACGATGATCGTCACCAGCGCCACCACCGCAGCAGCCGTGCCGATGATGATTTTCTTGCGTACGCGAATGACCCGAAGCAAATCGACCAACGAGAAACCTTCGCCTTCGACGGTTTGCGCGTCTTCGGTGCCATCCGATGTTTGCCGATCGGCCGAGGCAATATTTTGCTGTAGGTTCATTTCATGTATCCGCAAAGGTTTCTACCGAACGCGCGTCCGGCCACCAAAAAAGCACGGCCGGCGTTGTTTTTTCGCCGACCGCAATTTTCTACCGATAGTGAACGGCAACCACTACGCAAGCAATCGAATACCCTCATAACGGTAAATGGCCGCCCACTCTCAAATCTTGGTCAGATATGGAACTTCAAGTTCAAACTGACCGTGTTGTCGGAGAAATCAGCACCCGAAATGTTGGCCGAGCGCTTGCTGTAGCTATAGGCGAGATCGATGCTGGTGTAACGGTTCATCAGATATTTTACGGCGAGTCCCGCGCCGGGATAGGTGTATTTCCGCGTCGTACCGACGAATGCGCTTTCGCTAAACGAAACATTGGCCTGCACGATGACATTGCGCAGCAGCTCGTAATCGGCGCTTAGGCTGACCGACTTGTTGTCGGCAACCGACGCGCCGGTGATTGTCACGTCGTCAAGCGTCCGTTTGCCGCTCAAGTGAACGGTCAGCAGCGGCGCAGCGTACCAGTCGAGTTTCGCACCGAAATCGAGGCCCGAAACGTTCTTAAGCGGTGTCGCCACATCCTGGGCGAAATGTTGCTCGACATAGCCCGCAAACACTTCGCCACTGAGTAGATGGGTGATATGCAAATCCAAACCGCCGTCGACGCGGAAACCGTGCGACGAGCGATGCAGGTCGGACCGATCGTAGAATTGGTCGAAATCGCGCTCGTCATAACTCGCCTTCACAAAGGCGGAATAGCCCGGCGAGAAATCGTAGAAGACCTTGGCATAGGCCTGATAGTTGTATTGATCGCGATCGTCGTTCGACAACACGCCGCCGCCGATCCGCGCCGTATCGGTGAAGTCGTAGCGATCCATACTCGCGCCAACGCCGACACCGAGGCGGTTCGGCTGATAGGCCGCCGTCATATCGGCATGGCCTTGATAATAGCGGTTCGGCTTGGCCTGATAGCCGGTGACGTTATTCGGCGCCGACCACAACTCGTGCATCTCGCCGAAATGGGCATTCACAGCCAGCATGGCCGACCGGGAGATGTCATACCGACCGTCGCCGCCGACCTTCCAATCGGTCAGATTTTCGTCGGTGTAATCCGAATAGAAATAGCTCTTGCTGCCGGCATAGAACTCCAGGAAATGCCGCCCCCACTGAGATTTGAGGTACATGGTCGGCGCGATCGTGTAGACGCCGTCGCTGTTCTCGTCCTCGCGGCGGAACACGTTGCTGTCATATGCGCCGGCGAGATCAAGTGTTGGAAACAGCCGGAAGCCACCAAGCGGAATGCCCTTGGCGTCGTATTCCGGGCGGGACCGTTCCAGTACGCCGACGTCCTGTGCCGTCATACCGACATAGGTCGGCGTTACGTCGGCAGCCCCTGCCGCCGCAGCCATTGCGCAAGAGGCCAAGCCGAAAGGCAGTAACCCTACCGTATTTCTAAAATCGCGCACCATCATCCTCACCTAGCGTTCTGCCGGCCAATATTTCACGTCGAAAAATGTGCACGCTATTTCGTGCAGGACGCATTGAGACAAGTCCCGCCGCTACCGCCGCCGGCACCGCCGCCAGTGAAGCCACCGCCCAACACCGCATTGCCCCCAGCCGTCAGCCCACCGCCGGTGGTTTCGGCCGTCGGGAGCGCGCTGGAGCCACAAATCTGCGCCAACTGGGTCTGACCGAGTGACATCGCAGTCGTCTGGCAAGCAGCCACCTCGACAACCCGGCCTTCATTCGCAATCGTCCGGGCAATCGCCTGCGCAGCAGTAGGATAAGTGGCATTGATGGATGCTGCCGCCTTCGCTAACCCGTTGCCGATATTAGCACTTGGAGCACCAGACTGTTCGGCAGCAGCAATGATAGCCGATGCGACAGAACCCGCGGCATCGTAGCCATAGGTCACCAGTGCCCTGCTCATGGCTTCGGATATCGCCGTCTCAACGGCCACCTGATCGCCATTCGCCGCAGCAATCGCCGCCGAGAGCGAGGCCTTGATCGAAGACACCTGCGCCATACTCAACGTGGTCTGCGCATAGGCAGGGGTGGCAACCAACGCCATCGCACCGACTGTGCCGACGCCCAGCAACGCAACCATAACCGCGGGGGCCGCCAAGCCGTTCCGCATTCTATTCTTCAAGCTCATAGCCTACCCCCACTGAGGTTCATGAATGACACGCAATATTGGCACAACAAAAAACTTTCTACTCTAGATAATATACTGTCCAACGACGGCACTCAAGCAAGTTCCCATGATTTTTTTCTGACACGACAATCCCGCAGCCATCAGTGGCGTAAAAGTCACGTCTCAGGTGCTCAATAATCGGGCCTTTATGTGTACGTTCAGGACCCGGATGGGAATATCTTCTGTTTTAGAATATTCTTTCCGGCACACGAACAATGTCGCCCGGCAGAATTTTTGTCTTCGAATCGGCGGGCATGGTGTGTTCCTGCGACTCGCCGTTGTGGCGTACATAAACCTTGTCGTCGTTGGCGCGATAGGTATAGCCACCGGCCAGGGCGATGGCGCTCAAGACCGTCAACCCGTTCTCATAGGGATACTCGCCCGGCTTGTTGACCTCGCCCATAATGTAAAAAGGCCGGTAATTCAGCACTTCCACGCTGACTTTGGGATCTTTGAGATAGCCGTCCGACAGCGCGGCAACCACCTCGGCCTTGAATTCGTGAAGGGTCAGATTGGCCGCCTTGACCTGTCCGACCAGCGGCAATTGTATCTGACCGGTGCTATCGACGACGAACTCGCCACTCAAATCGTCTTCGCCATAAACGGTGATCTTGAGCTTGTCGCTGATTCCCAGGCGATAATGCTCGTCGGTGATGCCTTCGCCAGGGGCGACGGGCACCGGTGCGGTATATTTCGGTAACGCCGACGGATCGGTCGCCGACGGCGCCGGCCGAACCTGCTGACTGGGGCCTGGCAACCCGATGTCCTGAGCCATGGCGGGGCAGGGAGCAAACGATAGCGTCGCCGCAAGAAGAATTGCCGCAAGCCTGATGAACTTTGTAATATTATTGCTCATATTCTCCACTCTGTCTCTATTCGGCATCGTCAAATCCTTCCGAGCAAAAATCCCACCAAGCTCTTGGACCACGCCGCCATGCGGCTTCGGAACGGAATATGCCCGCAATCGGCGATCATTTCCAGCCACGCAATTGCGACACGAAAAGAACGGCAGTTAACGCGGCATATAACTTTTGGGCTTAGGCGTCACGACAGCCTGATCCGGCACGAAACCGCCCGCAAGTGTTCCAAACCGATCTGCATCGTCAACCACACCGCCGGCACCTGCGATGTCAGCGCTGCCGCGATCGCCGTTACCTTCTGCTTCTGGCAACAGCGCCGCCGCCTCGCTCCACAGACAGGCCTAAACGCCGTCCTTGTCCGATACCGACAGAAACCGGACATCCGCCCCGTCCAGCACCACGGCCGATAACTCGCCCGTGGCATAGGCCGCGCGCAACGTTTTTCCATCCCTCTGCCAGTAAAGTAGAAAATCATATCGGCCACCCGGCACAAGAGGCCGATCCTGGCGACCCAACCATGGATTACATTTGCTTTTCTCCCGCATTGCGCATACTCAATATAAGGTTGATGTTTTACTGGGGGGTACTGATGAGTGGGCGCGACAAAAGGAATGAGCGTGCGCAAAAGGCCGGCCGGCGCGCATTTCTGAAATCGGTGGTCAAAATTCTGCCCGCACTGGCCGTTCTGGGATTGGCTGCGATCGCCCTTCCGGCGGCGGCGAGCGCAGATTGCGAGAACGCTTGTTTCGGTACCTGCAGCGGCAATTGCAGGGAAGAATGCGTGGATGGCTGCTACAACAGTTGCCAGGATACCTGCGATAGAACCTGCAAGGACAGATGCGACGACAGTTGCCGCGGCAGTTGCGCGGGAAGCTCGCAGTAATCAGGCATAGGACAACCGGCCAGCGGTGCGGGGCAGATCTGCGTTCGGCCGCGGTTTGTCGTTTTTTTCAGTTACGCTTCCGAACGGGGGCTTCAAGGAGATGCATATGCATAGAAACGCCATGAGGAAAGGCCGCCGAGCCTTTCTGCGATCCGGGATCGTTGTACTGCCGGCACTTGCGACCCTCGGCTTGGCGATGATCGCGCTGCCGCAACCGGCCAGCGCCGACTGCGGCAGCGCAGAATGTTCGGACAAATGCCACAACTCATGCAAGGACGACTGCATGGACCGGTGCTATAAAACCTGCTTCGACACCTGCTCGGGAACCTGCGACACGACTTGCTCCGGCACGGCGCAGCAATAGCCCCGACGTGGCAAACCGTCTCCGCGTTTTCGAGCACATACTGGTGATGTTGGAGAGCGGCGCCGTGCCGTTCTGCCACTACGAGAATCCGCATTTTCATTCCGGCGCGGCGCCGCGATGGATTGACGAAAGGCTGTTGCGCGGCATCGTCCGCTTTGCCGAAGAAAACGCCGTGGCCGCGACCTTTCTGTTCGGCAGGCATCGGCTGCCGGCCAAGCTGGCGCGGTTGCTGGATTCCGTTTCGCACACCAAGATCGTCCCGTTGGATATGTGCGAAATCCATCCCGACGCCATACCGGTATTGTTCTCCGAAGACGCCGCTCTTTTTGGCGCGCTCAAGCCCAACCCGGCACGGAATCTCATTCTGCGCCTGGCGCGGTCAGACCTTTCCCGTTGTGCCGAGTTGTTCGATGCTCTGGTCGGCAAATTCGGCCGTCTCAGCGTGCATCTGTTCGGCATTGAAGAATGCGACGATGACGATCTTGCCCGCTATGCCGACGAGTTGGAGAAAATCTCCAAGACATTGAAAAAACTGTACGCCGCCGGGCAAAAGATCGAGGTCAACGTGCTGACCGACCGGATGATGCTGAAGCGTATGCGCAACTGCGATGCCGGCGCGAAGCACGTCACCGTAGCGCCCGACGGTAAGCTCTATGTTTGTCCGGCTTTTCTTTACGACGGAGAATCCGCCATCGGCGCGTTCGACGGGAAAATCGGTTTCGCCGTCAAGCCGCCCTCAACCGTCGTCTTTTCGCGCGCCCCCATTTGTACCCGTTGCGATGCCTGGCATTGCAAGCGCTGCGTCTGGCTCAATCGCAAGCTGACGCTTGAATACAACATACCTTCGCAGCAGCAATGTCTGATCGCTCATATCGAACGCGAAGCCTCGCGACGGCTGCTGAAGGAACTGGGACAAACGGAACCGTTCCTCCGCATGCCGCGCATTGCCGAACTCAACTATCGCGATCCGATGGAACTGGTCGAAATGCAGATGCCGGAACTGCTGCATTCTGCGGCGGACGATCCAATGTTGTGAAATTGCCGGGGGGGGGCCATGAAAAAAACACCGAGCCGCAAACCGACGCAGAAACCCAAGGGTGCCGCGTCGCGCGCGGTCGGCCGCGTTACACCGAAGGAACGCGACGAAATCCAGGCGCTGTTCGAACGCAAGAACGGGCTGACCGAACTGGTTCAGATGCTGCAACAGAACGGCGGCCTGGACAATAACGCCGCGCTCTACGAAAAAGTCGTCGCCGACCTCGGCCGAACCTCGGTTCGCTCGCAAGCCTGGTGGTCGGAAAAGGCGAAAGCCTACGGCTGGAAGGTCGTTGCCGGCGGCCATTGGACCATAAACTTCGAAACCTGCGAAATCCGCCTGGACGGAAAGGCATATCGTCATGAAATACAGTCGGCGCAAGCTGATTAAGGCTGGAGCGAAGGCGCTCCCCGCGCTCGCCTTTCTGGGTTTGTCGGCGGGCCTTGCCGCTCCTGCCCGTGCCGACGATTGCCGGAACGGCTGCGAAGCCAGTTGTCGCGTCGGCTGTCAGGAAGATTGCGGCGGCAGTTGCTCGCACGATTGCGGCGGCAGTTGCACCAACGGCAACGGCAACACCGAGGACTGCTCAACCTGTACGTCGAGCTGCGGAGCGTCGTGCTACACCACATGCGGCGCCTCGTGCAGCGACCATTGCGGCGCCTCATGCCTCAATACCAGCGCTTGACAACGATCCGCATGCCGACAGAACCCGAAAGCATCAAGCCGAGCAGATCGTGGCAGGAAGGCCGCGCCAAGACAGTGACGTTCATCGTCACCGAAGACTGTCAGTTGCGCTGCAAATACTGCTATATCGTCGGCAAGAACAAAAAAAACCGGATGAACTTCGAGGTGGCGCGGGCAACCATCGACTACCTTCTGCGCGAACGGACGCAGTTCCCGGAGAAATCCGTCATCTGGGACTTCATCGGCGGCGAGCCGTTCATCGAAATAGACTTGATCGATCGCATCTCCGACTATGCCAAGCTCAGAATGTACGAGCTGAACCATCCCTGGTTCGACAGCTATCGCTTCAGTTTCTCGACCAACGGCCTGTTGTACGGCAAGGACAAGGTGCAGCGCTACATCGCCAAGAACCGCCGCCACATCAGCATCGGCATCAGCATCGACGGCACCAGGCGCAAGCACGATTCTATGCGCGTATTTCCCAACGGCAAGGGGTCTTACGCCGATGTCGTCAAGAACTTGCCGCTGTGGCTCAAGCAATTCCCTGACGCCGCGACCAAAGCGACGGTGTCGCACGACGACCTTCCTTTCATCAAGGAAAGCGTCGTCCACCTGTTCTCTCTCGGTATCAAGACCGTCAACATCAACACGGTGTTCGAAGACGTGTGGCAGGACGGCGACGACGGGCTGTTCGAACGGCAACTGGTCGCTCTCGCTGACTACATCATCGACAACCGGCTGGACGAGACGCACACTTGTTCTTTTTTTTCCCGCAGCATCGGCCAGCCGATCGGCGTCGAGGAAGACCACAACTGGTGCGGCGCCGGCAAGATGCTGGCGGTGGACGGCAATGGCACCTTCTATCCGTGCGTCCGCTTTGCCCCCTATTCGCTGTCGCACAAACGCGGGCGCGACATCGGGAACTGCTACGACGGCATCGACCGCAATCTCCTGCGTCCGTTCCTGGCGATGACCAGACGCACGCAAAGCTCGGAAGAATGCCTGAATTGCGAGGTCGCCTCCGGCTGCGCATGGTGCAGTGGCTGCAATTACGATCTCGCCGACGAAACCACCATCTATCGGCGCGCCACGTATATCTGCAAGATGCATAAGGCGCGGGTGCGGGCCAACGCATATTTCTGGGCCAAGCTGGAAAATCGGAACGCCGGTCGTCTCGCCGACGTGCCGGTGCCCGGTGCCGCGTCAGGCCATATGCACGGACAGAAACCGGACATCCGCCCCGTCCAGCACCGCGGCCGATAACACGCCCGTGGCATAGGCCCCGGTATCGACGCCGATGCGATACCCCCGCCGTTCGGCACGTTCCTGCGGCGTATGTCCGTGGACGACGATCTTTTCCAGCCTGATGTTGGACAGCAGGAAGTCCTCGCGGATCCAGAGCAGATCCTCCGGCACCTGCCGGTCGAGCGGCAAGCCTGGCCGCACCCCGGCATGGGCAAAGTAATAATCTCCCGCCTCATACCGATAAGCCAGATTATCGAAAAAATTCCGATGCGCCGGCGGCAGGGCATCGGCAAACGCCACCCGTACCGCCTCAAACGCCTCCGCCTTGTCGAAGCGAGGCGGCATCACGCCATAACTCAACAGCGTTTCGGGCGCGCCGACCCCTCGCCAAGCGCGGTAAAATTCGGCATCGGCCAGAAAATCGACTACCGCCTGATCGTGATTGCCGCGCAGGAAAACGATCTCCCACCCCGGCCAGTCCAATGCAACCAAGCGATCGACGACCCCTTTGGAGTCCGGTCCGCGATCGACATAATCGCCCAGGAAAACGATAGCGTTGCGACGGCAGTCCCCTTCGGCATCGGCCGCGATTGCCCCCAGCATCTCGTCCAGGAGATCGAGCCGACCGTGCACATCGCCGACGGCATAGAGGCGCATTCCCTCTGGGGTGCGAAATGCCATCCTCTCGCGGGGCGCCAGCATCGGTCGGAAAAATTTTTTCAAGTCCATCATCAATACGGCTTTGTCTCGCCATCACGCCTTGCCGTCCGTGCAGATAGCATAGTGGGCGATCCTCGGCAGATTTCCAGGCGAAATTTGGTTACCGGCGGCGCGGCCGTTTTTTGCCGCTAGAGATCGATTCAAATTTTACGCAAACACATTGAAAATAAAGAAAAAAGTTGAGTTCGCGGTCTAACCGGGCCGCAAAAGCCCCGCCCCTAGCCTTTCCCGCACGTGTTGGGAGTGCGGGTGATGGGCATCAAACCGGTCAAACTGGCAATTGCCGTGGGATTGGGTATCTGGGCTGGCGGTTGCGCCAACACCTTGACCTATGCGCCGATGCCGGTGCCGTCGGCTCCGAATGCGGCGGTGGCAATGCCGGAAACCGGTCCGGCCGCTATAATCCCCGCCGGGTATATCGACTTCTGCAGCCGGTATGCCTCCGACTGCCAACTTCATCCCGATCAAGCCGACCACATCGTTCTGGATACGGCGAACTGGACCCTGCTGCAGACGGTCAACACACAGGTGAACGCAGCCATCTGGCCGGAGGATGACGCCAAACACTACGGCCGCGCCGAATACTGGACCATCCCAACCGACGGATACGGCGACTGCGAGGACTACGCCCTGACCAAGCAGCGCGACTTGGTGGCGAAAGGCCTGCCGGAACCGTCCTTACGTCTTGCCATCCTGGTGACCCCGCGGATGGAGCGGCACACGGTGCTGACCGTCGCCACCGATCGGGGAGACTTCGTGCTCGACAGCCTCACCGACGCCATTCTGCCGTGGAACAAAACGGATTACGTCTGGCTGGAACGGCAGAACCCCAAGGTCGCGTTCGGTTGGACGGCACTCAATGCGCCGAGCACGCTTTTGGCCGCCAACGCCAACATCCCGACCGCTCAAGCAGACGAGGCGGCACCGTCACTGCCGGTACGTTAACATTTGCCAAGGGCAGCCCCCAAGGAGGCATCGGGCCGTCATTCACACCGGTGGCGCACACAGTCCAGGCCCCACGGCGGCTCTTCGAACCGGCCCGGCTGGAAGAGCCGGCCGAGAAGATCGCCGACCTCGTGCGGGTATCGAACGCGGCGATGCCTCGCGCATCACCGGCCTGACCGAGCGCACCGCGCGGCGGGTTCTCAACGATATGGTTGCCGCCGGTTTGTTAGCGTCGGAAACGCCGAAGAGCCCAGTATCGCGTCGCTTCCCTTCGGACGTGCTCAATGCCCGATTCCCGAAGCTGTAGCGGAACGCGCGGGAGGTGCCGAGGAAATTGAAGGCGCAAGAAAAAATGTGAACGAGGCGGGTATTCGCTGAGACGTGATTTTTCAAATCAAGCCCCAGAAGCCGCTCTTGCGGCCGTGCTCGGTCTTCAGCCGTGCGGCGTAGGCATCGTGTGTCTCGACGGTGCCGAAGTCGGAAATAGACGACGCAAGACTCGCACACTCCATGAAATGACGCGCGGCATGGCGGTAACGGCTCGATCGGGCCTTGGCGAGTGTGAAATTGATCATCGCTCGAAGCACCAAGGTTGCGGCAAGCGGGTATTTGCCGGCGAGCGCATCTGCGGCTGGCGACAAGATTTCGTAATAATTGCCATCGATTTCACCTGTCCGCACGGTCACAAGCCGCGCGGCCCTCTCCACAGCAGGCCAGGAGACGAGAAACGCCAATGCCTGAAGGGCACTCTCATAGCGCTCCGCAAAATCGAGCGCCCGCTCCTCGGCCTCAACATCGTCGAAGTCGGGAAGCCGCTTGAGGTACGTGCGTAAGTGCCGGGCGCTGAGGGTGCGTTCGAAGCATGACCAACGGGCGGTTTGCGCTTGGTCGCCGCGACCGAGCGCATCGAGCACATCGATCCGAGCATCCTCCCACTCGAATTCCGGCCATCCGCTACGCCTATGTTCGGCCACTTCAATCGTTTGCAGCGCTTCTTCGGCGCGGTCCGCCGCCAGTAGCCGTCGGGCGATCTCCGCCGCAATCTTGGGGACCTTTCTTGTCTCTTTGTCGTACTGAGCAACGAAGGCGTCGACGTCGCCTTGGGCGTCGGCGATTTCCCGCAGAGCAAGGCGAATGGTGCTTTCGCGGCTCCGCGCCTCGATCTCGTCCTCGTAAAGCGGTCCACCCGAGCCAAAGCCGACGAGCTTGCGCTGGTCGTGCGGCGGCTTCTCGACCGGCGTTTTCGACAGCGCGGTGAAACGCTCCTTCAAACGATTGAGGCCGTTGTTTCCGAGAACCGGAGCCAGCGTCTCGATCAGATTGTCGTATTGGCCGTAGCCGTTTTCATTGAGGGCGGCAAACACGCGATCGGCCAAATGCATGGGATCGGGTTCCGCCGCCTGGGCAAGCGGACCGAGATCGCGACAACCGAGGCGGAAGACATCGCCGACCACGCCGTTACTGTCGTCGCACCGCCCCTGTACGGATTCGGCGAGGTCCATGAACCGCCACAACAGCTCCAGCGCGTCGGCCGCGTCGATTTTCGCCACCCGATCGACAATCGTTCGGCGTTGGGTGTCGAGATCGTCCGCGAGATCGCGAATCTTATGCCGATCGACGAATCCGCGTGATCGGGAGATTTGGGCGAGGCGCTTTCTCACCTCTGCCGCGACGCTCTCCGGCGCTTCTTTAGCGGTAAGTTCCAGCCGCAGACGGCGACTGGCTGCCGCATCGTTTTCGGCGAGTTCCATGAGCAGCTCTGCCAGGCGCTTCGCCCCCAATGCCTCGAGATTGTCGAGGTTCAACTTCCGCTTCGAGACCATCGTTTGTCCCACCTTGCCGCATCCGAAGACGGCATATGCCGGTTGCCAGGATATCAGCAAGCTCGTCAAGCCGTTCCTTGCTTGACATTTGGTTGGAGAAAGAGGGTTTGGACCAACGTGAAGGGGTGTACGCATGGGCGTTCCGGCTAGGGCGTCGGGCACTCATTCGCTCCGGTGGTGCACACAGTCCAGTCCCCCAGTGGCCCCATTCTCTTCGTCCTAAGTCATGTCCGAAAAACACAAAAAACCAAGACTTGCGCAATCCGACAAAGAGACAATTTGTTTCGAGTCCCCCATCCTCCGCCATTTATCCCCGCCGAACATTCTCCGTTCGCCTGAGCGTGCCTGAATTCCCCAGGAATCGCGCGGCTCGGCCGCAGATCTGCAGACTTGAAGGGTCGCTTACGGAGTTCTTAGCTGTTGAAATTACTGAATATTTTTAATGAGCGCGTCCGCGTGTTTCGAACTGTTGGAAACGCCCCCAGTTCCTCGGGCTGAAGAGGCTCAGCCCCATCGTCTTAACAATCCCGTCTCACCGTCACGCCTCGCCGGAGGTGCAGATAGCATATGTGGCGATCCTCGGCACATTTCCAGGCGAAACGAGGTTACCGACGAACCTTGGAATTTCGAATGGGTGGTAGTCGATTCAAATTTTACACAAACGCATTGAAAATAAAGAGAAAATTTGAATTCGCAGCCTAACTCGGCCGCAAAAGTCCTGCCTCTAGCCTCGCTCCCACGCGTTGGGAGTGTGGGTCATGGGCAACACGCCGGTAAAGCTGGCAATTGCGTTGGGGTTGGGTATCTGGGCTGGCGGTTGCGCCGGCACCATGCCGAGCACCGCACCGCTTCCCGCCCCCTTGGTCACACCGTCCACATCGGCACGAATGCCCGACACCGGCCAGGCGGCCGTCATTCCCGCCGGTTATATCGACTTCTGCATCCGCTTCGCTGCCGACTGCCAGCCACGCTTAGGCGAGAGTGACAGCATCGTACTAGACATGACGAACTGGACGGTGTTGCAGGCGGTCAATGCCTCGGTAAACGCCAAGATCTGGCCCGAGGACGACGGCCCGCACTATGGCCGCGCCGAATATTGGACCATCCCCACCGACGGTTATGGCGACTGCGAGGACTACGCCCTGACCAAGCGTCGCGATCTGGTGGCGCGCGGACTGCCAGAGCCGGCGTTGCGCCTGGCCATCGTGGTGACGCCGCGGACCGGGCGCCACACCGTGCTGACGGTCGCCACCGACCGAGGGGACTTCGTGCTCGACAATATCAACGAAGGTATCTTGCCGTGGAACAAGACGGATTACGTCTGGCTGGAGCGGCAGAACCCAAAGGTCGCGTTCGGCTGGACTGCGATCAATGCGTCGAGCACGCTTATTGCCGCCAACGCCAACGCCCCGACGGCGCAAGCGGACGAGACGGTACCATCACCAGCGCGTTGACATTTTCCAGGGGTGGCACCCAACCGCACCGCGAGGGGCCGCGCTTTATAACGTCTTACTTCCGGTCTCTTGATCGATAGCGATGATAGAGTAATAAAATAACAATCATTTGGCGGCAGAAAACGACAGAATTCGGTTTAACCATCCGTACGGACACAATTTTCACGATACATCATTACGCATAAAGTCATAGTTGGAACTGGCATACGGGTGGCATAACCCGCTATACCGGGCCCCCGTTTGTCCGGACGTGCGAGGGCGAGGAACCATCGGTGGCCGAAGCGTATTTCATCGATGAAACCGATCCGACGCTTGCCGTCGTCCTCGGGCGCAGGAAACGGGAAGAGGCGCAAAAAAAACGTCGCTGGCGTCGGCAACTGACGGCCATTTTCGTCGGCGTCGCCCATCTTTTGGTTATTTTTCTGATGATTCAAAGCCGAATGGTCGAGGTGGCTCGCGAAAAACCGCCCACGCAGACCCAGCTATTGTGGCTGTTGCTGCCGAAGGCGTCGATGACACAGGCAAGAGAGCGGGAATTGAAAAGCGAAGATCTGGTCCACCAAGCCTATAAGGCGGTGCAGTTGCTGCCCATGGTTGAGGCGGACCGTCCCAATGCCATCACCGTCGAGCCCGGAGACGTTTTAGGTCAGGCGATCGCTTGCGGCGCCGGCAGATTCGAGTATCTGACCCCGGAAGGGCAGGCGCGCTGCAAACATAAGCCTTGGGCATTCCTCTACGACCGCTACGGTTTCGTCATTCTCGATACCTCGCAGCGACATGATAGAACGCAGGAGAAGCCGCGGCCGAGCGATGTCATGGCTCACCAACGCAACACCGGGCCCTCCAACACCAAAAATGTCGATGCCAATGCCCCCTGTCTCGATTGTATTATCCGTGGCAACTGATGCGGGGGCAGGGTATTCTGGCGACGTGATGGACCGTCCGAACGAAACCAAAGCGAACGAATTTGCCGCGATGCGCCTTTGCGTGCGTCTGCCTGCAGTCGTCGAGAACTATCGAACCGCCAAGCGGATGGCCGGACCGGCCGCCGTCGCCGGCGTGGTGAAGGCCGATGCCTACGGTCTCGGTATGCGCCCGGTGGCGCGGGCGCTGGCCTCTGCCGGCTGCGACAGCTTTTTCGTTGCCCGCCTGGAAGAAGGCATTGCCCTGCGGTTAGTGTCACCGGAAGCGCGGATTTTTGTGCTCGACGGTGCGCCGGCGGAAACGGTTCCGGCGCTGATCGCCAATCAACTGACACCGGTGTTGAATTCTCTTCCTGAAATCGCCGGGTGGTCGGCTGCCGCCCGTACCATGCGCACAGAGCTGGATGCCGCCGTCCATATCGATACCGGGATGAACCGGTTGGGACTGCCGAGCGGCGAATTGGCGTTGCTTTCGGCCGAACACAAACATCGGCTCGCCGGCGTGCGGGTGGTGCTATGGATGAGCCATCTGGCCTGCTCGGACGATCCTGCATCGAAGATGAACCGCCGTCAGCTTGACCGGTTTCGTACGGCGCTGGCCATGCTGCCGCCCGCGCCGGCCGCGCTCTCCGCTTCGGGCGGGTTAATGCTGGGCAAGGACTACCATTTCGATCTAGTGCGCCCCGGCATCGCGCTGTACGGCGGCCATCCCTTGAACGTCGGTCCCAACCCGTTCAAGACTGCGGTGGTTTGTACCGCCCGCATCATGCAGACACGCACCATTGCGGCGGGCGAAACCGTCGGCTATGGCGCTACCTTCACCGCCGGGCGGACGACGAAGATCGCCACAGCCGGTCTGGGTTATGCCGACGGGTTGTTCCGGTCGGTGTCCAATGCCGGATGCGGCGCCGTCGGGGGAACGCGGATACCCGTCGCCGGGCGGGTGTCGATGGACCTGGCCAGCTTCGACGTCACCGATTTGACGCCGCCGCCGGCGACCGGCATGGAGATCGAATTGTTCGGCGACACCATTGCCTTGGAAGAAATCGCCAAGGCCGCCGGCACCATCGGTTACGAAATACTCACCTCGCTGTCGCGGCGCGCGAAGCGAACTTACGAGGAGAATCCATGAACTTCCTCGCTTCCATCGGCCGAATGACGCTGGACTTCCTGCGCAGCGTCGGTGCGCTGTTCGTGTTTCTGGGCGATGCGGTCGTATCCATTTTCCTGCCGCCGTTCTACTGGTCTCTGCTCGGCAAGCAGTTGATGCGCATCGGCTATTTTTCGCTGCCGGTGGTGGGACTGACCGGCTTCTTCACCGGCGGCGCACTGGCGCTGCAGATCTATTCCGGCGCCGCGCGCTACGGTGCCGAGGCGTTCGTGCCGGCGGTGGTGATGATCGGCATCTGCCGCGAACTGGGGCCGGTGATCGCCGGGCTGATGGTGGCGGGTCGCGCAGCCGCGGCGATCGCCGCCGAACTCGGCACCATGAAGGTGACCGAGCAGATCGATGCGCTGACCACGCTTGCCACCAATCCGGTGAAGTATCTGGTGGTCCCCAGGCTGGTGGCCGCGGTGATCTCGATGCCGCTGTTGGTGGCGGTCGCCGATTCCGTCGGCGTGTTCGGTGGCTATATCGTATCCACCGGTACGCTCGGGTTTACCGGCTCGATCTACATCAAGAATACGGTCGATGCGATCGCCTTCAACGACGTATCTTCCGGTCTAACCAAGGCGGCGGTGTTCGGCTTTATCATCGCGGCAATGGGCTGCTATCACGGCTTCCATTCCAAGGGCGGGGCGCAAGGGGTCGGCGCGGCCACCACGTCCGCGGTGGTTACCTCTTCGATTCTTATTCTCGCCGCCAACTACATTCTCACCAAACTGCTTTTCGAGTGATTGTCATGGCTCAGGCTACCGCAACGGCAAAAGTCGAACTTCGCGGCGTCAAGAAGCGCTTCGGCCCCAAGGTGGTGCTCGACGGCATCGATTTGACCATCGAACGCGGCGAGAGCCTGGTGGTGATCGGCGGTTCCGGCACCGGCAAGTCGGTAATGATCAAGTGCGTGCTGGGTATTCTGCGTCCCGACGAGGGCGAGATATACGTAGACGGCGAGCCGGTAACGCATCTGCACGGCCGCAAACGCGAGGCATTCTTGCGCAAGTTCGGCATGCTGTTCCAAGGCGCGGCGCTGTTCGATTCCCTGCCGGTGTGGGAGAACGTCGCCTTCGGTCTGATCCAAGGGCGCGGTGTCGATCGCATCAAGGCGCGCGAGATCGCTTATCAAAAACTGGCCGAGGTCGGCCTCGGGCCGGAGGTTGCCGTGCTGTCGCCGGCCGAACTTTCCGGCGGTATGCAGAAACGCGTCGGCTTGGCCCGCGCCATCGCCGCCGACCCCGAGATCATTTTCTTCGACGAGCCGACCACCGGTCTCGACCCGATTATGTCCGACGTGATCAACAATCTGATCGTTGCCACCAGGGCGGAAGGCACCACTGCGCTTTCCATCACCCACGATCTGATCAGCGCCCGCAAGATCTCCGACCGCATTGCCATGCTCTACAAGGGCAAGATCGTCTGGCACGGCCCCACGCGGGAGATCGACGCGAGCGGCAACGCATACGTCGATCAATTCATCCACGGCCGCGCCGAAGGTCCGATCCAGATGGAAGTGCGCGGCTGAATCGTCGCTTAACCGAACCGCAAAGCCTGCCGGGTAAGATGCGGGCATGATCCGTATGGGCCGAAAACTTGTCGTCGTGTGCGCCGGGGCGGTCGTCGCCGCCTATGCGGTTTCTCTGGGCGTGCTGTTCGTCCGTCATCAGTGGCTGCTGGGGCCCGATGGCCGGCCGCTGGTCGCCGATTTTCTCGCCGTGTGGTCCGCCGGCGGCATGACGCGCAACGGATCGGCGTTCGTCGTCTACGACCCCATGTTGCTGCATCGGGCGGAAATCGCGACGGCGGGACACGACTTTGCCGGCACGCTGAGCTGGCCCTATCCGCCGTCGTTCCTGTTTGTCGCGGGTTTGCTGTCGGTTGTCGGTTTCGCACCGGCGCTGCTGATGTGGGGGGCGGCGGGTGCGGCGGCCTATGCCGGTATCGTCGCCGCGGCGGCAAAAAAACGAGAGGCCGCGACGGTTGCGCTCGCCGTACCCTGTACGCTGGCCTCGTTCATGGTCGGGCAGAACGGCTTTCTCACCGCGGCGCTTCTCGGCGGCGCACTGTTGGCGATGGAAAAGCGGCCGATGTTGAGCGGCGTGCTGTTCGGGCTTCTCGCCTACAAACCGCAGTTCGGCATTCTGATCCCCCTGGCGCTGGCGGCAGGCGGGCAGTGGCGTTGTTTCGCCGCGGCGGCGGCAAGCGTTTTGATCGTCAATGGCGCCGCCGTTGCAGCGTTCGGCAGCGACACGCTAACGGCATTCTTCCGCGTTCTACCGCAAACCGCCGATGCCTTGGTCAGCCGAGGCGGCGTCGGTTGGGGCAAACTGCAAAGCCTCTACGGCGTCTTGCGCTGGAGCGGTACACCGAACGCTGCCGCCTGGACGGCGCAAGGTCTGCTCATGCTGGCACTGGCAATGGGGATCGTTCGCTTGTGGCGTTCCCGCATCTCGGCGGCGCTGAAAGCCGCGACACTGGCCGCCGCCGTGCCGCTCGCCACACCGTATGTTTTTTTCTACGATCTGCCGGTTCTGGCGGTTGCCGCCGCATTCCTCTTTCGCGACCGACCGTTCGATCGTGTCGAGATCGCCGCGCTCGGCGTTGCACTATCGGCGCTCGTCTTCTACATGGTCATTGCCGCACCGTTCGGCTTCCTTGCCGCGGCGATCGTCGCGGCCATGACCGTGCGCCGTTACTTGGCGTCGACTAGAGCGCATTCCGGCGAAGTGGAATCCGGTTCGCCGCAAAAATGCGCGGCAACAAAGAAAGCTACAGTCAATTACGGTTCTTAATGACCGGAATTGGCTGTAGCGAGATTTCCGTCTTGTAGTTTTCACGGATTTTGTCGATTGCCTTGACCGCTTCGCTGCGTCGCGGACCTTCGCACAATGTGCCGACGAAATCGGCATCCAGATCGCGGTGCAGGTGCAGCGTGTTGCCTTCGAGAGACCAGTGGGCATCGAATTTTATGCTCGTGCCGGTCTTTTTTTCGCTGCCGTCCTCGATGTGCGCATCCTTAGGCAGCTCGGCCAATTTTTTGCTTTTGGGAAATTCGAACGAGATGTCTTCGCTCGCATGACCGCTATAGCAGGCGGCCGGATCGGCGTTCCTGTATTTCTTGTCGACGATGGGGCCGAGAAAACTCTCGCTTATTGTGCTAATTAGGGTCAGCCCGATCGGCAGTCGGAACGATTTTCCCGAAAGCATGCGTTGCTGCTTTTTCGCCTCAAACTTGGCAGAGAAGCGGTAGGTCTTTTCGATCCCGCCGTTCTGGGGAAAATCGAAACGGCCGGTCGCCTCATCGTACCCGAGTTTTTTCAGTGTCTCTTTCGCCGTCGTCTCCGCCGACGCAGCCAGCGAGACGCCGAGTTTGCGGAAGGTGCCGGCAAGCGGCCCTTCTACCGTCGTATCGTTCTCTCCGTGCAGCACGCCGTTATCGTCGAGCTTGAAGCTGCCGCTCACCCTTACGGAAGCGTCTTTTTTTGCCGATTGCGGAATGAACGCCAGCGCGCCGTCCTTGGCCCCCAGCCGGACCACGGGCTTGCCGTATTCGGTATACGGCAAGATGCCGAACGGCAGTTGGCCCTGCGTGGTGTCGGCATAAAGCCCAAATTCCGGCAGCCAGTTGATGGCATGGTTGAAGGCAAGCGTGGGCACCGCGGGCAGCACATAGGCCGGCGCCACGTTGATCAGCACCACGTTGCTCTCGATCCCCTTGGCCTTAAGCAGGGCGGCGAGCAGCACCGCGTGATCCTTGCAGTCGCCGTAAGCATTCTGCATCACTTCGGCGGCGGGGTGGGGAACGATGCTGCCGACGCCGAATTCCAACGCGACGTAGCGCACGCGGGTCGAAACCCATTCGTAGATCTTGCGCGCCTGCTCCCGCCGGTCGGAAACGCCGGCGGTAATCGCATCGGCTTTGGCCAAAATTTCGGGGGTGACGATGATGCGGTCGCGTATCGCGGTATCGATTGCGGCGGCGAATTGCGCGTAATTCTGATAGGTGGAGACGAAGACGCGTGGCGCCCGGGTCGAATTGGAAACGTACTGATCGTCGTGCAGCACCGGATGCGGATTGGAATAGCTGAAGCTGTAGACGTTCCTGTCGCCCGATACAGCCATCTTCATTTCGTAATCGTGTCTGTCGATGTGCAGCGCCATTGTCTTGGGAACGGCGATTGTCACCTCATCGTTATCGATCGGGAGTGTCTTCGGCGTAACCAAACTAAAGACAAAAAAGCCGGGAATGACCGGTTTGGCGAGAAATGTCGCGTCGAACACCAGTGTGTCTCCGGCCTCGACATCGGGAAACAGCACCACCTTTTGCATGGTGTCGGCAAAATGGACGTTGGGGTTCGGCGATGTCTTCTGGCGGGTAATAATGGCTTCCGGCTTGACTTCCAGCTTCCGCCCGTCAGCCTTCAATGTGTAGGCGGAATCGATGGTCAGCTTCTGCAGGCTCTCCGAATAGCTCAGCGACAATTGCGACAGTCGGGCGATGGCCGCTTGATCGAGCAGCTTGGTTTCGTTGTGATGATGGATCGTGTAAGTGAAATCGGGATTGACTTCGATGCGCCGCACGTTGTGCAGGATGCGGATGGGCATTTTGTCCGCCGATTGTTCCGCCGGCAGCGGAATCGCTTCGTCATCTGCGAGCGCAGCCTGTGCGCCGAAAAGAGAAAACACGGCGAGCGCCGCTATAATATACGCCACTCCGGTAAGCCCGCGCATCATCCCCTCCGTGTTTATGTCCCCAGTGGCAAATATTAGGCGTGCGGATGTGTAAAGGCTATGGTGGTTTCGCGAGGAGGGGAAATTTTAATATCTTGCAATGCCTGTATTGAGCGAGCGCCTTCGCTCGGACGAACGAAGGCGCCTGCCAAGTTCCCATCGGCGCTTCGGCATATGGGACAACGACTTTCAGAATTTGATGATGCCGATGAAGTCGGCCGTATACGGATTTATTTCTACAAACACCGTCCGGCCGCGCCGGTCGTGAGAGCGGACGACGTAACGGCCGCGATACCAATAGGGCTCGCCGTCCCACTGACGGTAACCGTGCCCGCGCAGCGTTCCATAGACGCGATCATGCGGAACGTAGCCGTGGAAGCGCGGTTGCCAATAGCGGTCGCGGCCGCCCGGCGGCGGAGCCGGCTGGTTCCAGCCCGGCCTATTGTGCCGCGCGCCCGGCGGCGGCGGCGCATGCGGTTCGTTCCAACCCGGTCCGCGATCCGAATCGCGCGACGGCGGGCCTCCTTGCGCCGCCGCCATGCCGGCGCCGGCTATCAGCGCGACGACGGTCGCGGCGGTCCATAACAGCTTCTTCAGGTTTACGACCATTTTGCACCCCAAGTTTCGATTCTCCATTGTCGATTTGTACGCTAGCAAGGCGGGCCTGAACAGGCGTTGAAACGGCCGTTCATATGCGGTTCAGGTTTCCCTGCCGCCCTGCGGGTGCCGGAACCGGATCACGATCGCGGCCGGCCCGCCTCGGTCGCCGCGGGAATTTCGATCAACTTGCCCGTAGCGACGTCGTAGAGATAGCCGTGAATGCGGATGTCGGCCGGCACCAGCGGATGGTTGCGGATGCGCGTCACGTCGGCGGCGATGCTTTCCGCCTGATCGGCGATGGTCAGCCAGTCGATGTAGTGGCCTTCCGCCGAACCGCCTTCCTCTTTTTGATTGACCCATTTGCCGTCTTCCAACGCCGCGGTGTGAAGGCTCTTGTCCAACAGATTTGCGATGACCTCGCTAGTGAAGAATTCCATGCCGCAGTCGGTGTGATGAACCACGAACCACTCGGTGGTGCCGAGCAGTTTGTGGGAAATCACCAGCGAACGGATGGCATCGTCGCTGGCGCGGCCGCCGGCGTTGCGGATCACGTGGGCGTCGCCTTCGGCAAGACCGGCGTACTTTGCCGGATCGAGCCGGGCATCCATGCAGGTGAGGATGGCAAAATGACGGGCGGGGGGGAGGGCAAGCTTGGCCTTGTCGCCGAAATCGGCGGCGTAGGCGGCGTTGGCGAAAAGAACGTCGTCGCGAAGTTTGCTCATTGGTATTTCTCCGGCATATTGTTCGGTTTGATGGTGTATAATAATAATTATTATTACAATATCAGTAAAAATAAATATACTACAAATATTGTACGTAAATACATAACCCCGCGCTCACGTTTCTTTCCGTCATGGCGCTTCCAACCGGTAAATCGTTGCTGTTGTCATGATCCGGTCGCGCATTAACCTCAACATTCCCGGAACGAGACAACACCGTTTTGTTTGGCTAGTATTTCGCCAATGCGTAACCGACGGGACATATGGAGCTTGCAGGCTCTCAGCTGCGCGTTCCTTTTGAGCGCGGCCGGCTTCATGGCCGTCATCGGCGTCTATTCGAATGAAGAGTGGGCGCTGGCGGCGCGCAAGTGGACCAAAACCGCCGCCCCCTATGCCGTGACTGCCGCCCGCACTGTCAACGATATGGCGCTGCAACCGGCTGGCGCCTGGTTGTCGCGGCAAAGGCAGGCGGCGATGGATTGGGCCTTCGCAGCCGGGGACAACGAAACGCCAACGCCCGCCAAGGCGGCAGTTGCCGTCAATCCGAAACCCAAGGTGCCGCCGTTGAAGCCCGCGATCAACGAACATACCAAACGGATCGTTCAATCCGCCGAAGCGCCAGCGGACGACGAAGAGACCTTACCGCCCGCTATCGATCCGCATCCGCCGTCTGCGGCCGAGTATGCTAGAGTCGAGCAGCGCTTAAGATCCAGTATTTCCAAAGAGCTATTCGATAATTTTAAACTGTTTCTTTATGTCAGTAAGGCCGAAAGCGGGCCATGGGCGCAGCGTATGTACGCCTTCGACAAAGCGGAAAACGGCAAACTTAGTCTGCTTTATTCCTGGCCGGTTTCCACCGGGCGCGAGCAGCACGAGGTCAATTCGCGCGGCGTGAAAATGTACACCAATACGCCGCCCGGCTATTACCAGCTCGACGGCGGGCGGATGCACAAGCACTATTTGTCGATGCAGTGGCAGCATCCCATGCCCTACACCATGTTCTTCAAATGGGAGAAAGACGGTATGCCGACCGGGTTGGCGATACATGCCGCCTCCGGCGACACGGACGTCGCCCGGCTAGGCAATCGCGCATCCGCAGGCTGCGTTCGTCTGGCGCCGCGCAACGCGCAAATCCTGTTCAATCTGGTGCGCGGAAATTATCGCGGGGTGACGCCGTTGTTCGCCTATGACGAAAAGACCGCCACCATCCACAACGACGGTCTTTTGATGCACGATGCCGAAGGCAAGCCAATTTTTGCCAAGGGCTACCAAGTTCTGGTGTTCATCGAAAACTACGGCGGCGAGAACGTCGTGGCGGCGTTGTTCTGAGATTTGCGTTGCCGATGGTTATTTCCGGACGGGGCGTAATGTTTATTCCGGCCTCAATGTCGGACCGGATATGACGTCGCCCCGAGATTTTTATCCTGGCGTTGCTGGGTCTGACAGTTTGTACCAAAAAAAGTACAAAAATATTTTGCAAAATCAATGGGGCTGGCGGACAGGGCGGGATTCGAACCCGCGGAACGCTATTAACGTTCACACACTTTCCAGGCGTGCGCCTTCAACCACTCGGCCACCTGTCCGCGATTTCGGGAGAGGGTTTATAGAATTTGACGGACAAAGCAAGCCGGACGGCCCGTCCAGGGCCGTCAGACTTGTGAAAAAACTAGCCCCAAAGAGGGGTTAGGAATGATCCACCATACCGCCAGCCACCGAAAGGTCGCGCTTGGCAGCGACTGCCGTGATAGTGTAGCCGCCGACGGTGTCGAAAAACGCCATCAGCATGATGAAGAAGAACGTCGAGGTGCCAAAGCCCTTCACCGCGACGAACTCGAAGGCGGCGACCACGAACACCAGCATCGACAGGCCGTGGTTGATCAGCTCCAGCTTGGAGGTTCCCGCAGCCTTGATGGTTTCGACGAACAGCATGAGGACGGCGAGGAAAAGAATGATGTCGCCCAGGTTGATCGTCCAGGGCAGACCGGTCAGCATGGCGATTTGGAAGCTGCCTTGCAGCACGCCGAACGTTTCTTTGCCGACGGCGGCATCGCCGAGCACCAGCACGTTGTAAAGGGCAAGCGGAATCGCCAAAAGCGGAAACCAGCGGAACATAAGAACCTCCCATCCCAAGAAAAATCGAAGCGGACTATACACCAATTTGCGTCGAACCGCGTCACGCATTGCGAAGGTTCGATGACACCGTCTCATTCATTCCGTAGGGGCGGCCTTTTCGCGGTTGCGGCGCTTCTCGCGGAAGATCAGTTGGATATTGCGGACGTAGACGAACAGGCTGCCGCACTGGCCGAGGATGAAGGGGATGCCGTCCTTACCGAGATGGATCGAGTAGACCAGGGTCATCAGCCCGCCGGCAAGGCTGAAATACCAGAAGGCCTCGGGGATCACGCTCCGCCCCTCCATTTCGCTTTTGAACAACTGAATGAGAAAACGCGAGGCGAACATGCCTTGGGCGAACAGACCGAAGGCCAGCCAGATGTTCTCGACGGTCATGAACGAAAGCAGAGCGGCCATTTTTTATATTTCCTTTGCCGGGGTGCGACGGCCGACGCCGCGGTGCATCAGCCATGCCATGCCCAACAGATCGGGCAGGCCGACCATCAGCCGGCCGAAATTGGTGTATTTCGATTTGCCGTGAACCCGCAGCCGGTCGCGCACGTCGACCAGCCGGATTTCGAAGCCTTCGCGGATGGCGAGCGCGATGAGAAAACGGTGCATGTTGTCGAAATAGGGGAAATCGAGATACAGCCCGCGCCGGAACGCTTTCCAGCCGCAGACCGAATCGCGCGCCGCATCCTTGAGCAGCCGGCGGCGCAGCCGGTTGGCCAAACGCGAGGCCACGCGTTTGCTTAAGGTATCCTGCCGTTTGATGCGCTGACCGGCGACCAGGCCCAGGCGCGGGTTTCCGTCGGCAAAGGGGGCGAGCAGGGTGTGGATATCCGCCGGGTCGTTCTGACCGTCGCCGTCCATGGTCACGACGATGTCGAAACGCGCCGAAAAAATGCCGGTACGCAGCGCCGCGCTTTTGCCACGGTTGCTTCCGTGAAGCAAAATACGCAGGTTCGGCAGCACCTTGCGTTGCACCGCCAGTTCTTCCGGGGTGCCGTCGGTCGAGCCGTCGTCGACGAAGATCACTTCGTGGTCGGCGGCATAGCCGTCCAGCGCCGCCGCGATTTCGCCGATCAGGGCGGGGATGTTCTCCCGTTCGTTCACGACCGCGACGACCAGCGAAAACGGCACCGTTCCCTTGTTCATGGTTTCCCCACTAACGTACACGGGTTTATCCAAATTACGTCTAGTCTATATGACCCCATATATACTAGATATTTGTCGGCAGAATAGCTTCCGGAACCACGAAGATGAGCAGGTTTGACGCCAGCGTTAACTGGATTGCCGCGTTGGTGCGCCGCAGGCCGTATGCCGTTTTGTTTTTTCTGTGTTGCATCGTCTGGTTGCCGGGGGTGACCAGCCTGCCGCCGCTTGACCGCGACGAGAGCCGTTTCGCTCAGGCTTCCAAGCAAATGCTGGAAAGTGGCAACTTCGTCGACATCCGCTTCGGCATGGAACCGCGTTACAAGAAACCGATCGGCATTTACTGGCTGCAGGCGGCCGCTACCGAGGTCGCCTCGGTGGCGACCGGTACAAGCGAACGGAACCACATCTGGACCTACCGGATACCGTCATTGCTCGGCGCCTTTGCCGCTTGCGCCGGCATTCTATGGTGCGTGCGCGCGTTCGCGCCGCTGGAGACCGGATTCCTCGCCGCGCTGTTGATGGTCCTAACGCTGCTGCTCACCGCCGAGGCCAAGATCGCCAAAACCGATGCCGTGCTGCTGGCCTGCGTGGTGTGGGCCAATGCGGTCTTGATGCGGGTCTATCTGTCGGCACGCGATCCGGCGCAGCCGGCGCCGTCGCGAAAGACGCTGCTGGCGGGGTGGGCGGCGTTCGCCGGCGCCATCCTGATCAAGGGGCCGGTGGTGTTCGGCGTCTCGTTGCCGCTGGCCGCCATACTGTCGTTATGGGACCGCGACTGGCGTTGGCTCGCCCGTACCAAGCCGCTGTCCGGCGGTGTGGTGACGGTGCTGATGGTTCTGCCGTGGTTCGTCGCTATCCTGCTCGTCAGTCATGGGCAGTTTTACGAACTGGCGCTCGGCCACGATTTCGGCAGCAAGATCGTCAGCGGCCAGGAGACCCACGGCGCGCCGCCGGGGTACTATGCGCTGTTGACCACCCTCAGTTTCTGGCCGGCGACGCTGTTTCTATTGCCGGCCTTGGGCATGGGCGTAGCCCGCCGGAAAGAGCCGGTATTCCGCTTTCTGTTGTGCTGGCTCGTCGGGGCCTGGCTGCTGTTCGAACTGGTGCCGACCAAGCTGCCGCACTATGTGCTGCCGGTTTATCCCGTGCTGGCGATACTGGCGGCGTTGTGGGCGGCCGATCCCAAACCGGCCGAAACCCGCGTCGGCCGGGTGCTGTTCCTGGCTGCGCCGGTTCAGTTCGCGTTGGGCATCCTGGCGTTCGCCGTCGCCGCGATCGCGATACCCGAACTGTACGGATCGGGAGCGAAGTGGTGGCTTTACGTGGCGGTCAGCGTGTTCATGGCGTGCAGCCTGACGGCGCTGATCGCGTATATCCGCCGGCATACCTTTGCGGCGGTTGGCTTGATGCTGGCCTCGGTGCTGGTTTTCTATCCGGCGATGACGCTGGGGGTGGCGCCCGATTTGTCGCGGCTATGGGTCAGTCCGCGCGCTGCTGCCGCCGTCAAGGCGCTCTCGGAACCGGGCGATCCACCGGTGGCGGTGGCCGGCTATATCGAACCGAGCATGCGGTTTCTGCTCGGCACCGATACCAGGCTGACCAACGGCAGCGGTGCCGCCGACGTCGGTGTTGCGCAAGGCGGGCTGGCGCTGGTCGAAGAACGCCAGCGGCCGATGTTTCTGGCGCGTCTCGCCGAGCTGGAAGGCGATGCCCGGCAGGTCGGCGAACTCGACGGCCTGAACTATTCGCGCGGCAAGCCTGTGCATATCCGCATCTACCGCATCGATGTGCAGCGCGATTGGGCGCCGCCGCCGCCTGCCGAGTGACAGACTTTGTGCGGCATGCGATAACGAACGCCTTGACGTCGGTGTAGAAGCAACTAATTATCGACTCGTTTGTTGCGTCCGTTATGGCAAGCCGCTGTGGCTTTCGCGCGGAGCGCAACCGCCGGAACACAAGAGACCACGATGAGTCTCCAGCTCTTACGGGGGCGCGAATACAAGCCTCCGTTACGGCCCGTCCAAAACGGACAAACCTCTCCTTCCGACATTTCCTCTTCTCAGGATGCAGGCCCCCGGGAAGACGGCCCAAAGGAATTTGGCAAAGTCACCAGCATTGCCGTAGCCAAGGCCAAACGTGCCTTGCGCTTTCCCGCCAATCACCAAACCAAAGCCTTCTACCGCCGTTTTTTCCCCGACGCCTCGTCGGTCGAGTGGAACGATTGGCGCTGGCAGCTCCGTTCGCGTATCCATACGCTAGAGGAATTGACGCGCATTTTCCTGCTTTCGGACGGCGAACGCGCGGCGGTGAGCCGCCATCAGGGCGCTCTGCCGGTCGGCATCACGCCCTATTACGCCAGTTTAATGGCGCCCGCCGATCCTGCCGATCCCTTGCGCCGCACGGTCGTCATGACCGGTGCCGAGTATCTGCTGGCCCCCGGCGAAGCGGAAGATCCGCTTGGCGAGGATCACGACACCGTGGTCCCCGGGCTGGTCCACCGCTATCCCGACCGGGTGCTGTTTCTTGCCACCGGCACCTGCTCGACCTATTGCCGCTATTGCACACGCTCGCGGCTGGTCGGCAATCCCGGCGGCGAGTACCAGTTCTCGGTCGGCCAATGGGAGAAGGCGCTGGCCTATATCGAAGCGCACACCGAGGTGCGCGACGTTTTGCTCTCCGGCGGCGATCCTCTGACCATCGGCGACGACAAACTCGACTGGCTGTTGGGGCGAATTCGGGCGATCAAGCACGTCGAGTTCGTCCGCATCGGCACCAAGGCGCCGATCGTGTTGCCGCAGCGCATCACCAAGGATCTGTGCCGGATGCTGAAAAAGCATCACCCGCTGTGGATCAGCCTTCACGTTACCCATCCGGCCGAGTTGACCGACGAGGTCACCGAATCGACGGCCCGGCTGGCCGACGCCGGCATTCCGCTCGGCTCGCAAACCGTGCTCCTGAAGGGCATCAACGATACGATCAAGACCATGAAACCTCTGATGCAGGGGCTTTTGATGCGCCGGGTCAAGCCGTACTACCTCTACCAGTGCGATCCAATCCGCGGCTCCGCTCATTTTCGCACCGATGTTGAGACCGGCCTAAAAATCATCGCCGGACTTCGCGGTCACACCACCGGCTATGCGGTGCCCGCCTTCGTGATCGACGCGCCGGGCGGCGGCGGCAAGATTCAGCTCGCCCCCGATCCGGTGGCCGGGCGCGACGGCGACGACCTGCTGCTCAGGAATTTCGAGGGGCAGATTTACCGCTATCCCGATCCCGCCGGACGGCTGGGTCGCGGCGCGCCGGTCTAGGCCGCCATGCGCATCGGCGTCACCATCGACCTCAAGGCCGATGCCCTTGCTGCGGGTATGTCTGCGGAAGACGCCGCCGAATTCGACAGCGAGGTCACCGTCGAGGCGATTTGCGTCTCGCTGTCCGTCCTGGGCTACGAACCGGTACGGGTCGGCAATGTGCGCCGTCTGATCGAGCAGCTTGCGGCGGGGAACCGCTGGGATGGGGTGTTCAATCTGTGCGAAGGCATGTCGGGCGTTTCGCGCGAGGCGCAGGCCCCGGCGGTGCTGGAGGCGTACGGCATTCCCTATGTCTTTTCCGATCCCCTGACCTGTGCGCTTACCCTCGACAAGGCGATGGCCAAGCGGGTGGTGCGCGATTGCGGCGTGTCTACGCCGGATTTTGCGGTGATCGAGACGCCCAAGGACATCGCCAAGGTCGCCTTGCCGTATCCGGTGTTCCTCAAGCCGCTGGCGGAAGGCTCGGGCAAGGGGGTGGGCGATCATTCCAAGGCGGTCGATGCGGCGGGGCTGGCGGCCCGGGCCGCGTACCTGCTCGAACGCTTCCGTCAGCCGGTGTTGGTCGAGACGTATCTATCCGGGCGCGAATTCACTGTCGGCATCACCGGCACCGGGGATGAGGCCGAGGTGCTCGGCCTTTGCGAGATCGTCCCGCTCGCCAATTATGCTGGCGACGGCTACGGCTTGGTCAACAAGTCCGAAGGATGGGAAGATAAAGTTGCCTTCGATTATCGCCCGCAGGGCGTCGTTGTCCGCGCGGTGGAGGAGGTGGCGCTCGCCGCCTGGCGGGCCTTGCGCTGCCGCGACGGCGGGCGGGTCGATGTGCGCTGCGATGGAGACGGGCAGCCGCACTTCATCGAGGTCAATCCGCTTGCCGGTATCCGGCCGGCCTATTCCGACCTCTGTCTGATCGCCAACAATGCCGGCCTTTCCTATACCGACCTGATCGGGAAGGTCATGGCATCGTTCCGCCGTCGCCACCCCGAACTGGGTTGATCCGATGCACGTGCTGGTCTTGCATTCCGAAGTCGAACCGGACGCCCCGCCCGAGGAAATGGACACGCTGATTGCCGCCCGCGCGGTGGCCGAGGCGTTGCGCGCGCGCGGCCACACCGCCGATCTCGCCGCCTTCGTCGAAAGCATGGCGGGTTTGCTGGCGCTGCTCGCCGAGTATCGGACGGAGGCAGTGTTCAATCTGGTCGAGGGGCTCGACGGCCAGGGCCGCTTCGCCTGCATCGCGCCGCTGTTGCTTGCGCGCATCGGCGTGTCCTACACCGGCACGAATGCAGCCGGGCTGATCGCCACCCAGGACAAGCCGCTGACCAAGCGGACCATGCGCGCCGCCGGCATCGCCACGCCCGACTGGGCCGAGCCGCCGGATTGGCGGGGGCTCGACGCCAGACACCGCTACATCGTCAAGCGCGCCGACGAGGATTCCTCGATCGGCCTCGACGATGCCTGTGTGGTCGCGGCGGCGGAGGTTCCGGCGCGCGCCGAGGCAAGCCGCTTGCGCTGGGGCGGGGCGTGGTTCGCGGAACGCTTCGTCGAGGGGCGCGAGTTCAACGTCGGCGTTCTGTCGCGGGGCGGTGAGCCGTATGTGCTGCCGATGGCCGAGATGCTGTTCGAAGATTGGCCGGCGGACAGCCCGCGCATCGTCGGCTACGCTGCCAAATGGGACGAAGAGTCCCGCGAATCCCGTCACACCGTGCGCAAGTTCGGTATCGAGCTGCACGAATCGGCGCTGGCCACCGCGCTGGCCGGTTCCGCCTGTGATCTGTGGCGTCTGTTCGATCTGGCGGGTTTTGCGCGGGTGGATTACCGCGTCGATGCGGAAGGAAAGCCGCAGGTGCTCGAAGTCAATCCCAACCCCTGCATCGCCCCCGACGGCGGCTTTGCGGTGGCGGCAGCCGAGGCCGGGCTGTCCTATTCCGAACTGATTGAATGTCTTGTATTGGAGTGCTTTTGATGAGCCTGGTTTCCCTGTCGCGCGAATATCCCTCGAAAGCCGGTGCGCCGGCGATTTCGCGGGTCGATACCGATGTTTTCGCCTTGCGCTATTTCACCTTCTGCATGGATTGCGATTTCTGCCGCGATACCTGCTGCTCCTACGGCGCCGACATCGACCTCGACGATACGGAACGGGTCAAATCGCTGGGGCCGGATTTCGCAGCTTTCGTCGGTCGGCCGGCCTCGGAATGGTTCGACGGGCAGGTGATCGACGATACGGAATTTCCCGGCGGCAGGATGATGCGGGTGCGGGCGGAAAACGGGCATTGCATTTTTCTCGACACCGAGGGGCGGGGGTGCAAAATCCACTCCTATTGCCTGCAGCACAGGCTCGACTATCACGTCTACAAGCCGGTGGTGTGCTGGCTGTTCGGCGTCACCTTCGAATACGGCAATCTGGTGCCCTCGAACGAGATCAAGGACGCCAGTCTGATCTGCTACGGCCAGGGTCCGACGCTGTTCGAAGCGGCCCGCGACGAGCTTCTCTACTTTTTCGGCCCGGATTTCGTGGCGGAATTGGAGACAGTCCGCGGCAAAATATGATGCCTGCGGCCGAAGCTCTCTTTTTCCTGCGGAAGAGGGCGATCCTGCCGCAGATCCCTTCGCACCGGGCTCACGACCATTTCAAAGCCGGAAGCGCACCTGATCGATCCAGAACCGTTCCAATCGCTTAAGGGTGGTGTTCAATCCGTCCATATCGACATCGGTAACGTTGCCGACGGCTTCCAGAGAACCCAGATGACGGATGAACAGTTCGCGCAGCATATCGCGAACGAATTCGCCCTTGCGGGTCAGCCGCACCAGTACCGAACGGCGGTCGGTGTCCGAACGTTCGTGATGGATATAGCCGAGGTCGACCAATTTCTTCAGGTTGTACGAAACGTTCGAACCGAGATAATGGCCACGCGAACGCAGTTCACCTGCGGAAAGCTCCTGATCGCCGACATTGAACAGCAGCAAAGCCTGCACGCTGTTGATCTCGCGTTCCTCGCGCCGATCCAGTTCGTCCTTGATGACGTCGAGCAATTGTCGATGCAGCCGCTCAACCAGATTGAGGGTTTCCATATAGAGCTTTTTTTGCGGGCGCTCAGTCTCCACCGCCGCAGTTTCCTGCGGTTTTGCCATTACAGTCATCGCCGTTTCCCCTTGGTTACAAGGGGCCCACCTTTTGTTATGCCGGACAGAGTAGGCAATACCATTTAATGACGCGTAAAATTTTCCTCGAACACAACGCATCAAAAATCGGAAATTGTCTCGTTTTCCATATTGTTATGGTAACAACGGTGGGATTTATTTATCTGTGGAAAATAAACCGTAAATTTTTGGTGTCCGCACAATCAAAACAAATCGCCGTCGGGAAACGGCGCAAAACATGCGGCGACATCCCGTTCCGCCACATCGGTCAATACGGCCGGCCGCCACGCCGGTTTGCCGTCCTTATCGATGATCGCCGCGCGGATACCTTCGCGGAAATCCGGTAGATTGGTCATCCGGCAGGCGACGCGGAATTCCATCCGCATGCACTCCTCAAAGGACAATTTTCGTCCTTCGCGCGCGGCGCGGAAAGCGATCCTGACCGACGTCGGTGAACGCGAACGGATCAATTTTGCGGCGGCCGCCGTCCAGCCCGTACCTTCCTCATCTAGCCTATGCAACACATCCTCGGCCGATACGGCGGAAAACGCCGCATCAATCTCGGCGCGGTATTCGGCGAGCGGCGGTGAAATTTCAACCGGTCGGGCATGGCGCAAAAGATCGCCGATGGGCTCGCCCGTTGCCAGCGCGTCGATCAGGTCCGGCCATTTTTCCCGCGGCAGCGCATGGCTGATCAAACCGAGATCCAGTGCATCGTCGCGCCCGATACGCGCCCCCGACATCGCCAACCATGTGCCGGTTTCTCCCGGACAGCGCGGCAGGAACCAGCTCGCTCCGACATCGGGAAAGAAACCGATGCCGGTCTCCGGCATTGCTAGCACCAGGCTCTCGTCGGCGAGGCGATAGGCGCCATGCAGCGAGACGCCCAAACCGCCCCCCATCGCGATGCCGTGCATCAAAGCGATATAGGGCTTGGGATAGCGCTTAATCTCGATCATCAGGGTGTATTCGTCGCGCCAGAATTCCTGCACTCTGAAATCGTGCTTGGCGGCCGATTCATAGAAGGTGCGGATGTCGCCGCCGGCGCAAAAGGCGCGCGAGCCTTCGCCGCGAACGACGACGCTTGCGATGTCATCGTCTCGCGCCCACACCGCCAACTGCGTGCGAATGGCTTTGATCATCGCATGGTTGAGGGCGTTGAGAACCTTCGGCCGGTTCAGCACGACGATGCCGACTGCACCGCGCCGCTCGAAAAGAACCTCGTCCATGTCTGTCGTTCCGGGAACAGCAACGAGGTAGGAATAGAACAAATAGAGCGGCAAACAAAGCGTTGCCGCGCCGCAGCCCGAGGCTATAGTACCGCCGAGGCACTTCCGGGGTAATTTGTCGTCATGAATGGTTTGTATCAGCCGTCCTTTCCCGCCATCCGCATGCGCCGGGTGCGGGCGAATGCGTGGTCGCGGGCGCTGTGCGCGGAAAATACGCTCTCGCCCGCCGATTTTCTCTGGCCGATCTTCGTGATCGACGGCAAGAATAAAACCGAACCGGTGGCGACGATGCCCGGCGTCGATCGGATGAGCATTGATGTGGCGGTCAAGGCGGTGGAAGAAGCCGCCGAACTGGGCATTCCGACGGTGGCGCTGTTTCCCCATACCGACCCGGAGCTCAAAACAGCCGACGGATGCGAGGCAGCCAATCCCGAAAATTTGATCTGCCGCGCCACCCGCGCAATCAAAAAAGCGGTGCCGGAAATCGGCATTCTCTGCGATGTAGCGCTCGATCCCTACACCACCCACGGTCACGACGGGCTGATCGACGACAATGCTTACGTTGTCAATGACGAAACCGTCGAGGTTTTGGTCAAACAGGCAATGGTGCAGGTCGAGGCCGGTTGCGACATCATTGCGCCCTCCGACATGATGGACGGCCGCGTAGCGGCGATCCGTGCCGAGTTGGAGCGCACCGGCCACCAAAATACGATGATTATGGCCTATGCCGCCAAGTATGCCTCGGCGTTCTACGGCCCGTTCCGCGATGCGGTCGGCTCGTCCAAGGCGCTGAAGGGCGACAAGCGCACCTATCAGATGGATCCGGCTAATTCCGACGAAGCTTTGCGCGAAGTGGCGCTCGATATTGCCGAGGGTGCCGACATGGTGATGGTCAAGCCCGGCATGCCCTACCTCGACGTTCTGCGCCGGGTGAAGGACACCTTCGGCATGCCGACCTTCGCCTATCAGGTGTCGGGCGAATACGCCATGTTGGCGACAGCCATCAACGCCGGTTGTCTCGATCCCGACCGGGTGATTCTGGAAAGCCTGCTCGGCTTCAAACGCGCTGGGGCCAACGGCATCCTCACCTATTTCGCCGTGGATGCTGCTAAACGGCTGAAGGGCTGACGGTCGGATTACCCCGGCATTACGTCGATTACATTTGCCGCAGCAGTCGATCCGGCGTGGAATCGGTCGGTCTTTCGGGGGAACGATCATGCCGATGACCAGACGCCTGCTGCTTTCCGCCACCGGATGCGCCGTATGGGCGACGCCGGCCCGCGCGCGTAACACGTTGGGCGAAGTGCTCAAGGCCGGTCCGAAGCCGAAACTGATCAAGGGCGACAAGCTGAATGGCATTCCCGACAAGGTAGATTTCGGACATGGCCTGCTGGTGCCGATGAGCAAGGACGCCTTCGACGCCCTGTGGGAAGGCGACGACCGCTGGATCGCATATGGTCACGGCGTCGGCCAAAACAAGGTCGCGGCGATGGACAAGGCCGAGGAGGCCGCCATCGGAACGATGAAACTGTTTCTGCTCACCTTGGCGTTCAAGCCCGAAATGCTGATGCGGGTCGAAGGCGGCGGCTGGAAGCTGAAATCCGGTCGTACCGCCGATCTGGTGCGCGGCGACATCGGCCTGCCCGGTCGGCCGGTGATGCCGACGGTCGATCAGGTCGGCGGCGACACCGATACCGACGCCGGCGGATTCGAGCCCTATCATGCCACCACCGGTTGGTTGATCTGGAAGCGCGAAGTTACGCTCGATACTGTGCGCCGCATCGCCGAGGTTCTGCCAGAAGGCGCGTGACCGGCTATTTTTTCGACCGGATGACCGGCTTGCCCCAGGCGTGCGGTTCGGGCACTTCGGCGCCGCCTTGGCGCTGCGAGGTGATGGGCCGCGCCGGATAGCCACCGAGCGAAATCAGCCGGTCGTAGAGCACGATGGCACCCGCCATACCGACGTTGATCGAAAACCGCATGGGAATCTTGACCACATGCCGGCAGCGGTCGAGCACGGCAGGCGATATCGAATTGCGCTCGGCCCCGAACACGTAGGCGGCGCGCAACGGATGGCGGAAACGCGGCAATTCCACCGCTTCCTCGGTAATTTCTACGCCCACCAGTTCGCAACCGATCGGCAGTCGCAGATCGCCTACGGTCTCGAAATTGTACACCGGCATGGCGCGATGCGAACGCGAGGTATCGGATTCGGCATCCGAAAATTTTACCGGCGCATTGACCGAAAAAAAGAAATTGGCATCAAAGGCATGTGCGATACGCACGAGATTACCGACGTTCATCGGTTTGGAAACGCCGTCGATTCCGGCCGCAAAATATCCGCGCATGACGTCACTGCCTTCTTTACGCGCAATGAGAACCGGAGCGCGCGTCCTGTCAAATCCCTACGGATCGAATTGGCAAGACCGTTTCTGACCGGCCCCTTGAAAAAAAACAACCGACGGTGCTTTAATCCGCGACGGAGCGCCGACCTTCGCAGGTTAAACTACTTGCGTCATATGAGGAGCGTTCTTTGATGTCTTTGTCACGTCTTCTGTTGCCGGCCCTTGCTGCCGCCTGCCTGATGTCGTCCGGCGCCTTTGCCGATCCCCCGTCTCCGCCGCCGCAGGGCGATCACGGTCCGGGCCCCGGTGGGCCGGGCGGCCCCGGCGGGCCGATGGGCTTTCTTACCCCCGAAGAGCACATCATGCTATTTGCCGACATGCTGGCGGCTACCAAGAGCCTGAGCGAAGATCAACGGCACGCCTACATGCGGACCCGGTTCGAAAGCATCCGGGCGATGTCCGATGCCGCCAGGAAGTCTTTTGCCGCCGATCTGAAGGTACGTTGGGACGCGCTGCCGCTCGACCAAAAGGCGGAGTTGAAAAAACAAATCGAAGCCATGCGCAAGAAGGGTCCGCCTCCTGGCGGTCAAGGTGGACCGGGCAGCGGCCCCGGCCCGCAAAGGTAGTGCAGCGGCCGATATTTTTGTCTCTCGGGCTTCCGTGTCATGCTGGCACGGGAGCCTGCCGGCTTGATAAACTGAGTGAGCGTCGCGCAGCAACCGAGTGCCACAGTTACGATTTTGGCGATCCTTCTCTACATGGTCCTTTCGCTTAACGTCGGCCTCAACCGAAAAGCTGCCACAGCTCCCTTGCCACGCCAGAGCGCACACGCCCTATGATTCCGTCGCAAAGTTACAATTCCGATACAGTTTGGCCCCGGCAATTCCTATGAATTGATATCGTCATCGTCATCGTCGTCGTCGGTATCGGCTGGCGGCGGCGGTGGTGCGCTTTGGGCCGGCGGGTGATAGATCGGCCAGGCGCCGCGGGCGGTTTCCTCCAGGCTGGGGGCGGCATCGCCGTTGCGGCGGTGGTACATCCAGTAATAGGTCAGCATGCGTTTGACGTAGGAGCGGGTGTCGGGCGCCTGCATGCTTTCGATGAACATCAGCGGGTCGTCTTCCTTGCCGGCGCGCAAGGTGGCCCACTGCTTGACCTTGCCGGGTCCGGCATTGTAGGCGGCGCCGAGCTTGATCAGGTTGCCGCCGTAGCCGTTCAATAGCCGCGCGACGTAACGTTGGCCGATGGTCATGTTGTATTCGGGGTCGAGCAGGGCGTCGCCCGCCGCCGCTTTGCCGCCGATCGCCTTCGCGGTGTACGGCATCAACTGCATCAGTCCCATCGCGCCGACCGGCGATACGCCGTTGGTCTGAAAACGGGTTTCGATGCGGATGATCGCCAGAACCAGGGCGTGGTCGATGGTGTAGCCGCCGAGCGGCTGATACGGCGGAATGGGAAATAAACCGGTGAGCAGAACGCCGCGCGACGCCGTGGTCTCGCTGGCGCGCAGTTCCAGGTTCGGCACGCCGATCTTGCGGGCAAGATAGGCGTAGGCGGCATCGAGCTTGAGTTTTGCCGCCTGGCCGAAGCCGCGGTTGAGTTCGGCGTTGGTGAAGCCCTCGTATTTCTTCTCGTTGATCTGCCACAGCGCCACCGCCCGCCGGGTCGGTGCGTTTTCGATCACTCTGGCAAAATCGGCCGGATTGAAGATCGGCTCGGAGAAGCCGGTCTCCTCGTCGTAGCCGAGCATCTTTTCGGCGATCAAGCCGTAGAAGGTCGGTTTGATCGCCGCCGCCATCTGCAAATAGCCGACGACTTTCGAGGGCTTGCCGTTTCGCTGCTCGGCGCGCGCCGCCCATAATGCCGCGCCAGCGCGGGTGGCGGCCGGCTGCGAGGATATCGCGGCGAGGATTTCGAAATGCCGCGCGGCTTCGGCATATTTCTGCAGGCGGAAGGCGGACAGTCCGGCACACCAATCCAGCAGCGGCGCATCGGCCCGGCCGGAATCTGCGGCACCGCCGCCGAGCGCGTAGGCCTGTTCGTCGAAGCCTTCAATCAAATACGAGGTGCAGACGCGCCGCGACAGCTTGGCAACGTCGGCGGTCGGCGCAGTGCCGGCGGCGATCAGCGCTTGCAGCGCAGCGTTGGCGTTGTCGGGATTACCGGCCTTAATGTCGGCGACGATCTGCTCCTGCACCGTACGGGCGGCATCGGAAACCACCGGTGGCTCGATTTGTTCGAATTCTTCGTAGCCGCCGCCGCGATGCTGCGCCGCCGGCAAACCGGGAATGTTGGCGGTCACGATAGTGACGCGGCGGTGATGCCGCTTGACCTTCTTGGTCGCGCGTTGGACCGCCAGCTTGCGGACCCTTGAGGCAATCGGCAGGTCGCCATAGGTCTTCAGCCATTTCACCAGCACCGGCAGCTTGGCGCGTCCGGAATGCGGCGACAAGAGACGTTCGGCCTCGACGTAGCCGATCAGCGAACGGTCTTCGAGTTTAGCAATCAACGCATCGGCATGATCGTTGCGTCCGGCGCGTTCGTCGGCGATGATCTGGCGATAGCGCGTCACGTCTGCGGCGGACAGAACCGCGGGTGCGACGCCGCCTTGCGCCGCAGCCGGATTTGCGGTCGCAAAACCGAAGGCAAGAAACAGAAACGCGAAAGCGTGACGCCGCATCGAACTTTCCCCCAACGATAATGCGCTTGCCTTCCGGCACCCCGGCACCTTTGCAGTTGCGGCAAAGCGTTTCCGAAGGCAGTCAGTGTTAGCGAACCTGATCTCTGCGCTCAAGCAACCGATAGTTAATGATATGGTCCTGGATGGCCAGCAAATCGCGCCATGCGAGTTTTTTGTGCGACGGCTGGCGCAACAGATAGGCCGGATGCATCGTCGGCATGGTCGGTACCATGCGGTCGCCCAGCCGGTATTCCAGCCAGCGTCCGCGCAATTTCATGATCCCCTCGGAAACGCCCATGACGTGGCGCGATGCTACCGCTCCCAGAAGCACGATCAGATTGGGATCGACCAGTTCGATATGACGGCGCAGGAACGGCAGGCAGGCGGCGGCCTCGTCGGGCGACGGCTCGCGGTTGGCCGGCGGCCGCCAGTTGAGCACATTGGTGATGTAGACCTTGTCGCGGTCGAGGCCCGCCGCCGCCAGCATTTTATCAAGCAGGCGGCCGGCCCGGCCGACGAAGGGGGTGCCGATGCGATCTTCGTCGGCGCCCGGCGCCTCGCCGATGAACATGATGCGCGAAGCCGGATTGCCGTCGGCGAACACGGTGTTCTGGGCGGTACGCTTGAGGGCGCAACCGTCGAACGCCTCCAGTGCGGCTTTCAGTTCCGCCAGCGTTCGGGCGCTTTTCGCCAGGGGGCCGGCACCGGTACCGGCCGTCGCCGGCTTATCGCCGGCGGCCTGCGGCAGCATGCGGGTGGCCGGCTTCGGCGGGGAGAAATTCGGCACGGCAGCGGGCGCGGCGAACCGGTCGACCGGGGTCTCGCCGGTCGCTTCGCAGACACCGGCGTCGGCCAGCCAAGCCAACGCGGCAAGAGGAGAGGGTGCGTTGTCCATCGACCGATCATCGATGATGTGCCGGTCGAGAACAATCCCGGCCGGCTAGAGCGCGGCAAGACGACGGTGGAAATCTTTTTTGACGATTGTCCGGTAATATTATTGCCGTCCGGTACGGTCGGCCCTTTCGATGGGGATTTCCCCGTCCGGCATGGTTTCGAGCAAATGTTGCGGCTTTGTGCTGTTCCGACGCCCGGCGACCTGCCAGTATGCCGGAAGGGGCATTGCACCGCGTCGGCGGTAAGGTTCGAGGAGTCCTATGCGGGCATTTTTTATCGGTGTTGCGGCAGCTCTGGCGGTCGTTAGCGGATCGGCTACGGCGGCCGGATTCATCTGTTCTCCCGGCAGTTATCTTTCGGCGCGTTTCGCCGCCGACCAGTTCGATTTCGAAAAAGCGGCGACGCTGTATCGCGATTGCCTGAATGGCGACAAGAACGACATCGGTTTGCTGCAAATGGCGTTCTACTACAGCACGGCGGCAGGCCAGATCGATCAAAGCGCGGCCTTGGCCAAACGGATCGTCGCCATTTCGTCCGACGTCAAGGCCGCCCATCTGACGCTGGCGGTCGAGGCGATGAAGCGGCGCGACTACCGCGAGGCGCGCGCGGAAATCGCCAAGGCGGTCGCCGGCAAGGGCGCACCTTACACCTTCACCATTATCGGCGCCTGGATCGCGGCAGGTCAGGGCGAAGAGAGCGCCGCCGCCGCCGATCTTAAGGCGGTCAAGGCGCGAGACGGCGCGGCTCGGTTTGCCGATTTCAACGCCGCCCTGATCGCCGACAGTCTGGGGCATGCGGCCGAGGCCGAGGCCGGGTATGGCAGGCTGTGGGCCAACGCCGCCGACCGGACACCGCGTTTGATCGAGGCCTATGGCCGTTTCCTCGAACAGGCGGGAAGACGCGACGAAGCCAAAGCGCTGTACGAAACCGCGATACGGAGCGGAAACAACGAGATGATGGCGGCGAGCAATCTCCGGCGGATGGCGCGGGGAGAAAAGCCTGCGCCCTTCGTCGCCAGTCTACAGGACGGCGTCGCCGAAGTGCTGTTCACCGTTGCCGCGTCGATGGACGATGCGGAACCGGACAACAATGCCGTGCTTTTCTTAAGGCTGGCGCTCTACTTGCGGCCGGATTTGGACATCGCCAAGGTTATGCTGGCGGAGCGTTTGGCGAATAACGGCAAACACGAGGCGGCAATTGCGCTGTACGACGAGATACCGCCTGCATCGACCTATTATATGCACGCCAGGATGATGCGTGCCGGGTCCGAATCCGAGTCGGGCAACGACCAGGCGGCGCTCAAGGATTTGCTGCGCTTGGCCGACGAAAATCCCGACAATGTCGACGTATGGATGGCGCTGGGCGATTGTCGGCGCCGGTTGGGCAACTCGGGTGAAGCGATTGCGGCGTTTTCCAAAGCGATCGCGCTGACCGTGCCGAAAGACAAAAAAGCCTGGCGGCTGTATTTCGCCCGTGCCGTGTCCGAACAGGAAGCCGGCAACTGGCCGGGGGCGGAGGCCGATCTCAAGGCCGCTCTGTCGTTTGCACCCGACGAACCGCAAGTGCTGAATTATCTCGGCTATTCTTGGGTCGATCAGGGCAACCATCTCGACGAAGCGCTGAATATGCTGAAGAAGGCCCGCGATATCGATCCCAGCAACGGTCTCATCGCCGACAGCGTCGGCTGGGCCTATTACCGACTCGGCCGATATGCCGAAGCCGTCATGCAGCTCGAACAGGCAGTCGTTCTGGCGCCGGGCAACGCCATCATCGACGATCACCTCGGCGATGCCTATTGGAAAATCGGCCGCAAGCTGGAAGCGCAATTCCAATGGAATCATGCCTTGACATTCGGCCCTGACGACAAAGAAAAAGCGGAAATCGGCAAGAAGCTCGAGGTCGGACTTGCAGACGAAAAATGAGCATGTAAGGGTTTTCGCACCCGCCAAGATCAATCTGTTTCTTCATGTCGGGCAGAAACGCCCCGACGGTTTTCACGAACTCGAAAGCCTGGTGGCGTTTGCCCGCACCGGCGACGAGCTGTGCCTCGCTCCGGCGGACGGCATTTCGCTTGAAATCGACGGGCCGTTCGCCGGTGGGCTGTCGGCCGGTCCGGACAATCTGGTGCTGAAGGCGGCGCGGGCGCTGGCCGCGGCTGGGGCTTGCGCCGAAGGCGCGCGCATCCGTCTGACCAAGAACCTGCCGGTGGCCTCGGGCATCGGCGGCGGGTCGAGCGATGCCGCCGCCGTCTTGCGGGGCCTCAACGCGCTGTGGGAGCTGAACCGGCCGCCGGAATTCCTGTGCGAGATCGGCTCAGCCATCGGATCCGATGTGCCGGTTTGCGTCGAGCCGGTTGCGTCCTGGATGGCCGGGCGGGGCGAGAAGGTGACGGCGCTCGCCGGCATTCCCGCGGTGCCGATGGTATTGGTCAATCCCGGCGTGCCGGTGCCGACCGGCACCGTGTTTCGGGCCCTGAACGATCGCCGCGGCACCGGCTTGTCGCCGCCGCCGGCGATGGAGAGCATCGAGGCGCTGGTGTCCTATCTGGAACTGACTGGCAACGATCTCGAACTGCCGGCGCGCGCCATTGCGCCAGCGGTCGGCGAGGCGCTCGACGCGCTGGCGGCCGAGGACGGCGTGTTCTTCGCGCGCATGTCCGGTAGCGGCGCCACCTGCTTCGCCTTGGTCGAAACTGCCGAAGCCGCGCAGACCGCCGCTGCCGCTTTGCGTGCCGCCCACCCGTCCTGGTGGTGCGCGGTCGGTTGAGCGGCGCAGGTGAAATTCGCAGATCGGCAGCCGCTTGCCACCCGATAACGTTCCCTGTATGTTCTCATTATGGTGGGAACCGATCCGACGCGGCCGAAACCGGGCAAAGGACAGGATAGCGCCTGTCTCGACTGGCTGTTTCTCGATCTGAACGCGTATTTCGCTTCGGTCGAGCAGCAGCGCAACCCGCGTCTGCGCGGTCGGCCGGTGATCGTCACTCCGATGGATTCGGACGCCACCTGCGCCATTGCCGCGTCTTATGAGGCCAAACGGTTCGGCATCAAGACCGGCACCAAGGTCTATGAGGCCAAGCGCATGTGCCCCGGTCTGATCTGCGTGCCGGCGCGCCACGACGTCTATGTCGAGTACCATCACCGGGTGGTCAACGAGGTCGAACGGCACCTGCATGTCACGCGCGTCGAATCCATCGACGAGGTGGCGTGCGAACTGATGGGTGCCGAACGGCTCACCGAAAATGCGGTGGCGCTGGCGAAGAAGATCCAGACCGATATTTTGAAGAACGTCGGCGTCTGCATGCGCTCATCCATCGGCTTGGCGCCCAGCGCGCTTTTGGCCAAGGTCGCAAGCGACATGAAGAAGCCGATGGGGCTGACCGTGCTCGGCGCCGATGCGCTTCCCGGCGCGATCGAAGGACTCGGGCTTTCCGATCTCGCCGGCATTGGCAAAAACATGAGGCTGCGGCTGAACCTGGCCGGCATCTTCGATGTGGCGAGCTTCTGGGCGCTGTCACCCTCGCAGGCCAAGGCGGTATGGGGCGGCATCCAGGGCGAACGCTTCTGGTATGCGCTGCACGGCATCGATCCGCCCGACATCGCCCCCCGTACCCAATCGATCGGCCACAGCCATGTGCTGGGGCCAGACCTGCGCAATGTCGAGGCCGCGCATGCCGTGGCGCGGAAACTGGCGGCGCGCGCCGCCAGCCGCATGCGCCGCGCCGGGTTCAAAACCGGCAAGCTGACGCTATGGTTGAAGACGGCGGATTGGAGCAAACGCGAAACCGCTTTGCGCATTTCCCATACCGCCGACAGTTTCGCCATTTTGCAGGCGGCGGAAGAGATGTGGCGCAATCTGATCGGCGCGCACGAACGGCTGGCCGTCCGCCATGTCGGCATCGTGCTCGCCGATCTGATCGAGGCAGCGGCGATTTCTCCCGATCTGTTCGGCTGGCGGCCCGACATGAACGAACGGGAAGATCGGCTGAAGCTTTCCGAAGCCATCGACAGGTTGAACCAGCGCTACGGCCGCGACGCGGTGGCGATCGGCCCCCAGCCGCGATGCGTGTCGCCGTACATGGGGGCCAAGGTGGCCTTCAACCGCATTCCCGAGGCCAAGGATTTTTCTTGAGTCGGGGATGACACCAACCTGCATTTTAAAATGGCCGAGACGTTTGGTTGTCGGCTTGCAGCCGTACGCCCCGCCGCCGGATACATCTTCAGCCTTCTCATCCGCTGGCTGAGGTTTTGTTGTCAAAACTCTGACGGCGCTTATCGGTGTCCCCCGACCCGTTCCGGCGTAGATACGGTATTCTTCACGGGCAACTAATTATCATATATATTAGAATGATACCGCTAACAGCTTGCCGATTGGTGGGGCGGGGAGCTGTTCCCTGATAAATGTGATGGATTCGGCCAGGAATGCTGGTCTAAGCTGACCGTCTGCAAGCGGAGCGTCGCAACTCCGCAAATAAAGAACGAAACGAGACTCGAAACAGATGCCATCATTTTATCTCTCCCGGTTTCGCGAGGCGTTGGACGGTCTGAAGCGCGAGGGGCGGTACAGAACGTTTGTCGATTTGATGCGCAAGTGCGGCGAATTTCCCATCGCCGAATGCGTAACTCTCAACGGCGTTCGACCGGTCACGGTGTGGTGCAGCAACGATTATCTCGGCATGGGGCAGCATCCCGCGGTGGTCGCGGCGATGCACGAGGCGCTCGATCGGGTCGGCACCGGCGCCGGAGGCACCCGCAACATTTCCGGTACCACTCACTATCACGTCGAGCTGGAGCGAGAGTTGGCCGATCTGCACGGCAAGGAAGCTGCGCTGACATTTAATTCGGGTTTTGCCTCGAACGACACGACGTTGGCGACATTGGCAAAATTGTTGCCGGGGCTGATTATCTTCTCCGACGAACTCAATCATGCATCGATGATCGAAGGCATCCGGCACGGTCGCTGCGAAAAACGTGTTTTTCGCCACAATGATCTTCATCATCTCGAGGAACTTCTCGGTCAATCCGATCCTGTCGCTCCCAAGCTGATTGCGTTCGAAGCGGTCTATTCGATGGACGGCGATTTCGGGCTGACCAACGCGATGTGCGATCTGGCGGCAAAATATAACGCCATGACCTATCTTGACGAAGTGCATGGCGTCGGGCTTTACGGTCCGCGCGGTGCCGGCGTCGCTGCACGCGACGGTGCAATGGACCGTATCGACATTATCGAGGGCACGTTGGCCAAGGCCTACGGCATGATGGGCGGTTACATTGCCGGCAAGGCCGAAATGGTCGATTGCATTCGTTCTTTCGCTCCCGGCTTCATCTTTTCAACCGCATTGGCGCCGGTGCTGGCTGCCGGCGCCATCGCCTCGATCCGCCATCTCAAGGAAAGCAATACCGAGCGCCATGCGCTGCACGAGAACGCGGCGAACCTCAAGTCCATGTTCCGCAACGCCGGTTTGCCGGTGATGAATTCGCCCAGCCACATCGTGCCGCTGATGGTGGGCGAGGCCGGTTTGTGCAAATCCGTGGCCGACGTGCTGCTGAACGACTATGCGATATACGTGCAGCCGATCAACTATCCTACCGTGTCGCGCGGTACGGAACGCTTACGCTTTACGCCTTCTCCGGTTCATACCAAGGCGATGATGGAAGAACTCGTGCGGGCGCTCGATGACGTATGGATGAAGCTGCACTTGCAGCGGGCGGCGTAAGTCCTTGGCTGAGCCGAGCGAAAAACGAGAGATATATCTCGAGTTGGTCGCTCATGGCGGCTTGATCAAAGCCACGGCGATCGATGGTCGGACCGGAATCGAGGCCTGCATTTTCGGGCCGGCCTCGACGCCGCGGGACGTTCTGGAACGGACGGCGGTGGCTAAGTTGGAATATGTTCTGAAGAAACAGAACGGCTCCCCGTCGACCGAGGAGCCGTGACAAACGGCGGCAAAGATGCGCCGATCCGGTTTTCTTATCTGCGTCGTCCCTTGGTCGTCGGGGCAGCGCGCCCAAGTCCGATCTTTTTGGCGAACTCCGAACGTTGCGCGGCATAGTTCGATGCAACCATCGGATAATCGGCCGGCAGATTCCATTTGGCGCGATACTGGTCCGGCGTCATGCTGTAACGCGAACGGAGATAGCGCTTCAGCATCTTCAGCTTCTTGCCGTCTTCGAGGCAGATCAAATACTCCGGCGTCAGCGATTTCTTGATCGGTACGGCCGGCTTATGCGCCGTTGCTGCGTCGCCGTGCTGCACGCCGCTTTCCAGTTCGCCGAGCGTCTGATGAACGTTTTTAATGATCGAAGCCAATTCGCCGGCCGGAACCGGATTCTTTCCAACATACGCCGACACGATATCGCAGGTTATTTCAAGGAGCGTGTCGATTTTTTTTTCCTCGGTATCGTGATTTACCATTGTACGTTTCCTTGGTTACTGTCGCGGGCAGTTATGAATTGTCTCAAGTTGCCCAAATACGAGCTTCAATCCATTCAGAAACACGAATCCACATGCCAATATCTCATAACGCACCTTAATATGAAATATTCAACGCGTGTTTTTTTCTTCGAGTACAAAACTGCACAATGCGTCTTATTTGTATAGATAATTATATTTGCCTGTAGTTGTGAGTACTTATGTTCCATTGTCGGTTGTGTCGCACGCAGTGTGAAGGGGCTTTACAAAACAATAAATTTGAGCTGTCGGCGGTCGAGGCGCTCGCTTTATCGGGCCCAGATTTGGTAAAGAAACGTCGGCACGCATCGAATGCTGCGAAGGCAGGATAGACTTGGTAGTATGACGTTGGGTGGTTCAAACGCGGCGAGGTGTTATGTAAATGGATATGAATAACGGGCAGATGGCCGTTTTTTTCGGCCAAGGACTGATCCAGACCGATCCCGAGTTGGCCGGCGCCATTGAAGGCGAGCTGACGCGTCAGCGCGAAAAAATCGAGCTGATTGCCTCGGAAAACATCGTCAGCAAGGCAGTGTTGGACGCCCAGGGATCGGTACTGACCAACAAGTATGCCGAGGGGTATCCGGGCAAGCGCTATTACGGCGGCTGCGAATGGGTGGATGTCGTCGAAACTCTTGCCATCGAGCGGGTTAAAACTTTGTTCGGCGCCACCTATGCCAACGTGCAACCGAATTCAGGCTCTCAGGCGAATCAGGCAGCGTTCTTCTCGCTGATGCAGCCGGGCGATACCTTCATGGGGTTGTCGCTGGCGGCGGGCGGGCATCTGACCCACGGCTCGCCCGTCAACATGTCGGGTAAGTGGTTCAAAGCGGTTGGCTACGGCGTGCGCCGTCAGGACGCCCGTATCGACATGGACGAAGTGGCGGCACTGGCTCGCGAACACAAGCCGAAACTGATTGTTACCGGTGGTTCGGCCTATCCGCGAATCATCGACTTTGCCGCCTTTCGCAAAATCGCCGACGAGGTGGGCGCTTTCCTGATGGTGGACATGGCGCATTTCGCCGG
>DBTZ01000059.1:0-8547 GCA_002307315.1 Alphaproteobacteria bacterium UBA1303
CGGTCCCCACTTTTCGGGACGCGCTCAAGGCCATGCAGCAGCATGTCGATATGCGTGTCGAGGAACACCTGCGGATCGAACGGCTCGTCGCTTAAGGGGGCAAAGGTGGTGCGCCAGATGACGCCGAGAAGAATCGGCGCAATGCACATCTTGGCGACATAATCGGACGGCAGCCGGCGGAATTCGCCGCTCGCCATGCCTTGTTCGAGCGTCTGGGTGATCATGGTGATCGCCCGGTCGATGATTTCGCTGCGCCAGAACCGCGCCAACTCGGGAAAATTGCCGCTCTCTGCAATGATGACCTTGGGCAGCGCGATAATCCGCTCGTCGGAATTGAGAAAGGCGGCAATGCCGTTCAAAACGATCACCAATCGCTCGCGCGGAGTGCCGCCAAGCATCTTCATCTGCCGGGCCGCATCGGCGAGCGCGCGGCCGACGAATTCGCGCGCCAGGGTTTTGAACACGTCTTCCTTGTTCTGAAAGTATAGATAGATCGTTCCCTTGGTGACGCAGGCGGCTTGCGCGATGTCCTCCATTCGCGCGGCGGCGTAGCCCTTTTCGGCGAATACCTTCAGCGCGGCGTCGAGAATCTCGCCGGGGCGGGCAGTCTTGCGGCGGCTCCAGCTTTTGGTTTGTTTGGTTTCAAGCGGCAAATCGGCTTCCATATTGCTACATTTAATAAATGACCGTTCATTTATCAAGTGATGTTTCTGTGTCCGAAATATGGCATAACGAACATGTGTTTACTCATTCTAAGCTTTCTTGTTACTTAATCGCATGATGAACACGGACGTGCCGTTTGCCGGGGCTTTCAACCGCTGGGCCGAAGAAATCGGCTGGCCGGCAGTCTGTGATCCCTCTTTGGCCTTCGAAGCCCCTTCGCTTGGTAACCTGCTGAAAATATGGCAAGATCAGGCCGGTGGCGGCGTTCTGCCCCGACGTAGCCAATTCACCGCCCGGCTCTTAAAACCGCATTTGGGCGACATCGCGATCATCGAGCGCCGTGGCGGTGCCGCCGAACAGTATCGCTTCCGCCTCATGGGGACACGTCTGACCGAGGCTTTGGGCGAACTGCAGGGCAAGACGTTTGCGCAAGCCCTGTCGCCGAAGGTGACCGAACATTGGCGTTCGCGTTTCGATTTGACGGTCTCGGAAGGGCGCCCTTTGCGCTTCGTCAGCCGGGTCGACATTCAGAAGAAGCATTTTTTGCGTTCGGAAAACTTATGGGTGCCGCTGGCCGAAGAAAACGGCGCCGCGATCGTGTTGATGTCGGCTTTCCTGTCCTTCAGCGGTCAGGAAAATGCTTCAATCGCCATGCAAACCGTTAATATCGCTTAGGGCGCTTCACGGAAAAGCGGAATCCGGGTTTCCGGTATGACGCGCGGCAAAAACACATATATCACGCGATGACGACGGTTTTTTCGGCCGGGCCGTTATCGCAAATCGCGATAGCGGTGCAGGCCGGCGCCGTTTTGGCGCAGCCAATCCTGCGGCCGTTCGACGTCGCCGATCAGGTCTCGCACCAGCGCCCAAAACTTCGGGCCGTGATTCATTTCGCGCAAGTGTGCGGTTTCGTGCGCCGCGACGTAATCGAGCACGAAGGGCGGTGCCAGAACCAACCGCCAGGAAAACGACAGGTAGCGTGCGGCCGAACAAGAGCCCCACCGGCTTCTGGTATCGCGCAGAACGATGCGCCGCGGATGCACGCCGATCTGCGCCGAATACGCCAGCACGCGCGTTTCGAAATCGCGGCGCGCCTCGCACTTCAAAAAATCGATCAGGCGGCGCGGCGCATGTTCGAGCCGTCCTCCAACGCGAATAACCCGCGCAGGTTCGTCAAGCCGGGTGGTGCGTCCATCCCCCGGTACGATCTTGTGGTCGGTGCCGCGCAAGGGAATGCGCGCGCCAGGTTGCAGCAAAACCGGCGGCGGCACGCAGGCGAGTTGATGTGCGATCCAGTCGGCTTCGCCGCGAACGAAACGCAGGGCATGCTCCAACGCGCGCGGCGAGGGAACGATCACGCTGACCTCGCCGTTCGATGGATTGACCTTGACGATGGGCCGGCGGGCGCGTGGATTGAGCTTGATTTTGATTTCCACCAGACGGCCGTCGATTTTCAGTAATTCGCAGCGTTTGGACGCCGTCTTGTCGTGCATGGGCCTGCCGTGGTTTACGATTGAAGCAACCGAGTATCCGCCGTCGTCGGCGGCGATACGGGGTTGGTAGGCCAAAACACGGTGGAGCGAAAGAGGGTATCGCTTCGTTCCGTCTTGCATTTCGGCGGTCTTTTCCTGGCATTTCTTTGTCTTGCGCAAACAGGACCTCGCGGTAATTATGTGTACAGACCCTAGTCAATGGATACGGCGGTCTGCCACGGCACGAACCCGTGCGTTGCCGCCGATGGAACAAGGATTGCGCGTCATGCGTGCGAATGCGATTGCAATGCTGGTCGGCGCCTACGGTTTGGCGATGGTGCTGGGGGCGTTGTTCTTCCAATACGTCGTCGGCGTCGCCCCTTGCGAGGTTTGCTTTTGGCAACGCATTCCCCATCTCGGGGCCGCGGTGGTCGGTTTTTGCGGTGCGGCGCTGTTCGCCAAAAACGTCGTGAACGAAAGATGCATGATGGGGATTGCGGCGCTGACCTTGGTGCTGGCGGCGGTTGCCGGGGGCCTCGGCGTCTATCATTCCGGCGTGGAATGGCGCATCTGGGCGGGACCGGAAGCCTGTACCGGCGATCGCTTCGTGTTCACGGGTACGCTGGATCTCGATACTCCGCCGGTGGTGCGCTGCGATGTGGTGTCGTGGCGGTTCTTCGGCATCTTCTCGCTGGCCAATCTGAATGCGATCTTTTCGCTCGGCATTGCCGCCCTCGGGGCGCTGTTTCTCGTCCGGCGCGACTTGGCAAAGAAAATCCTCGCCGCGCTGCGGCGCTGATGCGTACCGTGCCCGGTGCGTCGCGGCTATGTCGGGCAAATGCTGCCGACTTAGGCGCGCTGTCGCGGCTGTTTTCCGCCGCTTTTCTGCACGATCCGATCTTCGATTGGATCGCCCGTCCGGGACGTCGCCGCGCCACCGCTTTGGAGCGGTTCTTCCATGCGACACTGGAAACCCATGCCATACCTCTCGGCGCGGCTTGGATCGGCGATGGGGTTGGTGCGGTTTTTTTTCCGCCGGCGGAATGCCGGCCGCAAAGCGGCCTTGGCGAGTATTTCCGGCTGTTACTGCTGTTCGCACGGTTGTGCGGGGTAATGAGGCTTGGACGGGGACTCGAATTCGGCGAGGCAGTCGAAGAATATCGTCCGCGACAGCCGCACTATTATCTGGCCTTTTTCGCGGTGGCACCGCGGCTGCAAGGACAAGGCCTGGGCGGCGCACTGCTGGAAATGCTGCTCAAGGAAGCCGACGCGCAGGCCATGCCGGTTTATCTGGAAAACTCAAATCCGTGCAATCGGGCCTTCTATGCGCGCCACGGTTTCGTCTTCCGGCGCAACATCGCTCCGCGCGGTGCGCCACCGGTGGCGGCGATGTGGCGGGCGGGAAGACTGCTTTGAGCCGTCGGGCCTTGCCGAAACAACCGCTATAGTTTTTTTCGCGCTTCAGGCCCGAAAACCGGATTCCACTTTTCGGTGAAGTGCTCTATTCTTCCAGTTCGCTGTCCCAGTACAGATAATCGGCCCAGCTTTCGTGCAGATAGTTGGGGGGGAACTTTCGGCCGTTGTTGCGCAATTCGGTAATGCTCGGCTGGTGCGGGCGCTGCCTGGGGTACATGCCGCATTGATGGGGCAGCTTACCGCCCTTCATCATGTTGCACGGGGCGCAAGCGGTCACCACATTGTCCCATGTCGTGCGTCCGCCTCTCGAGCGCGGAATGACATGATCGAAAGTGAGGTCGTGATGCTCGCCGCAATACTGGCAAGCGAAGCGGTCCCGCAAAAAAACATTGAACCGGGTGAAAACCGGCGCCCGCACCGGCTTGACGTAGGTCTTCAGCGCCACCACCGACGGCAGGTGCATCTCCAAATTGGGTGCGTGGATGACGCGATCGTATTCTTCCAGAATGTTCACGCGGTCGAGAAACACCGCTTTAATGGCGTCTTGCCAGGACCACAGGGACAACGGAAAGTAACTCAGCGGCCGAAAATCGGCGTTGAGAACCAAGGCCGGGCAATTGCTCGGGTTGCACGCGGCATTCAACACGGCGGAAACTCCCCGAAGACGGTAACCTCCCCATGTGCGAAGCATGGTAGGCGCAACCGTAGCCCCTGCCAATGCGGCTTGGCGCACATTTCGAACAAGAGGGAACCAATTTTCCGTAGAGACGCGCGAAGCCGCATCCATACTTACCCGATTCGGTGTGACAGATCGGCGACGGCGACGGTAAAATTGCTTTCGCCGCGTCGGGTTTGAGAGTTTTAATCCCCGCGCCATGGTTATTACCCGCTTTGCACCCAGCCCGACCGGTTACTTGCATCTCGGCCACGCCTTCGCTGCGTTGTTCGCCGCCGCTGCCGGCGAGCGCTTGATGTTGCGGATCGAGGACATCGACGTGGGGCGTTGCCGGGCGGAATTCGACACCGCGATACGGGACGATCTGCGCTGGCTGGGCGTCGGCTTTGCCGAACCGGTGCTGCGCCAATCGCAGCGATTCGCGGCCTACCGGGATGCGCTGGCCCGCCTTTCCGCGCGTGGGCTCGTCTATCCTTGCTTCTGCACCCGCAAGGACATCCTCGATGCCGCCTCGGCACCGCACAATCAGGCGCAGGGACCGGACGGGCCGACATATCCCGGCATCTGCCGTGATTTAAGCGATGCCGAGCGGCGCACGCGTATCGACGCCGGAAAGCCTTACGCGCTTCGGCTCGACGCGGCCAAGGCGGCCGCCGCGGTCGGCGATCTGTGGTTCGACGAAAGCGGTGCGGGTTCGAATGTCGAACCGGGCCGCATCAAGGTCGATCCATTGTGGTTCGGCGACGTGGTTCTGGCGCGCAAGGACGCGCCGGCTTCCTATCATTTGGCGGTCGTGCTCGACGATGCCTATCAGGGCGTTAATCTGATCACCCGCGGATGCGATCTCTTCGCCGCCAGCCATATTCAGCGCGTATTGCAGGCGCTGCTCGACCTGCCCGTTCCGGCCTATCGCCATCACCGGCTCATTCTCGACGATACGGGAAAAAAATTTTCCAAGCGCGATGCCGCGGCCACGCTGCGCACGATGCGCAATTCCGGCATAACCGCGAACGAAATCAAAAAACGCTTAGGGTTTTAGCTCTTAGGCCGCAGCATCGTTAAGTGCCCCATCTTGCGGCCCTCGCGCATCTCGGCCTTGCCGTAAAGATGCAAGGCGCCGCGCTTGGCCAGCTTAAGGTATTCGGCCGCCTCGTGCCCCAGCACGTTTTCCATCGCCGCGTCGGCATGCCGCGCCGGCGATCCCAAAGGCCAGCCGGCGATGGCGCGGATATGCTGTTCGAATTGCGAGGTCTGGCAGGCCTCCAAAGTCCAATGGCCGGAGTTGTGTACGCGCGGTGCAATCTCGTTGATCAGAAGATCGCCGGCCTGGGTGGCGAACAGTTCCACCGCGAACACCCCGACGTAATCGAGCGCATCGGCGATGGCGCAGGCCATGCCGGTGGCGGTTTCGATCTGCTTCGCCGACAGGGGCGAAGGTACGGTGGAGCGGCGCAGGATATGATGTTCGTGCTCGTTGCGGGGCGGATCGAAAGCGGCAAATTCGCCGTGCAGCCCCCGCGCGGCGATGATTGATGCCTCGAAGGCAAAGTCGACGAAGGCTTCCATGATCGCCGGCGCCTTGAGCCGTTCGAAGGCGGCGGCGGCTTCCTCGGCCGAAGACGCCGTGGCCTGACCCTTGCCGTCGTAACCCAGGCGGCGGGTCTTCAAGACGCAAGGCCCGTCGATGCCGGCGAACGCCATCTTCGCCGCCTCGGGGGCGGCGACAGGATAGAATTTCGGTACCTTGAGGCCCAGCGAAACCGCCAGCTTCTTTTCTTCCAACCGATCCTGCGTAATTGCCAAAGCGCGGGCATTGGGCAGAAGCGGCGTCCGCATCGCGATGAATTCGGCGGTGGCCGCCGGAATGTTCTCGAATTCGAAGGTGACCACGTCGCAGGCGTTCGCGAATTCGGCCAGCGCCTTCTCGTCGTCATAGGGGGCGCAGGTGCGACGGGCGGAAACGTCGAAGGCCGGCGAATCGGCGCGGTCGCAATAGACGAAACATTTGAAGCCGAGGCGCGCAGCCGCCAGCGCCAGCATTCGCCCAAGCTGCCCGCCGCCGAGAATGCCGATCGTCGCCCCCGGCGGCAGGGGCGCATGCAATTTTTTGATTTCGCTCATGGTTGTTCGGCTACGCCTGCGGTTTGTGCCGCCCGCCAGGCATCCAGCCGTTCGGCCAGATCGGGGTCGAACAGCGCCAGAATGGCGGCGGCGTGCAAGGCGGCGTTTTTGGCGCCCGATTCGCCGATGGCGAAGGTTGCCACCGGCACCCCTCCGGGCATTTGAACGATGGACAACAGGCTGTCGAGGCCGGAAAGTGCCTTTGATTGCACCGGCACCCCCAGTACCGGCAGAGCCGTCATCGCGGCGGTCATGCCGGGCAAATGCGCCGCCCCGCCGGCCGCGGCGATGATGACTTTCAGGCCCCGCTGCTTGGCCGACTTGGCGTACTCCGCCATCCGGTCGGGGGTGCGGTGAGCCGACACCACCTTGGCCTCGAACGGCACGTCCAGCGCCGCGAGAATCTCCGTCGCAGGTTTGAGGGTCGGCCAGTCCGACTGGCTTCCCATGATCAATCCGACGAGTGGAGACATGCGCAATCTATCCCATAGACGAAGGCACATTATAGGGGCGCGTCCGGTTAAGGGAAGCGGACAAGATGCGCCCCGGTCGCAAAAGACGCGTCGTTCGCCGTTAACTTTTTGGCAGCCTGCGTTAACAGGATATTAACGACACGGGTTAACCCTACGAATCGGTAAACTCCGGCGGGTCGAGGGGATGAAGATCGAGAAAACCGATACGGCGCGCGACGTGCGTCGCAAGGGGCTGTCCGCCTATACCCGCCGGGCCGAGGCGGCGCGGGGGCGCGACGTGCCGCCGGCCGCCGCCGTCAGCGTAATGGGCATTCCCGAGGACGAATTCACCCCTTCGGTGCGCGAAGCCGTCATGGCCTTGATGGGCGAAGCGGATGCTTTGCGCCGCGATCTTGTCGAAACCAAAAAACGATTGGGCGAAGCCGAGAAAGCCGCCGATCGGGACCAACTGCTGCCGTTGCTCAACCGCCGCGCGTTCGTGCGCGAACTGATGCGGCAAATCTCGTTCGTCGGCCGCTACGGCACGCCCTCGACGTTGATCTATTTCGACCTCGACAGCTTTAAGTCGGTCAACGATTCCTTCGGTCACGCCGCCGGCGATGCCGTGCTCGTCCACTTTGCCGACATATTGCAGGAGAACGTGCGCGACACCGACGTGGTCGGTCGTCTGGGCGGCGACGAATTCGGCATCCTCTTGGCCCATGCCGCGCTCGAACAAGGAGAGATGAAGGCCGGAAAGCTGGCGGTGCTGTTGGAAGATTCACCGACAACATGGAACGGCAACGACATCGTTACCCGCTTTTCCTACGGTGCGTTCGAACTGAAGCCCGGCGATACCGCCGATTCCGCTCTCGCGCGGGCCGATGCGGCAATGTACGAACACAAGCGCGGGCGGTAAGGCCTCTGCACGCTGCCCTTTGCGGGGACCGGTTAAATGGTTGCCCCGGCATCCTTGAGCTTCTGGCAGATGCCCCAGTATCCCTTCTTCGAGGCGTGCATCAGCGCGGTTTTGCCGTCGTTCGCCCGCGCGTTGACGTCGGCCCCGGCCTTGATGAGAATATCGACGGTTTGGACGAAGCCGTTCTGCGCGGCGAGAATCAACGGGGTGTAGCCGTTGCCCGCGCGGGCGTTGACGTTGCCGCCGGCCTTGACGAACTGTACGACCAAATTGGGATAACCGAATGCCGCCGCCGAAATAAGCGCCGTGGCGCCGTTGCTGCTGGCGGCGTTGACGGAGGCGTGCGCGGCCAAAAGCGTCTTAGCCACGTCGGTACGTCCGTTCTGGGCGGCGAAAATCAGCGCGGTGAAGCCGTTGGCGTTGCGGGCGTTGACGTCGGCATGGCCGCCGATCAGCGCCTTGACGACGGGAAGATAGCCGTTGCGCGATGCCGCCATCAGTGCGGTATCGCCGCTGACCGCGTCGCGTTGGTCGACGGTATCCCCCTTTGCCAGGCGCGCCTGCACGCCGGCCAGGTCGCCGGCCTCGGCGGCGGCGACGATGCTGGCATAGCCGGGGGCGGCCAAAGCCTGAACGGATAGGGCCGGAGCGGCAAAGGCAACCAGCACGGCAAGCGCGGCAAGGCGGGTGAACGAGGCCATTTTTCCCTCGGCAAATTTCTCACGGCAGTGTTGCGGCGTTTTGCGGCACAATCAAGGCCGCAAATAGAGCGCATTCCGGCGAAGTGGAATCCGGTTCGCCGCAAAAATGCGCGGCAACAAAGAAAGC
>DBTZ01000059.1:8699-16150 GCA_002307315.1 Alphaproteobacteria bacterium UBA1303
GTTCGCCGCAAAAATGCGCGGCAACAAAGAAAGCTACAGCCAATTACGGTTCTTAACGGCCGGAATTGGCTGTAGTTAACCGCACAAAACACCGTTTCGGCAAAGCGGACGCTGGCCGAGGGGCGTGCATAATTCAAAGCGGGGGTTTCGAAGGCAATGACTTTCGTCAAGTATCGACTCCTGCGATGATGCCGCCTTCGATGGAGACGCACGATGGCTATCGATCCCGAAGAATTGCTGCCGAAGAAAAAAACGGCGGATATCATCCTTGGCGAGGACATATCCGTTCTCTCCGAATTCGAACTGGAGGCGCGCATTCAATCGTTGGAGGCGGAGATCGCGCGTTGTCGCGAAGCGATATCTTCCCGCCGAGCTTCGAAGTCGGCGGCGGATGCGTTCTTCAAGCGTTAGCCGTCGACAACGGCTTTGGTGCGGAAAATTAACGGGTCAATGATTAACATGCAGAAGGTGAACGTTGCCAAAGGGACACCATCGTAACGCATTGTGATGCGCAGGTATCGTGTCGCATCTTGTATGCTGCGGACGAGTTGATAGCTTTACGCGTTCCGACGTAAGTGCCGCGCCGGACGACGAACCGATGGGCGCATGCGAAGTTGGTGTGCGGCTTGGGGGAATGTGGCGAAGATGCTTTCTGAAAAAGAAGAAAATCTGCACGAGTTCACTATACAGACCTTTTCCGGGTCGGCGTTGTTCAAGCGTACCTTCGACGAAGGGATGTCGCTGGTCGAAGAGACGGCGCGCTATCTCGATGGCCCGGGGCGCGAGGAGCAGCGCCACTTGCCGCGTAAGATCGCGTTGCTCTATGCCGGGGAAAGCATGCGGGTGACCACGCGGCTGATGCAGGCGGCGAGCTGGCTCTTGGTGCAGCGCGCCGTGCATGAAGGCGAGATGAAGGCCGAAGATGCGGCGAACGAACGCTATCGGCTCGGTTCCAAGGAAATCTGCTATGCCCAGAGCGGCGACGGCATCGATCTTTTGCCCACCACGCTGCAAGTCCTGCTGACCCGCAGCGACAATCTCTATCGTCGAATCGCCCGGCTCGACGATGTGCTGTTCGGCGATGTGGCGGTTTCCGCCGGCGCCCGCGAGCAGCAGGCCTTGCTCGCACAGGCTTTCGGAAGCGAGTAAGGCCGGGGCGGCCCTTTCCTGCGCCCGACCGGCGCAGTTGCGCGGCCGAGGGCGCGCAAGCGATGCGGCGCAACAGCCCGAGACTTTTTAGTCGTCCGTGAAAAAGTCCTTCGGCCTAAAGGCCTCAGTGTACTTTTTCACAGGCAACTTTTTACTTTACGAACTGTGCAAAGCGCTTGTTGAAGCGCGACAGGCGTCCACCGCGGTCGATCAACTGCTGCTGCCCGCCGGTCCACGCCGGATGGGTCGAAGGATCGATGTCGAGCGTGATCTTGCCGTCTTTTTCGCCCCAGGTGGTGCGGGTGCGATAGCTGGTGCCGTCGTTCAGCTGTACGGTGACGAAGTGATAGTCAGGATGAATACCCTTTTTCATGACGGCGGCCTTTATGTAACTTTGCAAGGGGGCGGCTTATAGGGGATTGAAGCGGGAAGCGCAATATGTCTGCATCGCGCAAAGAAAGGGTAATATGATCAATCCGTTATATCGCATTTTGCGTACGGTGGGCGGGATGCTCGCGGTGTTGGCGCTGGCTTGTCTGTGGCGGATGCTGGATTCCCACGGGGTATTCACCTCGGTTGCGCCGGGGTTTTCGGGCACCTGCCACGCGGTTGCTTCGCCGTCCGGGCCGGAAGACATCGTCATCGACCGGGCGAAAAAAATCGCCTTTCTCTCGGCGATGGATCGAATCGCCTTCGCCAAAGGCAAACCGTCGGCCGGGGATGGTATTTATTCCTATAATTATGCCGTGCCGGGGGCAAAACCGGTGAAGCTGGCCAGTACGCCGAAGGATTTTCATCCCCACGGCATCGCCCTAACCCGCAGCGCCGACGGCAAGCTGGCGCTGCTGGCGATCAACCATCTGGCGGCCGGCGGCAACGCCATCGACATTTTCGCCGTCGAATACGACGGCGGTCAGGTACGCCTGACCGAGACCGGGCGGATCGCCAGCGCGCTCCTGATCAGCCCCAACGCCATCGCTGCGCTCGATGCCGACCATTTCTACGTGGGCAACGACCATACCTCGACCGGCGTTTTGGGCCGCTGGCTCGACGACAATCTGGTGCTGCCGCGCGCCAACGTGCTCTATTTCGACGGGGCGAAATTGAAGATCGCCGTCAAGGGGCTGAACTTCCCCAACGGGGCGGCCTTTTCGCCGGACGGCAAATATCTTTACGTGCCGCAGGGCTACGGACGGGCGCTGGAGATTTTCGAGCGCGATCTCTTTTCCGGGCAGTTGAAGGAGGTCCAGCGGATCGCCATTGCTTCCAACCTCGACAATGCCGATGTTGCCCCCGATGGAACGGTGTGGATCGCCGGCCATCCCAAGGCCTATGCCATGGCGGAATTCAAGAAAGATCCGTCCAAGTTGGCGCCTTCGCAGGTATTTCGGTTGGCGCCAGGCAGCGACAAGCCAGAACTGGTCTATGCCGACCTCGGCGAACAGATCAGCGGGTCAAGCGTCGGTGCGGTCGAGGGCAAGACGCTGCTGATCGGCGCTCCGTTCGGGAAGAAGATCCTCAGCTGCACGATGCCGTAGCCCCCCCCCTTGACGCCGCTGGGGTTATAATCTATATTATAACCCGTGATTGAAGCCAGTCACACGAACCTGAACGTGGAAACGGAAAATGTTGGCTTTGAAACTGCGGCAGGTCGGGAAATCTACCGGCGCGATTTTGCCTAAAGAGCTTCTGGCGAAGCTGGGCGTGCAGCAAGGCGACGAGTTGTACGCCATCGAAACCGGTAGTGGGATTCTGCTGACGCCCTCCAATCCGGAGGTCGCAAAGCAGGTTTCGTCGGGCGAACGGTGCTTGCGGAAATATCGCGAAGCCATGGATGCCCTGGCGAAGTAATCCCTAAGATTGTTCGGAAAATGACTTTCGAATGGATTTTGAAAGAGGCAGTACTGGACGTTCATACCAGTTGCCTCAAGCGTTCCGGCGGATTGTTCGGTGTCAGGGACGAGGGGGCGCTGGAGTCGGCACTCGCTCGCCCGGTCAATAAGTTCAATTACGGCGAATCCGATGTGTTCGCGCTGGCGGCGGCCTACGGATTCGGCATCGCCAAGGACCATCCCTTTACCGACGGCAACAAGCGTACGGCCTTCATCGCGACCTTCATGTTCTTGGATCGCAACGGCTTCGAAATCGAGGCGGCGCAGGACGAAGTGGTGGCGGTAATGCTGGTCTTGGCCGCAAGCGAAATAGCCGAGGAACAATTCGCCGCCTGGCTGCGCGGGCATACGGTCAAGCGTTAATCTTCGGCCGCGGAAAATCGGCCGCAAAACCCGACCGGGCGTCGCGTTTGCGTGTTCTTCAGCAGGGCGCGAGGACAACAAAAAAAATGGGCGCCCCGGTCGGGGACGCCCAGTTTTTGGTGGGTATGCGGAGGCGAAAAATCAGGCGGCGACCGATTCCGCCGGGTCGCGCAACACGTAGCCGCGGCCCCAGACGGTTTCGATGTAGTTGTCGCCGCTGGTGGCGGCGGCCAGCTTCTTGCGAAGCTTGCAGATGAAGACGTCGATGATCTTCAGTTCCGGTTCGTCCATGCCGCCGTAGAGGTGGTTGAGGAACATTTCTTTCGTGAGCGTGGTGCCCTTCCTGAGCGAAAGCAGTTCCAGCATCTGATATTCTTTGCCGGTGAGATGGACGCGCTGGCCGTCGACTTCGACCGTCTTGGCGTCGAGGTTGACCACCAGCTTGCCGGTGGTGATGACGCTCTGCGAATGGCCCTTGGAGCGGCGCACCACGGCCTGAATGCGGGCGACCAGTTCGTCCTTGTGGAACGGCTTGGTCATGTAGTCGTCGGCGCCGAATCCGAGCGCCTTGACCTTGGCTTCGACGATGGCGTTGCCCGAGAGGATCAGCACCGGCGTTTGTACCTTGGCGACACGGAGGGATTTCAGTACTTCGAAACCGCTCATGTCGGGCAACTGCAAGTCGAGTACGATAATGTCGTAATCGTACAGCTTGCCGAGGTCGATTCCCTCTTCACCCAGATCCGTAGTGTAGACGTTGAAGCCTTCCGACCGCAGCATTAGCTCTATGCTGCGCGCCATGGCGCTGTCGTCTTCGATCAGGAGCACGCGCATGTCAGAATTCCCTTTGACGTGGACGCGAGGCGAACCACCGCCCCTCGTGGTTAATTGCTGGGTATAAGGTTAAGCAGCAAATGGTTAACATACGCTTTCCTTGTAGCTCGGAATTCAGAGGAAAAAAACGCCTCTTAACGGCTTATGGACAGGGAAAACCACAAAAATGCATCCCTTTGATTTGATTTGTTAAGTTTACCGCACGTTCAGGCTTTTCCGGCAATATGGCTCAACTCATGGGCAAAATTGCCCGCATTTCGCAGAAGGGCGGCATGCAGAATCTGTGTGAACAGATCGAAGCGGTGGCGGATTTCCGCCGTTTCGGGCGGGTTTCGCGAATCGAAGGCCTGCTGGTCGAAGTCACTGGCGCTGCCGGGGCAACCAGCATGGGCGGGCAGATTCGCTTAACCAATGGAAACGATCAAAAAATTCTATGCGAAGTGGTCGGCTTTCGCGACGGGCGAGCTTTGGCTATGCCGCTCGGGTCGCTCGACGGCATGGGCTTAGGTGTGCGCGCCGATTTTGAAGCCTCCGCCGCGGCTATTTATCCCTGTCGAGGCTGGCTGGGGCGGGTGCTCGACGGCTTCGGCAATCCGTCCGATGGACGAGGCGCCTTGCCGCAGGGCCAAGTCGCCTATCTGCTCAGAGGTGCGCCGCCGCCGGCGAACGAACGCGCCCGGGTGGGCGGCAAGCTCGATCTCGGCGTCAGGGCGCTCAACACCTTCATCACCTGCTGCGAAGGCCAGCGCATGGGCATTTTCGCCGGTTCCGGCGTCGGCAAATCGACGCTGATGGCGATGATGGCGCGCAACACCAACGCCGATGCCATCGTCATCGGTCTGGTGGGCGAGCGCGGCCGCGAGGTTAAGGAATTCATCGAGGACGATCTCGGCGAAGAAGGTCTCAAACGTTCCGTGGTGATTGCCGCTACCGGCGATCAGCCGCCGCTGGTGCGCCGTCAAGCCGCCTATGTGGCGATGAGCGTGGCCGAGGGGTTGCGCGACGAAGGTCTGCACGTGCTGCTCTTGATGGATTCGGTCACCCGCTTCGCCATGGCCCAGCGCGAGATCGGCTTGTCGGCCGGCGAGCCGCCGGCCTCGAAGGGCTACACGCCGACGGTATTCGCCGAACTGCCGCGGCTGTTGGAGCGCGCCGGCCCGGCGCGGGAAGGCTGCAAGGGGTCGATCACCGGTTTGTTCACCGTGCTGGTGGAAGGCGACGACCACAACGAACCGATTTCCGATGCCGTACGCGGTATTCTCGACGGCCACATCGTGCTCGACCGCGCCATTGCCGAACGCGGGCGCTTTCCGGCGATTAACGTCCTGCGTTCGGTCAGTCGTACCATGCCGGGCTGCAATTCCGAGGAAGAACGTCAATTGGTAATGGAGGCGCGAAAGTCGATCGCTACCTACGACGATATGGCGGAGCTGATCCGTCTGGGCGCCTACAAAAGCGGTTCCAATGTCGAAGTCGATGCGGCGATCCGGCTCAACCCGGAGCTCGAAAATTTCCTATCGCAAAGGAAGGACGAGGCGACGTCGTTAACCGAAGGGTATCAAGCTTTAGGCAAAATCCTGGGTTTGAAAGCCGGCGGAAAAAGTGTGGTGGGGAGAGGTAAAGCGAAATGAAGCGGCACGACACACTGATCCGGTTGCGCAAATTCCGCGTCGACGAACTGAAAAGGCGTATGGCGACGCTCGACAGCATGAAGGCCGACGTCGAACGCAAACTGCACGATCTCGACGAGACCGTGGCGCGTGAAAAACAGCGGGCTACCGACAGCGACATCGGGCGTTTGGCGTTTCCGTCTTTTCTCCGTTCGATCGAAGAGCGCCGCGGAAACCTAGGCAATACCATGCAGGAGATCGAGCGCGAGCGCGAGACCTGTCAGGGCGAGCTTACCGAAGCGTTTCAGGATCTCAAGAGCCTGGAATTCGCCTGCGAACAGCAGGAAAAACGTCAAGCCGAGATTGATAACCGCCGTACGCAAGGAAGTCTCGACGAGATGGCGTTGGTCCGTCATCTGCGCAAGCACGCCCTGCGCAGCATGTAACGCCCTTCTTCCGTATGCGGGCACTTTTCGCCGAGGCGAATTGAATCTATATCATCCCGGCGCTGCTTTGCGTCGGAGGGGATGATGTCGACGTCGATTTCCGAATTTCTGTCGCCGCTGATCGGCCGCTGGCTGCTCGCCTGGTTTTTCCTTGCCGAGGTGGGAAAATACGGCGGCAGTTGGAAAGACACGATCTATCTGATGTCGATCTCCCATGTGCCCGCGGCGGCGGGGGTGCTGTTTTTAGCAATGATTTTCATGATTCTCGGCAGTCTGTCGCTGATCCTCGGCTTTCATACCCGCCACGGCGCCATGCTGCTGTTCTCGGTCACCGTCGTCGCGGCGGTGTCGATGCATGCATTCTGGCTGATCGACGACGAAATCGTGCGCCAGTCGGTGTTTCAGCTATTCGCCCGCGACATCGCCGTCGCCGGCGGGTTGCTGGCGCTGGTGGGCATGGGGTCGGGGCCGATCGCGATCGACAGGGTGGCAGGGAAGAAAAAGGGATAAATCCGCCGTCCCCCTTCGTCGATCACTTCGCCGCAACCACCGAGCGGATCAGATGCACAACGGCGATAAGTACGCCGAAGACGAAAAAATAGGCCAGAAGCGTCTGTACCTGCATGTGGGTGAGAGCGAGCCAGTCGCCTTTGGCTAGCACCAAGGCGTTGGCACCCGGCTGGAATATCGCAATGATATATTTGATCAGCGCAAATCCGATCAGTGCCAGCACTACGGCATTGAGCAGACTGATAGCCCTTTTGACCAACAAACCGGTCACCAGAATGACCACCAATGCGATGCCGATGATGACCGGATCTGCGGCATGAACCAGAGATACAATGGCGTTCCAGATATCGAAAAGCGCAAACATTCTTACCCCCCTGGCGCGTTATCACTCTGCTGCCGTTAGGCGACGCCATTACGCGCCTTCACGCGTCGCCCGGCCACCCTGCACATTAATTCATCATACACCATTTCTCCCGACTTGCGAGGCGGGAAGGCACAAAACGCGGAAAATCGTCCGGTGCGTGCCCGGCTTTTCGGCAACGGGTGGGGGGGGGGCGATGTTATGGTTAACGTAAGGAGGTGGCACTCTGACGCTTGCGGCTTTCGCCGCCGAGCGTCTCGGCTAGTGCGCCGAGCGCCGTCGCCGC
>DBTZ01000058.1:0-436 GCA_002307315.1 Alphaproteobacteria bacterium UBA1303
CCAGCCACCTGCCGATTTCCGGCGTGGTTAATACTTTTTTGTAAAATTACCACTACTTTTGAGACGTGTTGCGGGTAAATGCCCGTATTTCGCGTATACTTTTTTTGATGAAGGGGCACTTTTGTCCATCTACAGGCATAGTTTCGGCCGATATCGGCTACATCGTAGCTGCTGCTGCCTTACTGGCAACGTCGGCGCGCGCGATCGGCTTTCTCAATTCGCTCAAGCGGGCGGCGCCGGTAACCGTCGGCGTGATCTATGGGGGCGTCGGCAACGGCATTTCCTTCAGGGCATCGGCGATTGCATTCGACGAACTGACGTCCGCGGTCGGAAGCTTCGATATCCTCTACCTGATGCCGAAACTCGGCGGACGCGCCGCAGAAGCGGCGTCCGATGCGGTACGGCGTCTGCATGCCGTCAGCATCTCGAACGATCC
>DBTZ01000058.1:677-863 GCA_002307315.1 Alphaproteobacteria bacterium UBA1303
ATGCCGTCAGCATCTCGAACGATCCGGCCTGTCTGGATGCGCATGCCTGCGTGCTGATGGTGCGCAGCCGGAACGGAACCGAGATCGTACTCGATATGGCATTAGCCGACGCCGCAAAGGCACGATTTTCCTCAATCTTCACATTGATGGCGAAACGCAGATGAAAAAATCGACCAGAGCAACGAG
>DBTZ01000058.1:1299-53364 GCA_002307315.1 Alphaproteobacteria bacterium UBA1303
AAAGTGGAAGCCGGTTTTGCGCACAGAGTTGCGATAATATCGAAAAACGGATATCCGACTCGACCGTATTCGAAGGTCCGTTGCTTCTGGCATGTTTTGCTCCCGGCGGTTGGCGCTCTGGTGCTGACGCTGCTGGTTCCCGCCTTGGCGCAATCGATGGATTACGGCTCTCTCGAACAGTTGTTCGGCGAACCGATCACCGCCAGCGCCACCGGTTCGCCGCAGCGCGCCGCCGACGTGCCGGCCAACATGACCATCGTCACCGCCGCCGACATCCGCCGCTCCGGTGCGCACGACATCCCAGGCGTGCTGCGTCACGTCGCGGGGGTCGACGTGCTGCAATGGACCAACGATTACGCCGACGTTTCGGTGCGGGGCTACAATCAGGCCTATGCCTCGCGTACCTTGGTGCTGATCGATGGTCGCCAAGTCTATGCCGATTACTACGGCTACATTCCTTGGAGCGCCTTGCCGGTCGAATTGTCGGCTATCCGCCAGATCGAGATCGTGCGTGGCCCCAGTAGCGCCATGTTCAGCCTCAATGCCGCCGGCGGCGTCATCAACATCGTCACTTACAACCCGCGCTACGACGATATAAATGCCGTATCGGTGCGCGCTGGCACGCAAGGGGCGGCGGAATTTTCCGGCGTCGCCTCGCTGCGGCTAGGCGATGTCGGCGCCTTGCGGTTGTCGGCCGGATACCGTTCCGACAGCGAGTTCCACACCCCGATTACCGCACTGATCCCCGGCATGGGACGCAACGAAAACGATCGCTCCGCCGTCGATGTGACGGCTGTTTTTGCGCTCGGCCGCGCGGCCGAACTGACGCTCGATGCCAGCCATACCCATGCGCGTCAAAACGAGATGCTGCCGGGGTTCGCCATGCAGACATCGTACTACGAAACCAATTCGCTGAAGGGCGATCTGCTGGCCGATACCGATTTCGGCCTGATCAAACTGTCGGGGTACACCAATTGGATCAGTTGGAAGGGACTTAGCGTACCGTTGTTGGGGGCGTTCGTGTTGTCGAATCAAGTCTCCGTGGTTCAGGCCAGCGATACCTTCAATCCGGTAACCGATCATGTTTTTCGCCTTGCGGTCGAATACCGCCACAACAGCGTGGGCACCGCGCCGATTGCCGGCGGTACCGTCTTCTACGACATGGTGTCGGGATCGGCGATGTGGAATTGGCACATCGCGCCGACCGTGTCGCTGACCAATGCCGTGCGCTTCGATCACGTCATGCTGGGGAGGCACGGCTTTACCCCGGACACGTATCCCTTTGTCAACGCCGACTGGAACCGCAACCGCGACGACATCAGTTTCAATAGCGGTCTGGTGTGGTGCGTCGCCGAGGACGATACGCTGCGTCTGTTGGTCGGCCGCGGCGTGCAACTGCCCAGCCTGGTGGAAACCGGCGCCATGATGATTTCCACCGCCACCACGCACGTCACCGGCAATCCCTATCTCAAATACACGTCGATGACCGATTACGAGGTGACATGGGAACATCGGTTGCCCGACTGGGACGCCAGCGTGCAGGTTGGTGTCTTCTATCAGGATACGCGCAATCTGGTTTCGATCAGCGGCAATTATATCTACATGCTTCCGCGTCCCTATGTGACGGCGGGCAATATCGGAACCTCGTCGGCCTTCGGCACCGAACTGACGGCGCAGGGCCGCATCGACGATGCTTGGCGCTGGTCGCTGTCCTATCGGGCGGAATTCATCGACGACGATCTGACGGCGATTGCCAAAATGCTCAGCAACATGGTCGACTACCAGCACACGACGCCGCAGCATTTGGTAAAAGCCGGCCTCGGTTGGTCGTCGGGCGATTGGGAAGCCGATACCTATCTGTATTTTCAATCGGGCGTCACCGGCTTGCAGCAATACGGTCCCAACGTTGCGGTCAAGACCTCGATCAGAATGTACGCCTCGGTCGATGCCCGCATCGCCTATCGCCTGACCGACTGGGCGGTGATGGCGGTTTCGGGGCAGAATCTGTTGCAGACGACCCAGCGGCAGACGCCTGGCCCCGAGACGGAACGCCGGCTGATGGTCACATTGACCCTGCAATGAGAAATGGCATGCAGCATTCCTTTGCGTAAACTTTTGCGACGGTATAGAATGCCCTGAATTCCCCTATACGGCCGTATTCTGCCGTTCCGGGTGGTACACCTTTCAGGGAGCCGAGCCAGATGCCGCAGGATTTCTTTACCATTGCCGATGTTGCCGCCAAGTTGCAATTGCACGCCAAGACGGTGCTGAATTTCGTCCACGAAGGTCAGCTCAAGGCGATGCGCATCGGCAAGCAATATCGCATCGCGCCGAGCGATTTACGTGCCTTCATGCGCGGGGCGACGCCGTCGTTTCCCGGCGAAGTACAGCACGCCCGCTATATCGAAGCCTCGGCCGTGCTCAATATCGATCTGGTCGACGCCGGTCGGGCGCTGCGCGTGGCCGCCTTAATGCAAAACGCCTGCGATGCGCAACTCGGCGGCGACGAGCACGTCCGCGTCGATTGCATCCACAACGCCGAAACGGCGCGGCTGAAGATCATCGTATCGGGCAGGGTGGAGACGGCGGCCTACTTGATAGGGCTGGTGCCGGCTTTTCTCAGGGCGTAGCCCCCTCGATTTTGCTGCAACACCCTTTCCATCCCTCAGCGCCGCTCCGTTTACCATCCGCCCGATAGAGGATGCGATTCCGGCTCGCCGGCTTGACAAGCCGGTCGGTTTTCCTGTGAATCCGTCATTCAGGATCGGCCGATAGAGCGCTTCGCCGAACCGTGGAATCCGATTTCCGGGTACGGGGCGCGACAACACAAAGAGTTAGAGCGGGCAAATCCGCCGTCTGGGGGAACACGTGTCTTGCATCGCCGCCGTGTCGGGTGCGGACCTTGTGCCGCACGACATCGTTCAGACCCAAAAGACGGTATTCCAGGCGCTGATCGATGCGCGCGCGCGTTTCGGCGGCCGTCGTCCGGCGCTCGTCGATGCCGACGGCCGCGTTCTGAGTTATGACGACATTGTGCGTGCGGCACTGGCGTTGGGCCATTCCCTGAAGCAGGGAACCAAGCGCGGCGATGCGGTGGGCATTATGCTGCCGACCAGTGTGGCTGCGGTCGTTGCTTTTTTTGCGGTTTCCGCCTTCGGTCGCATCCCCACCATGTTGAATTTCACCGCCGGTCCTGCCGGTTTGATCAGCAGCTTGCGGACCGCCGTCGTAAAGAAAATCGTTACGGCGCACCGGTTCATTGACATTGCCAAGCTGGACGCGCTGGCCGTCGCCGTCTCCGGCGTGACGAAGACCGTTTATCTCGAAGACGTCCGCGACGGCTTGTCGATCCTCGACAAGGCATTCGCCGGCATCGGACAATTCGTACCGAAGCTGGCGACGGCGCACCCCTCGTACGAGGCTCCGGCGGTCATTCTCTTTACCTCCGGTACCGAGGGCGCGCCCAAGGGGGTGGCTCTGTCGCACGCCAATCTACTTGCTAACATCAAGCAGGTGGATCTGCACGAAAAGCTGTATACTAGCGACGTGTTGCTCAACCCGTTGCCGACCTTCCATTGCTTCGGACTGGTATTGGGCGTGCTGACGCCGCTGTTTCTGGGTATCAAGGCGGTGCTCCATCCCACGCCTTTGCGGCCGCGCGAAATCGTGCAGCGCGTCAAGGAAACCGCCGCGACGATCCTGCTTTCGACCGACACGTTTCTTTCGCAGTATGCGCGCGCGGCCGAACCGGGCGATTTGCAAACGGTGCGCTTTACGGTGTGCGGCGGCGAACGCGTGCGCGATGAAACCCGTCAGTTGCTGCGCAAAAAACACGGAATCGAGCCGACCGAAGGATACGGCCTGACCGAAACATCGCCCTTGGCGGCGGGCAACCAGCCATGGATCAACCGGCCCGGCTCCGTCGGCCATTTGTTGCCGGGTATGCAGGCTCGGCTCGAACCGGTAGACGGCATCCCGGACGCGGGCCGATTGTTCCTCAAGGGGCCGAACGTCATGCTCGGCTACATCAAGCCGGACCACCCCGGCGTCATCGTTCCGCCGGAAGGTGGCTGGCACGACACCGGGGATGTCGTCGCCATCGACGAGGAGGGCTTCATCTCCATCCGGGGTCGTCAGAAACGTTTCGCCAATGTCGGCGGCGAAACGGTTTCCTTGGCGGTGGTCGAGAATTGCGCTTCGGCCCTATGGCCGGATCATGCCCACGCCGCCGTCGCCGTCGCCGACGGGCGCAAGGGCGAGCAAATCGTGCTGTTGACGACCAATCCTAAAGCACGGCGCGAATCTCTGATCGATTGGGTGCATGATCATGGTGTGGGCGAAATCGCTCTGCCGCGCCGGATCGTTTGCGCCGATAGCATCCCTTTGCTCGGGACGGGAAAACCGGATTACGTCGGAATCGAGAACGCCGTCCGGGCCGCTGCGGTCGGGGGCTGACCGGCATCCCCCGCGTTCCTCTCGCAAGGCCGTCGGCAAATACCGCCCGACTATTGCCGGCAGCGGACGGACAGGCTACGAATTGAGAATCTGTCGCAAAATCTGACCGGTCCATCTGTCCCATGTCGCGCACCGCCGCCGTGTCCGTCGTCTATTCGCTGGTGCTCGCGAGTGCCTGGATGCAAGCCGCCATCGCGGATGGAGGCGTAGCGGAAGAAGTGGTCGTCGTCACCGCCGCCCGGCACGGCGAGGCCTATGCGCAGAACCTGCCGATCACGCTGAACGTATTCGGCGAAACGTCGCTTCGTGCGCGCAATGTCGAAAGCCTGCGGGATTTGAGCTACGCCATGCCGAACGTCCAACTCGAGGATGTCGGCACTGCGCGCGGCATCGCCAATTTTTCGATCCGCGGCGTCGGGGTGAATTCGTCTACCGCGTCGGTCGATCCGGCGGTCGGCTTGTTCGTCGACGGTCTCTATGTCGGCATCAATGCCGGCGCGTTGAGCGATCTGTTCGATGTGGAGGCGATCGAGGTTCTGCGCGGACCGCAAGGCACGTTGTACGGCCGCAACGTCACCGGCGGTGCCGTGCTGCTGCGCACCCGTCAGCCCGTCGACGAATTCGAAGCGCATGGACGGTTGACCGTGGAAACGGGACCGAAACTGTCCGGCGAGGCGGCAATCAACGCGCCGCTGCTGCCCGGCCTGCTTGCGGTTCGGCTGGCGATACAGGGAACGCGCGACGACGGCTGGTTCACCAACCGCCACGACGGAGCGAAGTTCGGCGCGGATACCGGCTATGCGGTACGCATCGGCCTGCGCCTTACGCCGACATCGTCGTTCGAAACCGTCTTGCGCGCGGAATATGGCCGCGACGACGGCGACGGCCCGGCAGGGCAGAACCATGCGCTGTTTTCGCGCCGGGGGGGCGAATTTTCTCTCGACAATCCCGGCTATGCCCGGAACCGCCACGGACAGGCGATCGTCGAAACCAATTGGCATGTGCCGTTCGGCGACGGCGTCGTCACCAACATCGCCGGTTGGCGCGATGTGACCGTCGCCTGGGCGGCGGATATCGATTCGACGCCAGCCTTCGTTTTCCACACCCGCGTTCTCAATGTCGAGAGCCAGCGCAGCGACGAAACGCGCTACGCCGGTAGCTTCGGCCCCCTCGACGTCTTGGCCGGTATCTACTATTTCGAGCAGGATCTGCTTTACATCGACGAGCGCAATTTCTCGCCGGTCTTCCGGCGCACCGGCGGCGGTAAAGGGTACTGCCGCGACGGCGCCGGGTTCGCCAGCATCGACTGGCATGCAAGCGATGCGCTGACGTTGAGCGCCGGCTTGCGCTATACCCATGAGGCCAAGACGTCGCATATCTCGCGAGTGCGCCGGGCCGCCGACAATCTCGACGGCGCTACCGTCGTACCGGGCGAAGGCGTCGTCGGCGGCGATCTCGATGCCCGCACGCTGAATTATTCGGATGGCCTTTTTTTTCAGGCGTGGGACGATCTTTCGCCGCGCATCGCCCTGCAATGGTTGCCCGATGCCCGGACCAATCTATACGCCTCGTGGTCGCGCGCCTTTCGCGGCGGCGGCATCAATTTCCGCACGTCGACCCTCAGCATCGCGCCGCGCCGCTACGATCCCGAAAACCAGAGCACGTTCGAGGTCGGCTGGAAACAGCGGTTTGACCGCGGCTATGCGAATGTGGCGCTGTTCCGCAACCGCATTTCCGACATGCAGCGCGACACCAATCTGGCGGATCCGATCTCCGGCGTGCAGCAGATCGTGCTCAACGCCGGCGATGCGACGCTTTACGGCGGCGAGATCGAAATGCATTGGGCGGTGAGCGAACGCTTTTCCGTCGCGGTCGAGGCCGGCTACGTACACGGCCGCTATCGTCGCGTTACCGCCGATTTGAACGGCGATCTCATCGTCGATCGGGCCGATGAACGGCTGCGTATCCCCCGTCTCGCCCCATTGAATTACGGCATAACTTTCGCCTATGCGGCACCGCTGGTGGGCGGCGAGGCGCGCGCGCTGGTTGGCTTCCATCACCGCGATGCTGCGTATTACAACGACAGCAATCTCGGGCGTCTGGCAGCGGCGGATATGCTGGATGTCAATCTGACCTTTGCGCCGTCCGAATTCTGGAGCGTTGCGCTGTACGGCAAGAACCTGACCGACGCGGCAACTTGGGGCGGCGATACCGTATTGCCGGCGACGGCGGCCTTCGGTTATTCAGGCGGCGCGCTACCTACCTTCTCGCCGCTCAACAAAGGGCGAGTGTTCGGCATCGAGATCAGGGCCGGCGGTTGATACTCTTTTTTGTCAGCGCCGGATGCCGAGGCGCACGCCGGGCGAGGGGCGCTCGCGCAAGACCTCGCGGCGGAAACGGAACATCTCGGCAGGACGGCCGCGTGCCGGCGAGGAAAACCGCCCGATTCCCTCGACCAGGCCCTGGCCTTCGACTAGCCGGCGGAAATTCTGCTTGTGCAGACGGACGCCGGTGATCGCCTCGACGGTGCGCTGAAGCTCCAGCAGGGTGAATTCCGGCGGCATCACCTCGAACACCACCGGGCGGTATTTCATCTTGCCGCGCAGGCGGGCGATGGCGGTGGCCAGAATCCGGCGATGGTCGAACATCATCTCATGCCCGAGCGGCAGCACACCTTTCGGGTCGGCGCGGCCGTCGCGGGCGCTTTCGCGCAAGAGACCAGCCTCGTACAGCAGTTCGTAGCGTTCAAGGACCTTTTCTTCGTCCCAGGCCATTCCGTCGAGGCCGAAGCACAGCCGCACCCGGTCGTACTGCCGATCGATGGCGTTGCGGGTTTCTGCCCGCGCGCAGAAGGCGTGCAGCGCCGGTTCGATCAGCGCCGCGATGATGGCCGGTCGTTCCTGGCGCCAATCCTCCCAAGGGAAAAAGCGGTACCAGTCGCACCATTTGGTATCGGGGGCGTCGCGCGCGCCGCACTGGCGGGTCAGCGCCAGATAACCGACCGAAACCACCCGCGGGCCTTCGCCCGGCTTCAGTGTGTGCCGGCCGCGGTCGCCGAAGGTGTAAAGCTGCTCGACGTAACCGAGGTCGAGCTTGGCTTGTTCGCCCACCCAACTGCGCAGGCCGCTTTCCAGGGTGCGGTGGTTGATCGGATCAAACGGACCGAAGGGCAGGGAGTCCTCCTCGCCGTTCGTGTTGGCGACCACCAGCACGCTCGGCCGCTCCTCGGTGACCGAGACGATGGCCGCCGAAAGGCCGATGGCAACTACATGGGCTTCTGCATCGCTCATGACGGCATCATATCACCGCAGCATGATTTCGAGCGGAAATTCGACCGGTACGCCTTCTTCGACGAATTTTCCCGGCCCGATGTCCTCCAACGCCTGGATCATCCGTCCGTCGCGGTCCAGCGCGGCATCGGCGAAGCGGACGATAAGCCGGTTGGGCGAGGCGTGCGGGGCGCGGGCGCGCATCTTGCGGGCGATGGAAAATTCGGCACCTTCCTCCGCCCGGTCGCACATCAGGATGAACGCTGCCGCCATCGAGCGGCTGACCCCGGCCCAGCAATGCACCAGCATCGGTGCGGCCATATCCCAGGCGCGTCCGAAAGCGATCAGTTCGTCCACCTGCGTGGCCTGGGGCAGAACTTGGCCGTCGGCCGGCGTAGCAATGTCGTGTAGGGCGAGGCGTAAATGGTTTGCCGGCACAATGGATTGCGGTGTGTCGATCATGTAGCCGGGCGACAGCAGGCTCGCCAGATGCGATGGCCGGTATTGGGCGATCGCCCGATCGACGGCGGAAAGCGGGGTGACGAGAATAAGAGACATTTTTTCTATGCAATCAGGTTGTTATGCCGATAACTTTACAAAACGCTGGAGGAACTCCGCCTGTGCTTTTGCGGCGGGTAGCGGCGTCAGCGTCGGCGGTGCGATGCGCTGTGGCGGCAGTCCGAAGATTTTTCGTGCCTCATCCTCGGAGAACCCGGCAAGTTGAACTGCCTCGAAATAGGCCGATAGGGTATCCGCCTTCTTAAACAAAACTCTCATCGTTTCCGGGGGGGCTGCCGGCAGGCCAAAGCGAAGATGAATGGCTGCAAGAAGTTTTAGCTCGAACGCCTTGTAATCCAAGCCAACAGCCGCTTTGAACGGACTGATGAGGTCACTGACAACATACTCCGGTGCATCGTGCAGCAAGGCCATCAGGCGCGCTGTACGGCCGATTTTCGGGTTCAGTGCCGCCGCCAAATCCTCCACCAGAACGCAATGTTGCGCCACCGAAAAGGCGTGATCGCCGGCCGTTTGGCCGTTCCAACGCGCCACCCTAGCCAGGCCGTGGGCGATGTCCTCGATTTCGATGTCGAGCGGCGAGGGATCCAAAAGGTCGAGCCGGCGGCCGCTGAGCATGCGCTGCCAAGCACGGGGAGGTGTTTTCTTCAATCGATCACCCATACGTAAAGTTGCACATAAGCGCCGTAGCTACTGTTTGTGTGCAGACGGTTGTACTGTTGAATAATAGTACAAATTCACCCGGCGCAACGAGCCGTTTAGGTTTGCCATTTAGGATCCCCATCAATGTCCTAGGGCGGAATATACCGGCGGAAGCCGGCAGCGAAGCCTGAGAAGTTTTTTTGGCGAACCGAATGGCAGTAGAACGCAAAAATCCCCCAGTCTATCTTCTTGGCGGCTTTGTTGCCGGCTTGGTGGCTGCGGCGGCATATGCCTCCCTCGATGCCGAGATGCTGACTGCTGCCGGTATTCTTGTGGCGGTTTCCGGTATGACGGTCTTCGGACTCGGATGGCTTGCCGAACGCTCGGATGTGCGCCTACTCGATCGCGAGACCAGCTACCGCGCCTTTTTCGAGAATGCCGTCGAGGGGGTTTTCCGCACAACGCCGGATGGCCGCTATATCTCCGTCAATATGGCGTTGGCCAAGATCTACGGGTATGCCACGCCTGCCGCGCTGATCGACGGGTTGACCGACATCGCCAGCCAGCTCTACGTCGATGCGAACCGGCGCGACGAGTTCAAGGCGCTGATGGACGCCAACGATCAGGTGACGAATTTCGTTTCCGAGATTCGCCGCGGCGACGGTTCGACCATCTGGATTTCCGAAAATGCCAGGGCAGTGCGCGATTGGAACGGACGCATTCTCTGCTACGAAGGCTTGGTCGAGGACGTAACGGCGAAAATCGATGCCGAGCAGACTATCCGTGTTGCCTTGCGCGAAGCCGAAGATGCCAACCGCGCCAAAACCGCCTTTCTTTCGGCGATGAGCCACGAATTGCGTACGCCGCTCAACGCCATCATCGGCTTTTCGGAGATCGTCAAGGACGAACTGTTGGGGCCGTCGAACATGCCGGCCTATCGAGACTATGCCAATGACATCCACGTCAGCGGCGTCAGGCTGTTGGCGATCATCAACGACATTCTCGACGCTTCCAAGCTCGAATGTGGGCAGGTTGCGTTGGCCTGCGAGCCCTGTGATGTGCGGGTGCTGGTGCAGGATGCGGTGGCTTTCGCCCAGACGTTGACCGGCGACAAGCGGGAGGTGGCGATCGAGATCGATTCGACACCGCCGGAAATCGACGTCGATGCCAATCGGTTCCAGCAATGTCTGGTCAAGCTGTTGGCCAACGCCTTCAAGTTCACCCCGCAGGGCGGAAATATCAAGATCAGTGCGACCGCGGATGCCGACGGCGGTATGCGGATCGCGGTCGCCGATACCGGCATCGGCATGGAGCCGTCGCTGATCGCCGCCGCGCTCGAGCCGTTCCACCAACTCGACGGCTCGTTGGCCCGGCGTTTCGGCGGCACCGGGCTGGGTCTGTCGATCACCAAAGCGCTGGTCGAGCTGCACGGCGGCACACTGGCGATCGAAAGCGTCGTCGGCAACGGCACCGAGGTCGCCATTCACCTGCCGCCAGAGCGGGTTCTGGCTCCCGCGCAAACGGCAGTAGCATAAGCGGCCGGGACGCGATATTTTGGCCGAATGAACCAAGACGGCGTCATCGTACTGTTTTCCGGCGGCCAGGATTCGACCACCTGCCTGGCCTGGGCCTTAACCCGCTTCGCCCGGGTCGAAACCCTCGGTTTCGACTACGGTCAGCGTCACGCGATCGAACTTCGGGCGCGGCTTCGCGTGCTGGCGGGTTTCCGTACCTCCTATCCCGAGTGGACGGCGAAGCTGGGCGAAGATCATCTGCTCACGCTTGACGTGCTCAAACAGATCGGCGGCAGCGCGTTGACCGATGCGGTGAAGATCGAAATGGGCACCGACGGCCTGCCGACCTCGTTCGTGCCGGGGCGCAACGTTCTGTTCTTGACCGCCGCGGCGGCCCTCGGATATCGGCGGGGCATATCCGATCTGGTCGGCGGCATGTGCGAGACCGACTATTCCGGTTACCCCGACTGCCGCGAGAAGACCATCGCGGCGACCGCAGAGGCGTTGAGTTTGGCACTCGGCCAGAGAATCGAAGTTCATACGCCGCTGATGCACCTCGACAAGGCCGCGACCTGGCGGCTGGCCGAAGAACTGGGCGGCAAGACCCTGGTCGATTTGATCGTAGAGGAAACCGTCACCTGTTACGAAGGCGACCGCACTCACCGCCACGATTGGGGCTATGGCTGCGGCGTCTGTCCGGCCTGTCAACTCCGGGCCAGGGGCTACGAGACGTACCGTCGGTCATGACCTATGCAGTGAAAGAAATCTTCTACACCTTGCAGGGCGAGGGCGCCCGCGCCGGACGTGCCGCGGTTTTTTTGCGTTTTGCTGGCTGCAATTTATGGTCCGGGCGCGATGCGGACCGGGTGCGGGCGGTTTGCCGCTTCTGCGACACCGACTTCCTGGGCACCGACGGCGAGGGCGGCGGTTCCTTCGCCGATCCGCACGGTTTGGCAAAAGCGGTGGCGGCCCTGTGGCCGAAGGACCGCGAGGCGCAACCCTACGTCGTCTGTACCGGCGGCGAACCGCTACTGCAACTCGACAACGCGCTGATTGAGGCACTGCACGATGAAGGCTTCGAGATAGCGCTGGAGACCAACGGTACGCTGGCGGCGCCGGCAGGCATCGAGTGGATCTGCGTCAGCCCTAAAGCCGGTGCGATCTTAAGGCAGAATTCTGGCCAGGAACTCAAGCTGGTCTATCCGCAAGCGGGCGCTTTGCCGGAACGGTATGCCGAATTGGTTTTCGACCATTTCTTTCTGCAGCCGATGGACGGGGCGAATCGGCACGCTCACATGCGTGCCGCCGTGGACTATTGCCTGACCCATCCGCAATGGCGGCTGAGCCTGCAAACCCACAAGATTGCCGAATTTAAATAGGATTCAGCGCCGGAACGTCAAAAGATCGCCGAGCGAACCGAACATTTCGCCAATGAATGCGACCAATCCCTGGGGCGACAGCGTTTCTTCGTATTCCTCGGCAAGATCGTAGACGCGTTCGTCGCGGGCGCGTCGCATCGCATCCGCATTCGATCCGTTTCTTACTATTGCAGGAATCGGTTTCATGGCGCGCATCCGAGATCGTTAAGATACCACACTAGCCGGTCGGGGTTTGTAAAAAGTAAAAGATATAATTTTAGGCAATGGTGCAAAACAGCCGAAGTCTCTTAACGCGCGGCAACCATGTCGCAAAAAATTCGCAATTATTGAACGCTGCCGGAGCACGGCATTAACGAGCGAAAAAGCGGTGATGTCTATTTTCGATCGGGCAGCTTCGGAAAAACGAAAAAAACGTTTTTTGTCCGAAACGGCGACAAAGTGTAGGACCGCAGCATTCAATCGCTTCTGCGAAACGATGAAATGCTTCGTCAACGCGTCGGGGAAGTCGAATGGGTTCGTTTGGCGAGAGCCGTTCCGTCGGAGCGGCCGTCGAGGATGACGTCGCAGCGGAGCGAGCCGGCGACTTGGCCTTGCCACTGACGGCCTTCGAGAACACGTCGATCTGTGCGTATGTCTACGAACAGTTCCTAGCCGACGATACCTTGGTGGCCGCCGCGGTGGTCGATGGCGAAGGTCGGGTCGTCGGCATCGTCAACCGCCTTATGTTCATGGCGCGATATGCCCAACGCTACATTCCGGAAATCTACGCCAAGCGTTCGATTATGGCGCTGGCCAATTCGCGGCCTTTTTTGATCGACGAAAATGTATCGGTGGCGGAACTTGCCGCGATGATCGCGCTCGATCACGTCGATGCCCTGCGCGAGTGTTTCGTGGTGACGCGCGAAGGCCGCTATCTCGGCATTGGCACCAGCGAAGCGTTGGTCCGCGCCAAGCTGACGCTGCTGTCCTTGCGGGAACAGCAATTGCGCACGGCGCTGCTGGCGGCACACGAAGCCAGTCAGACCAAGAGCAATTTTCTGGCTTTGATGAGCCACGAACTGCGCACGCCGCTCAACGCCATCATCGGTTTTTCCGAAATTCTGACCGGCGAGCTTTTCGGCCCGCATTCGGTTCCCCGCTACGGCGAATATGCCGGCGATATTATGCAGGCGGGCAAGCATCTTTTGGCGCTGATCAACGACATTCTCGATTTGTCGAAAGCCGAAGCCGGTCGCCTCGATCTGAACCGCGAAAGAATTTTTTTGCCTGAAATGTTCGACGAGTGCCTGCGGTTGGTGCGCGAACGGGCAAAATCGCAGGGGCTCTCCCTGGTTAAAACGGTCCCGTCCAACCTGCCGGATCTCGAAGCTGACCGTCTGCGTTTGAAGCAGATTCTGCTCAATTTGCTCAGCAATGCAGTTAAGTTCACGCCGCCGGGTGGCGAAATCGAACTGGCGGCGCGGCGCAATTCGGACGGCGGCATCGCCTTGCGCATCCGCGACACCGGCTTAGGCATCGCGCCGGAAAACATCGCTTTGGCGCTGGAGCCATTCCGGCAGATTGCTTCTCCGCTGGCGCGTAAAAGCGATGGCACCGGCCTTGGCTTGTCTCTGGTCAAATCGTTGACCGAACTGATGGGCGGTAAGCTGTCGATCCAGAGCGTGCCTAACCAGGGCACCACGGTACACGTCTCGTTTCCGTCATCCTCGGCCGTCGAGCGAGAAGATACTTCGGAGGCTCAGTAGCGCGTCGTAAGCTCCGCCGGATCCGGGCGCGGGCGCTCGACGAGCGGTACAGACGATTTGCCGAGATAGACGAAACCGGCGATCCGTTCGGTAGGGCCGAGCCCGATTCGCGCCAGTACCGGGGGATCATAGGCAAACCACTCGGTCAGCCAGGCTCCGACATAGCCCAGCGCGTGAGCGGCCAACAGCAGATTCTGGCAAGCCGCCCCGGCCGATAGTATCTGTTCCCATTCGGGAACCGCCAAGCCCGAGCGGGCGCGGCTGACCACGCCGACAACGATAGGGGCGCGCAGGAAGCGCCCCATTTCCTGGGTTTCGCGTTCCGGCGACAGAGTTTCTCTTGCTTTGAGAATTTCGACCAGCATCTTGCCGAAACGGGTGCGGGATTCGCCCTCGAACAGGATGAAACGCCAGGGAAACAGCTTGCCGTGGTCGGGCGTGCGCGCCGCCGCGTTCAGGATGATCTCCATTTCCTCCGGCGACGGGCCGGGGGCGGACATCGCGGCGGCTTTGGCCGAGCGGCGGCTGAGCAGCAGGTTCAGCATCCCGGGCGCCGTCAGGTTCAGAGCGGGAGGGGAAGAAATAACCATGTTAAGCCTATGCCTATAATTTACGAAGAATATAGAGCGCTTCTCGAAATTTGGGGATCCGGTTTCGCTACAAGCACGAAAAACAAATCGCAGTGGGGCAGCCGGACGAACGTTTGGAATTCCGCGTAAATGCTGTAAATTGGTACGCTTGGAGGGCTTTATGGCCATCATGATCGAAAAAATGGCGTCGTGCGACCCGATCTGGGCGGATTTGCGCCACCAAGCCGATGAGTTGGCGGCGCGCGAGCCGACGCTGGCCAGTTTCGTGCATTCCACGATCCTACACCACAACCGGCTGGAAGACGCGCTGTCCTATCATTTGGCCCGGAAGATCGGCGGCGAGGAAATCGACCAGATGCACGCTCGCGAGATCTTCGACGAGGCTCTGACGGCCGATTCGGATATCGGAGCAGCGGTACGCGCCGACCTTTCGGCTGTGTTCGAACGCGATCCGGCCTGCCACGCTTATGTCGAGGCCTTTCTGTTCTTCAAGGGGTTCCACGCGCTGCAATGCTACCGCATTGCCCACTGGCTGTGGGGGCAGGGGCGCACCGGCATGGCGCTGTTCTTCCAAAGCCGCATGTCGACCCTGTTCGACGTCGACATTCATCCGGCGGCGAAAATCGGCCGCGGCATCTTGATCGACCATGCCACCGGGGTGGTAATCGGCGAGACTGCAGTGGTCGAGGACGACGTATCGATGCTGCACGACGTGACGCTCGGCGGCACCGGCAAGGAAGACGGCGACCGCCATCCCAAGGTTCGCCGCGGCGTACTGCTGTCGATGGGGGCAAAGGTGCTCGGCAACATCGAGATCGGCGAATATTCGCGCATCGGTGCCGGTTCGGTGGTGCTGAAGTCGGTGCCGGCGCACTGCACCGCAGTCGGCGTGCCGGCAAAGGTCGTCCACTGCCCGGATTGCGACCGTCCTTCGCAGGATATGGTTCAGTTCATCGAAGCCGACGACGACAAGACCGAGTGATTCCGTCCGGCGATGAGCACGATCCGCCGCGGTATCGTGTTGCGTCTATGCCACGATATTCTGCGCCGTTTTGGAAATCTGCTGACATTTGGCGGTGGTTTCCTCGATCAACGACGAGACGCTGGATACCCGTTCGGTAACGTTGCTCATCTGTTTTTCCAGCGCATGCGCCATCTCCAGCAATTGCTTGTTGCCGGCGCGGATGGCGACTTCGCTGGCTTGAGTCGATTCCGCCAACTCGCGGGTCTGCGCGGCCAAATGTTTCACCTCGCTGGCGACCACCTCGAAACCGCGTCCGGCTTCGCCGGCACGCGCGGCCTCGATCGCCGCGTTGAGCGCCAGCATGTTGGTCTGGCTGGCGATGTGGATAATGTCTTCGCGCGATTTTTCGAATACGGCCAGTTTGGTTTCGGCGGCGTGGATGTTGTCACGTACCGAAGTCGCCATGTGATGGATGCCTTCGACCTGCCCGCTGATGGCGGCGATCGCCGAGGCACCGTCTTTGCTGCCGGACGTAACCTCGTCCATTGCGGAAATGATTTCTTGGACGTGTCCTTCGAGTTCGACGGCTTTGGCTTCTTTTTCCTGGTTGAGCCGGTTGATGTCTTCAATCATTTGCTGCATGTCGCCAAGTTCGCGCATCTTTTCCGCCACTGCCTCGTGTTCGTGTTCGGCCTGGGCGCGGTTGTAGTTGATGCAGTTTTCGACGTGGTTCTCGCCGTTGGCAATGGCGGCGGCGAAGTGTTTGCAGTTGCCGTAGCCGCAGGCGTAACAGTTGACGTTCCGGCTCGGTTCGTCGCGTTTGTATAGGCTGTCGAAAACTTTTTCGTATTCTTCGTCCGAAACGTGACGTTTTTCGGCATGATGCGATTTGTCTTGGTAGGCTCTCAAGAAATCGCGCAAGTCGAGTTCCCGGTCGAACTGTTCGAACAACGGATAGACTTCTTTGCCGTCCCGTTGTTCCGTCTTCTGTCGCAGCCGCTCGGCTTTGAGACCGTTCATCTTGACGTCGACGTCGTCGATACTGATGTCTTTACCGGTGCCGGTACCGAGATTGCAGCCGTGGGCGCAGTTCAAAATATCGATCAATAGCGGCAACTCTTTGCCGTTCTTGGCTCGATCGGCGTAATCTTTGAGATAGCCGTAGGCGTGATCGACGCCTTCGACCTGCCGCACCCACGCCGCGCCGCCGGTATGATAGTCGACGTTTTCGCGAAGGCCGCCTGGGCGGGAGAACGTCAGACCGAGACCGCAGCCGATGTCGTCGAAATCGTGTTCCTCATAATCGCCGAAACGGATACCGTTACGTACGGCATATTCCTTGAGCTTCTTGTAGGTGACGTTGTATCCCACCAGTTCATCGGTATCCTCGAATTCCTGCACCTTGCCGAGGCATGGGGATAGAAACGCAATTTTGTCTTGCACCCCGACATACTTACGCAAATAGACGGCGGTACACAGCGTCGGGCTATGCACCGGCGCCAGCCATTCGATCAGCTCCGGTTTGTGTTTTTCGATGAAAGAGACGATAGCCGGACAAGGCTGGGCGATGACCGATTTGAGTTTTTTCTCGCCGATCGCCTTGAGGTAGGCCCAGGTAGTGATGTCGGCACCTAACGAGACGTCGTAAATCAGGTTGACCCCGGCGCGCTTGAGGAAGCCGAAAACCCGCCGGTAGTCGTCGAAATTGAACCGGACGGCAGGGGCAGCGACGACGGAGATTTTCGTGCCACTTCTCAGATCGGCGAAGAACCGCTCGGTATCATCGTGGTAATCGCGCGCCAGATGGTCGCAGACATCGATGCAATGGCCGCAGAGAATGCATAAGTCGGGATTGGTGCGGACTTTGTTTCGGCCGTCGTCCGCCCGATACGCAACGTTGGCACCATCAACCGGGCATTCGGCAATGCATTTGTTGCAGCCGGCACATTTCTCTTCGTTTAAAGTAATTGATACTGCCATTGTTTCCCCATTCGGCATATTCTAAGTAGATAGAATAATGTAACGTGCGATTTATCCGGGAATATTGCTTAATCAATACCTTAAACTATAAATAAAATGATGTTTTTTGCTCAGAAAACGCGCTGTATTTGATTGTTATTACTGTACAATGTGTATTGTCGGTTGTATATGTTAGTTTTTTATTAGTATATTACTATTCGCGTGTTGACGTCTCTATCATCCCGTTCGGTGGGCAAAGGTGCTTGACCGCCCCTCTGCGTCATGTCACTCCACTCATGCCCTGCAAAGGAGTCGACTTTGACACGCAGCGAAATATGGCGGGTCGAGAAGTATTTGCGGAATCTTTTTCGCCTCGACACCATCACATTAGTCGAACGGCCCAAACAGACCGATTCGGTTGAAGTTCATATCGGCGGTGAGTTCATCGGCGTCATCTTCAAGGACGAAGAAGACGGCGACGTCTCCTATGCCTTCAACATGGCTATTCTGGAAATGGATTTACCCGATCCGCCGCCGAGCCGGACGTGATCGTTACTTCCTGCTGCGGAATTCGGCCTGCAGCGCATCGACCCGGTCGGCGATGTTTCGCCAATCCGCAAGATGCGTGCGCTTGAAGCGATAGGACAGTGCTACGTCGCCCGCGATCATAGTATCGCGCAGGCAGCTCGGATTCGGAACTTCGTCGGATTGCCGCACGCAGCGCATCACCACCTGCTCGTTAGTGCCGGTACCGATGAATAGATCCTCGTCGCGATAGCCGGAATTGAAGCGGAAACCGTATTGCCTCAGGCCGAAGGGGCCGGGCGCGCCGCGCGGGTCTTTCACGTAATTCATGTATACGCGTTTCAACCGGTCGCCCTCGGTCAGATCGTTGCGGTCTTCCCGGATGGTAATGAAGACCACCTTCGAGTCGGCTGAATTGTCGGCGAAGGCGTCTGCCTGCCAGTTCGACCAACCGGTCAGGCCGGGAAGGAGCGCGAATAGCGCCATCTCGCGCCGAGCGCCGGCGCGACGGGCACTTTCGTACTGGAGATAGTTGGCGGGAACGCGAAAGACGACGCCGCGTACGGTGATTGCGACGGTATCCCCCCCTGAGGTCGGCGCCACCTGTTCTTGAAACAGCTCCGAACCGCCGGGAGCCAGATAATACATCATCAGCACCGCCGACAGCGCGGCAACCACAGCGAATACACCCAGCGGAATCAACCAGCCGGAACGTTTGCGGATGACTTCGTCTTCGTTGCGACGCATGGCTCGAACTCCGATCCTGAATCGACCGTGCCGGCAATCTAGCACGGTTGGCGGCGACGCCGATTCGGTAAGTATGGCGTTTCATTTCGATACGGTGCAGGTGCAGCCTTTCGGACACATGTATACCGTCGGCGTCAAACCGTCCCGTCCCGGCACAATTTCGAGGCTAGAACCGGGCATGTTGCCTGCAAATTCCGAAGAAAACCGGAGGCGGGCATGGTTCGGGATTTCATCTTATTGGTTTTCGCAATCGCAGCGGGCTTTACCGCCTCCGGCATCGTCTCTTGTTTCTACCGCATGGTGGCAAAAAAGCCGCAAGGCCATGCCGCCAAGGCTGTACATTTTGCCGTAATGGTGGTCGCCGGCCCGAATGTGCTGATGGAGAACGCCGCCAAAAGCCTGAAGGCCAAGGACTGCTCGAAGATGGCGTTCTGGTTCGCCGCCATCGTTGCCGGTTACTGGAGTCTGATGCTCGGTCTGTTCGTGATCCAGGTCAGCATCGCGCTATAACACCGCTACAACACCGTCAGCATACCGGCGACCAGCGGATGGCGCACAATGTCGCTTTCGCCGAGACGGATCACCGCGATGTCCGGCAACGACTCCAGCCGTGCGGCGACATCCTTTAGGCCTGACATGCCGGGCAAGAGATCGGTCTGGTCGGGATCGCCGGTCAGCACCATCGTCGAACGCCATCCCAGTCTGGTCAGTAGCATCTTGAGCTGGACGTAGGTGCAGTTTTGCGCCTCGTCGATAACAATGAAGCAGTCGTTCAAGGTTCGCCCGCGCATATAGGCGACTGGCGCAATTTCGATTACGCCTTCAGCCAATAGCGCCTTCAGCCGCTTCATGCCGAGCCGCTCGGTCAGCGCATCGTATAGCGGGCGCAAATAGGGCGCCAGCTTCTCCTGCAAGTCGCCGGGAAGAAAGCCTAGGCTTTCGCCGGCCTCGACCGCCGGACGCGACAGCACCACGCGGGTGACCTTCCCGGCCTCGAGTGCCTCGACCGCTTTGGCGATCGCCAAATAGGTTTTGCCGGTGCCGGCGGGCCCTGCGGAAATCACCACCGAGCGTTCTTCGATCGCGTCGAGCAACTGCTGTTGCGTCGGACTCATCGCTCGGATGTTTTTTACGTACTTTCGGTCCCGGGTTTCCTTTTCGCGCGGATTCCAGCCGCCAGCGGGATATAGACGATGCACATTTTCGCTTTCCGCGAAGGCGACTTCGCGGATTTTGTAACGCGCCGAACGCTTGGCCATGGATGCTCCCTGGTCAAAAAAACAACGCCATATCGAGAGTGAAGGAAGGGGCTGGGCGAAAAGCCCGTACCGATTAGGATCAAATCCGTGCCGAAACGCACTTTTGGTCCACCCCAAACGACGTGAGAATCACACCGTGGGATGGAGGATAACAAGAAGACGGCGAGGCGTGATCGTTTTTCTGCGACAGTACGGTGAAATATATCGACGCGGTAGAAAAATCAGGCGCGCGCTTGTTCCTGCGTCTTTTGCCAGATGCGGCGGATGCGGCTTTCGGCTTCGGGGCCGTAGTTAAACCAAGCGGATTTGTCGTTGCTGGCGTCGACGATGAACAACACGTCGATCTTTCCGAGCTTCTGCACCAATGCGCTGCGCACCGCGTTGATCGGCTGGTTGCTCGACAGCACCCAGGATTGCGGCGTCAGCTGGCAGGCATGACCGAGCCTGAAAATTTCTTCTTCCAGGCCGGAAATCGAACGCGACTTCATGTCGGCGACTATGATGAAATGACTGCTTTCGCTGCTTTCGTCGGTTTCGGCGCGGCCGAATCCCCGTCCGGCGTCGCCGTCGGCGGTAAAGAAGGTCGGCCGTGCCGGTGCCGGTTTGGTGCGGAACAGCGGGGCGAGATCTTCGTCGCGTTCGGCCGGCAGATATAGGCTTTCGCCCTCGCGCGCGATCAGCGACTGCGCCGAAAGCCTGCCTTCGGCGGCGAATTTGCGCATATCGCTTGCGCCGTAGGGGCCGTAGATCTGCCCATTGACGCTGATAGTCCAGACTTGCGGCATGCAGGGCTCTGAAACTGGCACTCGCGGCAAGCCTAATGCGCAATGGTTACCTGAAGGTTGCCGGTATGAAAAACGGCAGGGAAATCATCCCGACCCATCGTACCAGAAGGTTTTGGATAAGACGTTGAGTTGATACGGAAAAACGGTTCTTTGTTTTCCGACAGGAGTACGACGGCATGCAGAATTTCTTCTCGAACGCCTTCGTTCGACGCCATTTAAACCTGTGGGCGACATCGAGTTTCCGGTCCGCAGATCGAGACGACAAGCCGTGGCATTGGCATTATCGAGAGGTATGGCGTTCATGCACCTGTGTTTTTAGGAAACGTTTTAGCGGGCGAAACTCAATCACGCACAGGCAATGGGGCCATCATATTTCAATCCTTGCCGATCCGATCCGGCCGGTACACGCTGTTTTATGCGGATTTCCGTGATAGGTTTGACCGGTAAACCGTTCGGTCGAGGGCGGGGGACGCCTCCGCCGCTTTGCATGGGTAAAAAAGAGGTATTCGCATGCCGCAAAGGTCATCGCGTTTCTTCGATCTCGCCAGGCCTTCGCCGGACATGCGTGCGGCACTGGCGATGCGGCTTTCGCCCGAAGCGCGGCGCATTCTACTGAACCAAGGCACCGAACCGCCGTTCTGCGGCGGGTTCGTCGATTACGCCGAGGATGGAGTTTACGTCTGCGGTCTATGCGGGCTGCCGCTGTTCGAGTCGGATACCAAATTCCATTCTGCCTCCGGCTGGCCGAGTTTTTACGCGCCGCTCGACCGCGCGCACATCCGCACGATCGAAGACGACAGTCACGGCATGCGACGGGTGGAAATTCGCTGCGCCCGCTGCGATGCCCATCTCGGTCATGTCTTTCCCGACGGACCGCCGCCCACCAGCCATCGCTATTGTCTGAATTCCGTCGCGTTGACCTTCGTGGTGATGGGCGAGCCGTTGCCGGACCTTTTGGGCCGCGGCGAGCCGGAAGGTCGGCCGTTGTCTCGCGGTTCGGATAGGGCGGCATAATGCCGTTTGAAAGGCAACCAGTTGCGATCAAACGAAAAACCGCAGTCTTCGCGGCAATATAGCGGTACGGCTGTTGCCGTTCGGGCAGGAAGGCGATAAACGCCCCTCGTCGGATAACTCAAGCCCCACCTGTCTTCATGTTCAAGCGCCTTCTCACCGTTTCCGGTTTTACCGCGCTGTCGCGCGTCACCGGCTTCATGCGCGACATCCTGATGAGCTACATCATGGGGGCGGGGGCGATTTCCGACGCCTTCCTGGTGGCGTTCCGGCTGCCCAACAATTTTCGTTCGATTTTCGGCGAGGGCGCGTTCGATGCCGCCTTCCTACCGCGCTACGCCAAGACCCGTACGCAGGTGGGCGAGGCCGAGGCGGCGCGGTTCGCCGATGCGGTCTATTCCTGGCAGATGGCGTTCCAGGCGGTGCTGTTGATCGTGGCGATGGTCTGCATGGGCTGGATCATCGCGGTGATGGCGCCGGGCTTCGCCCATCGGCCGGGTCAGATGGAACTGGCCACCAGTCTAGCCCGCATCGCCTTTCCCTACCTTATCATGACGGTGGTGGCAGTGCAGTTGTCGGCGATGCTGAACGCCATCGGCAAGTTTGCCGCCGCCGCCTCGTGGTCGATTTTCCTCAATGTGGCGATGATGGCGGCGCTGTTAAGCGCCAAGTATTTTCCCAATGTCGGCTACGCCGCGGCCTGGGGCGTGTTCGGCGCCGGGGTGCTGCAATATGTTTTTATCGTCGGGATGGCGGCTAGAAGCGACCTCCGTCTGAAAATTCGTCTGCCGCGCTTAAGCAAAGAGATGAAGGGTTTCTTCCTGGCCTTCGGCGCCGCCACCATCGGTTCGGCCAGCGTGCAGATCAGTCTATTCATCGACAATGTTATCGCCAGCTTTCTACCCGCCGGCGATCTGACGGCGCTGTATTACGCCGATCGCATCAACCAGTTGCCGATGGGGGTCCTGGGCGTAGCGTTGGGCACGGTGCTGTTACCGACGATGTCGAACCTCTTGGCCAAAGGCGAGCGCGTCTCCGCCGATGCCGAGCAAAACCGCGCGGCGGTGATCGGCTTGATGATGACGCTGCCGTTCGTGGCGGTGTTCTTAGCTGTCCCTTTGCCGATTATCCACGCGGTGTTCGACCGAGGCGCTTTTCATCTCAATGCCGCCGCGGCATTGACCTCGGCTGCGGCGCTGACCGCCTACAGTGTGGGCCTGCCGGCTTTCGTTCTATTGCGAGTGGTGGCCGCTACCTTCTATGCCCGCGGCGACACCAAAACCCCGGTAATCGCCACTATGACGGCGATGGCGGTCAACATCGCGCTGAAAATCGCGCTGGTGTGGGGCTTGAATTTCGGTGCCGCCGGCATCGCACTCGGCACCGCACTGGGGGCCTGGGTCAACGTAGCCATGCTGACGAAATTGGCGACCGGTCGCAAGCTGCTCACCGTCGGGCCGGTGTTTACCCGCGCACTGCTGCCGTCGATCCTGGCGGCGCTGGCCGCGGGGGCAGGGGCTTGGTACGGCGTCGGCATCGGCGATGCGTTGGCGATGCGTGGCGGCATCGTTCATGCCCTGGCGACGATGGGGTGCGCGTTCGTTATCGGAACGTCTGCCTATTTGGCCGTGGTTTTGCTGTTCTGTCGCCGGTTACCGCTGGGGCGGCTCGGGAGGCGGTGATGCGCCTGTTTGTCGCCCTGGCGCTGCCCGAACCGGTCGAAGCGGCGTTGCTGGCGGTACAAGCCGGCGTGCCCGGCGCACGCTGGCAGAACGCGGAACAACTGCACCTCACCCTGCGCTTCATCGGCGAGGCGAACGGCGCGACGATGCGGGACATCGACGATGTGCTGGCCCAGATTGAGGCGCTGCCGTTCGATCTCGAACTGAAGGGCGTCGGTGAATTCGGCGGTAATAAACCCCATTCGTTGTGGGCCGGAGTGGTCGGTATCGAGCCGCTGCACCATCTCAACCGCAAGATCGAAAGCGCGCTGCAACGTATCGGACTGCCGCCGGATTCGCGCAAGTTCTCGCCGCACGTCACCCTGGCGCGGCTGAAGGGGACGCCGAAGGGCGCGGTGATCGATTTTCTTGCCGACCATGCGCTGTTTGCCGCCGCTCCGTTCGCGGTTAGCTGTTTTGCCTTGTTCTCCAGCAAGTTGACGCCGGACGGCAGCCTGTATCGTATCGAACGGGAATACCGGCTGGCGTAACTTTCAATGCCGGCGCCACAACGCGGCCGGACCGACATGTTTGGCGGCGCGCAGGAACGAATAGACGACATCGCCTGCGCCATATGTACGGCCGATCCAGTTTTCGATTGTCGCTTCCGGCGTATCGGCCGTCACGCATTCGCGGCGGATCAGCCAGTCGCCGTCCAGCGTCGGTCCGTGAAAGCTGGTGAAGACCCGGCGAAACCCGGCGCGGCGCAAAATGCGGACGACACGGAAATCGCACTCACCGAACGGTATCGCGACGTCTTCGATGTTTTTTTCGACAATCGCTCCCAGCACGTCTCGGGCGCGATTTATGTCTTCGAGGACGGCATCGTCCGCAATTGTCGTCCACGGGATATGCCGGCAGCCGTGCGAACCGATCATCATGCCTGACCGGTGCAAGGTGCGAATATCGTCTTCGTTCAAGTATCCCGGTGTTCCGATGCGTCCGGTCAGCGGGAAGAAATGCGCCGTCACCCCAGCGTTTTTTAGGATCGGCAGTGCAATATCGACATCGGTCTTGTTGCCGTCGTCGAAGGTAATGGCAATCCGTTCGGGCGTTCGTCGCATTCGTTCGACGATGGCGGCAAAACGGTCTTCGCCGATCCAATAGCGTTTTTCGTCGGCGCTAAGCTGCGCCGGCGGCGTGCCCAACCCGTGCAGCATCAGATAGAGTTTCATGACCGGCGTTCGGGAATGGGCGCCGGCGTGACGGGTTCGTCATCCGGCTGCTCGATATGGGTCAGGCTCTTTATCAGCGATTGCAGAGAAAGCGCAAAGCGTCCCCGTGCGCTGACCGGCAGGGCCGCATCGAAGGTGTCGTAAGTTGTGCCGCCGAAGCTGGCCTTGAAATAGGCGATGTTCTGCTGTTCGGGATCGTCGTTTCCGGTGTAGATGCCGCCGAAATCGTAGGTCCGCAAACCACGGCGCTTGAAGTCTAGCATGTCACGCCAATGGTGCAGTCGGTGGGCGCGGCCGACCAGATTGTTCCATTGCGACCCTTTGGAGGGGTCCATTTCTGACATGGTTCCGTAAAGCCGGGCAACGCCGTTGCTGACGATATAGGTATGCCAAGACAGGATTTCATCGTCTGCGGTGTGGGCTGCGCTCATGGCAAAGCGATCGGTCGTAATCAGTTCGTGAATCTGACCCATCGCCGGCGGATCGGCCATTTTCTTGCGCCGCAACAGACGGCCGTGCGCGGCGAAATAGTCTTGCCAATCGGCCTCTGTCGGTTTGTCGATGCCGACGACGCGTATGCCGCAGCGATCGGCTTGACGGATCGCCTTGCGAGTACTGGCCTCCATGTCGGCAAACAGAGCGTCTTCGTCCCGGCTCAAGTCGATGGCAACGGTAGTGCGGCGCAAGTTGGCGACGCCGGGTATCGGAGACGGCATGTTGTTGAGTTTGAGCACGTCGGTGCCCGGTCCGGCGGTGCCGGGTGCGAAGAAATGAACCTCGGTGCGAACCAAACGACGGTATAACCGCCACAGCAATGGTGCCGCGGGTACGAAGACCATAGCCATTCCCCAAGTCTTTCCGTCGCCACATCGTAGCGCGGACTTGCGGATAATCGCCTAATGGCGGTTAACAATCGGTAGTCAAACCGGGATTCAGCACGCCGTTGGGATCGAGCGCGCGCCGGATCGAGACCGGAAGCGGCGTATCGGAACCGGTTTCCGCGATGATGGCCGCGCGTGCCGCCGCTTCGATTTCTTCGGCTTGGGCAATGTCCTGGCCGAGGTTGCGCGGATAGATCGCCGTGAAACACAGCACCGCGCCTTCCGGCGCCGCATGGACGATATGGGCGAAAACGCAGCCGCGGGCGCCTTCGCGCGGTACCGTCTGGCGGATCGTCGCATCAAGTGCGGCGCAGACGTTTCGGTGCATGGTTTCCAATTGCCGCCACCGCACATCGGCCATGACGACGGCAACGCCGACGCCGCGGTCGAGCTGAACGTCGCGCAGGTAGGGTGCGGCAAGAGGAATCCGGCGAAAGCCGCCGGCAAGCGCGACCGGCCGTTCGTATCCGCCCAAAGCGCCGGCCGCGGCGGCAAAGCCGTGTTGTGCCGCATCGCTATGCGATTTTTCTCCCTCGAAGCATGCCAGCACCTGGCACGCCCCCGCTTTTACGACCGGGGGGGGCGAAAAGACGTTCATCAGATGCGAACGCGCGGGCGGCTTGGCGGTCAATGTCCGCAGCGTCTCGACGATGCGGGTTGCTTCGGCGTCGGACAGATGCAGAGCACTCGGGTGTGCATCGAGTCGAAGGCTCGCGCGAGCGGCGGCGGCGGCGGCGGAGAAGTTGGGAAAGAACCAGGCGCTTTCCCGACGCGTTTCCGGCAACGGACGGACACGCACGGTCGCCTCGACGATAATGCCCAGCATCCCGCGCGAACCGATGGCCAGATGCGCATTCTTCAGCCAGCCTTCCGGCGTCGCCATCTTGACGCCGACCAGCCAATCGCCCACCCGGCCGTCGCGCCCGGCGCTTGAGCTCACGCTGTCCTCGGCGATCCAGCCGCCCAGGGTGGAGAACTCGAAAGAGTAAGGAACGTGCCCGAGCATCAGCCCTTTGTCCGCCAGCGCTTTTTCGAGTTCCGGACCGGTTATGCCGGCTTCCGCCGTTATCAGCCCGGCTTCGGGATCGATCTCGACCATCCGGTCCATCAGCGCCATGTCGACGGTCACTGCGGCGTTGTGCTTTCCTCGCGCCACGTTGACGCCGCCGGTCAGATTGGTGCCGCCGCCGAAGGGAACGACCGCGATACCCAAGGTTTCGCACAGCTTGATCAGCAGCATGACCTCGCGCGCATTGCGCGGATAGATCACGGCATCGGGCGGCAGCGGAATTTCTCCGGCGCGCAGGCGCAAGAGATCGGCGCCGCCGCGGCCCAGCGCATGGAAAATGCGTTCGTAGTCGGTGATGCGAACGTTCTCCGCGCCAACCGCTGCGGCGAGCATGCGCAAATCGGCGGCGGCAAGCGCCGAAGGCGGCAGCTTGATGTCTTCGAACGGCCGGGCCGGGGTGGCGAGCAGCGCCGGCATGCCCAATTCGCCGGCCAGCCAGGACCAAACCGCTTCATCGACCGGCGGGTCGACGCGGTGCGCCGCCCAACCCCAGCCGCTCCAGTTCAGCTTGGTGCGCTCGATGCTCATTGGCGAGAGCATGACACCTCGGCGCGGCAAACAAAACCGCGCCCGCGAGCCATGAAGCGCGCGGGCGGTGGAAATTAACTATGAACGGCGGCAAGGCCTAACTTATTTGATCTTGCCTTCCTTGAAGAGGACATGCTTGCGCAGTACCGGGTCGTATTTCTTCGCGGAGAGTTTCTCGGTCATGGTGCGGGTATTCTTCTTGGTCACGTAGAAGAAACCGGTGCCGCCCTCGCTTACGAGCTTGATTTTGGCCGTGGTGGGCTTCGCCATGAGGAAACTCCTGAAAAACGTTCGTATGAGCCGCGTAAACTAGTCAGCGCGGGCACGATGTCAAGGCGAGAATAACCCAGAGCAACGGGCGCAAAAGTGGAATCCGGTTTTGCGCACAAAGTTGCGATAAAACAAAGAGATAGAGCACGCCCTCCCCCCGCGTTCGAACGGCCGGCGCGCGTGGAATTATTCGCCATGCGGGTTGAACGCCCGCAGGAATGCCCCGCATCTGGCCGGATCGCCGGTCAGATGGGCGGATGCGACGATGCCGCGGGCGATGGTCATCGTCACGTTGCAGGTGGAAGGCTGAGGCACTGCATTGGGGTTTTGACGCAGCGCGGCGGCGACTTCCCGGGCGGTTTTGCCGATTTTGTCCGAGCCCGGCGTCGGGGCCAGCGACGGCTGCTTCGCCGTCCAGAGGTACAAGGTGACCGCTCCCTGCGGCCGCATGGTGTCGGGGTTGCCCAAGGCGGCAACGGCCGTCGAGGCCGGCTTGCCGACCAGGGTGCGCAAGCCGTCTTCCAAGCTCATCGGTTTGGGCGCCGAAGCACAGGCGGCGAGGGCGGTCAGCAGCAGGATTGCCAGGGCGCGTTTCATCCGAAGTCTTTCGATTATTGCCGCCGGCACCGTCAGCGCATGGAGGGCTACCGTCAAGAGCCACGTCGCCCCCCCGCGTTTGCACCACTATCCTTGGGGTGGTGTGAATGGTCAAACTACAAGACCTTGATCTTTGTTTTCACTGTTTGCCATCCCTCTCCCCCCTGGGCGGTTGCCGGCGCGGCAACATTTCGGCGGCGGAGAAACAAATGCTTCGACGGATGGAGAGATGATGGAGACATGGAGCAGACGCCGTGATCGACACGCAGGGCAGTATCGCACCGTTTTGCGCCCTATGGGATAAGCGGGATGAGCGTGGTCCGCACCGATGGCCGATGCGGAAACCTGTCATCCCCGGCGAGCATGGGCCGGTTAGGCCCGTGCGAGGGAAGGGGATCCAGGTCTATCGGCAAACGCGCGGCCGGAAGCGATGTCCTGGTTTCCCTTCCCCTCGCGCATTGCTATCGCGCGCGCTCGGCCGGGAATGACAAAAATGGTGAAAAGGCCTTGCCGCATAAACTGCGGCGATTTGCGAAAAATGGGGGTATCGCATGGTGCAGAAATCAAGAATTTCGCACCAGTCTCAATCGCAGCATATGGTTGCTAACCGAGTTTGACCGCGCTGAGTACGACGGAACGGAAGGCTATCCGCACGCCTTCGGCAGACAGGCGCGCACCCATTCCCAAGGCATCGTTTTCGACGCTGGCCTCAATCAGGGCAAGCAGACCGGAGCGGTCTTCACCTTCCGGGAAAGACGCCTTGACAAGATCGGCGGCCAGATACGGCACTTGAAACATATGGACATGCGGTTCACCCAACCCGCTCTCGATGAAGAGCTGGCGCAGATACCCGAACGTCCGGAAGGCAACGGTCGACGGATCGCGCCGCCGTTCCATCGCGTTAAACGCGCGCGCTTTCTCCGGATCATCCGACGCTATTCCATCGCAGAGGACAACGCGGCCGCCGGGCGCGGCCAAACGGACCATTTCCGCGAAAGCTTTCGATGGGTCTTCGAGGTGGTGAAAGGCAAAACGGCAGGTGACGGCATCAAACGAGCCGCCCGCATAGGGCGTCGCGTAAATGCTGCCTTCCTTCCATTCAATATTTGCGAGGTTCATGCTGCCGGCTCGTGCCTGTGCTTGGGCGAGCATTGCGGGCGTCGCATCCAGGCCGATGACAGACGACGCGCGCTTGGCCAGCGCACAGGCAACCGAACCGGGACCGCAGGCAAGATCGATTGCGCGGTGGCGCGAATCCAGAGCCGCAGCATCGACGATCAGCTCAAGGACTTCATCGGCATGCAGTTCCGCGCTGGCTGCGAAATCCTGCGCTTGGCGCGTGAATTGATCGATAATCGCACAATTATGTGCGGTACTGTCAGGGCTATTCATTTTGGGAGGCTCCGAATGGCGAAAACAAAAGAGGACTAGGCCGGTCTTCCGCAGAAGACCGAGCAGCTAAGTCGAAGTCGTGCGCCATTCGAAATCATCCGCAATGGCTATCTGCAAACCGGCGCACGGTCAAGCTCTTATCGCCGACGCGTAATTCAAGACGCTCGCGCCGAAATCAGGCCGTTGATCCCATCGGGATTCCCGCCGCGCAAATCCGGCGCGGCAAAACCGATGTGCGGCCGAGCGACGGCGGTCGGGCGAGGGTGGGGGGCATTTCTACGATGCCAGATGCATGCCCCCCCTCCGGCTCGCCTTCGCTCGATGAAGTGCCGGCCCAGTTTGCGCGCCACCGCGCCGGTGGTGCCGGAACCGAAGAAGGGGTCGAGCACGATGTCGTCGGGCTTGGTCGAGGAAAGAATGACGCGATAGAGCAGGCTTTCCGGCTTCTGGGTGGAATGGGCCTTCTCGCCATCCTCGTTCTTCAGCCGTTCGCGCGCTCGGCATGCACTGCGGCGGTGAGAATCGCGCTTGTCATTTTTCAGAATATGCAGCAATCAGCAGAAAGACGTAATGTAAGGAGATAGTTTTACGTTGTTTTTATGCCGTGAGTTCAATCGGTCATTTTCTCTGCATTAATTTAGTCTTCGGTCGCAGCGCTTCGGGCTACTAAATCATGCCGCTGTATCGCTTCTGTCCGACAATCTGCCCGACCAAAACGGTATACTGACGCGCTCAAGTGCTTTGCTCTTCGTCTCCAAGCTGGTTTGGGCGTAGCGATTGGTGGTGTCGAGACTGACATGCCCTGGTCAACGTCTGATCACGGCAGTATCGGCACCGGTGGCCACGAGATGCACGGCCGTGGTAACGCATTCCGCAGTTTGAACTGCACGACTGTTAGGCGGAACGGCTCTCAAGGATGCGGGGTCCAGTAAGGTTCCGGCATTTCGAGAAATTTCACAGGTACTTCCGGAACGAAGCCGTGCAGCCACTCGGCGCAATACTCCATACCCCACTGCTCAGAGTTAATATGGCCGACCATGATTAGTGCCTTGTTGCGGCCCGATGTCACCAGATCGGCAAAGTACTCCTGCATCCCCCATTCCCATGTTTCGCCTACGATCAGAACGTCGATATCGCTATTGGCGAATTCTGCGGGCGGCAGGCCGCTGGCATAGCCCCAGCCTGCCGCCACTCTGCGCACCGGCATATCGGGGTTTCCGATCGTTCGGATCGTGGCGGCGTGTAGTTTGTCGCGTAAGTAGCGCGTGAGCTTGTCGACGGAAGTCGGCGGAAGGTTGAAGAGACTCGGGTCGTTTTTGTCGACGAAATTGGTCCAGCTAAGTTGCCGCATGAGGCCTTCGGAGATGCCATCGCGCGGCATCAGATCGTGCCAATGGTCGTGGAAGTGAAAGCTGACCAGCTTGTTGTCTTTGATGAAAGCCAGTTTCTCGTGATAGAGCGGATCGTTTTGGACGACCGAAACGTCCTCCTGATGCGACCAGAAGGTCGGTTCATGCGTGACGATGAGATTCAGACGCTGGGCGGCGGCACGTTTCAGCACGGCCAAGGTTGCCATCATTGTCGTGGCGATGCCCGTAACTGGCGTTGTGGCGTCGCCGGCAATGATGCCGTCGACCGTTTTTGCACGCGTCGGTGCACCGATATGTGCCTTGATGCGTTCGACTACTTCGCCTGCGGTCAGTGGTGCGCCAGCCTTTGCACCCATTGTCACGGCTGCGCCGGCAGCCGCCAGCATTGTCCGTCGCGTAAGATTTGCCATCATCAACATACTCCGCAAAAAGAAAGAAGGGCGTTATCGGTGGGAGCGCGCGCGGCCTACACCGTTCTGAGTGATTGCCAGTACGCGCGCTCTTCGCCGTCGGGATCGTTGGCTACGCGGCATTGCGCGTTCAACAGCATCACCGGCCGGCTCGTCGTGTCGTAGCGCGGCCACGCCGGCTGGCCCGACGCAACCGGAACGCCGTCGCGTGCGAACGAGGCGAAGTAGCTCGACATCGCCTTGGCAGCGTCGGTCACACCGGGGCCATTGCCTTGTAGGTCGAGGATCTCGGAATTGAGGAAGACCAGCGAAACGTCACTTGCGTGACAAGCCCGCAAAGTCCAATCGGTGCCCTTGACCGGAACGTTCGACTGAGAATCACAGCGGTAGCGGTAGACCGGCGCCGGCTGCCGCGATTTGCGATCGGCCAACGTGGCCGTGTTGGCGCCAAAACTCATCGCCGTCAGGATGGCAATGCCGCGTTCGGACGGAGTCGCCTCGGGCCGGGTCTTCCGATAGAGCGCCGTGATCCGGTCGCCCTCGCCGCCCATCTCGCTGCGCGCATAAGCGCTCAGCGCCGCATCGCTCAGCGCGAAGAACTGCGGCGTGTTGCGCATAAAGAAAACAGCTTCGTCACGCATGTTGCCGAGCAGAAGCGGGACATCGGCGGCGAGTGGTGTCGCCGCGGGGTCGAATGGATTGGCGGGCAGCACGGTTCCGTCGACGACGGGCCCCCAACTGCCGGGATATTCGAACCGCCGCCAGAGCGGAATCATCTCGTTGCCGGTGTGTGTCGAAAGCCACTCCTTCGACGGCTTTCCGATCGGTCCATTGAGCGCCGCAAGCTGAATCGCCAGCAGCTTGTCGGCCGGCGCCTCCGCCAGTTTGCCGATCTCGGACGGCGCAAGGCCCAGGCCTGCCAAAAGCCGCCGCGCATTTTCGGTGGCAACGTCCTTGGTGGCCGCGCGCAGGCCGGGACCGCTCTGCAAAGCCGCTTTGTGGAACAAGCCCCGCGCAGACGGCATCCCCATCAGCATGCTGGTCTTGAACCCGCCGCCGGATTCGCCGAACGCCATCACATTATCGGGATCGCCGCCGAAGGTGGCGATGTTCCGCTTCACCCACCGCAACGCAGCCACGATGTCGAGCAGGCTCTGATTGCCAGAGGTGGCGTATTCGGCCCCGCCCAGATCACCGAGATACAGAAAGCCGAACATCGCCAGCCGGTGGTTCACCGCCACCACCACGACGTCATAGGTCGCGGCGAGATGGGCGCCATCCTGGATGTTTTGCCCACCCGAACCGGAGGCGTAGCCGCCGCCATGGCTATAAAACATCACCGGACGCTTGCCGTCGTCTTTCACCGCCGGCGTCCAGACATTGAGCACTAGACAATCTTCGGCATACGCGGGTTCATGCTCGCCATAGGTGCCGTCGGGAGCCTGCAGTGCCGGGGATCCAAGGCGTGTGGCATCACGCACACCAGTCCACGGCATCACCGGCGGCGGCGCCTTGAAGCGGTTCTTGCCTGACACCGAGCCGGCATAGGGTATCCCCTTGAAGGCCAACGCTCCGCGACTGTGGCCGCCGCGAATGCGTCCGCTGTCGATCTCGACCTCGATAAAAGGGGCGACCGTCTGGGTTGGCCACGCCGGTTCTTCGGCGCGCGACGGTAACCACAAATACGGTGCCGCAACGGCCGCGCCGCCGATCTTCAATATCCCGCGACGGTTAAAAGCACCGGTCATGTCGCCGCCTCCCATGTGTATTGTTTCCGGGTTATCTCCCCGGTTGGATCGCAGAATGATCGAAAAACTTTGCGACCGCAATGGGAAGACTTTACGGCCGCAATGTGGTGGGCGACCCACATGCATTTGTTCGACCATCGCAAAATGTAAGCGTTATTAGGCCTTTGAACGGACACAATAATTTCGTCGCACAAATCCGGTACGAAACGGCCGTCCGGGTTATCAGCGCTCAAGCCGTTTTCCGGTTCGAAGCCATAAAAAAGCGGCCCCGCCTGCATGGGACGGGGCCGCTTCGGATTGCGCCAAGACGTTTTTGTCGAATTACGAAAATCGTCCGAAGCCGCACTCCCCACCGTTATGCGTGGAATTCTTCGTTTTGTCCGTTCGCCATTCAAGCCACGGCTAGCGTCATGTCCGCCCGCAACTGCTGGCGCAGCACGTCGATCGGGATGAGTTTTCCGTTGTGTTCGAATTGCCAGAAGGTCCAGCCGTTGCAGGCTTCCAGCCCCTGCACATGGGCGCCGATGCGATGGATCGAGCCGGTGGCGTCGCCGCAGCTTAGCGTTCCGTCGGCGCGCACCTTGGCGCGCTGGGTCTTGCGGTTGCCCTGCAGCACGGTGCCGGGCGGCAGCATGCCGCGTTCGACCACCCAGCCGAAGGGAATGCGCGGCTCGGCCCGCTTGGATTTGGTGGTTTCGATCGCCTCGCGTTCGCCCGGCGCAATGGCGGCGATGCGCGAGCGGGCGAGGCGCGCATATTCGCGCTGCCGCTCGATGCCGATGAAGTGCCGGCCCAGTTTGCGCGCCACCGCGCCGGTTGTGCCGGAACCGAAGAAGGGGTCGAGCACGATGTCGTCGGGCTTGGTCGAGGAAAGAATGACGCGATAGAGCAGGCTTTCCGGCTTCTGGGTGGAATGGGCCTTCTCGCCGTCCTCGTTCTTCAGCCGTTCGCCGCCCGAACAGATCGGCAGCGTCCAATCGGAGCGCATCTGAACTTCGTCGTTCAGCGCCTTCATCGCCTCGTAATTGAAGGTGTATTTGCAGGTTTCGCCCTTGGAGCACCAGATCAGCGTCTCGTGGGCGTTGGTGAACCTCCGGCCGCGGAAGTTCGGCATCGGGTTGTTCTTGTGCCAGATCACGTCGTTGAGCATCCAGAAGCCGAGATCCTGCAAGGCCGATCCGACCCGGAAAATGTTGTGGTACGAGCCGATCACCCACAGCGAGCCGCTATCCTTTAGCACCCGGCGTGCCTCGGTCAGCCAGGCGCGGGTGAAGTCGTCGTACGTGCGAAAGCTGTCGAACTTGTCCCACGCATCGTCGACCGCATCGACCTTCGACTGGTCGGGGCGGTGCAACTCGTTCTTGAGCTGCAGGTTGTAGGGCGGATCGGCGAAGATCAGATCGACCGAATTTTCCGGCAGCTCGCGCATCCGCTCGATGCAATCGCCTTCGATGATCCGATCGACGGCGTCTTCCAGGGTAATATTCGACATGGCCCGCTCACGTTGCGCGAGGTTCGCGCTTGGTTAAGAATTAAGGTTATCAACAGACGGGCGGGACTGTGATTCGTCCGCATCGGTTCGTCAAGAGTCTTGTGAATCAAAGTGTTAGAGGGGATTCAATTTGAGTCCCAATGGATTCACACCCACTAGATGTTGTGTGGATGAATGAAGGCGCGGCGGTGGTGGGGGGTGATGCCCAGACGCAAAATCGCATCCATGTGCATTTTGGAGCCGTAGCCCTTGTTCTTTTCCCAGCCGTAACCGGGGTATTCGGCGGCTAGCGCGCGCATGATCCGGTCTCGCGTCACCTTGGCGATAATCGAGGCGGCGGCGATGGAAAGGGCCTTGCCGTCGCCCTTGATGATCGCTTCGGCCGGGCAGGGCAGCGGCGGGGCATCGCGCCCGTCGATCAGGGCGTAGGCGGCCGGCGGATCGAGTGCCTCGGCCGCCCGGCGCATGGCGAGAAAGGTCGCCTGCAGGATGTTGATTTCTTCGATTTCTTCGACGTTGGCCGATCCGACGCCGACGGCAACCGCGCAGGCCATGATCCGGTCGAACAGTTTTTCGCGCCTGGCTTCGGGCACCTTCTTGGAATCGTCGATGCCGTCGGGAATGTCGGCCGGGTTCAAGATCACCGCCGCGGCGATTACCGGCCCGGCTAAGGGGCCGCGCCCGGCTTCGTCGATACCGGTGATCAGCGGCCCGAAGCGCAGGGCCGCTTGGGTCTCAAAGGCATAATCGGGCATCTACAACCAGCGCCGCGTTCTGTTGCGGTATTCGTCGTACGCCGCGCCGAAGCGGGTGCGCAAGTGGCGCTCCTCGCGCGCGATGACGAAGCGGTCGAGATAGAGAAACATGAAAAACGCCGACAGCAGCATCCAAGGGCCGTTCGCCGCCGCACCCAAGCCGGCAAGGATGGCGACGAACCCGACATAGATCGGGTTGCGACTGAAGCGGAATACGCCGGTGGTCAGCAGCGTTGCGGCCGGCCGGTTGGTGTTGATCGGCGTGCCGGCCTTCGTGATGGTGCGATGTGCCAAGCCCATAAGGGCAAAGCCGGCGATAGCGATACCGATGCCGGCGATGATCCGCGCCGGCCAGGGAATAGCGGCAAAGGGCGCCAACGACGGCAGCAGGCATTCCGCCGCAATGCCGCCGATCAGGCACAGCATGAAAATGCGCGGCGGGATCAGGATAGCAATGCCGGGCGTTGTCGCATCATTCGTCATGGCGGGGCGGCGATAGTTTGGCGCTGCGAAATCCGTGGGCGGCGATTTCGGAACACAGCGCGTGCCATTCGCACGCCGCACTGCTTTCATAGGCACCGCACGCCGTTCGAATGGAACCATCCTTGAACCCGGCGCGCAAGATCGCCAGCGTGGCATGATCCACCACCAGGGTTTCGCCCTCGGCGATGGGGCGGCCGAGCCGCTTCGAAACCTCGGCGGCGGCATCGGCGTCGCGCGCCAGGATGCTCTGGTTATGGCAATGGCAGTCCGGCTCGCTGGTTTCTGGTTTGGTCGCGGTTTCGGACGGAAAACCGGTTTCCACTTTTCCTGAAACCGCTCCGAGTAGAGCTGTACAAATATCGTCGGGGCCGGAGACGATGCGGATTTCTTCCCGGCCGTTCAGCCGCGCCATCACGGTGTCGTAGTTGGCGACGAAGGCGTCGGTGTAGCCTTTGCCGGAATAGGCCAGCATGCACAGAAGATGATGCGGGCGGAGCCTGATGCTCATCTGCCGATCAGCTTCACCGTTGCCGCGCCGATGCCGGCCTTGACCAGTCCGCCGAACGCGAACGGCATCACGCCGAACGTAAACGCCGCCAGCGGTCCGGCGGTTCCGGCCAGCCACGCCCAGCCCAGCGCCAAGATCAGCGCATTGCCGGCCAGCATGGAGGCGAAGGCTGTGCCCAAATGCCGGTTCCAGCCTCGCCCGGCCAGCCATCCGGTCAGTGCGGCGGCCAAGGGGAAGGAAGCGAGATACCCGGCGGTGGGGCCGGCGAAGACGGCCGGGCCGGTGATATGATCGCCCGCCAGCACCGGCAGGCCGGCCAAGGCCGCCGCCAGCCAGGCCAGCACGGTAGCCGTGCCTAGCCGCCGCCCGAGCAGGGCGCCGCACAGCGTTACCGCCAGGGTCTGCATGGTCATCGGCACCGGGAACATCGGCACCTGAATGTATGATGACAGTGTCAGGATTGCGGTTCCGGCCAGAACGGCACCGACACGCCGAAACGTTCCTTCAATCCGCGGTAGGGCAATAGTGCGCATCGTTCACCTCTTGCTTTAAGTTAAGGGAAGCCATATCCGCGCCGTTTTGGCAAGCCGGGCTTTCGTCCGGTAACGTATTCTTTCGCAAGGCGTAGCGTTAGGAATTGGCAAACGGCAAGCCACTATTATAGGCGACGGTGGTAGCGATACGGGTGAATGTTTTGCAATTCCTCTCCCGGAGGGGCTTGAGCGGAACGGATTTTGTGTTCTTCGCGCTGGCCGCGGTTTCGATGCTACCGGTGCTGCTGGCGCGCTATCCGCTCTGCGCCGACTGTCTCAACCACATGGCGCGGCTGTTCGTGCTGACCGCACCCGACGGCGCACCGATCCATCATTTCTATACGGTGCATTGGCGGCTGTCCGCCAACCTCGGTTTTGAGATCGTCGCGCTTCCGCTGGCCGCGGTGCTGCCGCTGGAAATCGTCATGAAGGCGGTGTGGGCGCTGTGCGTGGCGGGACTGGCCGGGGCGGTCTGGTTCTTTCATCGCGGCCTTTTCGCCCGTACCCAGGATCCGCTGCTGCTGGCGGCGGCGGCATTCTACAACCTGCCGCTGACCTCGGGGTTTCTGGGCTTCATGCTCGGCGTGACGCTGGCCTTGTTCGCCGCCGGGCTGTGGCTGCGCTGGCGCACCCGCATCACCCCGGGCCGGCTTGTCGCGTTCAACCTGCTTGCCGGTCTGACGCTGTTGTTTCACATCGCTGCTGCGGCGGCGTTGGCACTCACCGTTCTGGCGCTGCATGGGACGAGTGGCCGGCGGTTCGACATCCGCCGGTCGGCGGTTGCTGCGGCCGGTTTCGTCGTTCCGGCGATGCTGTTCGCGGTCATGGCGCTGTTGCATCCCACCATGTCCGGCGCCGATTCCGGCACCGTCTCGTTTGTGGCGTTGAGCAAGCTGTCGCTGCCGGTGGCGCCGACGTTCTCCGGCAACGCCGCCGCCGACATCGTCGGCGCGCTGCTGTTGTGGGGCGGAGCGCTGGCGGTCTGGCGCTTCGGCGGCCGTCTCCATCCGCTGCTCGCCGTGCCGCTGGTCGTCTGGCTGGTCACGGTGCTGGCGCTGCCGAACCAAATCGGTAACGCCTCGGGCATCAGTCAGCGATTGGCGCTACTGCCTGCCCTGCTGCTGGTCGCTTCGCTGCAATTTCCGCATGATCGTGCGAAGATACTGACGGCGGCGGTCTGTGTGTCGGTGGCGGCGCGGATCGGTCTGGTCCTGCCGGACTGGCGCAGCCACGATTCCGAAATCGCCGGCTTCCGTGCCATGACTCTTGGGGTCTCGCCCGGTGCCAAGCTGCTCACCGTTTCGGTGCCGGAGCAGCCGCATTGCTTGCGGCATCGCTGGCAACCCTTCGACGAGCATGTGCCGACGCTGCTGGCGATGGACCGCGCGGCTTTCGTCTCGACGATCTTCGCCGATCCCAACATGCAGACTATCGAGCCGGCGGCGGCGGTGCGCGGCTTAGCCTCGCCCAATGCCGGCATCATCCCCTGGGAACTGCTGGCGGCGGGCGATGCGAACGAGGCCGGTAACGTACGGGCGCAACCGGCGGCGATCCGGAGGTTTTATCCGCGCGGCTGGCGGCGGCATTACGACTATCTCGTTCTGGTGGATACGTCTTGCGCGATAGCGATGCCGTCCAGCGCCGGACTGACGCCGGTCGGCGCCAGCGCGCCGTTCCGGCTCTATCGTATCGGACGGTAGGACATCAGTTCTGGAACAGTTCTCTGTCGGCCAACAGCGTCAGAGCGATCGCCGCTGCGGCGATGTAAAGGCCGGGCTGGAGCGCCAAGCCGACGAGCGTCGGGACCAGGGCATCGACCGTCTTGACGATGGGCAGAAAAGGCATCGCGGCAAGCGCAGTCAAGCCGAGGACGCCGAAGGTGAACATCGCATCGCGGCGCTGCGCCTTCTCGATCCGCACCATCACCTTGGCCGAAAAGCCGCGGTCGGCGATTTCGGGCAGAGGGGCACCGAGCAAAGTGTTCAGGTCGTCGATCATGTCGCCTCCTTTATACGCCAGGACGGCAGAAGATGGATCAGTTTTTCGCGCCCACGATTAACATGGGATTTCAAGGTGCCGAGCGGCACGTTCATCGCCGCCGCGGCTTCTTCGTTGGTCATGCCCAGGGCAAAGCAGAGGGTGAGGGCGGCGCGCTGAGCCGGGTGCAGCATGGCCATTGCCTTCTCCAGGTCGATGCGGGCGATCGCCGAGTCGTCCACCGCCGGCGTCCGGTCGTCGGCAACCCCGGATTCCGCTTCGTCGTCAAGCGGTTCCAGTTTTTTCTTGCGCGCTTCCATCAAGTAGCGCGAATACCCGATGGCGCACAGCCAGCCGAAAAACGTGCCTTTGCCGAATTGGCCGATCTTGCGGAAGGCCTCAAGGAAGGTCTCCTGGGCCAGATCGTCGGCCAAGGCGGCGTTGCCGCGGGTCATCCGCATCAGAAACCCGCGCAAAGCCGACTGATGTTTGCGCACCAGCGCGGCGAAGGCGGCGGAACTTCCCGCAGCAGCCTCTCGCGCCAGCATTTCGCTCTCGTCCATCGGTGTGACCGCCTACTGGTCCTTGCGCTTGTCGAAGATCAGTCCGATCAGCCGTGCCAGTCCGGCGGCGATCGGAAACAGACCGACGAATGGCAGGAACGACGGTACGCCGTAACCGGTCATTGCCCAGAGGAAAGCGCTCAACGCTATGCCGGAAAGGATCAGGGAAACCGCACCGCCGATGCCTCCGGTGTATTGATGCCTGCCGTTTGCCAAGCCGGCGAGGATATCCGGCGAAAGCGGCTGGCCCTTGTCGATTAGCTTTTCGATCAGGCTTTGCCGGTTCTTGCGGTTGAGGTAACCGAAGAGGCCAACAACGAAAACGATCGCCGTTATGCCGGCGAAGATAACAATCAGATCGGGGTCGAAATGCATAATTCAGTCTCCCAGTTTGCCCGTCGTTCTGTCGATGCAGCCTCGGGCATATCTGGATGCAGTCGGAACACAGCAGGAACGAAACGGTTGAGTTCAAGTCGTGGCCGGCGACATCGGCAATAATGGATGAATTGTCTCATGCGACAGGACGCATACTACTAACATGCCATATTTCCGTCATATTGCCTAAATGATAAGCGTCGTCGTGCCTTGCCTCAATGCACAGGAAACCTTGCCGCGCTGTTTCGACAGCCTGATCGCGGCAACGGTGCATGGCGTGGTGCGCGAAGTCATCGTCGCCGACGGCGGCTCGACCGACGATACCCTGATCATCGCCGATGCCGCAGGCGCCCGGATCGCCCACGGCGGCAGCAGCCGGGTGTCGCAGCTTCAGGCGGGGGCGGCCTGCGCCCGCGGCGATTGGATTTTGTTCCTCTATCCCGAGATCGCGTTGTCGCCGGGCTGGGACGTTGAGGCGGGAACTTTCATGTCGCATGTCGGTTTTGCCAAACCGTTCGCCGCCGCTTTTCATTTTGCGCTTGAGGAATTCGATCCGGCATCGCGGCGGTCGGAAACCTATGCGGCGCTGCGTTCGACGTTGCTCAAGCTGCCGTTCGGCGAGCAGGGACTTCTGATCCCCCGTACGTTCTACGACCAGCTCGGCGGCTATCGCGAGGTGGCGATGTGCGATGCCGATATGGCGCGTCGCATCGGGGCGGGTCGGCTGGTGATCTTGCGGGCACGGGCGGTCTGCCAGACTCAGACGCGGCCGGTGGCGAAACCGCGGCCGTTACTGACGGCGCTGTACGCGCTGCGCCTGCCCCCCAAACTTCTGGCCAAAATCAATTAGCCATATGGCGCAGGCGGGGTAAAACGGCGGCTTTTGTCAGTCGAACCGCCAATTGCCGTCGTTCGACCGGCAGGCGTAGCCGCTGCGGTCGTAGCGGCGGCCGTTGATGTAGGTGGTTTCGCTGAACGACCGGCAGATCTGGCCGCCGCGGCGGAATTCGCGCTGGGGCGTAAACGAACCGTAATCGCCGGTATGCGGGTTGTTCCATTGATACGCCATACCGATCCTGCCGTTGAGGCCGCTGGCGTAAGTGCCGAAGGCTTCTTTGTGGTCGTCGCAGGGGATGTCGCGGGTTACGGCGTTGCCGAGCATACCGCCGAGGATGACGCCACCGATCACCGCGCCGGCATCGGGGCCGTGGTGGAAGGGGCCGTGCCCGCCGCTCGACGCCGCTCCGCCGATCAGCCCGCCGGCAAGGGCGCCGAAGAAGGTACCGGCAGCGGCATTGCCTTTGCGGCAGTTTTCTTCGTAATCGCCCGAGCGATAGACGGTGTCCGGCGGCGGATTGAAGGTTGTATATCCTTCGCTGTCGGGCTTGGCATCCGAATACCGGATGTAGTTCCCTTCGCGGTCGTAATACCCGTCACGGTCTTGTTCGCTGTAGTAGCCGTAGGGATCGCGCTGCGGCTCCGCGGTCTGTTTCGCCGCCGGTTTGCCCGCGGCGACGGCTGCGCCGAACACCAGAAACAGCGCGGAAACCGCCAATATAACTTTTTTCATCTTTTGCACTCCTTTGCCGGAACGCGTTTCGAAATCCGAGGACGAGGATGCACGCGTCCGCCTGAACGCAGGCTGAACGAAAAAAACGGCTGCAATTCCCGGATTTTACCGGCGTCTCAATATGTCCGCACCTTGGGCGGGATATATTTGGCATCGTCGGTAAGGGTGTAATCGTGCACCGGCCGGTCGCCGAGCCAGACTTCGCCGCTGTCGGAATTGAACCACGACAGTGTGTGTTTCATCCAGCTCTTGTCGTCGCGGGCGGGGAAGTCTTCGCGGGCGTGGGCGCCGCGGCTTTCGGTGCGGTTGAGCGCCGAGGCAATGGTCACCGCCGCCTGGGCGATCAGGTTGGTATACTCCAGCGCCTCGACCAGATCGGAATTCCAGATCAGCGAGCGGTCGGATATGCCGATGTCGTGGATGCCGGCGTAGATCTCGGCAATTCGCGCCTTGCCGGCGGAAAGCGTCTTCTCGGTGCGGAACACTGCGGCGTCTTCCTGCATCGCCTTCTGCATGGCGAGGCGCATCTGCGCCACCGGCGTGCCGCCTTTCGATTTGCGCAAACGGTCGAAGCGATAGAGCGCCTCGTCGCCGGCGTCCTTGGGCAGGTCGGGCTGGGGCAGGTCGTAGCCGCCGAGCGACTTGGCCGCCTGCATGCCCGCCGCCTTGCCGAACACCACCAGGTCGATCAGCGAATTCGATCCCAACCGGTTGGCGCCATGCACCGATACGCAAGCCCCTTCGCCGACCGCCATCAGGCCGGGAATTACGGCGTCGGGATTGCCTTCCTTCAGTGTCAGCGCTTCGCCCCAATGGTTAGTGGGGATGCCGCCCATGTTGTAGTGTACCGTCGGCTGCACCGGGATCGGATCCTTGGCGACGTCGACGCCGGCGAAGATGCGGGCGCTTTCGGCAATGCCGGGCAGGCGCTCGCGGATGATCGCCGGGTCCAGATGCGCCAGATGCAGGTTGACGAAGTCTTTCGACGGGCCGCAGCCGCGCCCTTCGCGGATCTCAAGCGTGATGGCGCGGCTGACCACGTCGCGCGACGCCAGATCCTTGGCATGCGGCGCATAGCGCTCCATGAAACGCTCGCCCTCGGCATTGGTCAAAAAGCCGCCTTCGCCGCGCACGCCCTCGGTGATCAACGTGCCGACGCCATAGATGCCGGTGGGGTGGAATTGCACGAACTCCATGTCCTGCAAGGGCAGGCCGGCGCGCAAGACCATGCCGCCGCCGTCGCCGGTCTGGGTGTGTGCCCCGGTGCAGGAAAAATAGATGCGTCCGTATCCGCCCGTTGCCAGGATAACTTTGTGGGCGCGGAAGCGGTGGATGGTGCCGTCTTCGAGCTTCCAGGCCATCACCCCGCGCACCGCGCCGTCATGCACGATCAAATCGAGCGCGAAGTATTCGACGAAGAAGTTGACCTTGTGCTTGAGGCACTGGCCGTAGAGCGTGTGCAGCATGGCGTGACCGGTGCGGTCGGCGGCGGCACAGGTGCGCTGCACCGCGCCTTCGCCGTAGTTGCTGGTCATGCCGCCGAAGGCACGCTGATAGATGTGCCCATCCTCGGTGCGCGAAAACGGCAGACCGAAATGCTCCAATTCGTAGACCGCCTGCGGCGCGTTCTTGCACAAGAATTCGATGGCGTCCTGATCGCCCAGCCAGTCCGAGCCTTTAACGGTGTCGTACATGTGCCAGCGCCAGTCGTCCTCGCCCATATTGCCCAGCGCGGCGGCAACGCCCCCTTGTGCCGCCACGGTGTGGCTGCGGGTGGGAAACACCTTGGTGACGCAGGCGGTTTTGAGCCCCTGACGGGCGCATTCCAGCGTGGCGCGAAGCCCTGCGCCGCCGGCGCCGACGACGACGACGTCGAAGCTGTGGTCGATGACGGTATAGGCGTGCATGGGGAAATCCAATTCAAACGATGGCCGATTCAGGCGATTGCAATGCTGGCCAGTGCGAACAGGCAGAAGAAGGCGGCGATCACGGCAAAGCCGTAGACGGCGAAGATCAGCAGGAACTTGAAGATTTGGTGCGGGACGTAATCGATGATCACCTCCTGCAGGCCGAGTGCGAGGTGATAGAGCAGGGTCAGCACGAACAATCCCATCAGGATGGCGTGCATCGGCAGCGAAAGGAACATCATCGCGTCGACTTCGCCGACCCCGACCAGACCGATAACCGAGACCGCGAACCACAGGGTAAGCGGAACCAGTGCGGCGGCGGTGACCCGCTGATAGATGAAATGGCTGGCGCCGGTATGCGCCGAGCCCATGCCCCGGACTTTCCTCAGCGGCGTTTCCATACTCATGGCGTTATCCCTCGATGCCTTGGCGAACGCCGAAATAGCCGGCGATGCCGAAATGGATCAGGGCATAGATGCCGGCGACGGTCAGCAGCGACAGCGCGATCACGATCATGCCGGTGATGTCGGCGTCTTTCCTGGCGAAGCCGAAACCGAAGTCCCAGGCCAGATGACGGATGCCGTTGAAAAAGTGATAGGCCAGCGCCCAGGCGAAGCCGTACAGAAAGAACTGCCCGACCGGCGAAGCCGCCGCCAGATAAAACTCGTGGTAGGTCTCGGGGCCGTGCGAGACGGCGAACAGCCACCACACCACAACCGCGGCGCCGCCGGCCAGTCCGACGCCGGTGGCACGGTGGGCGATCGACGTCGCCATAGTGATCGGCCAGCGGAAGACGGTCAGGAAGGGCGAAAGCGGGCGGCGACGCGCCGGGTGCGGGGTATCCGCCATGAATGTCCTCATGCAATGCCGTTTTTCGGCAACTCGCCTTAAGTGTAAGTTCGCGCGCCCGCAAGTCAACAGCGCTCGATTGCCATCGGCGCCGCCATGCGGCATTCTCCATTTCGGGAAGGATGTTTTTATCACTGGCATGAGCGATTTGCAGGCAAGGGCGACAAGCCCCGGCGCGTGGGTAATGCGTCTTTTCGTTCGCTTTCGGTCGCCCGAAGCGCAGTTGAACCGTCCGTCGGCCGAATTGGCCGCCATTCTGCTGCTGTTTCCGGTTTTGCTGCATGCTGCGCTGTGGAACGGTTTTCCACTGCTGTTTTTCGATACCGGCGCCTATATTTTGCAAGGCTTCGGCAAGGTATTCGTGCCGGAACGCTCGCCGGTCTATTCGCTGTTTCTGCATTACGCCGGCGGGCGGCAGAGCCTGTGGCTGGCGGCAGGCGTGCAATGTCTGATCGCCGCCTTCGTAATCACCGAATTCGCCCGCGCGGTGCGTCCCCACACCAGCCTGTGGGCGCTGCTCGGGATCGGCGTTGCGCTGTCGCTGTTTACCGGTGTCTCTTGGGTCTCCGGCCAGATCGAGCCGGATTTTCTTACGGCGGTTGTGGCCCTGGTCGTCTATCTGCTGGCGTTTTGCCTGCGCCGGGTCGGTTGGATGCGGGCCGTATTGTTGATCGCCATCGGCGGATTTGCCGTCGGCAGCCATCCGTCGCATCTCGGTCTCTGTGCCGGACTGATTCTGGTGTTGGCGAATTTGAGGTTGGCGGCGTTTCTGCTGCGGCGAAAGACTAAGCTTCCGCGCCCCAATCTGATCGCTCCCGCCTTGAGTTTTGCGCTCGGTCTCGGCCTGGTCGTGGCGGCGAATCACGCGTTGGCCCACAAATATTTCATCGGCCGGTCCGGCCCGGTGTTTTTCACCGCCAAGCTGATCGGCGATGGCATCGCCCAAAAAACGCTGGATCAGATCTGTCCGACTCATCCCATCCGGTTGTGCCGGTTCCGGCCCTGGCTGAAAGGATCGGCCGACAACTTCCTATGGGGGCCGTATACGCCGTTCAACAAGCTCGGCCGGTTCTACGGCCCGGTGGATGAATACTCGTTGCTGGTGAAGGAAAGTCTCAAGCGCTATCCGGTCGGCATCTTCGCCAGTGGCCTGTGGGGGTCGTTGCGCCAGTTCTTCATGGTGCGCACCGGCGACGGCATCACGCCATGCGAATGGGTGCTCAATTCCGGTTTTGCCCATTATATGCCGCAGCAGGTCCGGGCCTATCTCAATGCCCGCCAACAGGACGGGCTGATCCGTTTCGACGGCATCAACGTGGTGCAGGTGCCGTTGATCCTCGGTTCGCTGATCTGGCTGGCGGCGGTGCTGCGGACGGCATGCCAGCGACGGCAGTGGAGCCGGGCGACGCTGCCGGCTTTCGTCTTTCTGGCGCTGATCGGCAATGCACTGGTCTGCGGCATGTTCTCCGGTCCGCACGACCGCTACCAGTCGCGCATCGTCTGGATCGCGCCGTTCGCTTTGTTGTTGACGGAACGTGGAACGCTTGCACGCCGCTTGTCGGCGAAATGCGAATCCCTCATGACATCATGATCGATCGTTTGATCAAAGCCGGCGCGTGATTCTTTGTTCGGCTGCGGTTCCTTTTCGCGCATAGTGAGCTAGTATCGTCCCATGTCCCATGTTCGTATCGCACCATCCATTCTGGCGGCCGATTTTTCGCGTCTCGGCGAAGAGATCGAGGCGGTGGAAAAAGCCGGAGCCGATCTGATCCATGTCGACGTCATGGACGGCCATTTCGTGCCCAACATCACGATTGGCCCGCCTGTGGTCAAGGCATTGAGAAACCGCGTAAAAATCCTTCTCGATGTGCATCTGATGATCGCCCCGGCCGATCCCTACATCAAGGAATTCGCCGCCGCCGGCGCCGATATTCTGACGGTGCATGCGGAAGCCGGGCCGCACTTGCATCGCACCTTGCAAGTGATACATGCCCAAGGCAAACGTGCGGGTGTGGCGTTAAGTCCCGCAACCCCCGCGAGTGCAATCGAGCCAGTGCTGGATATGATCGATCTGGTGCTGGTGATGACCGTCAATCCCGGTTTCGGGGGGCAGAAGTTCATTCCCAGCCAGTTGAAAAAAATCGGACAGGTTGCCGCGTTGATCCGGGAGACCGGCCGCGACATCGCCTTGGAGGTCGACGGCGGGATCGTACCGCAGACGGCCAGGCGGGTCATCGCGGCGGGGGCCGATCATTTGGTGGCGGGAACGGCGGTATTCGGCGGCGGGCCGGGAACCTATGCCGAAGCCATCAAGGCGCTCAGGGGGTAGGGGCTATGGCGACGGGCAGGCTCAAACGTCCGCGAGCGCCCGCCGCGCTGGTCTGGGAGGCGCTGCAGGTTTCGCTGAGGCGTTGGAGCGGCGGCTTTCGCCGCTGGCGGCGCCGGTGCTGGTTCTATCGCAGGCTGCTCAAGGGGCAATTGTGCGACCGCATCGCCATTCCGCCGCACGATGCGTTGCCGCGTCGGCTGGAAGACGCCGATGCGCTGTTGCGCGGCCGGTTCCGTTTCGAGGGCGAGACCGTAACGGTCAAGGAAGGTTCGGTATTCGACCTTAAGCCGCCTTCGCACGAATGGCAGGAGGCCCTCGAAGGCTTTACTTGGCTGCCGCCGTTGTCGATGGCCGGGGGCGATGCGGCACGGCTTTTGGCTACCAATCTGATCGCCCAATGGGTCAAGCGCAATCCGCGCTATCGCGAGCCGTCGTGGCTGCCGCAGGTCATGGCGCGGCGGCTGATTCACGTTTTCGCCCACGGCCGGTTCGTCGTGCTGAACTCCGATCTGATGTGGCGTTCGAAGCTGTTCGTCTCCTTACGCGAACAATCGAAGATGCTGGCGCGTACCGCCCACGAAGCGCCCGACGGCATCGGCCGGATCGAGGCGGCCGTGGCGTTGGCGATGTCGGGCATCTGTCTGGAAGACTGCTCCACCCGGCTGGGGGCGGGCCTGCAGCGGCTGGAAGTCGAACTCGCCCGTCAGATCCTGCCCGACGGCGGGCATATCAGTCGTTCGCCGGAAGTGCTGCTGAGCGTCTACCGTTTGTTGGTCATGCTGTGCGACCTGATCGCCGCGGCGGGGTTCGAGGTGCCCAAGGCGGTACGCAACGCCCACGACCGCATTGCGCCGATGATCCGCTTTTTCCGCCACGGCGACGGCGCCTTGGCGGTGTTCCAGGGCGGCAGCGAAAACAGCGCAAAAATGATCGCCGGCCTGTTGGCGCATGACGATGCGCACGGTCAGCCTTTCGCCTATGCCCGGTTCTCGGGCTATCATCGCCTGGTCGCCGGCCATGCGCTGGCGTTGTTCGATTGCGGCAAGCCGCCGCCCGGCGCCTTTTCCGTCGGCGCCCATGCCGGCTGCTTGGCGTTCGAATTCGGCACCGGCAGTCACCGCATCGTGGTCAATTGCGGTTCTGCCGTCGGCATCGGTCAGCACAAATGGGAAAGCGCGTTGCGCGCCACCGCCGCTCATTCCACCCTGACGCTGGCGGATACGTCGAATGCGGTGGTCCTGCACGAAGGCTGGTTGCGCCGGAAGCTGGGCGCGCGGCTTTACGGCGGGCCGCAGGAGATCGTCGCCCGGCGCAGCGAAAGCGAAAACGGCTGGACAGTGACTGCCGGCCACGACGCCTATGCGGAGCCGTTCGGCGTCCGCCATGAACGGTCGTTGACCATGTCTCCGCAAGGGCTGGCGCTGACCGGCGTCGATCGGCTGGTGCCGGTTCCCTTGCGCAAGGGCAGGGCGATGACCGTCAACTTCGCCATCCGGTTTCATATCCACCCCGACGTTCGGCTGTCGCGGGCGCAAGGCGGCGACGTCCTGCTTAAATTGCCCAACGGCGAAGGCTGGCGGTTTCGGACCGGCGCCCCTATCGCCTTCGAGGAAAGCGTCTATCTCGGCGGCGGCGTGGTGCGACGGACGGAACAATTGGTCCTCACCGGCAGCGTTTCCGGCGAGCCGGTGGAAATCGCCTGGATTTTCGAACAGATCAAAGCGGCGGGTTGATTGCCGCTTCGGCCACGGTATTAATGTCTGGAGCAACGAGCGCAAAAGCGGAATCCGGTTTATAGAGTTAGAGCATTCGGAAAGGTCGTCCGTCATGGCTGAGTTCGTGTTGCCCAAAGGCAGCAGACCGAAAAAGGGCAAGGTTTGGAACAAGACGCTGAACGAGAACGGCAAGCGGCCGAAGGGCGTCAAGGAATTTCGCATCTACCGCTACGATCCCGAGGGCGACGGCAATCCCCGCATCGACAGTTATTTCGTCGATTTGGCGGAATGCGGTCCGATGGTGCTCGACGGGTTGATCAAGATAAAAAACGAGATCGATCCGACGCTGACCTTCCGCCGTTCCTGTCGCGAGGGCGTGTGCGGCTCTTGTGCGATGAACATCGACGGTCAGAACACTCTGGCCTGTACCAAGGCGATTGCCGATATTTCCGGGCCGGTGAAGGTCTATCCTTTGCCGCACATGCCGGTGGTGAAGGATCTGGTGCCGGACCTCAAGTTGTTCTACGCGCAATACGCCTCGATTATGCCTTGGCTGCAAACCCGCGAGTCGCCGCCCGACGAGGAATGGCGGCAATCGCCGGATGACCGCGCGTTGCTCGACGGGCTGTACGAATGCGTACTCTGCGCCAGTTGCTCGACGTCGTGTCCGAGCTATTGGTGGAATGCCGATCGTTATCTCGGTCCGGCGGCGCTGCTGCAAGCCTATCGCTGGATCGTCGACAGCCGCGACGATGCCACCGGCGAGCGCCTCGACGTGCTGGAAGATCCGTTCCGGCTTTACCGCTGCCACACCATCATGAACTGCACCGCCTCTTGCCCGAAGAGCCTCAACCCGGCCGAGGCAATCGGCAAGATCAAGCAGATGATGGTGCGGCGGAAGCTGTAAATGCGAAAGGCGGGCGGTTTTCACCGCCCGCCGTCGCCGTTCGTAGCCGGATGCCGATCTCGCGTCAGGCCGCGTTGCGGGCGCGGTCCGCCGCGGCAGGTTGTTCGTCGCCGCCGGTCTTGAACTGGGAGACCATGCCGGACAATTCCTTGGCGTCGTCCGCCAGCGATCTGCTGGCGGCGGTCGATTGCTCGACCATCGCGGCGTTTTGCTGGGTGGTCTGATCCATGTGGCTGACGGCGGAATTGATTTCGCCCAACGCGGTCGATTGCTCCTTCTGCGCCGAGGCGATGTCCGACATCAATCCGGTGATTTTGTGGATGTCGTCGACGATCCGATTGAGGGCGTTGCTGCTTTCCTCGACCAGCTTGACACCGGTATCGACCTGATCTTCGCTGGCGTGAATCAGCGTTTTGATCTTCTTGGCCGCTTCGGCCGAGCGTTGCGCCAGGGACCGCACTTCGGAGGCGACCACGGCGAAGCCCTTGCCGGCTTCGCCGGCGCGTGCCGCCTCGACCCCGGCGTTCAGGGCCAGTAGATTGGTCTGAAAGGCGATTTCGTCGATTACGCCGATGATCTGGCTGATTTCGTTCGACGACTTGGCGATACCCTGCATGGCTTCCAAGGTCTGCTTTGCCACGGCGTTGCCGCGCTCGGCGTCGCTTTGGGCGTTGTCGGCCCGGTTGCTGGCCTCTTTGGCGTTTTCGGCCGACTTTCCGACCGTGGCGGTGATCTGCTCCATCGCCGCGGCGGTTTCTTCCAGCGATGCGGCTTGGCGTTCGGTGCGCTGCGACAGATCTTGCGAAGCGCTGCTGATTTCGCTGGCGCTGGCGGCGATTCCTCCGGCGCATTTGTCGATTTCGTGCATGGCGGCGGCTAGTTCCTCCATCGACCGGTTGAAGTCGGTCTGAAGCTGGCGATACCCTTCCGGCAGATCGAAATTCATGCGGTAGCTCAGATTGCGGTCGGCCAGTTCCTTCAGCGCCTTGCCGAACGAACCCACCACCATTTCCATCGATCTGGCTTTGGCTTCCTCTTCGGCGCGCTTTTGCGCCGCGGCGGAGGACACGCGGTCGCGCTGGCGTTGTTTCGAAGCCTCTTCGCGGTCCTTTTGGTTCTGCTCGAAGACGGCGATGGCGTGATTGAAGTTGTCTTGCAACGCGCGATAGGCCGGCGGCAGGTCGGCTTCCAGCCGGAAGGCGAGATTTTCCTTGGCCAGGGCTTCGAGACCTTCGCCGAAGGTGCCGACCACCAAAGCTTCCGAACGTGTCTGGGCCTCGGCTTCGGCTTTTTTCTGTGCCTCGGCGGCGGCTATGCGGTCGGCCTCGCGCTGTTTTTCTTCGGCCTCGCGCTGAATCAGGCCTTTCTTGAGATTAGCCAGGGTTTCGGCGATGTGGCCGGTTTCGTTGCGGTCGTCGAGATACGGCACCTCTACGGTCTTGTCGCCGGCATTCAGTTTGGTCATCGCCTCGCCGAGCGCCTTGAACCGGCGCGACAGCCCGAGGGTTATGACGGCGGTTAGGAACAGCGACACCGCAATCAGACCGACGACGATCAGGATGTTGACGATCAGGCCGCGATACAGGCCGCCGATGCGGACCTCGATCAGGCGTAGAAGTTCGTTGTTGGTGGCGACCCAGGCCTTGTCGAGCGCGGCGTTGAACGGCTTTTCGGCGGCGGCAAAATCGGACGGATGGCCATCGAGATCGGCATGAGCCGCCGCACTCATGGCGTCGGTGATCTGCTGCAGCGTAGTGCGCGAGGGCGCCAGCGCGGTCTTGGTAGCGCCTGCCGCATTGTTCTTCATGCTGGTGTCGACGGACGAATAGGCCGCCGCCGCCGCCGTTTCGAAGCGGTCGAGCGCCATGGCGACGGTGGTATGACGATCGGGCGTATCGGCGGGCAGGGCGATCGCCTGCTTCAGCCGCAGGCTCATCGCCAGCAGGTTGGGCAGTTTCACCGTGGAAGCGTCCATCGCGTAATAGCTGTCGAGGTCGGGATCGAGCGTCAGGTTGGAGCCGTCGGCAACGGCGACGATCAGGGCCATCGCCGCGTTCACCCGGTCGTTCCACGCCTTTACCTTGGCAAAGGCGGTGTGGGCGTCGGCGCTGCCGAACATCGGATCGTACTGCGTATGTGCGGCGGCCTCGGGCCGGCCGCTTTGCAGCGACTGCCAGATGTTGCCGTTGTAAATCGTGCCGTATTTTTCCTTCATCGAAAAATCGATGTTGGTCTTGCCGTAATTGGCAAGCAGTACGGCGCTTACCGCCGAGGCAATTACGAAAATGCCCGCCACTAGAGCCAGGCGTAGGCCGATGGAAAGTCGGCCGTTCAGAAATGCATACATCTCAACCCCCGTTGCAATTGGGGAAATGATGCACGAAAAGACTTATCTTTGGCTAAATGCGACGCATATTCAGCAGGTTGTCGCGTTTTATGCACGCAACCGTTGGTATGTACGTCTGGCTAAACTTTAAGCAGTTTTAGTCCCTCAAGCTGAAATTGCAACTTGGCCCGGGCCGAATCCGTCGCGGCGTCCGCAAGTTCCGTTTCGAGTTTATTCACCAACTCTTGTCGCTTTGTCTCGTCGACTTCGTCCGCAGGCAGAGCTTCATCGGCCAGCACAGTGCATTTGTCTGCGGTGATCTCGGCAAACCCGCTCATGACGAAGAACCGAATCTCGCCGGACTCGCCGCCGGCCACCTTGATGAACCCGGGGCGCAAGGTGGTGATCAATGGCATGTGACCGGCCATCACGCCCATGTCGCCGTCGGTCCCGGGCAGATCCACCATTTCGGCGTTGTCCGACAACAGCAGGCGTTCGGGACAAACCAGATCGAAGGAAATCTTATCAGCCATGTTCATTCGCTTCCGCCGCCCTCTCCCTTAACGGGAGAGAGCAGGGTGAGAGGTAAAGAGACTTACACTTCCGTCTTGAGCTTTTCGGCCTTGGCGACCGCATCTTCGATGGTACCGACCATGTAGAACGCCGCTTCGGGCAGATCGTCGTATTCGCCCTCGATCAGCGCCTTGAAGCTGCGCACGGTGTCCTTGAGGTCGACGAACACGCCGGGGAACCCGGTGAACACTTCGGCGACATGGAACGGCTGCGACAGGAAGCGCTGGATCTTGCGGGCGCGGGCGACGACGACCTTGTCCTCTTCCGACAACTCGTCCATGCCCAAAATGGCGATGATGTCCTGCAGGGCCTTGTAGCGTTGCAGGATCGCCTGCACCCTGCGGGCGACGTCGTAATGCTCCTGACCGACGACGCGCGGATCGAGAATGCGCGAGGTCGAATCCAGCGGGTCCACCGCCGGGTAGATGCCGATTTCGGTCAAGGCACGAGACAGCACCGTGGTGGCGTCCAGATGGGCGAACGAGGTGGCCGGCGCCGGGTCGGTCAGATCGTCGGCCGGCACGTAAATCGCCTGCACCGAGGTGATCGATCCCTTCGAGGTGGTGGTGATGCGTTCCTGCAAGGTGCCCATGTCGGTGGCCAGGGTCGGCTGATAGCCCACCGCCGAAGGAATGCGCCCGAGCAGCGCCGACACTTCCGAACCGGCCTGGGTGAAGCGGAA
>DBTZ01000058.1:53691-53846 GCA_002307315.1 Alphaproteobacteria bacterium UBA1303
AAATATTCGGCGACCGTCAGCCCGGTCAGCGCCACGCGGGCGCGTGCCCCCGGCGGTTCGTTCATCTGACCGAACACCAGCGAGCATTTGGAACCGGCGGTCGAACCCTTTTTGGGGTCCTTGTTGACGCCGGACTCGATCATCTCGTGATAGAG
>DBTZ01000058.1:54252-56561 GCA_002307315.1 Alphaproteobacteria bacterium UBA1303
GAACAGGCCGATCTTGCCGCCGCGGGAGTAGGGGGCGAGAAGATCGACCACCTTGATGCCGGTGACCAGCACTTGCGACTCGGTCGACTGCTCGGTGAACGAGGGGGCCTCGGCGTGAATCGGGCGGTACTCGGCGGCATCGACCTTGCCGGCTTCGTCCACCGGTTCGCCGATGACGTTGATGATGCGCCCGAGGGTGCCGTCGCCGACCGGAACCGCGATCGGCTTTCCGGTGTCCTTCACCTCTTGACCGCGGACCAGACCGTCGGTGGTGTCCATGGCGATGGTGCGCACGGTGGACTCGCCCAAATGCTGCGCGACTTCCAGCACCAGCCGGCGACCGTGATTGTCGGTTTCCAGCGCATTGAGAATCTGCGGCAGATGTCCTTCGAACTGGACGTCCACCACGGCGCCGGTGACCTGGGACACCTTACCGGTCTTGTTGCTGCTCGTCGTCGCGTTCATGGGTGATTTCCTTACGTTTAAAGAGCGGTCAAAACGACGGGGATGTTGCCGCGCGTCGCCTTGGAATAGGGGCACATCTGATGGGCATCTTCGAGCAGGGCTTGTTCCTTGCTCCGGTCCATGCCGGGGACTTTGAGGGTGATTTCTACCGCCAGCGAAAAACCGTCGTCGCCGGCGTTCAGCGTCACCGCCACGCCGACCTTGGCGGCATTGGCGGCGTCCAGGGCGAGACCGTGTTTCTTGGCCAGCGCGATCACCGCCTGATTGAAACAGGCGGCGTAGCCGACGGCGAACAGTTGTTCGGGATTGTGGGCGTTGCCGTCGCCGCCGAGTTCCTTGGGAAACGACATCGACAAGGCCAGCGCGCCGCCCTCGATGCCGGATCTGCCGGCACGGCCGCCTTGGGATATCGCTTTCGTCGTGTATGCCATTTGGCTACCCCTACAGCGCCTCGGCGCCGGAAATGATTTCAATCAGTTCGCTGGTGATCTTGCTTTGACGGGTACGGTTGTACAGCAGGGTCAATTTGTCGATCATCTCGCCGGCATTGCGGGTGGCGCCGTCCATTGCGGACATCTTGGCGCCGAATTCGCCGGCGACGTTTTCAAGCAGCGCGCTAAAAATCTGCACGCTGATGTTCTTGGGCAGAAGTTCGGCCAAAACCTCGCCTTCGTCGGGTTCGTATTCGTAGGAAACGGCGGCCTTGGCGTCGCCGGCATCCTCGATCGCCGCCGGAATCAGCCGCAACGCGGTCGGCGTTTGCGTCATCACCGACTTGAAGCGGGCGTAGATCAGAGTGCAGACGTCGAATTTGCCGTCTTCGAACATGGCGAGGAGGCGCTTGCCGATACCGTCGGCATTGGCAAAGCCGATCTGGCGCACGCCGGTGAATTCCACTGTGTCGACGATCAGATCGCCGTATATGCGCTTGAGCGGGTCGCGGCCCTTGCGGCCGACGCACAGGATCGACACCGTCTTGCCCGACGCCTTCAGTTCCTCGATCGTCTGCTTGGCAAAACGGACGATGTTGGAATTGAAGCCGCCGCACAGGCCGCGATCGGCGGTGCAGACGACGAGAAGATGATTGTCGTCCTTACCGGTGCCGGCGAGCAGCTTGGGCGCGCCGGGGTTGTTCTTCATCCCCGAGGCCATACCCGAAATCACCGCCTTCATCTTCTGGGCGTAGGGCCGGGCGGCCTCGTTGGCTTCCTTGGCGCGGCGCAACTTCGACACCGCCACCATCTGCTGGGCTTTGGTGATCTTGCGCGTCGCCGTGACCGAGGCGATGCGGGTGCGGAGCAGCTTCAGGCTGGCCATCAGGCGAACTCTTTTGCGTATTCGTCGATAACGGCTTTGAGCTTGGCTTCGATCTCGGCGGTCAGCGAGCCGACGGTCTTGATCTCGTCGAGCACGTCCTGGTGATTGGCGCGGAACGTCGACAACAGACCCTTCTCGAATTCGCCGACCTTGGTGACCGGCATCTTGTCGAGATAGCCCTTCACGCCGGCATAGATCGACACCACTTCCTCTTCCACCGGCATCGGCGAATATTGCGGCTGCTTGAGAAGTTCGGTGAGCTTGGCGCCGCGGTTCAAGAGGCGCTGGGTCGAGGCGTCGAGGTCGGAACCGAACTGGGCGAAGGCCGCCATTTCGCGGTATTGCGCCAGTTCCAGTTTGATCGAGCCGGCGACCTGCTTCATCGCCTTCACCTGGGCCGACGAACCCACGCGGGAAACCGAAATACCGACGTTCACCGCCGGACGGATGCCCTGATAGAACAGGTCGGTTTCGAGGAATATCTGGCCGTCGGTGATCGAAATCACGTTGGTCGGGATGTAGGCCGA
>DBTZ01000058.1:56826-57620 GCA_002307315.1 Alphaproteobacteria bacterium UBA1303
TAGGCCGACACGTCGTTGGCCTGGGTCTCGATGACCGGCAGGGCGGTCAGCGAGCCGCCGCCGTAATCGTCGTTCATCTTCGCCGCGCGTTCCAAAAGACGGGAATGCAGATAGAAAACGTCGCCCGGATAGGCCTCGCGTCCCGGCGGGCGGCGCAGCAACAGCGACATCTGGCGATAGGACACCGCCTGCTTGGACAGATCGTCATAGATGATCAGGGCATGCATGCCGTTGTCGCGGAACCATTCGCCGATGGCGCAGCCCGAGAACGGGGCGAGGTATTGCAGCGGTGCCGGCTCGGCCGCGGTGGCGGAAACCACCACGGTGTAGTCCATGGCCCCGGCGTCTTCGAGGGTCTTGACGATCTGGGCCACGGTCGAAAGCTTCTGCCCGATCGCGACGTAGATGCAGTAGAGCTTCTTCTTCTCGTCGTTCGACTCGTTGATCTTTTTCTGGTTGATGATGGTGTCGATGGCGATGGNNACGGCCTGCTTGGACAGATCGTCGTAAATGATCACGGCGTGGCTGCCGTTGTCGCGGAAGAATTCGCCCATGGCGCAGCCAGAGAACGGCGCGAGGAACTGCATCGGCGCGGGGTCGGAAGCGGTGGCGGCGACGACGATCGAATATTCGAGCGCGCCACGCTCTTCGAGCACCTTCACGAATTGCGCGACGGTCGAGCGCTTCTGGCCGATGGCGACGTAAACGCAGTAGAGCTTGGACTTCTCGTCGTCGCCGTCGTTCAGGGACTTTTGGTTGAGGATCGTGTCCAGCGCGATCGCGGTCTTGCCGGT
>DBTZ01000058.1:57667-59866 GCA_002307315.1 Alphaproteobacteria bacterium UBA1303
GCGTCGATCGCCTTGAGGCCGGTCTGCATCGGTTCCTTCACCGAACGGCGCGGAATGATGCCGGGGGCCTTGACGTCGACCAGACGCTTCTCGGTGGAGGGAATGGCTCCCTTGCCGTCCATCGCGTTGCCCAAGGGATCGATCACGCGGCCAAGCACGCCTTTGCCGACCGGAACGTCGACGATGGCGCCGGTGCGCTTTACCGTATCGCCTTCCTTGATGGTGGTGTCGGACCCGAAGATCACCACGCCGACGTTGTCGGCTTCGAGGTTAAGGGCCATGCCCTTGATGCCGCCGGGGAACTCGACCATCTCGCCGGCCTGTACGTTGTCGAGACCGTAAACGCGGGCGATGCCGTCGCCCACCGACAGCACTTGGCCGACTTCGCTCACCTCGGCTTCGGCACCGAAGTTCTGGATTTCGCGCTTGAGAATGGCGGAAATTTCGGCCGGTTGGATGTTCATGTGACGTCCTTTTCAAGCTTTTCTAGAAATGTACGAAACGTGTACGGTTTAACTCTTCATGGCGACGCGCAAGCCATTGAGCTTGGCGCGCAAACTGGAATCGATCATTTTCGAGCCGACCTTGACGATCAGCCCCCCAAGCAGGGAGGAATCGACCTTGGCTTCGAGGCGCGGTTCGCGCCCCAGCTTGGCCTTTAGTGCCTTCTTGAGGTCGGATAGTTCGGCTGCGGCGAGCGGGCGGGCGGCGGTGACTTCGGCGGCAATCTCGCCGTGGCTCTTGGCGACCAGCGCCTCAAAGGCCTTGATGGCATCGGGCAACACGAACAGCCGCCCCTTGGCGGCCAGGAGCAGCACGAATTTCGTGGCCAGCTTGCCGACGCCCATCTGCTGCAAAAGCGCCGCCATACCCTTCATTTGCTCTCCCCGGCCGAATACCGGGGCGCGGACGAAACGGTGAAGATCGGCACTGGCACCGAGTGCCGCATTAAGCGCGGTCAAGTCGCTCGATACCGCATCGACCGATTTTTCTTCCTGTGCCAGTTCGAATACGGCGAGCGCATAGCGCTCTGCGATTGCCGAAAGATTTGTTGCCTCTGCCACGCGGTTTTGTTCCTCAAACGGGCGGCGGCTTGCGCCGCACGACCTTTCTAACCGGTTGATTCTTTTTCAGAATGCATACGCAGGCGAATCCGACCTTACGCAAAACTTGCCATTAGCATGCGGCGGGGAGGCGGCGCAACCAGGCTTAACGAGCGATGTGTCGCGGGGGACGGCGGAAAATTGACGCGCCGCCGTCTTTTTGCCCCCTTCGCCCGTTGTCGGAGCATGGTGCCGCTTTACACGTCCAGGCTCGCGTACATAGCGTTTTCCTGAATGAATTCACGGCGGGGTTCGACCACCTCGCCCATCAGCTTGGTGAACAAATCGTCGGCCTCGTCGGCATGATCGACTTTCACCTTCAGCAGCGTGCGGGCGTTTTCGTCCATGGTGGTTTCCCACAGTTGCGAGGCGTTCATCTCGCCCAGCCCCTTGTAGCGCTGAAGCGCCAGCCCCTTGCGGCCCCAATCGAGGACGGCCCCCAGAAGATCGCTGGGCGAGCGGATTTCCTTGGTGTCGTCCTTCCGCGTCAAAGTGCCGAATTTGAGATAGGCGGCGCGCAAATCCTCGCTCATTTTGTTCAGTTTGCGCGCATCGGTCGAGGCGATCAGGGTGCCGTCGATCGCCACCGATTCGCGCACGCCGCGCACCTCGCGCCAGAATTTGAGGCCGCCGTCGGGCGTCGGCTCGCCGTGCCAGCCGCGTTCGGTTTCGTCGGAAAGCAGATCGAGCCGCCGGGCGATATAGTCGGCCGCTTCCTGCGCCTTGGCGGAATCGGTCAGCACGTCGGGGCTGAACGCACCGGCGATCGCCGCCTGTTCCAGCAGAAAACGCGGATAGTGCAGGGGAAAGCCGCTCAGCGCGTGCGTCACGGCGCGCGCCTTTCCCACCAGCGCGGCGAGGTCGGCGCCGATCAGAACTTCCCCGGTGTAAAGCGTGAACGAGGTGCCCGAAAGACCTTCCTCGACCAGATAATCCTCGAGTTCCTTTTCGTCCTTGAGGTAACGCTCGGACTTGCCGCGCGTCGCCTTGTAGAGCGGCGGCTGGGCGATATAGACGTGGCCGCGCTCGATCAGATCGGGCATCTGGCGATAGAAGAACGTCAACAGCAGAGTGCGGATATGGGCGCCGTCGACGT
>DBTZ01000058.1:60192-60416 GCA_002307315.1 Alphaproteobacteria bacterium UBA1303
TCGCGGCCGATGCCGGTGCCGAGCGCGGTGATCATGGTGGCGATCTCCTGACTGCCCAGCATCTTGTCGAAGCGCGCGCGTTCGACGTTGAGGATCTTGCCGCGCAACGGCAGCACCGCCTGATTGGCGCGATGGCGGCCCTGCTTGGCGCTGCCGCCGGCGCTGTCGCCCTCGACCAGGAACAACTCGCATTTGGTCGGATCGCGCTCCTGGCAGTCGGCCAG
>DBTZ01000061.1 GCA_002307315.1 Alphaproteobacteria bacterium UBA1303
TATTGAGTCTAGTGTAGTTTCGGTTTCGAAGTTCGTGACCCGTGCCGATATAGAAAATAAAACGAACTTCGAAACCACGACACTAGATGCAATCTTCTGCCGTCAGATCGGCCGTCCGTGCGTTCAGCACCCCGACCGCATCGCTGGGCGCCAGTTCCGCCATCATGCCGCGCTGGCCGGCGTTGATGAACACGGTGGCGAAGTCGAGGACGGATCGCTCGATGGCGACGGGAACCTTCTTGCGCTGGCCGAACGGACTGATGCCGCCGACGTGATAGCCGGTGATTTTCTCGGCTTCGGCCGGGGCCATCATCTCCGCTGATTTCCCGCCGAAGGCCTGCGCCGCCTTCTTCATCGACAGTTCGCGGTCGACGGGGATTGCCGCGCAGGCCGGCTTGCCGTCCACCTTCAACATCAACGTCTTGAGTACGCGCGCCGGATCGAGCCCTACCGCCTCGGCGGCCTGCAGGCCTTTGTGCGCGGCGTCGTGGTCGTACTCGTAAGGGTGGAGGGTGAAGGCCACTTTGGCGCGGCTTAAGGTCAGGGTTGCTTGGGTAGTTTTCGACATGATTTCACCATAATCCGCCCGGCGGCGGCTCGATCTTCCGTTCCGGGTTCGATGGCAAACAGCCGGGCGCGCGGATCGGCCGCGGGAAACCCTCTTTCCCGCCGGGAAACAATGCTTTTTATAACGGCTATTCGTCGCCAGCGAAACGGAGACCCACGCGCATGAGTGCCGATGCGTATATGAAACCGGGCGAAGGCTTCGGTTTGGATGCCTATTCTCCCGCCGAAATTCAGGCCAAGGTCGAAAGCCTCGGCGTCAAGAAGGCGAAGATGCCGTTCCTCGCCTGTTTCGTGCTGTCGGTGGTGGCTGGTGTCGGCATCGCGCTTGGCGGCATGTTCTGCTGCATCGTGTTGGCCGATGCCTCGCTGTCGTTCGCGGTGCAGAAGATCCTCGGCGGCGTGGCGTTCTGCCTCGGTCTGACGCTGGTCGTGGTCGGCGGGGCCGAGCTGTTCACCGGCAACTGTCTGATCGTGATGGCCTGGGCCAATCGCCAGCTTTCCTCCCTGGCGGTGCTGCGCAACTGGTCGATCGTGTGGATCGGCAATCTGGTCGGTTCGCTGGCGTTGGTGTTCATGCTGTTCATGGCCCATTTCGCCGATGCCAACCACGGCGCCGTGGGCGACGCCATCGTCCATATCGCGGCGGCGAAGATCGCGCCCGATTTCACCACTTTGTTCTTCAAGGGCGTGCTGTGCAATTTGCTGGTCTGCTTGGCGGTATGGCTGACCTATGCGGGGCGCGGCGTTGCCGACAAGGTGGCGGGGTTGATCCTGCCGGTTTCCGCCTTCGTCGCCGCCGGCTTCGAACACTGCGTCGCCAACATGTTTTTCCTGCCGATGGCGTGGGTGCTGGTGCAGACCGGCCACGTCCCCGCCGGCATGGACGTTTCGACGATCGATCTGGCCGGCATCGTCCATAACCTGATCCCGGCGACGTTGGGCAACATCGTCGGCGGCGCGGGGTTCGTCGGGCTGGTCTATTGGCTGGTCTACCGCAAAAGCCTGGGCGGGCTTGCGCCGCTGCCGCCGTCGGAGAAATGACCGTCCGCATTTCCGGGCACGGTTTTTGAGTTCCCTGCACGTGGACCGGCCAGGTCCGTCCCGTCGCTGTCTGCGTCGCTTCCGTCGTAGGAGGGGCCCGTCAAGGCCGGCCGATCTGTCCGTCCTTGTGTCCGATTTCGGCGATGGCTTTTTGCACGCGTGCCGGTATGCGGACGTAAATGTTGAATTTGGCGGAAACGTCCCACTGGCTGGTGTCCAGACAGTCTTTAAATACCTGAGGCGGCGTATTCCAATCGGGATTGTAATATGACAATCGGCTGATCTGAACGGCGAAGCAAATCGTCAGGCCGACCAGCATCAGTTCGGCGCACCACGCAAGCAATACAAATACGCTGACCGTTTCGTGCAGGTGGAACAGGCCGCAGCCGGCCATACCGAGCGTTGCTGCCAGGATGAAGAAGGGCAGGGGCAGGGAATAGAAAAAAATCTTTTTGGCATGGCGGAACCCGGTCAGATCGGCCGCTGCATGGGTATAGGCGATGCACTGCATGATGTTGCGCAGGTGTTCCTCGATGCCGGCGATCCTTTCCGGCAGCCACATCAGCATCTGCGTCCAGAGAAAAACCTGGCCGGTCTTGTAACTGCCGTCGTCGCTGGTTTCCTCCTCGGTCTTCACCTTCTCGCCGCTCGCCCGCAGATCGTCTATCCGGCGAACGTATTCCTCGAATCGCTGCCGCAGAGAACTCATCCGGTTGCCGATGCAGTTGGACAGCTTGTTGGCGGTATTCTGAAGCGCCAGTATGTAATACTTGTCGAAGAGAAGTTTGTTTTGCGTCTCGAAGTTGTCCTTGACGGAGCCGTAGCAGAGCAGCGACCCCACGGCGATCGCGGTAGCAAGCACGGAGGTGATGATGGACATTTCGAAACGGCCCTCAATACGGGCGATGGTGGCAATGCAGAATATGACGAACGACAGGGCTGTGGCACACTCGAAGCCGATAATGAACCGACTCTGCCATTTCCGCTTCAACTCGATGTAAACTGTCAAATTGTGCTTGAATATTTCGGCGCTTTTTTCAATTAGCCGCCGGATGTCGGCGTCGGTATTGTCGAATTTCTCGTTTGCCACGTCGATCAGGCGGGCCTCCAGCGGCGGCGGAAAGAGCCCAAGAGTAAGCGTGCATTTTCTGAACCAATGCGGCAGGGGCAAAAATGTATCCTGCTCGGGCGTATCCTTGGGGAAAATTTCGATCGGCGTCGTGAAGCACCGGCGCACCTCCGCTTGGCGGACTTCGCGCGGAATATTTTCAATGTCCGATTGGCTGATTTTTGCCTTGAACAGAATTTCGTCAATCTGCCAGATGTCGTAACCGACATTCTCTATCCGTACGTAATCGTTCGAAGCCTCCTGTATCGGCATGTGGGTATGTTTGCGGCCATTCTTCGGACCGGTTTCTTTCCCAGCCGCGGTGTCGTTGTCCATAGAGTTTTCCTTCAGCAGTCGGAAGCACGCACATAGGGCGAAGTGTTCCTCGTGACGTGATCAGCGTTTGCCGAGCGAAATGCCGATGGCCCAGACCAGCAGTGCGGCTAATGCGGCAGCGATGTGCGTACGCGTCAAATATAAATCGGTTAGGCCGATCGGGGCGAACGAATAGCTGTGGTTGGGATCTGGCAGTACGTGCGGACCGAAATGCACGACGGCGACGGCTGCCGCTGTTGCCGCCACGGCGGCCAGGACCGTGCGGATCAAGGCGTGGCCGTGCCTCGGCGCTGGCGATCCTTCATTTCGTGCCGGCTCCACGTTAATTGTCGCGAAGCGGAGAATCAGCCAGCACATAACCAGCATCAGGAACAGATCGAATGTGCAAACTGTAATTTCGACGCCGGAGAGTTTGTGGGCGGGTTCGTTGCATTTCCACCAATATATGCCGATCAAGCCGAGGCCGGAAAAGAAGTAGAGCAGCAGATTGGCGACCAATTGCAATTTTTTGCGCGTGCGATGCCACAGCGTATCGCGAAAATAGCTCTCCCATCCGAATATATTGTTGCCGGGTTCGTCCGCACTGTGGGTGATATTCTTGCTGAGATGCTCTTTGATGTACAAGCCGATGTCCTGGATGCGGCGGTCGCAGGTGATATGCGAAATGCCGGCCACGAAAATAGCCACCGGTAGCAACAGCAGGATGAGCAATGCATCTCGGTTCGAATAGGCGGCGGCGATACCGCCGCCTATGATGACGAGTGTCAGGTAGAACAGATTGTCGCGATAGGATAGACGGTCGATTTGTTCATCCTTCAACTTTTCGAATTCTTTCAAGTGAACGTCGTTCAGCATGCTGCCCTCCCCCCGAGCGATGTTGTTATGACTACATGCGTCCCCAGTCTGTTCGCCATATGATAGAACTGTCAATCATCTTTACCTTTTGGTGAGAAATTAGCCCGCGTTAAGCATGAAAATTGCGGTTTCAGCGGGCGCCGATAGCGGCCACAACCGGCCGCAACCGGGGGGCGGAGCGCGAGATTCGGTTGTCGGTTCCACGCGACAACTTGGCGGGGCAGCAATTCTATGCAGCTTGCGGGGGCGATCTTGTCGGCGAGCGGAAGGTCAAGATGGGCGGTTGCGATTTCGTCGATCCGACGATGGCAGAATCGACCGAAACGGCGTAGCGTTGCGGATGTTTTTTTTGGAACGCATCATGAAGGGACTCCTGATGAGCATTTTGACGGGCACTCTGTTGGCGATGGCCGCCTTCCCGGCGCGCGCCGCGGACCAAAGCGTGTGGCGGTTCGACAATCTTTCCGCCATCGGCGGTGCCGCGGTTCACGTCGAAGGCGAGCCGAAGCTGATCGACACCCCCGCCGGCAAGGCGCTGTGGTTCGATGGCGTCGACGATGTGGTTTACGTCGACAAGCATCCGCTGGCCGGCGCCGCCCGGTTCACCTGGGAAGCGACCTTCCGTCCCGACGGCGGCGCCTTCGAGCAGCGCTGGATGCATCTGTCCGAGATCGATCCCGCCACCGGCAAGGATTCCGATGCTCGCTTCCTGTTCGAGATTCGGGTGGTCGAGGATCAATGGTATCTCGACGCTTTCGTCACCGGCCCCGGCTACAAATGCACCCTGGCGGTGCCGGAAAAGACCTTTCCGGTCGGCAAATGGTATCATGTGGCGCAAACCTTCGACGGCAAGACCTATAAGGCTTATGTCGACGGCGTGCTGCAGGCCGAAGGCGAGATCGACTTTAAGGCGCAAGGCGAGGGCCATACCTCGGCCGGCGCGCGCATCAACCAGGTAAGCTGGTTCCACGGCGCGATCTTCGACTCCCGCTTCACCGCCAAGGCGCTGTCGCCGTCCGAGTTCGAAAAAATCCCCGCCGGGCTGAAATAGTCAGCCCTTGATCAGCCGCGCATACAGCCCGGCGTAAGCCTTGGCGCTGGCCGACCAGGAAACGTCGGCCGTCATGCCCTGCACCTGCAGGGCGCGCCAGGCGGGCGCGTCGGCGAAGATTTCGACGGCGCGGCGGATGGCGCGGGCAAGGCTTTCCGTGGCGACGCCGTCGAACAGGATGCCGGTGGCGACGCCGGCGGAAAGCGCCGCCGCGTTGGCGTCGATGATGGTGTCGGCCAGGCCGCCGGTGCGCGCCGCGATCGGCACGCAGCCGTAGCGCAGGCCGCAGAGCTGGGTCAGGCCGCAAGGTTCGAAACGCGAGGGGATCAGAATGGCGTCGGCCCCGCCCTGCATCCGGTGCGAAAGCTTTTCGTCGTAACCGATTTTGACCCCGATGCGGCCGGGATGGCGCAGGGCGGCGGTACGGAAGGCGGCCTCCAGCGCCGGATCGCCCGAACCCAAAAGCGCCAACCGGCCGCCCGTTTCCACCAGGGCGTCGGCGACATCGGCCAGCACGTCCATGCCCTTTTGCAGGGTGAGGCGGCTGACGACGCAGAAAATCGGGCCATCGCCGGTCAGGCCGAAGGCGGTTTCGACGGCGCTGCGGTTTTCGGCGCGCAACTCCAGCGTCTCGACATCGAAGATCGAGGCCAGCGCCGGATCGGCGGCGGGGTTCCAGATCGCCGTATCGATGCCGTTGACAATGCCGAATACCGATTTGCGCCGTGCCGCGATCAGCCCTTCGAAGCCCATGCCGAATTCGGGCTTGAGGATTTCCTCGGCATAGGTCGGGCTGACGGTGGTGACGGCGTCGGCCGCCCACAGGCCGCCCTTGAGAAAGCCGACGCCGCCGTAGAACTCGACGCCGTCGATGGCGTAGGCGGCTGGCGGCAGTTTGAGGGCGGGGAAGATGCTCGCCTCGAAGCGGCCGGGAAACGCCATGTTGTGAATGGTGACGAGCGCCTTCGGTTTGGCGCCGTCGGAAAAGCGCAAGTAGACGGGTGCCATCGCGCCTTGCCAATCGTGGGCGTGGACGATGTCGAAGCCTTGCGTCCGCGCCAAATCGGCGGCGGCGATGCCGAGCGCGGCGTATCTGCGCCAGTTGTCGGGCCAGTCGCGGCCCGCAGGATCGGCGTAGGGGCCGCCGTCGCGGGCGTAGAGCGCAGGCGCATCGAGTGCGATCACGTCGATCCCGCGGGCGTTGCCGCGGATCGCCCGCATCGGGGCGCCGATAACGTCCGTATACGTACGAACAACCTCGCCCCGCGAAAGTTCGCGCATCACCGCCGGATAGCCGGGGATCAGCGTCACCGTCTCGACGCCGTGCGGCTTCAGCGCGGCGGGCAGCGCCCCGGCCACATCCGCCAGCCCGCCGGTCTTGACCAGCGGAAAGACCTCCGATGCGACCGACAGCGCTTTCACCGTCATGACAGCTTGTCGATCATCGCTTGGGTGATCAGGCAGATGCCCTTTTCGGTGCGGCGGAAGCGTTTGGCGTCGAGTTCGGGGTCTTCGCCCACCGTCAACCCTTCGGGAATGGTGACCCCGCGGTCGATCACCACCCGGTGCAGCCAGGCATTGCGACCGATGTTGCACGACGGCAGCACCACCGATTCTTCGACCCGCGAGAAGCTGTTGACCCGCACATTGGAAAAGCACAGGCAGCGGCGCAAATGCGAGCCCGAGATAATGCAGTTGCCGCCCACCAGCGAGGCCACCGCGCTGCCGCGCCGTCCGTCGGTATCATGCACGAACTTGGCGGGCTGGGAAATCTCGGCATAGGACCACAACGGCCAACTGGTGTCGTAGAGGTCGAGCTGCGGCACCACGTCGGTCAGATCGATGTTGGCTTCCCAATAGGCGTCGATGGTGCCGACATCGCGCCAATAGGCGGTCTTTTCGGATTCGGCGCGGACGCAGGAATCCGAAAACCGGTGCGCCACCGCTTTGCCGTGCTTGACCAGATGGGGGATGATGTTCTTGCCGAAATCGTGGACCGAGTTCCGGTCGGCCGCATCGGTGCGCAGCACGTCGAACAGGAACCTGGTGCGGAAGACGTAGATGCCCATCGAGGCGTAGGCGCGGTCGGGTTTGCCCGGAATGGCGGGCGGATCGTCGGGCTTTTCGACGAAATCGACGATGGTGTTTTTCTCGTCCACCGCCATGATGCCGAATTCCTTGCCGTCGGCGCGGGCGATTTCCAGGCAGCCCACGGTGACGTCGGCGCCGCATTCGACGTGCTGGCGCAGCATCTGCTCGTAGTCCATCTTGTAGATGTGATCGCCGGCGAGGATCAGGATGAACTCCGGCATGTAGCTCTCGATGATGTCGAGGTTCTGGAAGACCGCGTCGGCGGTGCCTTGATACCACATGCTTTCGTCGACGCGCTGCGACGCCGGCAGGATGTCGAAGCTTTCGTTGCGCTCGGTGCGGAAGAAGTTCCAGCCTTGCTGCATGTGCTGGATCAGCGAGTGCGCCTTGTACTGGGTGGCCACCGCGATGCGGCGGATGCCGGAATTGAGCGCGTTCGACAGCGCAAAATCGATGATCCGCGCCCGGCCGCCGAAATAGACCGCCGGTTTGGCGCGTTTGTCGGTCAGCTCCTTCAGCCGGCTGCCCCGTCCACCCGCCAGCACGTAGGCCATGGTATCGCGGGCGAGCGGGTGGTAGCGCTTCTTGTTGTTGCCCATAAACGCATAACTCCCTGAACTGACGGCAGTTTTTGTCGCTGCTGCTTTTCTTGACCTTCGCGCCAACCGGGAAACATTAGGTTAATTTTACCTACGAGAAAACCGGGAATCGGCCGGTTTGGGGAACAAGACGCGGCGATTTACGGATGTAGGTTTACACGGTCTAAACGGTTTCGCCTTATGCCGATACCGGCGTAATCTGGGAGAAATGGGGGACAGCAAATCGTGCAAATGAAGATCAAGATTTTGGTGAATCCGCCCCGCCGTGACCCCAGAAATTGTGCCAAATATCAAAGCACCGCTTGCAGACTGGCGGACTCGCTGCTAAAGCCTCGGCGCACCGAAGGTTGGGCGGCCACCGCCCTGAAATCCGCCGTGGCGCGCTCCAAACCTTAAAATAGGAGCGTGTGCGTGATGAACTTCCGTGAAGCCCTGACATTTGACGATGTGCTGCTGGTCCCGGCGGCATCGAGCGTGTTGCCGGCACAAGTCGATATCAAGACCAAGCTGACCAAGACCATCGATCTGGGCATTCCGCTGTTGTCGGCGGCGATGGACACGGTGACCGAAGCCCCGCTTGCCATCGCTATGGCGCAGATGGGCGGCATCGGCGTGATCCACCGCAATCTCGACATCGAAGAGCAGGCCGATCAGGTCCGCAAGGTGAAGAAGTTCGAAAGCGGCATGGTGGTCAACCCGGTGACCATCGCCCCCAACGCGACGCTGGCCGACGCCCTGGCGCTGATGGAGCATCACCACATCTCCGGCATTCCGGTGGTCGAAGGCGCCCACGGGGTGGCGGCGGGCAAGCTGGTCGGCATTCTGACCAACCGCGACGTGCGCTTCGCCACCGATCCGGCGCAGCCGGTCGACGAATTGATGACCAAGGACGATCTGGTCACCGTGCGCGAGGACGTGCCGATGTCCGAAGCCAAGAAGCTGTTGCATCGCCACCGCATCGAGAAGCTTTTGGTGGTGGACGATCGCTATCGCTGCGTCGGCCTGATCACGGTGAAGGACATCGAGAAGGCACAGCAGTTCCCCAACGCCTGCAAGGACGAGCGCGGCCGTTTGCGGGTCGCCGCCGCCTCGACCTCCGGCGACAAGGGATACGAACGGGCGATGAAGCTGATCGAGGCGGAATGCGATTGCGTCGTGATCGATACCGCCCACGGCCATTCCAAGCTCGTTCTCGACACCATTGCCCGGATCAAAAAGGAGAGCAATTACTGCCAGATCCTCGCCGGCAACGTCGCCACCGCCGACGGCGCCAAGGCGCTGATCGACGCCGGCGCCGATGCGGTGAAGGTCGGCATCGGTCCCGGTTCGATCTGTACCACCCGCATCGTGGCGGGGGTCGGGGTGCCGCAGCTCACCGCCATCATGGATGCGGTCGAGGAAGCCTCCAAGCGGAACGTTCCGGTGATCGCCGACGGCGGCATCAAATATTCCGGCGATCTGGCCAAGGCGATGGCGGCGGGCGCCGATGCCTGCATGATCGGCTCGCTGCTGGCCGGCACCGAGGAAAGCCCCGGCGAAGTGATCCTCTATCAGGGCCGCTCGTACAAAGCCTATCGCGGCATGGGGTCCTTGGGGGCGATGGCGCGCGGCTCGGCCGACCGCTATTTCCAGGGCGAAGTGAAGGACACGCTGAAGCTGGTGCCCGAAGGCATCGAAGGCCAGGTGCCGTATAAAGGCTCGGCGGCGAGCGTGGTGCATCAGATCATGGGGGGCTTACGCGCGGCGATGGGGTATACCGGCTGCGGTTCGATCGCGGATTTTCACAAGAAGGCGCAGTTCGTGCGCATCACCAACGCCGGCATGGCCGAAAGCCACGTCCACGGCGTGGTGGTGACGCGCGAATCGCCGAACTATCCCGGCGGCGTGCGGTAAGAGCGCACCACGGCCGTATTGCGCGGCGAGTTTTGCATTAAGCGGCGCAGGCGATGCCCGGCGCCGTCGCCGCCGGCAGGTGTAGCATGATGGTGCAGCCCTCGCCGGAGGCGCAGTTCGCGGTCATGCGCCCGCCCATCGCCTGCGTCAGGCCCATGGCGATCGCCAATCCCAGCCCGATGCCGCCGCTGCGGGTGACGAGGTGGGTGTCGGAATAGACGAACAGCTTGCCGATGTTGCTCGTTTCCTCTTCGGTCATGCCGGGGCCGCAATCGCACACGCCGACGACGATTTCGCCCTCGCTGCGCCGCCAGAACACCGTCACGTTCTGGCCTTCCTTGCTGAGTTGCACGGCGCTTTCGATCAGCCGCGATATCGCCTGGCGCAGGCGCGAACGCGAGCCGACGCACCAGGCGCCCTTGCCGTTGCCGTCGAAGACGAGATCGACCTTCTTGGCGCGCGCCGGCCCGCGAAACGCCGCGATGGTTTCCGACAGGATCGCTGCCGCGTCGATGTTTTCGCATTCGATAACCGCATCGTGTGCCTCGATGCGGGAAAACTCGATCAAATCGTCGACGACGCGCAACAGATTCTGGCCACTGTGCAGGATGTATCCGACATATTCCCCGTACGGCTTGGCGCCGAGCGGGCCGAACATCTCCAGCTTCAGCATTTCGGCGAAGCCGATGATGGCATTGAGCGGCGTGCGCAGTTCGTGGCTGACGTTGCCGAAGAACACCGACTTGATGCGGCTTTCCTCTTCCGCGGCGGCGGCTTTCGCGTCGGTCTCGATCAGCGTTTGCTGTGCGCTCTGCCAGCGGCGGGCGGCGACGGCCAGCGTCACCGTCAGCAGCAGGAACATCGCAAACAACACCGGCAGCAGCACGGTAAGAAAATTCAGACCCGGCTTGTGCGGTTGCCATTCGAGAAAGGCGCGGGGAATGCCAGCGGCGTCCTTCAACGGATAGGAGGTGAAGCCCGGCGGCGTCGCCGCGCTTTGGACGATGCGCACGGTATTGCCCTGAAAGCCGACCGACAGCAGGCTATAAGCATCGTTGGTCGCCGGTTTGAGGAAGATCATGACGCGTTGCAGGCCGTCGGCGGCGGGCGCGTCGAGTTGTTCTTGCGCCGCCACCGGCGCGGCGACGGCGTAATAGACCCGCCCGTCGGCGATCACGATGCCGTTTTTCGGCGAGATCTCGCCCCGGTCGTGTGCGGTGCGCACCGCCGTCAGCAACGCGTCGATGCCGCGGGCTTCGACCAGCGCCGCTTCGGTCAGCCGGGTTTCGTCGGCATGGCTGTCGAGCCGGCGCAAACGATTGCCGGGGCCGTAAATCGCGACGTTGCGGATGCCGGTAAGACTGAGGTAATTGTCGAACTGATGGTCGATCCAGTCGGGATTCCAAGCGACCACGATGTTGTCGTAGGCATCCTGGTTGAAGGCGGTGTGCTTGATCAGGCCGATCATGTCGAGGTAGGCGCCGGCGGTCTCGAATGCGGCGACGTCGTGTTGGGTCGCCAGCGAAGATCGGTTCTGCCGATCCGCTTCGAACGCCGATACCAGCGCAATGATCGCGGCGACCACCGCGCAGCCCGCGCTTAAATAGGCATAGGTCGGTAGATTGCGGCGCGCCATGATTTTCCAAGATTTTCTTTTCGCCATACAACCACAAAGGCTTTAATAACCAGGAAACCGCCGCCGCCGTGGCCGACGGCTCCCAACCGGAAAACGAGTGCATTCATGCAACCTTCCGCCCGCCTTCAGGCGGCCGTAGAAATCCTTCAAGCGCTTGAAACGACGGCACAACCGGCCGATAGGCTGATCCGTTCCTTCTTTCGCGCCCGCCGCTATGCCGGCTCGAAAGATCGTGCCGCCGTCGCCGGCCGGGTCTATGCCGTTTTGAGGCAGCAGGCATTATTCTCTTGGCGGATGGACAACCGGAACGAGCGTTCGCTGGTCCTCGGTTCGCTGCTCGAAGACGGTCTTACCCCCGCCGAAATCGACGCTTTGTTCGACGGTTCGCCCCACGGCCCGCCGCCTTTGACCGAGCCCGAGCGGCGCGCACTGGCCCAGCCGCGCAGCGATCCGCCGCGCTGGGCGAGGCTTTCCTACCCCGAGTGGCTGGACGGCGAACTGAGCCGCGCCTTCGGCGATGCGCTGGAGGCGGCAATGCAGGCGATGCAATTGCGTGCCGCCGTCGATCTGCGGGTCAATACCCTGAAGACGACGCGGGAAGCGGTGGCGGCGGCGCTGGCTGAGATGGGCTTTGCCGCCGAGCCGACGCCGGTCTCGCCGTGGGGCCTGCGCCTGCCGCCGGGCGAAGGATCGGCCAAGCTCGGCGCCTCGAAGCTGTTCGAAAGCGGGGCCTTCGAGTTTCAGGACGAGGCGGCGCAAATCGCCGCGCTGCTGTGCGGGGCCAAGCCGGGGATGCGGGTGCTCGATCTGGCGGCGGGGGCGGGTGGCAAGTCGCTGGCGCTGGCGGCGATGGTGGAGAACCAAGGCGAAATCGTCGCGACCGACGTGGCGCCGCAGCGCTTGCGGCAATTGGAGGGGCGGGCGGCGCGGGCGGGGGCGAAGGTCGCCTGCCTTGCCGAACCGTCCGGCCGCTTCGACATGGTGCTGGTCGATGCGCCGTGCAGTGGCACCGGCACCTGGCGGCGTCAGCCCGAGCAGCGCTGGCGGCTTAAGCCGGCGCGGCTGGCGGCGTTGACGGCGATTCAGGACGGTTTGCTCGATCGGGCGGCCGGCTTCGTCAAGCCCGGCGGCAGGCTGGTCTATGCCACCTGCTCGGTGCTGCCATGCGAGAATCGGGACCGAGTCGAAGCATTTCTGGCCCGCCACCCGGAATTTACCGTGTTTCCCGCATCGGCCGCGCTGCCCGGTCTGCCCGGCGGGGGCGATTTTTTCGTTGCCGCACCGCAGGAAAGCGGCACCGACGGGTTTTTCGCCGCGGTGCTGCAGGTATCGGAATAGCACGCTGGACAAGCGGGTTTCGAGGCGGGTAAATCCCGCCATGACAGCTCCCGTTCTGGTTATCGACTTCGGCTCGCAAGTGACCCAACTGATCGCGCGGCGCGTGCGCGAGATCGGCGTCTATTGCGAAATCGTTCCCTTCGACAAGGCGGAAGGCTCGCTCGACGCGGGCACGCCCCAAGCGATCATCCTTTCCGGCGGCCCGATGAGCGTCGCCGACCTCGGCACCCCGCGCGCGCCCGACCGGGTGTTCACCCTCGGGGTGCCGGTGCTCGGCATCTGCTACGGCGAGATGACGATGTGCGCTCAGCTCGGCGGGCGCGTCGAAGGCGGCCACGCCCGCGAGTTCGGCCGCGCCGACATCGAGATCAAAACGCCGTCGCCGCTGCTGGCCGGTCTGGGCGATGCGGACGGACGTGAACCGGTGTGGATGAGCCACGGCGACAAGATCGTCGCCATTCCGCCCACCTTCGACGTGGTGGCGACCTCGGGCAATTCGCCGTTCGCGGCGATCGCCGACGAGGCCCGCAAGTTCTACGGCGTGCAGTTCCACCCCGAGGTGGCGCACACCCCGCGCGGCATCGAGCTTTTGCGCAACTTCGTGGTGAACATCGCCGGCATTCCGGCCGATTGGAACATGAAGGCCTTCCGCAAAGAGGCGGTGGAACGCATCCGCGCCCAGGTCGGCAACGGCAAGGTGATCTGCGGGCTTTCCGGCGGCGTCGATTCTTCGGTGGCGGCGGTGCTGCTGCACGAGGCCATCGGCGATCAGTTGACCTGCATCTTCGTCGATACCGGCTTGATGCGCGCCGGCGAATCCGAAGAAGTGGTCTCGCTGTTCCGCGAAACCTACAACATTCCGCTGCTGCACGCCGAGGCGTCCGATCTGTTCTTGAAACAGCTTCACGGCGTGTCCGATCCCGAGAAGAAGCGCAAGATCATCGGTGCGGCGTTCATCGAGGTGTTCGACTACGAATCCTCCAAGGTCGGCGGCGCGGATTTTCTCGCGCAAGGCACGCTGTACCCCGACGTGATCGAAAGCGTTTCGGCGCACGGCGGGCCGTCGTCCACCATCAAGTCGCATCACAATGTCGGCGGCCTGCCCAAGCACATGAAGTTGAAGCTGGTTGAGCCGTTGCGCGAATTGTTCAAGGACGAGGTGCGGGCGTTGGGCCGCGAGCTCGGCCTGCCGGCGCATTTCGTCGGCCGCCATCCGTTTCCGGGGCCGGGCCTCGCCATCCGCATCCCCGGCGAAATCACCGAGGAGAAGCTGGCGATCCTGCGCAAGGCCGACACCATCTATCTCGACGAAATCCGCAAAGCCGGCTTGTACGACGAAATCTGGCAGGCCTTCGCGGTGCTGTTGCCGGTCAAGACCGTGGGCGTGATGGGCGACGACAGAACCTACGATTACGTCTGCGCCCTGCGCGCGGTGACCTCAAGCGACGGGATGACCGCGGATTATTATCCGTTCACGCACGAATTTCTCGGCCGGGTTTCCACCCGCATCGTCAACGAAGTGCGCGGCATCAACC
>DBTZ01000040.1:0-27786 GCA_002307315.1 Alphaproteobacteria bacterium UBA1303
CAACGAAGTGCGCGGCATCAACCGCGTGGTCTACGACATCACGTCTAAGCCACCGGGCACCATCGAGTGGGAGTGAATTAGGGTGGTTTCAGACCATCCCGCTCCGTGCCAGAAAACGCACGAACTCTTTGACTGACAAGGATTTTTCTTCCTACCCCGTATCACTGCATGTCACCCCAACCAAGCCACTTTGTTGGTAGCGATGTTGGTATAGTGTCAAATCGCATACAAAACCGCCCCCTCTTTCGCGTCCAATAATGACCCCTCTAGCAGTTTGCTGAAAACCACTCGCGGAAGACGGATTGACGTGATTCACTTCGCTGCCGGATTGGTGAGGAACAGCGATGCGTGGACGATTTTCGGACCAGAGCGGGCTATTTTCATACATCCAATCTGAGGATCGTATCCCTGCGGCACATCCGCTGCGCCGGTGCTCGATCCCGTAGCCCGGATCGCCCTTGCCGAAACATTCTTCGGCAACACAAACGCCGACATCCGGTATGGCGGCGGTCGTGCCTACTACAACATCGCCTCTGACTTCGTGCAGATGCCACCGTTCGAGACCTTCAAGGACGCCGAAAGCTACTACGCCACGTTGGCCCATGAGACGACACACTGGACTCGTCACGAGAAGCGCCTGAACCGCGAGTTCGGACGCAAGCGTTCCCGACTGGGAAGGCCGGCCTCCTTCTCCAGGATCGCCGTCAGCGCCGTCACCCATTCGCCGAGCTTCGGTGCCGGCTGAACCCCACGCACGTAGCTGTGAGAGGTCTTGTGGCTGCGCACCGCCTTGCGCACCGTCGCCCGCGACACCGACAGGGTACGCACGATCTCCTTGATCGGTCGGTGCTGCTCAAAATAGGCCCGGCGGATCTCGCCAACCATGTCCACACCGATCATCCCCCGCCAGTCCTTCCAAGGCCGGTCAGGGCCAAAGGAAAGGACGGTGACACATCTCGCTAAAGGGGTCGAAATTGGACGCGAAAGTTGCCCTTTAGGGGGGGGCGTTATTGCACGCGATTTTACAGCAAAGCACCTCTCACATAGTATATGATAAACAACTTCATGTGACGGATATGTAAGACGGTAGAATTTCAATGCGGACTAAGCCCGAGCTACGCCTGTCGATAGACCAGAAGCGCATCGTCTGGTCGCTCCGTCGGCACGGGCCGACGAGCCGAATAGACCTTTCGCGACGATTGGGCTTGCCACCCGCGGCATTGACACGAATTGTCCGTGAACTCGCGGCTATGAACATCATCGATGTTGCTGAGCCTGCAGCAAATGGTTCTCGCGGGCGACCGACTGTACCCGTTGCGCTGTCGGGACGTGCCGGGTACGCGATAGGCGCGACCGTCCATCCAGGGTGGCTCGAAACTGTGGCCGTAGATTTCTCCGGGCGGCTCGTTGCTCATGAAAGCCTGCCCTTCAAAAGCAAGAAACTTGATGACTTCCTGAAGGCCATTCAGCACTGGATGGAAAAATTGGGGGCCACGGATCCGGTCTTCCGTTCCAAATTTCTCGGACTTGGTATTGCGTGCCCTGGCGCTGTTACCGCACAAGATCAAAGCCACCGCCACGTCGTAAGCTGGCTAGAAGGTTGGCGTAAGGTCGATATTGTGGCTCGCTCGATGGAAGTGCTTGGTCTTCCTGTTTGGCTGGAGAATGACGCCAATTGTGCTGCGCTGGCAGAACTTTATTGCGGTGACCTCCTGCAAACGGCAACCACAGCGATCGTTTTCTTTCTTGGGCACGGCGTTGGAGGGGGCGTAATTATAAACCGTGACTTGTTCCTAGGAGAGCACTGCAATGCCGGCGAAATTGGTCTGCTTTATCCGCCTGACGCACCAAGACCTTCCGGGATCGACCTTATGGACCAACTTTCCCTTTCGGGTGCGAACATCAAGTCTCTATTCAATGTCGAAGAACTCCTTTTGCGTTACCCCGACGCCATTGCAGAATGGTGCAATCGCGTAGCCCAGCAATTGGAGACGGCAGTTCTGGGTGGACTTGCCTGGCTTGATCCGGGAGCAATCGTGCTGGCTGGAGCACTGCCAAATCAGATACTGTTCGACCTTTGTACGCGGATTTCTTCTTCTGATTGGGCGAATCGTAACCCGCACCTGCGAAAGCCGAAAATCTATATTTCATCGCTTGGAAGCGATCTGGTTGCACGTGGTGCCGCTCTTCTGCCTGTTCATGCATGCACGGTCTTCGAGCAAGACTAATTCCAGAACCGATTTATTTTCAAATAAATAAATAATACTGTCGCGTTACCTCACTACCCGAAAGGCTCGCGCCGGGTGAATTCCGGCTTTCGACCTGAAGGGGGTAATTATGCGTAGATTGTTGTTGGGTACGGCGGGAATTGCAGCACTTTTGGTCGGCTCATCGGCCTTAGCTCAGGCAACGCCAACGGGGACGGAGAAGGATTCCCTGGGTGCCTCAGTTATCGAGGAGGTTATTGTAGTTGGTACGCGCTCAGGCGGTCGTACGGATTTCCAAAGTACGGTTCCAGTATCCTCGGTCGGCAAAGCCGAAATCGAGCATTCCGCGTCTCTTCCGGGCGAGCTCGGTGCGGCGTTGGCGAGCGCCTTGCCGACCTTCGACTTTCCGCGATATTCGAACGACGGTGTGGCCGACGCTGTTCGCACCGGTCAACTCAGAGGGCTTAAACCAGATCAGACCTTAGTGCTCATCAACGGAAAGCGTGTGCATACAACATCGGTGTTCGCAGTCGAAGGTAGTAATGGTAATTATACCGCCCCGTTCGACTTCAACACTGTTGCTACTAACGGCATTCAGCGTGTCGAAGTGCTCGTTGATGGTGCTGGTGCCCAGTACGGGGCCGATGCGGTTGCGGGTGTATTGAATATCGTGCTCGACCAGCAGCAAACCGGTGGGCACGCCTCTCTCGAATACGGTCTTCACCATACAAGCTTTAAGCCGACTAAGCAGACGTTGAATGACGGAGATACCTACACCGCCAACCTGGATTATGGCTGGCGCTTCGGCGAAGGTGGGTTTCTGACGGTTGGCGTCGAAGCGTATTTCAGAGGCAGTTCCAACCGCGCTGGCTACACGCAAGACAAAAATGGTGTCCGCGGTCCGATTTCGTTTGAAGCAAACCCCTATCTGTCCAATTCCAGCCAGAACACCGTCGTCGCCCTGGCCGGCCGAGTTATGGCCGCCGGTGACGGAGAGGCCGCAGGAGGCGCTGCGTTCCTGAACGCGGAATACGGGCTCGGCAATGCGTGGACGGGGTATTCGTTCGTCACAGCATCGTACCGTAACAACAAAGGCGATGCATTTTTCCGCTGGCCGGCTGACTGGGGCGGCAGCGGCCCAGACGGGAACCGTAACCCCGGCCCTGTCTACCCGAACGGTTATCGCCCTATTACTCAAGGAAAAATCGCCGACTTCAATGTGGCCAACGGCGTTAAAGGCAAGCTCCTAGGATGGGACGCTGACTTCAGTGTCACAACCGGAGGCAACTTCTTGAACTGGGGCGTTTCCAATTCTCTCAACCCGTCTTTTGGCTCAGCAAGTCCGAAAAGCTTCCATCTCTATAGCGCGGAAAATTTGCAGACGACGCTTAACACCGATTTCGCGCGTCTCTTCGATATCGGCACATATGAACCGGTATCGGTTGCCTTTGGTGCGGAATACCGCAACGAGCATTTTGCGACATTCCCCGGTGACGAAGCGTCCTATACCGCCGGACCGCTGATCGAGCCCGTAGGCGCGGAGGCCGGTCCTGGTCTGATGCCGATTGACGCCGGCTCCGCCACGCGCGACGTTTGGGGTATTTACGCCGATTTCTCGAACAAGGTACTCGCCAATTTCACGGTCGATGCGGCCGTTCGTTATGATCATTACAGCGACTTCGGCGGAAAGGTGACTGCTAAGATTGCCGGCCGTTTCGAAATCGTCGACGGCGTTGCCGTTCGTGGATCCGCGTCGACGAATTATCTTGCACCGTCACTTGCGCAATTGGTCAGCCAAACATCCTCACAAGTGTTCTCCACGACGACCAATGGGCTTGTTACGACCCTGACCGCTGCTCCAGGCGGCAACATTGCACAGCTGTTGGGGTTCAGCGGCCTCAAGGCAGAGACCGCCAACAACTATAGTGCTGGTTTTACCATCGATAAGGGTCCCTTTAGCGGGTATTTCGATGTCTTCCAGATCGATATACGCAATGGTCTCGCTGTTTTCCCACAAATACAGGGGGCAGGGGTCATCTCTTACTTGAAAGCCATGACGGGACGGGATTTTAAAGCAATAAACTTGCTACAAAATTTGGACCAATACAGTCGCCAAGGGTATGATGTCAAAGTCGACTATCGTTCGTCGCTTTACGATGGCGTGCTCGATGTCGGAGTTGGATTTACCAGCGGCCGATTCTACGCAGGTTCTCAAAAGTTCACGACGCCGAGTGTTTTGACGTCTTTGGGATATACCGCCCCCAGTTATGCGACGACGGTATATCGTCAGAACCTTTCGAAAGGCATCTTCAGCGCCAATTGGAGCAACGACGACTGGAGGCTGGATGTTCGTAGCACGCGTTGGGGAGACCAGTACGTGCAAATTCGCGGAACCTCTACTTACCAAAAGTTCCCCGCGAAGTTTACGTTTGACCTCGAAATATCGAAGAAATTCTACGATCAACTTACGCTGTCGATTGGTGGCAATAACATCTTCGACGCGTACCCGGCGCGCCAAGACTATGCCAACACGTATTCCGGTGGGTTGCCCTATAACAACGTACAACAGGGTTTTCTCGGCGCCTTTTATTACTCGCGTCTTGCATTCAAGATGTAGGATTATTTTGCTCTCAAGCCGGCAGGAACGCGTTCCCGCTGGCTTGAGAGGAATTTCACCAATTTAGGCCACTGAATAGCGAGTGTCGCGATTCTCAAAGGTGCTCTCGGTCTTAGGATGTGTGCGCGATGTTGCGGATCGTTGGGTCAATGATGTTCCTATTGCTTCTGGCATGCCCGGCAGTTGCGGCAGAGTTTAGCGACGTGCCGTTCAACCGGCTGCAAATTGTGGGAATTCATAACGCTTACCATCTTGAACCGGATCCAGCAGTAAAGACCTGGTTTCAGTACGAAGCGCCGGAAAAGGCCAACCTCGACGCCTACACTTATAGTCATCTGCCGATCAGTCAGTTGCTCGATTTGGGTGTCCGTCAGCTTGAGATCGATATTCATCTTGATCCGGTTGGTGGCCGATTTTCCGATCCCGTGCCCTTAAGAGAAATAAGAAAGCTCGGATCGAATCTCGAATTGTCGGCGGATCCCACAGGCGATTTGGCGCGACCTGGGCTGAAGGTCTTTCATAAGGCGAACGTTGACTGGCGCACGACATGCGCGACCTTTCGGGCATGTTTGCGCGAGGTGAAGGAATGGCAACAACACAGGAAAAGCCCCACACCGGTCATTATCGTTCTGGACCTAAAAAATGACGACTGCTCAATTGCTAAATGCAATGGTAAAGGGGCGGTGATCGATTTTTCCGCCCAGGACGTGCTCGATGCGGAGGTAGAAGCAATCTCTGTGCTTGGCAGGGCGGCCATTTTCACGCCGGATGACCTATCTGGAAAATATGAAACCCCTCGCGCTCGAATTGAGAAATCGGGATGGCCGACGGTCGCCGAGATCGGAAACCGCGTTTTGTTCGTACTCAGCAATGCCCATCTGGTGCCAATCTATCAGGGCGAAAACCGAGCTCTTCGTAGCCGCCTATTCTTTGTAGACGGTGAGCCGGGAAATCCGGGCGCAGTGTTTGTAGAACGGCTGTCGCCCTTCGACCCCAGTATACCGTGCCTCGAAAGTAGAGGGTACTTTGTCCAGACCTTTGCAGACTTTGGTACCGTTGCGGCGCGAAAAAATGATTACAGCGGTCTTGACGCGGCCATAGCATCTCACGCTTCGGCTATAAGTACAGACTACGCAGTCCCCGATCGGCGCTTTTCCAACTACGGTATCGGTACAAGACGGCCTATCTCGCCGGTTGTGCAGGAACTACCTTCCCCGCAAAATGTTTGCCCGCCCCGACAATGACACTGGCCATTAGGGAGCAGTTATCCCGCTCCTCGGCACTCACGATGCGCCGTGCAAGCCTCACATGTGGATTAAAGAGCACTTCGGATCCGCATGTACAGAGCCTGCAGTACACTGTGCCTCGAACACAACGGTTACGGCACGGAAACGCCCGACATGCCGGCGAAAGATCGCCGCGAATGCTAAATTTTCTAGACACAATCGGAGGTATCGATGATAGAGGCCTTTTCTCCTTTTAGCCTGCGCTCACTTTGCCTCGTGTTTTTTGTTAGCCTTGTAGGTGTTCAGGCCATGGCGGGAAATGCCGCCTCGATTCGCAGAAAGCTGCTCAACCCTAACGATGGGGTCATCGTTGTTGCCCATCGTGGCTGCCATAATGCCTATCCAGCCAAGAACATTTCGAGCGCGCCGGAAAACTCGCTCAAGGGGCTTAAGAATTGCGTTGCGTTGGGCGTTGACGTGATGGAGTTCGATATTCACCGGACCAAGGACGGCGCGCTGGTCGTCATGCACGATGCCACGGTCGATCGCACGACCAATGGAAGCGGCCGCATCGAGAATATGACCTTGACAGAGTTTCGATACCTGCAATTAAGGGACAATTTCGGTGGCGCAATGGCTCCTCAGCTTACTGATTTGACGCCGCCGACCTTGCGTGAGGTTCTCGATGCCGCAAAAGGGCGGATCATGCTCAATCTTGATGTCAAAGAGGACATCTACGAGGAAACTCTTGCCGAAGTTGTTGCGGCGGGGATGGCTGATCAAGTGTTGGTGAAGCGCGTCGTAGGTACCGAGGCGGACAATCCGCTTGCCGATCAAGCGCCCTATTCACAGGCACTATTCATGCCCATCCTTTGGGAGCAGGGGGGCGCTCCCCAGCCGCCGGATTTCGCGGCCATTATCCGTAAACAGGCTTCGGCGTCTCATCGTATCCCCAGCGTTGAGCTGGTCTATTTTCGCTCCAGTGACGTGCCGAGTGTTCGAGAGGCCGCCCACGCTGCCCATGTCCGGCTATGGGCCAATACTCTCACCCAAGTAGGCGTGAAGAGCGTTGTCGATTATGGCGGCGATCTCGATGGATTGCGGGATCCGGATCTAACCTGGAGCAGGTTGCACCGCGAGGGGTTCAGTATCTTCCAAACGGATGAGCCGGGGCCTTTGATTGCGTGGCTCAAACGCAAAGGGTTGCGGTAGGCGCTATTCGAGGTTGGTGCTGAAGTCTTGAGCAACCGGAGCGAATTTAGCTGCGGTGCCTGCATTCGAGCGCGCCAACGTCTGGAGGTCGTCAGCAAGGAGCGCTGCGCTGAATAGTAGGAAGCAGCCAATTACGACCTGGACACCGGCGCGGATCTGTATTCTGCCCGTCATCATTAATAGGCCAAGCGTTGCCACCGCCACAACGCATAGCGTCGTTACGAGCGAACCGCTTAACAGAGCTACGATCCAGATGCTTGCTGCCTCGATAACCGAGTGTGGTATTGGTTCGAGGAGAGAGGAAGCAATATTCATTTTCGTACCATGATTTCTGAAACACGCCGTTTCCCACCCGTTCGCTTGAGCTGCACGAACACATCGATGCTGGCACGCGCGTAATTGAGGATATCATTCCAGTGCAATCGGGCGCCAGTTTGGAGGACGAGTAGCGCGAGCTGCTCGATCGCCCGCATTGGTGAATTGGCATGAATCGTCGTCATCGAGCCGGGGTGACCGGTATTGACGCTGCGCAGAAAGGCAAGGACTTCGCGTCCACGAAGTTCGCCGAGGATGATCCGGTCTGGTCTCATGCGTAGCGCTGCAACAAGCAGATCTTCTGCAGTAAGCTGGGTTTCGCTGAGTGCACTACGTGCTGCGAGTAAGCCGACCGCATTGGCGTGAAGCAGTTCGAGTTCAGGCGTATCCTCAATTACGATTAGCCGTTCGTGTGCCGGAATTTCGCGTAGTAATGCGTTCAAGAATGTCGTTTTACCCGACGAGGTACCTCCAGACACCACGATGTTGCGCCGCGTGTGAACCGCATCGCGTAAGCATGTTGCCGCCTCGGCACTCCCGAGCATTGCAAAGTCCGTCGTATCTTTGAGATTAGCTTCTCCTTCCCGCAAATCATCATAGACGCCTGAGACGGCGTAGTCCTCGAGGGTAAGCCCCGCGGCAACGTGCTTGCGGATCGCCATCACTAGAGAACCACGTGTGGCAGGAGGAGACACGATCTGGACCCGCGCTCCGTCAGGAAGGCTGGCCGCGAGCAATGGGTACTCACGGCTAATGCCTTGGGCGCTCGCAGCGGCAATCTGGCGTGCAAGACGCATCAGAACCGGTTCGGTAAGAGCTGCGCAATCATGTCTATGGGTCTCACCGTGTAGCGTTTCCGTCCAAACTTCACCGGGACTGTTGATATAGATGTCGGTCACGTCGTCACGCGCGAGAAAGGGTGCGAGCGGCGCGAGAAAACTGTCCAGGTAAACACTGTACCGCATGGAACGTGTCAATTGTCGACTGTGGAAAAATCAAGATCATGAGCGACAAACACGGACAGACTTCTCCCCTGGTCGATTGTTAGTGTTGGCTGGACCTCGGTGGTCTGATCGCTAATTTTTGGCGTCGAGGCCGACGATAAAGATACGATAGTGGTATTGTTAGAGGCTGCTTTGGTGACTGCTTGTGTTCCGACGCCCACGCCAAGGTCGAGAACTGACTGAAGGATCGCGGAACCGAAGCGGGCGAAGAAATGGGTGTTGGTCTCGCCTTCGATGCCCGCTTTGCCGAGTGGATCGGCTGCAGGAGAGTCGAGATTGATGATCACTGCATCCGGGCGCATAAGCCGCGTCCAGACGACGAGGGCGCGGTTCTGTCCTGGCTTAATATCTGCTCCGTATTCACCAATGAGGCGGCTGCCGCGCGGAATGAGAATGCGCGTTCCATCAAATCCCATAATATCGCGTGAAACGATTGCTCGCACGGCTCCTGGCCTTGCGGAATCGACGGCACTTTCGAGCACAGCTGGTATTATGGTTCCTTTAGGAACCGTGAGCGATGGATTACTCAGCCGAGTTGCAAGAACACGGTCGTCGCTGTTCTGCAGGCGTAGGCTGGTATTGCTATGCGGTACTCGTGTGCTGGCATTGCTTTGCTGCGTACGTGTCCTGTACTCTGCCGGGGCGTCAGGGTCCCCTTCAAAATCATTTGAACCCCTTGACGAGTCTACGGAGAATGGTATTGACCGATTACCTGCCGCGCCTAGCTTCGGTGTAACGCTTAGTTTTGACACTGTTGCCGTGCGTGTTGCTGTGAGATTACTTTCCCCAGTGTTTGGTTCGTTCGATTCCGTATTTGGTTGCGGCGGAACGTCCGGTGTCGCATCTGTAAACCGGCTCGGCAGAGCAATTTGTGGTGGGGCAGCTATGTGGTCCCGGCTGATCGATGCCGGAATCGTAACGGATGGTATGGCCGCTGATATTCGCCTTGCATCGAGTGCCTGGAACAGGAGAACGCCGCCTATCACGAGTAACACCAGGAAAGCCCAAAAACCAAAGTTGCCGCCATTGGCGGTTCTCACTATCGGATGGATGCCTTCGGGAGGCCGTGGTTCGCGTGGCGTATTTGTTGGCATCAGCTTTTCTTCGGTAGGCGTTTTGCAACGGCTCTCGCGTCGTCAATGCGGAATACAAGCCTGGGATAAACACGATCGATTACGAAGAGATCATTCCGCATATAACCGGCAACAATTTCTTCTTCACCAGTCGGGCCGATCCCGAACACCGCGGGCAACACCTGGTTGGGATACCAGCCTATGAATGTCTTCGTCCCATCATCACTAACCTTTGCAGGTTGGACGATCTTATCGCCCGACAGTTTGTAGTCCCAAGCCCGTGTATTCTGTTCCGCTCTGCCCGAAAACTCTGTTTCGGTCGTCTCCGAAACAATGCGCGCTAAAACAGCGGCGGCAGGAGATCCCCCCGTTTCGAGGTCAAACCGATATTCACGGATGTTGGTCGTCACAACCAAACTAGCAGCGATATCGGGTCCCATTGGAGAAAGTATGATGGCTCCCGCATCTGCCGAAACGGCGGCGTGAACAACGTTGGAGTCCGAAACGATTACGCGTTTGACCCGCTCGCTCAAATCAAATACCAGCGTGATGTTTGCATCGGGAAATGCGATAACGCGAAGAGGTGTGTTTGGCTTGCAAACGATGAGTTGCAGCCGCGAATCATGGAGATTTGATACGCTAGTGGGTTGCGCCGCGGCTGGCGTCGACAGCATGCAAAGCGTCATGGTGAGTGCCACCAATCCTTTCATCTGGCTGGCGCTCCTGCAGTGTTTACTGCCGCAGGATGCTCTTCTGTTGCAGGTGGCGTTTCAATGTCCTTGCGATATTTTTCGACTTCGAAGCCAAGCGGGTTGATAAACCGATCTTCGGCGTTCATCTGTGCATTGGAATAATGGTATTTGACCACTGCCGCCCAATGGTCAACGAGCTGATGGCTGCTGCCTTTGTCGGTCTGGATCGTATCGAAGCGAACCAGCATGATCTGGGCCGAAAGCACCGATACACTTCGAACACGGACGTCAATAGTGGTGCTGCGGGAGAGCGTCGCCAGCGGGCTTTCGGGATTGCTGGCTTTCATTTCGGTGAAATAACGGTCGCGCGCTTCGCCAGCCGACCACAATGCGACCTTGCGATAGTTCTGCTGAAGCGTGTCTACATCAAAGCTTTCGCGCGCGATAATATATTGGACGAGGAACGAGCGCGTGAGCGCCTTGTCGGGAGTGATGGTCTGCTGATCGAGCGGTTTGAGAGCCTCGACATAGCCGGTTTGACGATCGACCAGCAACGTGTAGGGGACCTCGCGCTTCAAGGGGGTCAACAAAACCAGAGCAATCGCTTCGAGCAGTGCGACTGCCACGGCCGCGGCAGCAATGATCCAGGCAAGTTGATGCGAGCGCCGTTGCGTCGTCAGACGGTCTTGCGCCCAGCTATCTGCGGCTTGGTAGTAGCCGGATAGTCTTTCATTTTCCGATGCGCTCATGGTCGTGTATCCCTGTGCGACTGTGAGGGTAGGCTACGGCGCACATTACGGCGATAACTGCTGCCTAGTGCGCTATCAGCGACAGTATGAAAACGATCGGCATCACCACGACTTGGACTGTTGGGTATGCGATGGTCCCGTTCCTCCGAAAAAGCGTCTTCCCGTCGCGTCGCCGCAAGCATGCCTTGCCTCACTGTTTCCGCACGTAAATAGGCAGGTGCTCCTTGGCTTGGAGACAAGGAAGCCAATCCGTAAGGCGGTACATTGCTCTTGTTTTCGGCGCGCGAATGGAACCATGCCGGAAACGGCCAACTGTTCTGAAATGCGACCCGTGAAAGCAGTGCTAGAAGGCCGACCTCAGCAATCGCAAACGCCAGTGCGAGTGCGACCAGTTCGGTCGGTGCCGAAGGCGTGGAATAATTCATCTGGCGTCGGCTAAGAATGTCGGTTAGCCACGGCTCCATCAAACCGGCCTGTATCGCGAGCAATAGTGTCAGGCCAAGAGAGCCCAAAGCAGTTAGAACAAGCCCCCGAAACCAACCGGAAAAAAGACCGTAAGTTGCGTCAAACAACAACAGTCCGGCAAAAATCGGTGCCAGTGCAAGAAGCAATCCTGCTGCGATGCGTACAGTTGCTAGCGAACCGATCGTCGCACCAAGGAACAGCACGCGGCCCCATCCGAGGGCAATTTCGTCGCTAAGCGCGATACTTCGGAATGCATCAGGATTATCGTCAGGTCTTTCCTGTGCTCCGGCTTGGCGGCCAGTGCTAACAACGGTTAACGAAGCGATTTTGTCATCGATACCTTGTAACTGTTGGGCCAGTCCTTCTTGAGGGCTGCCAATCATTGCGGCAACTTCAGCGGGGCCATAAAGCACCGTGTCATAGGCAAGAACGCGATAAGCCGGCCAGTTCAACGCCAGCGTCATTGCGATCGCGATTTTGAGTATTGCGCCAATTGCGTCGGCTGCGCCAAGACGTTCACCGAATAATAGCCTGATGCCGAACAGCGCTATGAACAACGTGAGGAGTGCGGTCAGCAGTGTCGCCGCAGGCGAACCCGGTGTGCTAAGAGACTGAAAGCCAACGTTGCCGATCGTCTGCGCTTGGCAGTCTATGTGCGACAGCATATCGACCAAAAAGTGGTGACCGCTTGTGACGGCAGGGCAGGCCATTATGTCACTTTCTCCAGCAAGGAAGCCATCCAGGCGTCGGGTGTATAGCCGGTCTCTTCAACTAAGGCGTCGAATAGCCGTACCGTGCTTTCGCGGCCAGAAATGATTGCAAGAATTTCGCGTTCGCCCGACAGGTCAAGCCGCGCGACCACGCTTTCATTGCCATGTTTGATCAGAAAGCAATGTGAACTGTCTGACAGTGTACGCACCAATTCCAGTTCATGTTCGGTAAGCCCAAATCCATCAATATAGTCTTCTCTACGTGCTTTTGGGTTGATCATAAATATCTGTGTTGCAGCTTGCTCGATGATCGCGCTGCTGATCCGGCTCTCTAGTGCGTCCTGAGCGCTCTGCGTCACGAAGCCGACTACGCCGTTGCGCTTACGGATGGTCTTTTCCCAGTCCTTGATCCGCCGCACGAAGATCTCGTCATCGAGGGCCTTCCAGCCCTCGTCAACCACAACAATCGCCGGTGTACCGTCAAGCCGTTCTTCTACCCTGTGGAAGAAATAGAAAAGTGTTGGTGTTCGCGAGATGGGATCGTCCAAAATCGCGGTCATGTCGAACCCCACCGTTTCCACGGAAAGATCGGTCGCATCTCGTTCGTTATCAAACAACCAAGCGCGTTCTCCATCGCCCCACCAAGGCCTGAGCCGTGCGTACAAATCGCTAGCATGCGGGCGCGCATAGCCGCGGAACAGCTCAACCAGATACCGCAGCCGCCGTCGCGCGACCGGCTGTGCAAAATTGGCGTCGATCGCGTCGCGGATCAGCTCGCTCTCTGTGCTGTCGGTTCCGCCTGCGAGCAATGTTAGCCAATCGGAGAGAAACTGGCGGTTTGCTGCAGTGTCGGGCAGTTGCAGTGGATTGAGGCCAGAAGAGAATCCGGGACGCAGCCGATCATATTGTCCCCCAATCGCCCGTACGAAGAGTTCGGCACCGCGATCCTTGTCAAAAAAAACAATCCGAGGAGCAAACTTTCTCGCTTGGGCTAGCAGGAAGTTGAGAACCACGGTCTTGCCTGAGCCAGACGGGCCAATAATTGTGAAGTTACCAAGGTCATTCTGGTGAAAATTAAAGAAATAGGGGCCCGCCGCGGTGGTTTCAAATAGTGTTACCGCTTCGCCCCAGTGGTTACCATGTGCCTTGCCAACCGGAAAATTATGAAGGCTCGCAAGTCCTGCGAAGTTGCGCGTCGAGACCAGCCCTTGCCGCGCTATGTATTTAAAGTTGCCAGGAAACTGCGCCCAGAACGCAGGCTCCAGTGCGATATCCTCGCGCACCGAGTTGATACCAAGATCGGCTAGCAACGCGATCACCTCAGCGACATGGCTATTCAAAGCCTCAAGGTTCTCCGAGAAAACTGCGATCGTAGTGTGGTGCTCGCCGAAAGCGGCACGCCCGGCAGCCACTTCATCCTTGGCACGGAAGAGTTCATCACGCAGGCTCAGCGCGTCGTCTTCTGCCGATTTCATACGTCTGAGTGCCAGATTCATCCGCCCCAACGCTTCGGCGCGCTCGACAAAAGCGAAGCTCTGGCTTGTCTGCATCTCGAAGGGGAGCCGAAAGAGCTCATCAAACATGCCTGGCATCGTTTGGCCAGGATAGTCTTTGATTGAAACGAGAGCGGTGAATTTGCGTGGATGCTGTCCCGCCGCTCCGAGTTCCGCGGCGTCCTGACCAAAGCTGATCCGGCGCCACGGAAGGTGCAGTCCGATATCACCATGCGGCAGTGCCGCTGGTCGCATCTCGCCGTTGAACAGGCAAGAGAGGAATTCAAGTGGCTCGGAGCGGAAACCGCGCTTTGTTTCGTAGACAGTGAGCAGTCGCGGTGCATAGGGACTGAGCGCCGCCATCAGCGCTTCGCGCGCAGCGTCGAGCGCTCGTTTCTCTGCCGTATGGCTCGCCTCGTTCGGCGTTATCCCGCGTGCAAAAGACGTGCGCAGCCGATCGGCCCAACCTAACCGACCTTGCAGCGGACGGCGCAACAGCGTCACGAACAGGTCGTTCACATACATTTTCCTACCCGCCAACTTGGCCTGCCAGCGTTCGTCGAGACGGTGAGAAAATGCATCCGCAAAGCTACCTTCGAGTGCCACATCGACGCGGCGTCGAATGACATGGTGGTAGAGTGCAAAACGCGACGAACCGACTGCACGCAACATGGCATCGCGCAACTCGGCGCGGTAGTTGAGTTCACTGCTATCTGCAGTCTCGAAAAGTAGTCCGCCCAAATGCACTGTCTGCATCAAAAGGCCGCTGCGCGTTTCTAGGGTCACGTCGTCGACATGTCTTGCATAAGGCAAATGGGTACCAGCGGGTTTTTCGTGCCGGTGGAAATTGGGTTGGAAAACGAGGCGCTGCCACATCACGGCTGATACGAATTGCAATGCCAAAAGCGGTAGTTTCTGACGCGCGGACAATGGCGGACGCGTGCGATCCACAGGTCAAGAAAGCGTGGTTCACGCAAAGACATAAGCATGCCGACTACATGCACGACCACAGCCGCCAGTAGCACCTTAAGGCTTCTAAATATCAGGAATAGTTCTACCGCCAAAATCGCATTTATGACGAAAAAACTATAAGTAACGCCGGCAAACATCTGCGGCCGTGTTAGTGCGACGAACAATACTTCGCGACGTAGCCCCTCCATTACAAAAATCCTTTCTACTATTTGCCCGACCCGATGGGGCAATTGATAATGAACAACGATGACACAAAGATTGCATCACAATGTTGAAGGGCGCTCAATGCGATTGCGAGAGGTGCTTGCTCGCGACATTTGCCAAGCGTTGAACCGACAATCCTTTCAGTTTTGTGCCGTCACACTTGAAGGTCTGCGCTCACCGTTTTGGGGAGCGATCGTGTGATGAATAGGCAGAAATGCCGCACCTACTGCAGCAGCGCGGCCTTGCAGCCGGGATGCACGGATTGGGGGGATGGTGCGGGTACCCAGCCGCGTTTTCCACGATACTTCGTTCAGCTTTGTGGCAAGCGGAATCAAAACGCGATCGGGCAGTGTGCCGGAAATAACGATGGATGCTGGATCGAACCAGGCGATGCCGCTGAGAACGGCCAGTTCCAGCTGTTTGGCGGCGCGCTCGATCCAGGCCGCGATGATCTTCTTGTGCTGGTCGAGGTGTTTCTCAAGGTTGAACAGCGCGATGGGTCCACATCCCTTTGCTTGCAGTGTATGAACGAGGTCAACCGCCGAGGGACGCGGTTGGTCGAGGGGGTAGAGGACGCCGATTTCACCGGCATTGGCATATTCGCCAAGAAAAAGCTGGTCGCTGGAAATGCATCCGCCGCCCACGCCATGGCCGAGAAAGATCACAAGCATGCTTGCGCCTTTGCGGGTTTCCGACTGATAGAACTCGGCGATGGCGGCGCAATTGGCATCGTTCTCGATCCAGACCGGCCCGTCGAGCGCATCACCGAGCAGGGCCGAAAGATCGTGGGCGCGCCATGAATGCAGTCGTTGAACGGTGTGGCGTCGGCTAGGGATACCAACGGAAAAACCTGGCACGCTGACACCGAATCCGAGAAACCGTGCGTGGCGAAGCCTCAGATTGGCAGTAATGGCCGCAACTTCGTTCGCCAGCAATTTGGCAAACTGGTGGGGTGATCCTTCCTTCCAGGGGCAGCTTTTTTGTGCAAGCGGCTGGTTGGCGAAGTTGACGACACAGATATCGACCCACCCCGGATGGGTTGCAGCACCGATCGCATAGGCACCATCTGGGCGCAGAGATAACGGAATCGACGGTCTTCCGCGCCCGCTCGCCTGCGTCGCCGCTTCCGAAACAAGCCCCAACGAGATGAGTTCGCGCGACAGACGCGTGATTGTGCCGTTATTTATGTCAAGTAGCCGCGAAAGCTCGATACGCGAACGCGGCATGTCGATGCGCAACAATTGCAGCAGACGCTTATGATCGTCGGCAAGTTGAATTTCGGTAAAACCCGGCACGTGTCCTCCATTGTGCATAACGACTTTTGGAATCCGATAAAAATATTCTGCAGCAATAAATAAAATGACACAATAAGGGTGCCTGATCGTGGCAGGAAATATTTCAGAGCGAGCGTCGCGTCTGGCGCTGCGATTTCCACCGTTTTGGGCGGTTCAATGCGTGCATCGCTTTGTTCGGCAAAGCCTGTCGATCGGAGTGTATTTGATGAGAGGGACGAAATGCAGGGGGCGAACTCGATGACGCAGTGGGCTGGTCACTTGATTGCTGCCGCATTGGCAGTATTCGCAGGCGTGGCGCCGTGCGCGGCTCAAGATTCTGGTTGGAAGTCCAGCTACGGGAATTGCACAGCAGTGCAGAACACGCTTGATCAGAATATGAAGCAGATCATGACGCCCGGAAATGGACGCGTGTCGATCGCGCACCGTGGGACCTACTCGGTGCCTTTGTCCACTTCCTCGGTGCCGTATTTGGCGGAAAACACTATGATGGCATATCAATACGCCCAGTGTTTGGGATATCCCGGAGTGGAAGTGGATTTGAAGCTGACATCAGACGGTGTCCCGGTTATGGCGCATGATGTGAATTATATGAGATTCAGCACTTACGACGGAACAACGGACGGAAGCTTCGATCCAGCGGTCGGTGCGATGATTGATTATGAAGGCACAAAGAAGCGTGACTACGTAGGCTCCGCCCCAACAATCAGGAGTTTAAGCTGGTCTGCTCTGGCGAAGAATTTGTCTGGCTCGTCGGTGAAAACCTACGATTGGAAAGGACAGAAAAGATCAAACTTCAAGATTTCCGATCCTCAGTCGTACAGACTAGATTACATATTGAACTATGCCGCCAACCACGATGACCTGAAAAACGTCGTATTCGTTTTGGATATCCAAAATTACCCAACTCTAGCGGCAAGTGTTGCCGTTGTGGACAGGCTCAATGCCTATAACAGGGTGATATTTAAAGTCTGGAGTGAAGCCATACCGGGACGTAAATACGGTGATACAATGTTTATGCAAAATCCTCCCACTCCGAGCGGGTACAAAGGGCAATGGGTATACGCATTCAACACATATAATACGAGCACCAGTTCGGGTGTGTTGCAGGCCAAATATTGGGACGTGGTTTCCGGGGCCGAACAATACGCCACCGTCGACAATATTTTGTCCGATATCATGTTTATTTTTGCCGAAGATGGCAGTGATTCATTCGCGTTGGGAGGATTCGAGCTTGTTACGACCGGCAACGATACCAAAGATAGTAACGTCGTGGCTCTCCGAGATTATTTAAACAATATGAAATCGCAAGGTTACCACATAGGTCGGCCGTGGGGGGTGGTGCGCCTTCCGGACTATGTCAAGTCGAATTGCACATCCGATTGCGCGACATTCCCGAATGGAAACTATGCGGGTGGCGCGTGGTTCGTGGACTCTGCAACCGAAGCTTCGGCTTATGTGAGGCTCTCATCGATACCCGACGCATACCAAACCAAAAGACAGCTCTTCTGGAGTGGGCGATACGTCGAAGTCGAAGATGTCCGAGGCCGATATGCCAGCCACTTGAATTCCCCACTTCAGCGGCAGCAGTTCTTTTCTGCAACGAACGCAACCATTTCGGATTAAGTCGTCGCCATACGCCCCCCGATATTGGAAAGCCTTACGCCTTAGCCGGTATTTGTGCCCGGCACCAAATACAATCCATCAATGTGTCAACGGAGACAATGATATGACAGTCGGACGGTTCTTGAATGGTTTTCGCGGTTCGCTTTTTCGCATCTGCATGCAGTTTGTCGTGAGTGGGTTTGTCGTTTCATGCCCGAGCCAGGCAGGCTATTGGCTGCAGTATCAATGCGCCAGTTCCGTCAAAATAAAAACGGTCGAAATTGGAAACAACAGTTTAACGGATGCGAATGATCCGAACATCCGGAACTATATTGGGATAACCGTGTATAATCCAGTAAGTGCAATAACAACGAAGTTTACTACATACGGACTTGCTAACATCAAAGAAGGCCCCGAAGAGCGCTCGCTATTATCTGCCGCTCTGGCGGCGCAGGCGTCGCAAATGGATGTGACGGTGTACATCGCAGGTAACAGTGCATCAGAATGCTCGCCAACTGTCGGAACCAATAAGGACTGGGTACAACACTGGAGTGGTCTTGTGATCACTGCAAATTGACTGTGCTGAAAGAAGTGACTTCAGAACAATGCCAGCCCCAGTACGCAAAGTTGCGACTGGGGCTGCCCGCAACCGTCAAATCCATTTTCACAAATTAGTCGCCGGGTGCGGTTATGGCTTTGAACCGATGACGGGACATGCCATGCGTAATCTGACTCTGGGCGGAAAAATCGCTTATTCCTCCGGAAATCTTGGCAAGAGCGTCGTCTGGTCCACGCTGGAATACTTCTTCCTGTTCTTCATGACGGAGTTTTGGGGCGTCCCGCCGGTCCAGGCCGGTGCGATCATTCTTCTCACTCTGTTATGGGATGGCTTCTGCGATCCGATTCTTGGCTTTCTCGTGGAACGAACTCACACCCGTCTTGGCCGTTACGGACCATACTTGATCTTTGGGCCGCCCGCCTGCGCTCTTTCCTTCGTGCTTTTGTTCATCCGTCCTGGCTGGAGCCCTGAGGCGATGGTTTGGTATGCGGTGGCGAGCGGTATTTTGTTCCGGACCTGCTATGCCATTTGCGATGTGCCCCATAATGCATTGATGGCACGGATTTCGGCAAACAGCCGCGATGCCTCCTTGATTTCCGGGCTTCGCTATTTCTTCAGCGCCGCTGGCGCCTTGCTCGTCTCGTTCGCCGTGACTGTTCTGTTCGCCGCGAATAGTGAAAGCCAAAAATCGCATTTTCTGCAACTGGCGATGGTGTGCGGTGGAATTTATGCCGCGGCTCTGTGGCTGTCTTGGTTCGCCATCCGTCCCATGGACCGTAACTATGCCGAAGATGCCGAGCCGCTGCGATTGCGTCAGGCCGTAAAGATCATTGCCGCCAACGACCAATTCCTGCTTTTGCTGCTTCTTGCTTTGTGCCAAGCGGCATCTGTGCCGATCTTCGCCAAATGCATTGCCTATTATGCAAAATACGTCGTTGGCGATCAAAGCTGGACTGGGCTGGCATTGATGGTTTTTACATCAATGCAAGCCATTTCGATGGTGTTTTGGACCATCTTCGTCCGCCGCTTTGACAAGCGAACGGCTTTGTTCGTTGCCTACGGTTTAATGGCGGCGGGACTTGGCAGTTTCGCAGCGGCAAATCTGTTCGGCGGGTCAGAGCTTTTCGCGCTGACGGTGGTTGGTGTTGCTGTGGGCGGGATCAATATGGTCATCTGGGCGCTGTTGCCGGATGTTGTCTCGCATGGTGTCGCGGTGACGGGGCGCCGCATCGAGGCCTTGTCGACTTCGCTGTTTTTGCTGGTGACAAAGGTCGGCGTGGGATTGAGCGCGGCCTTCACCGGTCTGGCGTTCGCCGCAGCGGGGTTTGTGCCTTCGGCGCCGCCTCCCGACCGATTTGCCCAAGCACTGGTTGCGATCACATGCACCCTGCCGTTGTTAGGCATCGTCCTTTGTGCCGCGATCGCCTATCGCATTCGGCTTCGTCACTGCGAATACTCCGCCGCCTATGTGGCGACATGAATGTGAAGGCGGTCGGCGACAGATGCTATGAAAGCGTCATTTGTGTTCGCGTGTGGCCGCAGATTAAATGATGAAATCAATTTGTTTAGGGTGGTAGGGGTAAAGAATGATTGATCCACAAGGTTCCGACGTTCTAGTCAACGCGGTCAACTGGATGCAAGCAACGTTGCTGGGCACGGTCGCAACTACGGCCGCGGTTATTGCTGTGGCGGCGATCGGATTCATGATGCTCTCTGGGCGGATGAACTGGCGGCACGGCGCCGTTGTAATTCTTGGCTGCTTTATACTCTTTGGTGCCGCGAGCATTGTGGCAGGCATCCGTGCAGCGGCCTTGGGTGGCTAGTGTGATGCCCCACTAATGGCTTGATCTGCCCCCAGCAAATTGGATCGAATTGAGGTAGAGTTTTCCGGAGGCAGGCCACGCGAATTCAGGCCCCATTGGCTTGGTGGTATCACAGTTGGTATGGGGTTAGAGCGAGGGTAGAAAGCCCAATAATTACAACGCAAACTCAATCCCGTTGACCAGCGAGTGGGAGTGAGCGAGGGGCGTCGACTACGGCTTGCCGATCAACGACGCCAACGCGGCAGAGCCGCCTTGGCGTGCAGCGGCAAAAACGGAACCGGATTTCAGAACGGGCGGCGGCGCGGCTCGACCGCGGTGTCCGCTACGAGCATCAGCAGCAACAGCCCGAGAGGGATGGCCATCGCCGCCCCCAGCCGATGATCGCCCAAGACGGCGCCGATGCCCCAGCCGACGAGAAAGCCGACGCCCATTGCGCCGATCACCTTGAAAAGGGCGCGGACCGGGTGTGCGCCGGTCACCGCGACGGTGGCCAATACCCCGATGGCCGATCCGATGATCATGGCGATGGCTAGCGTATCGGTCAGGCAGGCGACCAGCCAACCGGCCAACGATCCGACCGCCATCGCCCCGGCCGCTTTCAAAACCGAGCGGACCGGATCGGTGCCGAACAACGCAATGGTGGCCAGGACGCCGATCGCCGCGCCGGAGGCCATGGCGATTGCCACTTCGTCGGTTACGGAAGCGATCAGCCAGCCAGCCAACGATCCCGTCATCATAGCGATGAGCCATTTCATGTCGCCGTCTCCACACTTCATGTCAGCCTACATGCGGTGCGTATGATACGTCTGCCGGGGGGAAAACGAAAGCGGAAGCTTTGCTTGGCACGCCTTCACCCATAAAAAAAACCGGGTATGAGTCGCCTATATCGTAGGCATTGTGCCGCTATCTGCGGCGAACGTATTATCCCGTGTTTGATGTACTTTTCGGCGGCCGCGCCGGGTCGTTCCGATCCGTCCGCCCGCCTATCGATTCCGAGGCAAAAAGCGCCGGCATGGTCCGCCGATAGACATCGGCCACATAGAAACCTAAATTGGCAGTGTTTTTTTGCCGGAACGGAAGAATCGCCGATGAAGACCGAAGAAGAGAAGATGCTGGCGGGCGAACCTTACGACGCCCACGGACCGGAACTGATCGGCGTCCGCAAGCGGATCAAAAGCATCCTGCACCGGCTCAACGTCGGCGAATATCACGCCGATACGATGCAGAGCATCGTCAACGAGCTGTGCCCCAATGCGGCGAAGGATCTGTATTTGGAGCCGCCGTTCTATTGCGACTACGGCAAGTACATTTATGCCGAAGAAAAGGTCTTCATCAATTTCGGCGCGGTCATTCTCGACGGCGGCACGGTCGGGATCGGCGCGCGTACCCTGATTGCGCCCGGCGTGCACATTTACACCGCCGAGCATCCGCTCGACATCGCAGAGCGCCGCGTGTGGGAAAACTGCAGGCCGGTCAAGATCGGCCGCGATTGCTGGATCGGCGGCCACGTCACCATATGTCCGGGTGTGACCATCGGCGATCGCAGCGTGATCGGTGCCGGTGCGGTGGTGGTGAAGGACATTCCGTCCGATTGTCTGGCCGTCGGCAATCCGGCGCGGGCGCTTAAGCAGCTCAACAAGGCGGAGGCGGTGTCGTGATCGCCGCCGTCTACGGCATCAAAAACTGCGACACCATGAAGAAGGCGTTCGCCTGGTTCGACGGGCACGGCATTCCCTACGAATTCCACGACTACAAGAAACTGGGCGTGTCTAGGGCCAAGCTGACGGCGTGGTGCCGCATCGCCGGCTGGGAAACCGTGTTGAACCGCAAAGGCCCCAGCTTCCGCAAACTGCCGGACGCCGACAAAGCCGACCTCACCCAGGCGAAGGCCGTCGCGTTGATGCTGTCGAATTTCTCGATGATCAAGCGGCCGATCGTCGAAGTGGACGGGACGTTGGAAATCGGCTTTGCGCCGGATCGCTATGCCGTGCGGTTCGGCGGCGCAAAATAGAACGCATTGCGACGATGTGGCATCCGGTTCGCCGCAAAAAATGCGCGGTAACAAGGAAATCTACAGCCAATTCCGGTTCCTTGCGACCGGAATTGGCTGTAGGTCCGCCATAACCGCTTCGATTGCAGCCTGGCTGCGCGGCGGGGGCTGCCATCGGCCTGATCGACGGCAAGTGGAAATCGGTCATCCTGTTCCACCTGCGCGACGGAACCTTGCGCTTCAACGAAATCCGCCGGCACTGAAGGTGTGGGGCGATGCCAATATCGGCCTCTACGGCAAACCAAGGGGCGCGGTCGGTGACCGTGCGGACCGGCGCATCCTTCGCGGTGTTGCGGAATGTTCGAAACCGGGGATGTTCCGTTTAAGGATGGGGCCGGTTTGGACATGAGCAACGGGCGCATAACCGGTTTCCGTTTTCACGCTTGTTGCGTTATTTTTCGTTCCCGTACGCGGGACTGCAAATCCTGCCGTCTTGGGGGCGGTACAGCGAAACGTCTTGGAGAGAAAATCATGAGAAATCCGTTTTTCGCCGCGGCGGCGCTGCTGCTTGCGGTTCTGCCGGCCGTCGCCGACGCAACGCCGCCATATACCATTGCGGTGCAGGGCGAGGCAAAATTGGCCGCCGCCCCCGACCAAGCCAGCGTCGAGGTCGGTGTCGTGTCTCAGAATGCGGAAGCTTCCAAGGCCCTGGCGGAAAACAGCGCGAAGATGGCCAAGGTGCTGGCGGCCATTCGCGCCTTCGGCATTAAAGATGCCGACGTCAAGACCGCGGATTTTTCCATCCAGCCGCGCTATGCCAAGCGCGTATCGAACGATTACGACGATACCGAGCCGCGCCCTATCGTCGGCTATGCGGTGACCAACAAGGTGATCGTCACGGTGACCGACCTGGCCAAGGCCTCCAAAATCATCGATACGGCGGTCGATGCCGGCGCCAACGACCTGGGACAGGTATTCTTCAGTCTTAAGGATGTTGCCAAGTTCGCCGACGAAGCCCGCCTTGAGGCGGTAAAAGCGGCCCGCTGCAAGGCCGAGGTGCTGACCAAGGCCGCACAGGTCGAACTGGGCCGTCCGGTCTCGATCACCGACAACCAAGCCAATGCCTACTACAACAATCGCGCCGGCACCAACCTCGAAACCGTTATCGTCACGGGTAAACGGATGGCGGCACCGATTCAACCCGGCCAGATCGAGGTTTCCTCGTCGGTGACCATCGTATACGAGATCAAATGATGGCGAGGCACCGATGCGCCCGGTGTCATCGGCTTTATTCGCGGCCGCACGACGAAAACATTCTCGCGATACGACTGACATGGACGGGAAACTGCGTTATTGCTTTGCCGGTTTCCCGCCGCTTAAAAGCCGTCGCGATACTTGATTATGCCGTCCGAAACGTCCGACCCGTCGTCTATAGATTTGGCGAAAGCAACCGATTTCTCCCTCGGTCGCATGCGCGTGCGCCCGTCGTTGCGGGAAATTCTCGTCGGCGGCCGGCGCGAAACGCTCGAACCTAGGGTGATGCAGGTGCTGGTCGCCTTGGCGCGGCGGCGCGGAGAAACGGTTTCGCGCGACGAGCTTTTCCGGTTGTGCTGGGAAGGCCGCGTGGTCGGCGACGACGCGATGAACCGCTGCATTTCGCGCCTGCGCCGGCTGGCGGGCGAGGGCGGCATCAAAATCGAGGCGATTCCACGCGTCGGCTACCGGCTGACCGAGGACGCTATGCCTCCGGCGGCCGCACCGGCGGAACCGGCCGCACCGGCGGAACCGGCCGCACCGGTCGCACCGGTCGCACCGTGGCACCGTTCGCATGCGGTGCGCTTTATCGCATTGGGCGTTGCGGTGCTGTTGACGATGGTGCTGGTCGTTTGGCAATTCTGGCCTGTCGGTGCCCGTCTTGCGGTGCGCTCCGTCGCGCCCGACCGCGTCGCCGTGCTCCCCCTCGAAGCGTTGAGCGCCGACAGGGACATCCGCTTCTTCGGCCAGGCGGTAGCCGAACGGATCGTCGCCGTGCTGGGCGACAATCAGGTGCTGGCAATATCGCCCGATCACAGCAAGGCGATGCGCGAAAACCGCCGCGATGCCGGCAGGATCGACGCCGATTTTGTGCTTGAAGGCACGGTACAGCGCGGAATGCGCGTCACCGTTCATCTCGACCGCGTCGCCACTAAAACCACCTTGTGGACGGGAAGCTTCGATCAAACGGCGGCGGGGCCGCTGGCACTTCAGGTCCAGGTTGCCGCCAGGACGGTCGATCAAGTCAATGCCGCGTTGCGGGCGCGCCGCAGCCTAAGAACGATCGGCGATGCCGCGCTAATCGTCTATCTCAAGGCCGAGGAGAATGCACGCATCGGCGGCAAGGACGCCACCATGATGCGGCACGATTCGATGCGCAAAGTGGTGGAACAGGCGCCGGATTTTTCGCTCGGCCATTCCGCCCTGGCGCTGTCGTCGGCGCAGTTGGCCATGTTCGTTACGGCAAACGAAGCCGGTCCTTTACGCGCCGAGGCCCGCGCCGAGGCCGACCGCGCCCTTTTTCTCGATCCCGGCAACGGCGAATCCTATCTCGCGCTGTCGATCCTTGCCGAAGACCCCGCCGAAGAGGAAGCGCTCTGTCGCAAGGGGCTGACGGTGGAGCCGGACGAGCCGACCCTCAACAGCAACCTCGCGGCGCTGCTCAATGCCGTCGGGCGGACGCAAGAAGCGTTGGCTCTGCAACAGCGCGCGGTCATGCTCGATCCGTTATCGCCGCGCAAGTCCAGCGCCTTGGCGATGTTACAGGCGCGAACCGGCAACGTTGCCGCCGGTCTCGTCACCGCCGAACGGGCGTACACCATGGCCCCGGACAATATCAGCGTGTGGTCGACCCGGTTTTTCGTTCTGATGTACGCCGGCAAGTTCGCGGAAGCCCGCGCCGTGCTGGACCGCTCGCCGGCCGTCGCCGGTCAGATTTCTCCTACGGTCTCTTCCGTGCTGCGTATTTATATCGACGCGCTTGACCGGAATACGCCGCACGCCAAAGCCGAGGCGATCCGCGCGATAAAAGCGGCGTTGGCGGACAAAACGCTTACGCCGCAGTCCTGGCTGATCGAGGTGCTTGCGCGCCTTGGCGACATCGACGCCGCCTATGCGGTTGCGGCGGCGGCGTATTCCCAGGACGGCGACGATGGGCGGCTGAAAACCCATTACGGTCCCGACACCGCCGAACTGATGCAACCGGCCTTGGCGTCCTTGCGCCGCGATCCCCGCTTTCTCCCGGTGGTGCGGAAGCTCGGTTTGTTCGCCTATTGGGCGGCGCGGCAAGACGGCCCGGATTTTTGCCGCAGCGAGCAGAACCCCGTGTGCGCGGCCATCGAGCAGGCTCGGCGGGAACGGGGGAGAAACCGCTGAACCGCCTCGTCCCAAACCGGTCATTCTCGCCTCAATGCCGGGCGACGGACGTATCGGGTCCGCCGTTCTTCTTGGCATAGGCACGCGACACGTGCGGCGCGCCCAGATGCGTAACCGCATCGCGCACGGCCTGCCGGGTACACAGCCGGAATTGCTTGTCGACGAATTCGGGATTGCTGCTGTAAAAGCGGTCGCGCTCCGGCATGATGCCGCAGGCGCGCCGGGCCGCCTTTTCGATCCGCCCCAGCATGATGGCGGCGTCTTGCGGGCGGTTGAGATCGAGGTCGCCGTAAGCGACGTCGGCGTTGCCTTCTACGATGGGCAGTCCGTTGATGCCTCGTGCGCCGCCGGCGGACGCCAGCGCCGTTAACACCGTCGTCGCGGCGATGATGGTCATGGTGCGAAACATGGTTTTTCTCCTGTCCTGACGCGGCCGCCAATCGGGCCGCAGGCAAGACAAGACGAGAAACCGGCGGATTTCGGCATGGGCCGGCGCCGACGGATCGCCGATGAAACGCCGATGGATGCCGATTATTCCGCCTGGGGGGCGGCGATCCTTTTGGGGGGCGGCGTATCCTGCCCCAGGCTCCACACCACCGTTACCTCCCAGGGCAGATCGACGATTTTTCCTCCGCGCATTGCCGGGCGGTAATGCCAGGTGGAAACGCATTTCTCCGCCGCCGCATCGAGCCGTGCAAAGCCGCTGCTCTGTTCCACAGCCACCTCGGCCACGGTGCCGTCGCTCAACACCTTGAAGGCGAGTTTCGTGGTCCCGGCTTCGCCGCGTTGGCGCGAAAGGGTGGGATAGGCGTTGCCGCAAGCGTGCGGTTTTCCGACGGCCGTGGGATTGGCGTCCGCGGCCGGTGCCGGCCGTTCCACGATCTGGCGTACGATCTGGGTTGGCGGCGTTTCGGGGTTGCCCCTCCACATTTCTGCCAGGTGCCAGAAAAACAGCAGCGACGAGCCCGCCGCCACTATCCCGGCGGTCAATACCGCGAGCAGATGCCTGTGGAAACGTTCGCTGTAAAATACCCCCGACGAAACGACGAAAATCAGAAACTCGATGACGATCATGCGAAGAAACGACCCCAAGCATGGCGATCGACAAACTATGAAGAGCCGACCCGGCGACGTCAACGCGGCCGCGGCGACCGTATACCCACAGTATGTTCATGGGATATTTTAGAACGTCCCCAATCGGCTTGCGCGCAACTGTCCGGCTGCTATTGTCGTCGCACAACCATACCGGGCCTTACCCTGGAGCGCTTCACACAAGAAGCGGAATCCGGTTTTCCGGCATGAAGCGCGACACAACAAGGAGTAGAGCATTTCCGTGTTTTTTCGTCGAACAATGACATGCTCTGGAAAACGCCGATGAACATCCACGAATATCAAGCCAAGGACATCCTTCGCGCCTTCGGTGTTCCGGTTTTGCGCGGGCGTCCGGCCTTCACCCCGGAAGAGGCGGTTGCCGCCGCCCGCGAACTGGGCGGACCGGTTTGGGTGGTCAAGGCGCAAATTCATGCCGGCGGCCGCGGCAAGGGGGGCGGGGTCAAGGCGGTCGGCACGCTGGCCGACGTCGAAAAGCAGGCACGCGCCATGCTGGGCATGACGCTGCACACCCACCAGACCGGGCCGGACGGGCGCCTCGTGCGGCGGCTTTACATCGAGGACGGTGCCGCCATCGAACGGGAGTTGTACCTTTCGGTATTGATCGACCGCGCGATCGGCCGCGTTGCCTTCGTCTTTTCCACCGAAGGCGGCATGGACATCGAGGAGGTGGCGAAAAAAACGCCGGAGAAGATCCACACCGCCCATATCGATCCCGTCGTCGGCTATTCCCCCTACATCGGCCTGCGCATCGCCAAGGCCTTGCACCTCGACGGTCTTGCCGCCAAGCAGTGCGGCCCGCTGATCGAGAGTCTCTATGCGGCCTTCGTCGCCAAGGACATGAGCCTTTTGGAGATCAATCCGCTGGTGGTCACCAAGGACGGCGAGCTGTTCGCGCTCGATGCCAAGGTCGCGTTCGACGACAACGCACTTTTCCGCCATCCCGATATTGTCGCCTTGCGCGATCTGGCCGAAGAAGACCCGGCGGAAATCGAAGCCTCGAAATTCGATCTGTCCTACATCAAACTCGGCGGTACCATCGGCTGCATGGTCAACGGCG
>DBTZ01000040.1:28046-31531 GCA_002307315.1 Alphaproteobacteria bacterium UBA1303
AACGGCGCCGGCCTGGCGATGGCGACGATGGATATTATCGAGCAAAGCGGCGGCAGCCCGGCGAATTTTCTCGACGTCGGCGGCGGGGCGTCGCGCGAGAAAGTGACCGAGGCGTTCAAGCTCATCCTCTCGGACACGCAAGTGAACGGCATTCTGGTCAACATTTTCGGCGGCATCATGAAATGCGACATCATCGCCGACGGCATCGTCTCGGCGGCCAAACAGGTGCATCTGAACGTGCCCCTGGTGGTTCGGCTCGAAGGCACCAACGTCGAAAAAGGCAATAAAATATTGGCCGAATCCGGTCTTCCCATCGTTTCCGCCGACAACCTCGCCGACGCGGCGGTGAAGATCGTCGCTGCGACGAAGGAGGCGGCGTGATGTCCATTCTCGTCGATAAAAAAACCCGCGTGATCTGCCAGGGCTTCACCGGCCAGCAGGGCACCTTCCATTCCGAGCAGGCGATCGCCTACGGCACCCAAATGGTCGGCGGCACCTCGCCGGGCAAGGGCGGCACCATCCATATCGATCTGCCGGTGTTCGATACCGTGCGCGAGGCGCGCGACGCCACCGGCTGCACCGCCAGCGTGATCTATGTGCCGCCGCCGTTTGCCGCCGATGCGATCATCGAAGCGATCAAGGCCGGCATTCCCCTGATCGTCTGCATCACCGAAGGCATTCCCGCGCTCGATATGGTGAAGGTGAAGCGGGTGCTGGAAGGATCGCCCTCGCGTCTGATCGGTCCCAACTGCCCCGGCGTCATCACGCCCGGCGAATGCAAAATCGGCATCATGCCGGGCCATATCCATAGGAAAGGCCGCATCGGCGTCGTTTCGCGCTCCGGCACTCTGACCTACGAAGCGGTGGCGCAGACCACCGCCGTCGGCCTCGGCCAGTCGACTTGCGTCGGCATCGGCGGCGATCCGGTCAAAGGCACTGATTTCATCGACGTGCTGGAGATGTTCCTGGCCGATCCGCAAACCGGGGGCATCGTGATGATCGGCGAAATCGGCGGCTCGTCCGAAGAAGACGCCGCCGACTTCCTCAAGCATAGCCGAATCAAAAAACCTGCCGTTGGGTTCATTGCCGGCACTGCCGCCCCCAAGGGGCGGCGGATGGGGCATGCCGGGGCCATCGTATCCGGCGGCAAGGGCGATGCCGCCTCCAAGATCGAAGCGATGAAATCGGCCGGTATCGTCATCGCCCCCAGCCCCGCGGCTATCGGTTCGACCATGTTTGAGTTGATTAATGGGTAGCGATGCTATTACCGGTTGCGTATTGGCGTCGTTAACCGCACAAATGGCTAAGTCGAGTGCGAGACAGGGTTTCGTCTAGCCGCGATGTGGAGAAGGGTGTAATTATAAATAGTCTAATTATAATGCTCTGCATCGACACGGTTTCGCCGTTGAACCGATGCCTCGGGGAATCCGGAAAATGACCAGTCAACCGCCCGCAACGCGTTTTTCCAACGCCCTGTTCTCCGAAACGGCGCATCTGTTCGGCGCCAATGCCGTCTATATCGAAGCGCTTTACGCCCGCTATCTTGAAGATCCGTCGTCGGTCGAACCGGGCTGGGCGGAGTATTTCGCCGGCCTCGGCAAGCCATCCGGTCCGGCGCCGTTCTGGGCGCGTGCCGCCGACCGCCCGGTCTCGCGCGACGAGTTGACCAGCGCCTTGACCGGCGTCGCGCCCGCCCAAACCGTCGCCGATGCGCGCGAGGCGGCGCGCAATTCGGTGCGTGCCATCCAGTTGGTGCGCGCCTATCGCGCCATCGGCCATTTCGAGGCCGATCTCGACCCGTTGAAGCTGACGCCGAAAACGGCCCATCCGCAATTGGACCCGCTTGCGCACGGTTTTGCCGAAGCCGATCTCGACCGGCCGGTATTCCTCGACGGCGTTCTCGGCCTGACGAGCACCACCCCGCGGCGCATGGCGGAAATCCTCAAAAAAACCTATTGCGGCAGGATCGGCTACGAATTCCTCCACATCAACGACGCCGAACAGAAGGACTGGCTGCAGCGCCGCATCGAAGGGCCGGACAAGGACATCCATTTCACTCTCAACGGCAAGAAAGCGATTCTTGCCAAGCTGATCGAAGCGGAGGGGTTCGAGAAGTTCTGCGCCCTGCGGTTTCTCGGCACCAAGCGCTTCGGCCTCGACGGCGGCGAATCTATGATCCCGGCCCTGGAGCAGATTATCAAGCGCGGCGGCCAGATGGGGGTGCGCGAGATCGTGCTCGGCATGGCCCATCGCGGCCGGCTCAACGTGCTGGCCAACGTGCTGGCCAAACCCTATCGCCAGATCTTCCACGAGTTCCAGGGCGGCAGCGCCAATCCGCTCGACGTGCAAGGGTCGGGCGACGTCAAATATCATCTCGGCGCCTCCTCCGACCGCGCCTTCGACGGCAACCATGTGCATCTGTCGCTCACGCCCAATCCCTCGCATCTGGAGGCATCCGACCCGGTGGTACTCGGCAAGGTGCGCGCCAAGCAGCAGCAGTTGGGCGATACCGCGGGCCGCGAAACCGTGCTGCCGCTTCTCCTGCACGGCGATGCGGCGTTCTCGGGGCAGGGCGTGGTCGCCGAATGTTTCGCCATGAGCGGCACCAGGGGCTTTCGCACCGGCGGCACCATTCATTTCGTCGTCAACAACCAGATCGGCTTCACCACCGCGCCGCAGCATTCGCGCTCGTCGGCCTATTGCACCGATCTGGCCTTGATCGTGCAGGCGCCGATCATCCACGTCAACGGCGACGATCCCGAGGCGGTGGTACACGCCGCGCGCATCGCCATCGAATTCCGCCAGATGTTCCACAAGGACGCGGTGGTGGACATGTTCTGCTATCGCCGCTTCGGCCACAACGAGACCGACGAGCCTTCGTTCACCCAGCCCCTGATGTACAAGGCGATAGACGCCCATCCCACCGCGCTCGACATCTATGCCAAAAAGCTGATCGACGAAGGCTCGATCCTCGAGGCGGACGTGCGCGCGATGATCGACGCCTTCCATGCGCGGCTCGACGAGGAATTCGAGGCGGCCAAGACCCATCATCCGGCCAAGGCCGATTGGCTCGATGGCAAGTGGCAGGGCTTCGCGCCCGCGCCGCAAGGCGATCGGCGCGGCGATACCGGGGTTGCCAGGGAAACCCTGCTCGATGTCGGCCGGACGCTGACCCATATTCCCAACGGCTTTACCGCCCACAAGACGGTGATCCGCCAGATGCAGGCCAAGGCGCGGATGTTCGAAACCGGCGAGGGATTCGACTGGGCCACCGCCGAGGCGCTGGCCTTCGGCACCCTCGTCAAGGAAGGCTATTCGGTGCGGCTGTCGGGGCAGGATTCCGGGCGCGGGACTTTTTCCCAGCGCCATTGCGTGCTGGTCGATCAGGAAACCGAAACGCGTCACGTTCCTCTTGCCGACGTCTCCGACAATGGGGCGCATTTCGAGATCGTGGATTCGCTGCTGTCGGAAGAGGCGGTGCTCGG
>DBTZ01000040.1:31796-61509 GCA_002307315.1 Alphaproteobacteria bacterium UBA1303
AAGAGGCGGTGCTCGGCTTCGAATACGGCTACTCGACCGCCGAGCCGGACACCCTCACCCTGTGGGAAGCCCAGTTCGGCGATTTCGCCAACGGCGCCCAGGTGATGATCGATCAGTTCGTTACCTCGGGCGAGATGAAATGGCTGCGCATGTCGGGTCTGGTTCTGCTGCTGCCGCACGGCTACGAGGGCCAGGGGCCGGAGCATTCGTCGGCTCGCCTGGAGCGCTATCTGCAGCTTTGCGCCCAGGACAACATTCAGGTCTGCTGTCCCACCAGCCCGGCGAACTATTTCCACGTCTTGCGCCGCCAGTTGCTTCGCAATTTCCGCAAACCCCTGGTTCTGATGACGCCCAAGTCGCTGCTGCGCCACAAGCGCTGCACGTCCTTTCTGAAGGATTTCGAATCCGCCAACAGCTTCCATCGCATCTTCCGCGACCGGGCGGAAAGCGTTCCCGGCGCCACCGACGTGACGCTGGCCCCCGACGGCGAGATCGAGCGGCTGATCCTGTGCTCGGGCAAGGTTTATTTCGATCTGATGGAAGCGCGCGAAATCTACAAACAGGACAAGGTGCAGATCGTGCGCCTGGAACAGCTCTATCCGTTCCCCGAGGAACCCTTGATGCATGAAATTGGTCGTTTCCCCAAGGCCGAGGTGACCTGGGTGCAGGAAGAGCCGAAGAACCAGGGCGCCTGGACTTTCGTGCGCCCGCGCATTCAGGATATGCTGACGAAGATTTCCGGCTTCTGCCGCTGCCCGCGTTACATCGGCCGGCCGGAATATGCCTCCACCGCCGCCGGTTTGATGAGCCGGCATAAAGCCGAACTGAAAGCCTTACTCGAAGAGGCGATGACATGAGCACGGAAATCAAAGTCCCCGAAATGGGCGAATCCGTTTCGGAAGCCACCGTCGCCCGCTGGTTCAAGCAGGTCGGCGATGCGGTCGTGCGCGACGAGCCGCTGTTGGAACTCGAAACCGACAAGGTGACGGTGGAGGTGCCGTCTCCGACCGACGGCGCATTGGAACGCATCGACGTCGATAACGGCGGCACGGTTACCGTCGGCGCCGTTCTCGGCGCGGTGAACGAGGGCGCCTCGGGCAACCCGACGCCGGTCATCACCAACAATCCCGAAGCGGTGTCGCCCAAGCGCGAGGCCCCGCAGGCGCCTACGCTGCTCGCTTCGCTGGACGGCGCCGCGCCGCCCGTGTCGCCCGCTCCGTCGGTTCCGCGCCAGGTTCATCCGTTGGAAGAGCGCGTGGCGATGAGCCGCCTGCGCAAGACCATCGCCCAGCGCTTGAAGGAATCGCAGAACACCGCCGCCATGCTGACCACCTTCAACGAGGCGGACATGAGCGCGGTGATCGATTTGCGCACCTCGTACAAAGACGGCTTCGAGAAGCAGCACGGCGTCAAGCTCGGGTTCATGAGCTTCTTCGTCAAGGCCTGCATTGCGGGCTTGAAGGATTTTCCCGCCATCAACGCCGAGATCGACGGCGACGACATCGTCTACAAGCGCCATTACGACATCGGCGTGGCGGTTTCGACGCCGCGCGGTTTGGTGGTGCCGGTGGTGGCGGGCGCCGACAAGCTGTCGCTCTCCGGTCTCGAAAAGGCCATCGCCGACTTGGGCGCGCGCGCCCGCGACAGCCGGTTGAGGATCGAAGAGCTGATGGGCGGCACTTTTTCCATCACCAACGGCGGCGTGTTCGGCTCGCTGTTATCGACGCCGATCCTCAATGCGCCGCAGGCCGGCATTCTCGGCATGCACAAGATTCAGAATCGCCCGGTGGCGGTCGACGGGCAGGTCGCGGTCCGCCCGATGATGTATCTGGCGCTGTCCTACGATCACCGGCTGGTCGATGGCCGCGAGGCGGTCAGCTTCCTGGTGCGGGTCAAGGAATGCCTGGAAGACCCCCGCCGCATGCTGCTGGATTTGTAGCAGCGCCGTTTCTCCTTCGCCTCGCATCCGCTCGGCACTTCCCCCGCTGCCGCGGGGCAACGCAAATTATTTCCCTCCCAAGAACGCCCCGATTTCCCTGACCGCCTCGGCCAGGCTGCAGCGCGACACCGGCGTGTCGGGAGGAAGGGCGGATAAAAGCCGGGTAGGTGTGGCGCCTTCCAAAATCACGAAGCACCCCTTATCGCTCCGTCTACGGATCAAACGGCCGAACGCCTGCTTTAGGCGCAGCCGGGTGATCTGGTCGTCGAACCCCTTGCCGAACCGGACGCGCCGGGCCTTATGCAGGATCGTCGGCTTGGGCCACGGCACCTTGTCGAACACCACCAGCCGCAGCGAACGCCCTGGCACGTCCACCCCGTCGCGCAAGGCATCGGTGCCCAACAGGCACGAATTCTCCTCGCTGCGAAACAGATCGACCAGCGCCCCGGTATCGAGTTTATCGACATGCTGGGCATAGAGCGCCAATCCCGCTTCGGCCATCGGCTCCTTGATCCGCGCCTCGACGCCGCGCAAAGTGCGGATGGCGGTAAACAGCCCGAGCGCCCCGCCGCCGGAAGCCAGAAACAATTCGCGGATCGCCGCCGACAAGGCATCGGCATCGCGCCGGTTGACATCGCCGACGATGAAGACGCGCGCCTGCTCGCCGTAGGCAAAGGGCGAGCCGAAGCTGGCGCGCTTGGGCGGTTCGGACAAATGCTGCGCGCCGGTGCGCAACTCCGCCGCCTGCCAATCCTCCTCGTTCGCCGCATCGCGCAAGGTTGCCGAAGCGATCAGCGCCCCGTGCGCCTTGACCAGAATTTCCTCGGCGAACGGTTTCGACGGATCGACGAAGCGCCGCTCCATCGACACGTCGCGGTCGCGGCCGTCTTCGCGGGAGATTTCGAACCAGTCGCAGAAATCCTCCGCCACCACGCCACCGGACAAATCGTCGAGCATCGCCATCCAGGCCGGCAGCATTGCCTTGGCGCGCCGCTCGATGCCGTTCGCATGCGCCTCGATCCGCGCCCGCGTCGACGGCTCCATTTTGGCCGCGTCGGCGTTGAGCTTGGCGCGCAACGCCACGGTCAGGCGCGACAGCGGCACCGCGATGCGCCGCAACGCTTCCAGCAATTCCTCCGCCGCGGCGATCAGATCGGGCCCGGCCGGCTGGGTTTCCGCCTCCAGCGAATAATGCGCATCCCAGCCGTCGCTTCGCGCCGTCACATGGGTATGCACGGCGGACAAAAACGCCTCGCCCGGTCCGCGCGGGGCGACCATGCGGCCGAGGAAACCTTCGCCCGCCAAGGCACCGGCGGCAGCCACCGCTTCGTCCAGCATGTCGCGCATATGGACATCGTCGGCGAGAAAATCCTTCAGCCGGTCTTCGAGGCCGCGCGCCCGGCTCGATCGGCCTTCCGGCCCGCGCAGCCAGCGGCGCAAATCGCTCATCTCCTGTGCCGACAGGCTGGCGGAAAACCCGCTGTCGGCGGCATCGAACAGATGATGGCCTTCGTCGAACACGAAGCGTACCGGGCGGGCGGCGGTTTCCTCCTCGTCGCCATCGCTGCGGGCGATCACCAGTGCGTGGTTGGCCACCACGATCTCGGCTTTGCGCGCCCGCCGCGTCACCTTCTCGATGAAGCAGACGCGATAATGCGGACAGGCGGCATAGATGCATTCGCCGCGCCGATCCGACACCTCGCGCAAATCGAGATGGGCGGCGAGGAAGGCGGGAAACGCGGCGCCCGACATGTCGCCGTCGGGGGTGGCGCGCACGAAGCGGGCGATCAGCGCCAGCGCCACCAGCTTCTGCCCGCCGGCCAGCGCCCCGCGCTTCAGGGCTTCTTCGAAATTGAGCAGGCAGAGATAATTCTCGCGGCCCTTGCGCACCACCGCCTTGGCGCGGCGCGTGTCGGGATCGGGATAGAGCTTGGCGATCTCGTCCATGATCTGACGTTGCAGATTGCGGGTGTAGGTCGAGATCCACAGACCCGGCCCGTTTTTCGCCGCCCACAAACCCGCCGGCGCCAGATAGCCCAGGGTCTTGCCGATGCCGGTGCCCGCCTCGACCAAGGCGATCTTCGGTGCGCCCTCGCGCTCGCGCGGGCTAAACGCGAAGGCGGCGGCATCGGCGAACTGCATCTGTTCGGGGCGGTTCTCGCCGTCGCCGATCAGGGCGGCGAGGCGGGCGCGGGTTTCCTCGGGCGAAACCGGCTGCGACCCGGGCTTGCCGGGCGGCGGGGCGTCCTCCCATTTCTTCAATGTCTTCCACACGTCGAAACCGGCCAGCGGCGCGGGCTTGCGCTCCACCGGCCCCAGCTTTTCCAGCAGCGGTTCGGCCCAGCGCCACGACTTGCGCAATTGCTCGGCCAAAAGCCGCATCTGTGCGCGGTCGGCTTCCGGGGCGGCGGCCGCCTCGTCGAGCAATTTCAGCGCCGCGTCGCGAAGGCTGAGGGCGCGGGCTTCGTCGTCGGGCGCGGGCGGCAAACCCAGAGCGGCGGCGATGCCTCCGGCGCTGGGGGTGCAAGGCGTGGCCGGATGGACGAAGGCGAACAGTTCCAGCACGTCGTACAGCGGCCGCGTCACCGATGCCTTTAAGCGCCCGCCGACGAAGGGCGCATGCGCCACCAGCACCTCGCCCTTGCGGAACAGGGCGGCGGCCTCGGGCAGATCCGCCAAGCGGCAAGCCCCGCCTTGGGCGAGGATGGCGTGGGTTCCCGAGGGCACCAGGGCGGGCAAATCGGCGACGTTCATGGTCTTGGTTTAGCCATTGCCGCAGCGGAACGAAAGGAGAATAGCCTCATCCGGCGAAGCGTTGACGCGCAAGCCCCCGACGCCTAGCTTCCGGCCCTCCCGAACCGTCACGAAAGGTATTTTGTCCGCTATGTCCGAATTGCCGCATCCGTCGTGCGAAATCGCCCTCAACGCCCGTGCCTGGCCGTTCGAGGAGGCGCGCAAGCTGCTCAAGCGGCTGGAGCGGTTGAAGAAAACCGAGGTGTTGTTCGAGACCGGCTACGGCCCGTCCGGCCTGCCGCACATCGGCACCTTCGGCGAGGTGGCGCGCACCACCTGGGTGCGCCGGGCGTTCCAGGCGATGAGCGACGTGCCGACCCGGCTGGTGGCGTTCTCCGACGACATGGACGGCTTGCGCAAAGTTCCCGACAACGTGCCGAATAAGGAGATGCTGGCGCAGCATTTGGGCAAGTCGCTGACCGAGGTGCCCGATCCGTTCGGAAAATTCCCCAGCTTCGGCGCCCACAACAACGCGCGTCTGAAGGCATTCCTCGACCGCTTCGGCTTCGAATACGAATTCCTGTCGGCCACCGATTGCTACAAGTCGGGCAAGTTCGACGCCGCATTGCTGACCGTGCTTCGCCATTACGAGAAGGTCAAAGCCATCGTGATGCCGACCCTGGGCGACGAGCGGCAGGCAACCTATTCGCCGTTCCTGCCGATTTCGCCCAAGACCGGCATCGTGCTGCAGGTGCCGATTTTGGCGACCGACGCCGCGGCCGGCACCGTCACCTTCGAAGAGATGGGCGAGCGCATCACTCTGCCGGTGACCGGCGGCCATGTGAAGCTGCAATGGAAGGCCGACTGGGCGATGCGCTGGTTCGCCATGGGCGTCGATTACGAAATGTCGGGCAAGGATCTGATTTCGTCGGTCGAGCTGTCCTCGAAGATCGTGCGCGCTTTGGGCGGCACCCCGCCCGACGGCTTCAACTACGAACTGTTCCTCGACGAGGCGGGCCAGAAGATTTCCAAGTCCAAGGGCAACGGGCTGTCGGTCGAAGAGTGGCTGACCTACGGCTCCGAGGAAAGCCTTGCCTTGTTCATGTTTCAGAAGCCGCGTGCCGCCAAGCGGATGTATTTCGACGTCATTCCCAAGGCGGTGGACGAATACGCGGCGTTTCTGGAATCCGTGCGCGCCGAAACCGATCCGGCCAAGGCGCTGGAAAATCCGGCTTGGCACATCCACCACGGCAAGCCGCCGGCCGAGACCTATCCGGTCAGCTTCGCGCTGCTGCTCAATCTGGTCAGCGCCTCGAATGCCGACCGGCCGGACATCCTGTGGGGCTTCATCAAATCCTATGCACCGGATGCCTCGCCCGAAAAGAACCCCGGTTTGGACAAACAGGTCGGTTTTGCCATCCGCTATTACGAAGACTTCGTGCGGCCGACCAAACAATATCGCGCCCCGACCGAGCGGGAACGCGCGGCGCTTCTCGAATTGGCGCAGGTGCTGCGCGGGCTGGGCAACGAGCGCGACGGGGCCAAGGTGCAGAACGAGGTCTACGAGGTGGGCAAGCGCCACCAGTTCGAGCCGTTGCGCGATTGGTTCAAGGCGCTCTACGAGGTGCTGTTCGGGCAAAGCCAAGGCCCGCGCTTCGGCTCGTTTGCCGCGCTGTTCGGCTGCCTTGAGACCGCGGCCATGATCGAGAAGACGCTTGCCGGAGATGCGAACCCGCCGGCATGATGCGGGCGCTGGTCTTCGCGCTGCTGCTGGTCTCTTCCGCCTATGCCGACGATCCCGCCCGGCTGATCGCCGCCGGAAAATACGACGAAGCGATTGCGGCCGGTTCGGCCCAAAACACCGCGGTCGGGTTTTCCCTGGCGGCGCGCGCCGCGCTGACCGATGATGTTTCGCGCAATACGCCCTGCTTGGCCTGTCTGGAACGGGCCGAAGGGTTTGCCCGCCGCGCCGTCGCCGCCGATCCGAATTATCCGGAAGGGCAGATCGACCTGGCGGTGTCGCTCGGCCTTAAAACCCATATCGAAGGCATCGTCGTCGCCAAGCTGAGCGGATACCCGGAACAGGCCAGGCGCGCGATCGATGCGGCGCTGGCGGCCGAGCCGGGAAACCTATGGGCCTTGGCCGCGCGCGGCGGCTGGAATCTGGAAATCGTCGGTCATGCCGGCACCGGTTTGGCCGATCTGTTGTACGGGGCGACGATCGCCAAGGGGATGACGGCATTCGCCGCCGCCTTCAAAACGGCACCGGACAACATCGTGCTGCGCTATCAATACGCGCTCACCCTGGCCGATTGCGACAGCGCCCGCTTTCGCGACGAGATCGACGATGCGCTGGGCCGGGCCGCGAACGGCAAAGCGGACACCGTGTACGAGCGCCTGGTGCAGACCCGCGCCGTCGCGCTGATGGATTTGATCAAGCGCAACGATACCGCCGGTTTCAAGGCACGGGTAAAATATTATCAGGGGTATCCGTGAGGCGCGCGAGCGGAATGACTTTTTCTCCCTTCATGGATGCGTTATTCTCGGTTCGAACGATCGAGAGACTGCCATGGCCAATCCGCCGACATACGGACCGTATCATGCCAAAAACGCCAACCTGGCGGGTTCGTCCTTCAATGGCGTAAATTTGACCGGAACGGATTTCAACGACGTGAGCCTCAACCGCGCCCGGTTTCACAATGTCGACTTGCGCGACGCGACGCTGAGCGCGGCGCAGATCGGCGGTGCCGTTTTCCGTCACATCGGTCCGCCGCCGGGAACGAACGAAACGGAGGCGCGCCCGCGGCCGGTGACCTTCGATCGGGCGATGCTGTGCGACAGCCGGTTTCTCGAATGCGATTTGTCGGGCGTCGCGATCGAGCGCTGCGATATCGCCGGCATGACCATCGAGGGGATCCCCGTTGCCGATCTTCTGGCGGCGTACCGCAAGGCGTGACGTTGCCCCTACGGTTGATCCGATTTAGAGCGTTTCACAGAAAAAGCGGAGCCGATAGCGCCAGCGTAGTTCGGCGAGATTCCGGTATGAAGCGCGACAAAACAAGGAGTTAGAGCATTTCAGTGTTTTTTCCCTAAACAAGGAAAAGCTCTGGCGAGCACCGTCCCCATTCGGTCGCCCGCGCATACGGAGAATTAAGCATCCTTGGCGTAATATTAAGAAATATCGACGTCGAGGATAGTATGGCGGCAGTAGAAAACGAAAGGTTGAGCCTTACCGCCCCGGTCCGTCGCGGTCGTCTAAGGCCGTCGGCAATGCGCCGTTTGCTTTTTTGTATCGCCGTCGGCCTAAACGGCGGCTGAGCCATGCCGGTAAAAAACACCTTCTTTGCCTTGTTGCGGCAATCGTTGACCTCCGGGCATTTCCGTAGCGCCGGTGCGCAGTTCATGGGTGTTGCACTCGTCCTGCTGCTTTCGGGCATGGTGATGCTGGGGTCGGACATCAACGCCCTGAACGGCCATTTCCGGCAAGTGCTTCTCACCACCAACGTGTTGGGAGAACTCGACAACATCGAACGGGAAAACGTCGGCATCGAACATTCGGTGCGCGGCTTGGCGCTGACCGGCCGCCCCGAATTCACCCGCTATTTCGTCATGCGCCGCAACAATCTTCGGTTCTCGATCAAGGCGCTGAATACCGTCGCGGACGATTGCCGGCTCGACAAACGGCAAATCCGCTCGATCGACAAGATGCTGGCAAAACGGCTCGCCGCGCTCGAACCCTACGCCTTCGATCCCAAGCGCGCACAAACGGATGTCGCCCGATTGATCGTCGATCCGGCCTTTCGCAACTATCAGCACCAGACCGACCTGATGGTGACCGCCATGAAACGCGAGACGACGCGCATTCTGATGGCCGAGCAGGAAGCCACGCGGCAAAAGCTTAAGGAAACCTACCGGGAAGCGTTCACCATCGTCGCCATCGCATTCCTGCTGTCGGCGTTGGGACTGTTTCTGAATTTCAGCGGGCCGTCGGTCCGGTCTCGTCGCAAACCCGAGTAAGCGCCGATCGGCACGATGGTGCGATGCGCGCCGTGGGCGGCAACCGAAGCTACTTGCCCTGCAGCAGATCGTCGGCCTTGCCGTTGAGCTGTTTGGTCAGGGCCGGGGCGCCGCCGGCAAGAAGTACGGCGGCATATTCCGACCTGAGCTGGGTAAGCTGGCTGACGAAGCCTTCGAGATAGATGTCGAAAATCTTCCAACCGCCGTTCGATTGATGCAGGCGGTAATTGAAGGTGACGGTCTGGCTTCCGGTCATCTTGCTCATCACCACCTTGTCGGTGCCGCGCGCCTTGGCCGCCGGATCGACGACGAATTTTTCGCCGCCGTAGCCGTCGAAATTGCTGGCGTACTCGGCCACCGTTTTGCGGGTGAACGCGTTCAGAAGATCGCCGCGTTCCTTGTCGGAAAGGCTCGCCCACTTGGTGCCGACCGCCGCGCGCAGCATGCTGGCAAGATCGAAGCTCTTTTCGACCGCCGGCTTGAGCTTCTCGTAGCGGCCCTTCACCCCGAGCGCCTTGGCATGCTTCATCGAATCGAGCAGCGTGTCGTAGAAGCTCTGCACCGGCTGCACTGCCGGATCGGGCGCATCGGCATAAGCCGGCGCAACGCAGCAGAACGATAGAATCGCCAACGCTGCGATGCGGCTTGCGCGCAGCCAATCATACATTTTGTTCATGTCCGTACGGCTCCGTAATGGTTGCGACGACTTTATCCCCGGTTGCAGGCGGAATAAACGATCCTTCGCGTAAGGTTTTATTTCTCCCGGCCGATCAGATAGGGCGGCAGAGCGCGCAACGGCTCGGCCCGCTCGTCATAGGCCGCCAGCGCATCGACCGCCCGCCGGGCGATTTTCGCCGCTTCGGCTTTGGCGCCTTCGATGCCGAACAGCGATACCAGCGTCGCTTTGCCGTGCTCTTGATCCTTGCCCACCGCCTTGCCGGTTTTTTCCGCCGTGCTGGTGACGTCGAGCAAATCGTCGGTGATCTGGAACACCAGCCCCATGTCGCAGGCATAGGCGCGCATCGCCGCAATGTCGGCTTCGCCGGCCCGGCCGAGGATGGCGCCCGCTTCGCAGGCGAATTCGAACAATTGTCCGGTCTTCAGCCGTTGCAGCAATTTAATCTCTTCGGCGTCGAACCGGCGCTGCTCGGCCAGCATGTCGATCATCTGCCCGCCGATCATGCCGTCGGCGCCTGCTGCCTGGGCCAGACGCGAAACCAGGGCGCAGCGCACGGCAGGATCGGGGTGGGTGTCGGGATGGGCGAGGAATGCGAAGGCGATGGTTAATAATGCATCGCCGGCGAGAATCGCGGTGGCCTCGTCGAAGGCCCTGTGGGCGGTCGGCCGCCCGCGGCGCAAATCATCGTTGTCCATCGCCGGCAGGTCGTCATGCACCAGCGAATAGGTATGCAGCACCTCGATCGCCGCGGCGGTGCGCAGTGCGCCTTCGCGCGGGGCGCCGAACAGGCCGGCCCCTTGCAGCACCAGAAACGGCCGAAGCCGTTTGCCGCCGGCAAACGTAGCGTAGGCCATCGCCTCGAAAATCCGCCCGTGCAGGCCATGTGGCTGAGGCAGCAATCGTTTCAATGCGTCTTCGACGTCTTGAGCGCACTGGGTCAATGTCCGCATAAGTTGTGCGGTTTTTTCGGTTTTTCTCTCGGCCATGCCGTCTTTCCCGACGTTTCTGCGGTCATCTATCTAGCTCAATTCTTAATAACCACAAAGCTTCCGTCATGACATAGCGGACGGAACATGTTAGGCAAATATGACATTCTTGTTTAGAGCACTTCTGAATGCCGGCCTCTCTGCGGCGCATGGGGACGGCGGCGGTTGGTGTCGCGATGCGCCGGGAGTCATGAAAGATGCGGGTAGTTCTTGCCCAACCGCGTGGGTTTTGCGCCGGCGTCGTGCGGGCGATCAATACGGTCGAACGCGCGCTGGAGAAGTACGGCGAGCCGGTTTATGTCCGCCACGAGATCGTACACAACCGCCACGTGGTCGAAACCCTGAAGGCCAAGGGCGCGGTATTCGTCGAGGAACTCGACGAGATTCCCGACGGCGCGGTGACGGTGTTCAGCGCCCACGGGGTGCCGCCCAAGGTGGTCGAAATGGCAATGAGCCGGGCCTTGCCGGTCCTCGACGCCACCTGTCCCTTGGTGTCCAAGGTGCATGGCCAGGGCAAGCGCTATGTCGCGCAAGGGCGAACGCTGATTCTGATCGGTCATGCCGGGCATCCGGAAGTCGAAGGCACTATGGGGCAAGTCGGCGCGCCGGTGCATCTGGTGCAGTCGGAGAACGACGTGGCGGCGCTGACCGTTCCCGAAAACACCCCGGTGGCCTATGTCACCCAGACCACGCTGTCGATCGACGACACCCGCAACGTGATCGCCGCTTTGAAGCGCCGTTTCACCGATATCGTCGGGCCGGAGACCACCGACATCTGCTATGCCACCCAGAATCGTCAGACCGCGGTGCGCGAATTGTGTAAGATCGTCGATCTGATCCTGGTGGTCGGGGCCAAGAACAGCTCGAACTCCAACCGTCTGTGCGAGATCGGCCGCGAAGAAGGCCTGCCGAGCTACCTGATCGCCGATTCCCACGAACTCGATCCCGCCTGGGTGAAGGGGGTTGCGACCATCGGCATCACCGCTGGCGCCTCGGCCCCCGAAGCGCTGGTCGAAAACGTCATTGCCGCGCTCAAAGAGATCGATCCCTCGGCGGAGGTATCGCAGATGGACGGAAAGAAGGAACATATCGAATTCAAGCTTCCCGCCGAACTTCAAGATCAGGACAACGCGTAATGGCCATTCCGTTCAAACAAGAAGCCCGTATTGCCGCCTATGTGATGAAGCAGCATCTTTCCGGTAAAAAGCGTTATCCCCTGGTGCTGATGCTGGAGCCGCTATTCCGCTGCAACCTCAAATGTCAGGGCTGCGGCAAGATCGACTATCCCGACGATATTCTCAACCTGCGCCTCTCCTATGACGAGTGCATGAACGCGATCGACGAATGCGGCGCGCCCTGCGTCTCGATTGCCGGCGGCGAGCCGCTGCTGCACCACGAGATGCCGCAGATCGTCGACGGCTACGTCAAGCAGAACAAGTTCGTCATTCTCTGCACCAACGCGCTGCTGCTCCACAAAAAGATCGACGACTACCGGCCGCATGCCAACTTCACCTGGTCGATTCATCTCGACGGCGACCGCGAGATGCACGACAAGGCGGTGTGCCTGAAGGGCACCTACGATAAGGCGGTGGCGGCGATCAAGCTTGCCAAGGGCAAGGGGTTCCGTACCCAGATCAACTGCACCCTGTTCAACGACGCCGACCCGGCGCGCACCGGCGCCTTCTTCGACGAGATGATGGCGATGGGGGTGGACGGCATCACCATTTCGCCCGGCTACGCCTACGAGCGCGCCGCGGCGCAGGATCACTTTTTATCGCGGCAGAAGACCCGCGATCTCTTTCGCACCCTTTTCGCCCGCGGCAAGACGGCGAAGACCAAATGGCAGTTCACCCAATCCGGCCTGTTTCTCGATTTTCTCGCCGGCAACCAAACCTACAAGTGCTCGCCGTGGTCGATGCCGTGCCGCTCGGTGTTCGGCTGGCAGAAGCCGTGCTACCTTTTGGGCGAGGGCTATGTGAAGACCTTTGCCGAACTGCTGGACGGCACCGATTGGGATAAATACGGCGTCGGCAACTACGAGAAATGCGCCAATTGCATGGTGCATTGCGGCTTTGAAGGCACCGCGGTGGCCGATGCGGTGACGCATCCCTTCAAGCCGATGCTGCAGGCCGTGCGCGGCATCGTGACCGACGGCGAAATGGCCCCCGACATCCCGCTCGATAAGCAGCGGCCGGCGGAATACGTCTTCGTCCGCCATGTCGAAGAACGCCTGGCCGAGATCAAGGCGCAGAAAACCGGCACTTGACGCGCCGCATCCGAAGATAAAAAAACGGCCCGGAATTGTTCCGGGCCGTTTCGTCTGTAAACGGATAAAATAGGTTATCTCTTCTTCTTCTCGGCCTTGACCTGTTCGGTCTTGGTTTTAAGCACGCCGATCAGCGCTTTGATGTCGCCGCCGTGCTGGCCGAGGAACCCGGTGAAATCGTCGCGTTGGGTCTGGCGCAGCCACACCCCTTCGGCCGACATGTCGACGACGGTGAACTTGCCGCCCGCATTTTCCAGACGGAACAGCACCGACAGCGGCTTTTCGCCCGGCTTGGAAGGATCGACCAGCGTGGTCTTGACCACGGTGTCGCCCGGCGTCGGCGAATAGGAGCCGGTCACCTTCAGCGTCTGATCGGTGAACTTGTCGAAATAGCCCTGATAGACCGCCAGGGCATAATCCTTATAGGCGGCGTTGTAGGCGGCAATGTCCGCCGGCGAGGCGCTGCGGCGGTACTGGCCGAGAGTGTATTCGGATACCGACTTGAGATCGATCAGTCCAAGCAAAAAGTCCTGGCATTTGGCGCGGCGCTGCTCCTTGGTCAGCGACTTTTCCGTCAAAATCGCCGTTCCCTTCTGCACCGTGTCGCCGACGAATTGTTCGGCCGGCGTAGCCGCTTGCGCCGCGGGGATCGCAATCAATCCCGCCGTCGCCACCGCCGCCGCCAGCAGCATCCGCCGCATCATCATAACTTTTCCGGTAATTCCGTTGCGCATATCCGATACTCCTCAAATAGAGCGTAGGTAATATCAGGAAACGCCGGCGCCAGCCAATGACAAGATGCAAATTAGGGAATTTCTCCACCGGTCTGGCCGGCGCGATGTTGACGGTAGAGACTGCGCACCGTGGAATAATAATCGAGCGAGGCGCGTTCAATATCGTCGAGCGTTGCGAGGCTTTGGCTGCGTGCATCGACGATAGTCAAGGTTTTTCGGGCCGCAATCCACCAGACGTATTGCTTGTACTGGATGCTAAACCCGGGATCGAGTGCGATGTCGCCGATGTAACCTACGGCATCGCGCGGGTTGCACGGGCCGATCAGCGGCAGCATCAGATAGGGAGTATCGCCCCAGCCCCAAACCGCCAGGGTGGTGCCGAAATCGGTGGTGTGATCGGGGATGCCGGCCTCGCCGGCCGCATCCCTCAAACCGGCCGGGCCGAAAACCAGATTGGCGGTAAAGCGCGCCAGCGTTCGCCCGGCTTCGTGGGGATTGCCCTGCAAGATGTCGTTGGCAAACACCACCGGCTGGTTTGCGGTGGTCAAAAGGGCATGAAGCGCCCGGCGCACGCCGGCCGGTACGCCTTCGGCGTAATGCTCCGCGATCGGGCGCAGCACACTGCGGTCCATCCGGACATTCATCTCGAAGGTCCGCCGGTTGGCGGTTTCATACGGATCGTAACCTGGATCCGGTCCGCCGGCGCAGGCCGCCAGCAGCCCCGCCAGGACGACGGTCAACAAACGCATACTTCCCCCAACTACCCCGATTTTGCAGAAAATATTAACTCAGGTTCACGACTTAGTCTTGCTGCATTTTGCATAATGACATAAAGATATGTTTATATGTGTTGAGGAGTGGCGTATATGGACAAGCTCGTCGCCATGCTGCGGGCTGCCGGCGACCCGACGCGGTTGCGTCTGTTGCTGTTGCTGCGTCAAGTCGAATTGACGGTCAGCGAGCTGATCGAAATCGTCGGACAGAGCCAGCCGCGGGTGTCGCGGCATCTGAAGCTGCTTTGCGAAGCCGGTCTGCTGGAGCGGTTTAAGGAGGGAAGCTGGGTGTTTCACCGCGCGGTCGAGGATGGGGCGGGGGCGCTGTTGACGGCGCTGCTGTCCGAGTTGGCGGCGGAAGAACCGTCCATCCTGGCGCTCGACAAAGCCCGGCTGTCGCAAGTGCGGCTTGAGCGGGCCAAACAGGCGGCGGCGTTTTTCAAGGCCAACGCCTCGGAATGGAATCGCATCCGGGCTTTGCATGCCCCCGACAAGGATGTCGAAGTGGCGATTCTGAACCGGCTGGGCAATGCGCCGATCGAAAATCTGCTCGACGCCGGCACCGGCACCGGACGGATGCTGGAACTTCTGGGCGGGCGGGTCAAACGCGCGGTCGGCGTCGACGTCAGCCCGGAAATGCTCGCCATCGCCCGCGATAAGTTGGCGAAGCCGGAGTTGTCCCATTGCCGGGTTCGCCTCGGCGACATCTTCCGGTTGCCGTTCGACGGCGGCGAGGCCGGTTTCGACGCCGTTCTGTTCCATCAGGTCTTGCATTACCTCGACGATCCCGCCGCCGCGGTGGCGGAAGCGGCGCGGACGATGCGCAAGGGCGGGCGGCTGCTGATCGCCGATTTTGCGCCGCACGAGTTGGAATTCTTGCGCACCGATTTCGCCCATCGCCGGCTCGGCTTTTCCGACAAGGAAGTCCAGGGTTGGTTGCATGCGGCGAAACTGAAATATCTCGGCGCCGAGGCAATCGCACCGCACGGTTCTGCGGCGGACAAGCTCACGGTAAAACTGTGGCTGGCGGCGTCGCCGCCGGCCGCGAAAGCGGAGGCGACATGAGCCTGAAGGATATCGTCAACACCACCGGGCGGATCGCCGCCTCGTTCGAGTTCTTTCCGCCCCGGACGCCGGAAATGGAGGCGCAGCTTTGGCGCGCGATCAAGCGGCTGGAACCGCTCGATCCCGATTTCGTTTCGGTGACCTACGGCGCCGGCGGTTCGACCCGCGAGCGCACCCACGCCACCGTCAAACGCATCGTCGACGAGACCTCGCTGAAGCCGGCGGCGCATCTGACCTGCGTCGCCGCCACCAAGGCCGAAACTCAGGAGATCGTCCGCGCCTACTGGAAGGCCGGGGTGCGCCATATCGTGGCCCTGCGCGGCGACATGCCCGACGGCCAGCCCTATGCGCCGCATCCGGATGGCTATCGTTCCACGCCGGCGTTGATCGCCGGCATCCGCGAGGTGGCGCCGTTCGAGATCTCGGTCTCCTGCTATCCCGAAAGCCATCCCCAGTCGCCCAGCTTCGGCCACGACATCGATCTGCTCAAAGAGAAGATCGACGCCGGCGCCACCCGCGCCATCGCCCAGTTCTGCTTTCTGCCCGAAGCGCTGGCGCGCTTACGCGAACGCGCCGAGGCGGCGGGCATTGCCATCCCCATCATCCCGGGGCTGATGCCGACCACCAATTATTCCGGCATTGCGCGGATGGCGGCCAAGTGCGGCGCTTCGATCCCGCGCTGGCTGGCGCGGGTTTACGACGGGCTCGACGACGATCCCGAAAGCCGCAAGATCATTTCCGCCGCCGTGATGGCCGAGCAGGTGTACGATCTGGTCGCCTTAGGCTTCGAGCACTTCCATTTCTACACGTTGAATCAAGCCGATCTGACCTATGCCGCCTGCCGGATTCTCGGGTTGCGGCCGAAGGAGACGACATGACCCGCGCCGAACGCATCCACTGGCTGAAGACCGAAGCGAAAAAACGCATCCTGCTGCTCGACGGTTCGTGGGGCGCGCTGATCCAAACCTATAAGCTCGGGGAGGACGATTATCGCGGGCAACGCTTCGCCGATCATCCGTCGGAACTCAAGGGCAACAACGACCTGCTGACCCTGACCAAACCGGATGTCATCCGCGAGATCGGCGGCGCCTATCTTGCCGCCGGCGCCGACATCATCGAAACCAACACCTTCACCTCGAACTTCACCTCGCAAGGCGATTACGGCCTCGGCGTTCTGGTGCGCGAACTAAATCTCGAGGGCGCGAGACTGGCCCGCGAAATCTGCGACTCCCGCAGCACGGCGGAACGTCCGCGGTTGGTTGCCGGCATATTGGGGCCGTGCAACCGCACCGCCTCGATTTCGCCCGACGTGGCGGACCCGGCGGCGCGCGCCATCACCTTCGACGACTTACGCCAGACCTATCTCGATGCCGCGCTGGGCCTGATCGAGGGCGGCGCCGATATTCTGATGATCGAAACCGTGTTCGACACCTTGAACGCCAAGGCGGCGGTGTTCGCGATCAAGGAGGCGTTCGAAGCTTCCGGCGAAACGCTGCCGATCTGGATTTCCGGCACCATCACCGACAAGTCGGGCCGTACGCTGTCGGGCCAGACGGTCGAGGCGTTCTGGCATTCCTTGCGCCATGCCGATCCGTTCGCCATCGGCCTCAATTGCGCGCTGGGGGCAAGCGAGCTGCGCCAATACGTCGTCGAAATGGCGAATTGCGCCGACACCCTGGTCAGCACCCATCCCAACGCCGGGCTGCCCAACGCCTTCGGCGGCTACGACGACACGCCGGAAATCATGGCCAAGTACATCGGCGAGTTCGCCCGCTCCGGCCTGGTCAATATCGTCGGCGGCTGTTGCGGCACCACGCCGGCGCATATCGCGGCGTTTGCCGAGGCGGTTGCCGGCGTGCCGCCGCGCAAGATTTCCGAAAAGCCGAAATATTTGCGGCTTTCCGGATTGGAACCGTTCACGCTGACGCCCGACACCAACTTCGTCAACGTCGGCGAGCGCACCAACATTACCGGCTCGGCCAAGTTCCGCAAGCTGATCAAAGCCGACGATTATGACGGCGCCCTCGACGTGGCGCGCCAGCAGGTCGAAAACGGCGCCCAGGTGATCGACGTCAACATGGACGAGGGGATGATCGATTCCGAGAAGGCGATGACGCGCTTTCTCAATCTGATCGCCGGCGAACCCGACATCGCCAAGGTGCCGGTGATGATCGATTCCTCGAAGTGGAGCGTGATCGAGGCCGGTCTGAAATGCGTGCAGGGCAAAGGCATTGTCAATTCGATTTCGCTGAAAGAGGGCGAGGCGGCCTTTATCGAACGCGCCAAGCTGATCCGCCGCTACGGGGCGGCCGCGGTGGTGATGGCGTTCGACGAGACCGGCCAGGCCGACACCGAGGAGCGCAAGGTCTCGATTTGCCGCCGGGCCTATAAGATCCTCGTCGAGCAATGCGGTTTTGCGCCGGAAGACATCGTCTTCGATCCCAATATTTTTGCGGTTGCCACCGGCATCGAGGAACACAACAATTACGCGCGCGATTTTCTCGCCGCGGCCGAACGCATCCGTGCGGAAATGCCGCTTAGCCACATCTCCGGCGGCGTGTCGAACATTTCGTTTTCGTTCCGCGGCAACGATGCGGTCAGAGAGGCGATGCACTCGGCTTTTCTGTTCCACGCCGTGCATGCCGGCATGGACATGGGCATCGTCAACGCCGGCCAGCTTGCGGTCTATCAGGACATTCCGACGAAGCTGCGCGAAGCGGTGGAGGACGTGCTGCTGAACCGCGGCGCCGATGCCACCGAAAAGCTGCTTGCCATCGCCGGCGAATACAAGGGCGACGGTGCGGCGGTGGCGGTGCAAAGCGCCGAATGGCGCTCCTTGCCGGTCAAAGAACGGCTGAAATACGCACTGGTACACGGCCTCGATGCCCTCGTGGTCGAAGATACCGAGGAAGCGCGCCTGGCCGCCAGCCGGCCGCTCGACGTCATCGAAGGCCCGTTGATGGCGGGCATGAACGAGGTCGGTGATCTGTTCGGCGCCGGGAAAATGTTTTTGCCCCAGGTGGTGAAGTCGGCCCGGGTGATGAAGAAGGCGGTCGCCCATCTGATGCCGTACATGGAGGCGGAAAAAGCGAAAAGCTCCTCGGCCGGACGCGTCGTGCTGGCCACGGTCAAGGGCGACGTACACGACATCGGCAAGAACATCGTCGGCGTGGTGATGCAATGCAACGGCTTCGAGGTGTTCGACGTCGGCGTGATGCAGCCGTGCGAAAACATTCTCAAGGCCGCGCGCGAGCACCATGCCGACATTATCGGATTGTCGGGATTGATTACCCCGTCGCTCGACGAGATGTGCCATGTCGCCGCCGAGATGGAACGTCAGGGTTTCAATATCCCGCTGATGATCGGCGGCGCGACGACGTCCAAGGTCCATACCGCGGTCAAGATCGACCCCGCCTATCCCAGCGGATCGGTGGTCTACTCCACCGACGCTTCGCGCGCGGTCGGCGTGGCGGCGAATTTGCTGTCGAAGGACGGCGTAGCCTATGCCGCGGGCGTGCGCAGCGAATACCGCGACATAGCGGAAAAACACGATCGCAAGCGCGCACCCGTTCGCAGAGCCGCGATTTTCGAGGCGCGCGCCAACGCGCCGAAACTCGATTGGGCGTCTTACGTGCCGCCGGTGCCGAATTTCCTCGGCGCGCGCACCGTCGCCTCCTACGATCTGACGGAGCTGACCAAGACTATCGATTGGGGTCCGTTCTTTCAGGCCTGGGAGATCGACGGCCGCTTTCCCGATATTCTCGACGATCCGAAAACCGCCAGCGCCGCCAAGGCACTGTGGAACGACGCCCACGTGATGCTGAAACGCGCGGTCGAGGAAAAGTGGCTGACCGCGCGGGCGAGCTTCGGCTTCTTCCCCGCCAACCGCGACGGCGACGATATTCTGGTATACGGCGACAAGTTGCGCAAATTCGTCATCGCCCGCTTCCATACCCTGCGTCAGCAGATGGCGCGCGACGCCGACCGGCCCAATCTGGCGCTGTCGGATTTTATCGGCCCCAGGCCGATCGAGGATTACATCGGCTGTTTCGCGGTGACCGCCGGTATCGGCGAAGAAGACGTCGTCGCGCGCTTCAAGGAAACCAACGACGACTATTCCGCCATTCTGTTGTCGTCGTTGGCCGACCGGCTAGCGGAAAGCTTTGCCGAGCGGCTGCATCAGTTGGTGCGCACCGAATACTGGGGCTACGCGCCCGACGAAGAACTGGCCGGCGACGAGTTGATCGGCGAAAAATATCGCGGCATCCGCCCGGCGCCGGGCTATCCTTGCCAGCCCGACCACACCGAGAAGCAGGCGTTGTTCAAACTGCTCGGCGTCACCGACCGCACCGGCATCCGCCTGACCGAGAATTTCGCCATGTGGCCGGGACCGTCGGTGTGCGGATTGTATTTTTCGCATCCCGAAAGCCGGTATTTCGGCATCGGCAAGATCGATCGCGATCAGGTCGCCGATTATGCCCGCCGCAAGGGCTGGACGATGGATGCGGCCGAACGCTGGCTGGCACCCAATCTCGCCTACGATCCCAAGGACGAATCCGCCGCCTGACCCCCGCGCCCGCAAAAAACATGAGGCGGCCGGCGCGCATGTCGCGCCGTAACCGCCTCATTCTGCCCCCTTTAATGCGGACCCAACCGCCGCGAGGTTGTCCCCCCTCTTTTTGGCTTGGTTCCGCGGCGCGCAGGAGTAGTCCAAAGATGGCACACCGGTGCAATGCCGACGTTGTCGCCCCGGCCATTTTTTTGCCATAAAGTGTGTTTCAGGCAACATGTATATGGTTAATTCGTCTGTATTTTCAAACGATTGTAAAGTGTTTGGACAGTTTCAGGCCCTGGCGTTGGTAGTTGGACCCCAGCGCCTCGCCGTAAACTTGCGACGGCGGGTCGGTCAGCCGCTCGAATATCAGCCGGCCGATGACTTGGCCGTGTTCAAGGATGAAAGGCACCTCGCGCGAGCGTACCTCCAGCACAGCGTGGGCGGAGGGCAGGCCGCCGGCCTCGAAGCCGAAACCGGGATCGAAGAAGCCGGCGTAATGAACGCGGAATTCGCCGACCAGCGGATTGAACGGCACCATTTCGGCGGCTAGATCGGGTGGAATGGCCACCGCCTCGCGCGAGACCAGGATGTAGAACTCGCCGGGATCGAGGATCAGGCTGCCCGAGGGCGGCGCGTCGATCGGTTCCCAATAGTCGAAGGGCGACAGCGCCCCCACCTTGTCGACGTCGATCAGGCCGGTGTGGCGCTTGGCCCGCCAGCCGATCCGTCCGCCGGTTCCGCGCAAGTCGATGCTGAGGGCGAGGCCGCCGTCGATGTCGGCGTCGCCCGCCACCAGCGGGGTTTTCTTGTGTACCTCGCGCAGTTGGGTATCGGAGAACTGGGGCGCGCCGCGCCGCACCCGAAGCTGGTTGAGGCGCGAGCCTTTGCGCACCAGCACCGGAAAGGTGCGCGGGGTGATCTCGGCGAACAGCGGCCCGCGATAGTTGGGTTCGATGCGATCGAAGCTGCGGCCCTTGTCGGTAATCAGGCGGGTGAACACGTCGATGCGGCCGGTCGAGCTTTTCGGGTTGGCGACGCCGGAAACCCGCCAGGAAAAATCGGCATATTCCAATAGCGGCACGATATAGACGCAGCCCGCTTCCAACACCGCGCCGTCGGTCAGGTCGATTTCGTGCATGGTGACGGATTTGAGCTTTTCTTCGACCGTAGCCGTGCCGGGCAGGAAGCTCGCCCGCACCCGATAGGCGGTGGGCCCCAGGCGCAAATCCAGGCTGGCGGGCTGTATCTGCTTATCGGCGATTTCCTCGGCAGCGACGATCTCGCGTTTGGCCCGGATCAGGCGTTTGAGGATGTGGCCGGGCAGAATGCCGGTGGAATGGCGCCCATAGCCTTCGCTTTCGCCGTTTTCGCCGAACAGGGTTTCTTCCGTGGTCATGGCCGAGGTTATACCCAAGGGCGGGGGCGGAATCATCGCGATCGCTCCGGTTACCCACGGGATTCGCAGCGTCCTGCACGGCAAAAACGCTTCGCCGAAAGGTAGAACCCGGATTTGGCAAAAGGCGCGACGGGAATTACGCCCTTCGCGCCCCCGTCGGCGGCGGGCCCAACAACGCCGGCATAAAGAACAGGGTGGTGAACAGCACCCAGAACAGCGAAATCATCAGGAGAATCCCCATGCTGGCGGTGCCGGGATGGCTGGAGAGCACCAGCGAGCCGAAGCCGGTGGCGGTGGTCATGGCGCTGAACACCACCGCCCGCGCCAAACTGGACTGCAACAAGTTCGCGGTGCCGGAGCGCCACGCCATCAAAAAATAAATGTCGAATGCCACGCCGATGCCGAGGAGCAGCGGCAAGGCGATGATGTTGGCGAAGTTGAGCTTGAGGCCCGTCACCGTACAGGTCGCCAACGTCAATAATGCCGCCAGCAACAGAGGAACGACGGCCAGGGCGATGTCGAGCGGCCGGCGCAGCATGACGAACAGCAGGATGACGATGGCGACGAACGACAAAAGTCCGGCGATCAGGAAGGCGCGCACGATGGTCTTGCCCGATCCGTCGATGGTGATCGGTCCGCCGGTGGCGTTCGGGCTGACCGACAGCACCGCATCGCTGAATTTTTTCAGATCGGCGTTTTCGGAAATCGCGGTTTTGGGGAATACCGAGATCCGCGCGGTGCCGTCCTTGGCGATCCATTCGTCGTGCATTTCCTTCGGCATGGAATCCAAGGTGACCTCGTTTGCCTGCAGCATGGCGCCGATCTGCGACAGCAGCGTCCGAAAGCCGGGGATCATCGCCTCGGTCGCCCGCTTGCGCGCCTCGGGAGGGGCCGCCGCCAGCGCATCGAGCGCGCGAGCCAGACGCAGCGCACTTTGGGCGCCCCGGGCGTCTTGGGCGGCGGTTTTGCTTGCCGCCAGGTTTAAGGCGCCGGCGGTGGCGGTCAGCGCCCGGACGAGATCGGCATCGTTCGGCGCGGGCTTGATCTCGATCGGGTTGATAGTGGTGTCCAGCAGCATCGCGGCGTCGGATATTTCCGCCAACTTGGCTTCCTGATTGTCGGGCAGGAAGCTTTTCAGCGTCAGCGCCATACCAATTTCGGGTTTCTTTTCCAGCGTCGCACCCACCTCGGCCGCCGCGTCGAGCGACGGCGCCATCACGTCGATGGTGTAGGGCGAGGTCTGCGGATCCTTCATCAGATCGTAAAGCGCGGCGACCGACTCGACATGCCGGCTGCGCAAATCCAGCGGGTTGGAATCGAACTTGAGCCAGGGCAGGGTGGCCAGCGCCGCGACGGCGGCGACAAACCCGGCGATCACGATTTTGTTTCGGTGGGCGACGATGAAGCGGTCGACCGGCTCTGCGGCGGCGAAGCCGATGCGTTCGGTCTCGCCGGCGGGTTTGACGGCAAATATCAAGGCCGGAAGCAAAGTAATGCTTAAGCTGAAGGCGACGATCATGCCGATGCCGGCGATCAGGCCCAACTCGCCGACGCCGAGGTAATCGGTAGGCAGAAACGAAAAGAATCCCGCCCCGGTCGCCGCCGCCGCCAACGCCAACGGAATGCCGGCTCTGCGGCCGGCCGACTTCAACGCTTGCTGGAGATCGCCGCTGTAGAAGCGGGCGCTGCGGTAGCGCACCGAGAACTGGATGGCGAAATCCACTCCCAGACCGACGAACAGTGCGATGAAGGCGACCGACAGGATGTTGAAGCTGCCCACCGCCATAAGGCCCGCCGCGGCGGTGACAATCAGGCCGGTAATCAGCGTGGTCAGGATGCAGAAGATCAATCGGAAGGAACGCACTGCCAGCCACAGACAGCCGACCATCAGGATCAGCATGACCGCGCCCATCAACCCGGCATTCTCGGCGAGGGTCGAGAACTCTTCGTCGGCCAGCGGCACCGGACCGGTCAGGCGCACCGTCACGCCCTTGTCCGGCGTCAGTCCCAGCGCCCGGGCCGCCTCGCGGATGCGTCCGCTGGCTTTTGCGCCGGGCGATAAGTCGTCGTAATCGAGCTTGGGCTGCACCTCGATAAAGGCGCGGCGGCGGTCGCCGCCGAGATCGCCGAAGCCGCCCATCAGGCCGCTCCACGACAAATACTTGGTATCGCCCTTGGCCGCCGCGTCCAGCGAGTCGGCAAAGGCGCTCATCGGCGTGCCGATGTCGGACAGCTTGGCCCGGTTCTGATTGACGCCCAAAAGCACGATGTCGAGGCTGGCCATCACCCCGCGCAAGGATGGATCGGCGGAAATCGCCCCCAGAAACGGCTGGGCGGCGATCAACTTCTGGGTTGCCTCGCGCACCTGCGCCTCGGACAGATACAACATGCCGTTGCGTTCGAAGAATGGGCCGCCGTCGGGCCTGCGTACCTCGGGGAAATTTTTCCGGTCGGTGGACAGTTTTGCCGCCAATGCATCGGCGGCGCTTTGCGCCTTCTCCGGCGTCGCTCCGTCGATCATCACCAGCACCAGATTGTTGCGCTGGGGGAACAGATGGTCGAACCGTGCCATCGTCTTGCGCCAAGTGAGGTTCGGCGAGGTCAGCGTTTCGCTGTCGGTATTGATGGCAAAGCCGTTTGCGGTATAGGTCGCCGCGGCGGCGGCGGCGATCAGGCAAGCGATGATGACGCCGCGCGCGTTGCGACAACTGAAAGCGACAATTCGTTCGATATAATCGAGAATGAAAGACATGAACCCGTCCGCCGAAAAAAAAAGCGGGCGGATACTATGGCTTTTCGTCGGCTTTCGCGACGGCTTTAATCGTATTATTTTGGGGAAGATTGGCAATTTCCATTGCCCGCCGTTGCAGGAACTTGTCGCGGGAAGCGGCATAGAAATCGATCGACGAACGCTCGATTTCGGCTATTTCGTCGATCGTGCGCGAACGCCCGTCCATCGTCTTGATGGCGTTGACGCCGATTGTGACATAATATTTGCCGCCATAGGTCACGTAACCCAGCGGGCTGAAATAGTGATCGACGAATATCTGGCCGGTCATGTCGCGCGGCAAATTCGGCCCGGCGAACGGCATTATCAGATAGGGCCCGCCGGGCACGCCGTAAGACCCCAGGGTTTGGCCGAAATCCTCGTTATGTTCCGGGCAACCGACGGTGCTGGCCCGATCCCATATTCCCAGGATGCCCCATGTGGTATTGACGCCGAAGCGGCAGATCGAATCGCCGGCCCTGGTCATTTCTCCCTGCAGGATGTCGTTGGCGAAGGTGACCGGCATGGTCAGGTTGGAAAAGACGTTGTGGATACCGGTGCGGGTGCCGTCGGGCAAGGTATCGACATAAAGTTCCGCGGCCGGCAGCGCCGCATGCTTGTCGAGCGCATGATTGAGGGCGAAAACTTTGCGATTGAGCGGTTCCAGCGGGTCGTCCGCGGCGTTTTTGTCCGTTGTCGCCGTTTCGGTGCCGGCGCAGCCCGCCAGCAGGCACGCCCAAGCAAGACAGACAAAAAATTCGCGTTTCATTGTTCCAACCGCCCCCCGCACAACTTCAAATGATAGGGAGAGTCGCTTAATTTTGCCTAACAAAACTTGGATGAGTCGCGCATGAAAACCGCTGTTGCCATACGTCACGTTCACTTTGAGGATTTGGGTATTTTCGAATCGCCGCTTGATGAGGCGGGGTATCGAACCTATTACCTCGACGCAGGGCTGCACGATTTTAAGGCGCTCGATCCCCTGGCGGCCGACGTTCTGTTCGTGTTGGGCGCGCCGATCGGGGTTTACGAAACCGACACATATCCCTTCCTTGCCGACGAGATCGCCATTCTCAAAGCCAGATTGGCGGCGCGGCGGCCGACGTTCGGCATCTGTCTGGGCGCGCAACTGATCGCCGCGGCCTTGGGCGCCCCGGTCTATCCTTCCGGGGGGAAGGAGATCGGGTTTGCTCCGGTCGGTCTGACCCCGGCGGGACATCAAAGTCCCCTCCGGCATTTAAGCGGCGTGCCGGTGCTGCATTGGCACGGCGATACCTTCGATCTGCCCGAAGCCGCCGCCCACCTGGCCGGCACCAAGTTGTGCCCCAATCAGGCGTTTTCGCTGGGGCGCACCGTGATGGCCCTGCAGTTCCATCTCGAAGCCGATACGCGCAAAATCGAACGCTGGCTGATCGGCCATGCCTGCGAATTGGCGGGGGCTCGGGCCGATCCGCGCATCATTCGCACCGACGCCGCCAAATTCGGCGCGGTTTTGCAGGACGCGGCGCTAAAGGTCTTCGCCGAATGGCTTGAAGGATTGAACCGGTAACTCGTTGGCTGTGAAAAAGTACACCGAGGCCTATAGCAGTTTGCTGAAAAACTCCGTTCGGCCGCGAACGTATCGGAAGCAGGCCGAGATCAAACCGGAATCAAACCAGAAACTTTTTCTATGTTTGTTCTGTTTTTCAGCAGACTGCTAGGCCGAAGGACTTTTTCACGGGCAACGAATTATCCCTTCATCCGCATCTGCCCGAGGAAGTCGTGCTTGCCCACCGGCGCGCCGATCGAGCGCAGGATGTCGTAGGCGGTGGCGGCGTGGAAATAGAAATTGGGCAGGCTGAAACTCAAAAGATAATCCTCGGCCGAAGCGAAGACGCGGGATGCGCTGTGGCCCTGGAACACCACTTCGGTGCCGGCGCGCGCGTCGATCTCGGCAGGCGTGACGTTGCGCAAGCCGGTCAGGGTATCGGCGATCAGCGTCTGCAGGCCGGCGTAATCGTGCTGCGGTTTTTTCTCCATGGCCTGCCGGCCGGTTTTGATCGCCTCGATGGCGCCGGCCGAGTGGACGACCACCGAATGAATCTGAAAGCGCAACGGAAACATATCGGGGTACAGCCGGGCCTCGACCACGGTCTCGGGGTCCAGATTGTTTTTCCGGCAGTAATCCAGCCCGAGCGCGAGGACGCCGCCCACCGCCTCGCCGATCTGCAAATAGGTGCGAACGCTTGCGTCATAAAGCGAAATGGCCATGCGGTATGTCTCCGTTCGATGCGGGTGGGATGATAGCGAACCTAAACTTCAGAGGATTCTAAGCCGGATTTTGGTGTCTGAAAACGCGCAATCTCGGCGCAGGGTAGGCAATCGGGAATAAGGCGGATTTTCGTCCGCGCGCATCGACGACGAAATAGGCTCTTCAACTTCACGGACGACGAGTTACCCCAGCGCGGCCGCGCCGACGAAGGGGTTGCTCTTCCGCTCCTCGCCGATGCTCGACATCGGCCCGTGGCCGGGCAGGAAGCGGACGTCGTCGCCGAGGGGCCACAGCTTTTCGACGATCGAGGCGATCAGCGCCCGATGGTTGCCGCCGGGCAGATCGGTGCGTCCGACCGAGCCGCGGAACAGCACGTCGCCGACGAAGGCGATCTTGGCTTCGCGCTGGAAATACACCACATGGCCGGGGGTGTGGCCGGGGCAATGCAAAACCTCGAACGTCACCTCGCCGAACGACACGGCGTCGCCGCCGGCAAGATAGCGGTCGGGCATGCACGGTTCGGCATGCTCGAAGCCCGGTATGGTGCGTTTTTCGTCCAGCGCGTCGAGCAGAAAGGCGTCGTCGACATGCGGGCCTTCGAGCGTCGCCCCGGTCCGCCGCTTGAGATCGGCGGCGCCCGAGGCGTGGTCGTGATGGCCGTGGGTGAGGAATATTTTCTCTATCGCCACCTTGTTCGCGGCGGCAGCGGCGATCAGCCGGTCGACCTCGCCGCCGGGATCGAGAATCGCCCCTTTCATCGTCTTATCGCACCACAGCAGGGTACAATTCTGCTGGTAGGGCGTCACCGGCAAAACCGCGGCATGGAAAAGCGAGGGAAGCATGAAATACCTGTATCCGATCCGGCCTACATTTAGCCATATCCGAAGCGGTAAATGCCATTGGGATATTTTTCTATCAAAACGCTGGGGTTGCCGGCGGGGTACCTACAATTTGCGGTGTGTGGGCCATATCCGAATTTAGACAATCCTTCACTGTGTTGACGAATGTTGCCTCAATGTCACGTCTATTTCGTAGGAAAGCTTTGAATTCCTAAAGCCTTATTTGCTAAATTGCACAAGGGGGAGGAGGCTCGAAAGCGAGTTTTCAGTATACCATGATGAACCGGTTCACCTGCGCGCTTTTCGCCGTTGTGGCTCTGTCGGCCGCGACCGCGCCGGGATTTGCCGCGGCGCCGTCGGCGCGCGGGGCCGAGAATCTTACCGCTTTTGCCCTCAACCTGCCCACGCTGATGCCCGAATTGGCCGTCGGTCCGCTGGACAACGATTTCTACCGTCTGGGTGCGTTCGGCGACGATTTCATGCTGAGCGACGATATCGGTTTGTACACCGGCTTCAATGTCGATGTCGCGCGGGCGCTCGACGGATATGCCGATACGGCCTTCGACGGCTTGTTTCTTTCTTCGGCGGCGGAGCGGTCGTCCTATCTGACCCGCGCCAGCGGCGGGGCCTATGCCGGCGTGCATATGATGCTGACCGACGGTCTGCGCTTCAGCTTCGGTCAGGCGTTCACCCAGGCCGGACGCAATCCCTATCTGCTCGATTCGCCCAGTGCGTTGTGGGTGTTGGGCGGCGCGGGCGTTCCCTTCGACGCGCGCAGCACCAATGCCGTGTTGGCGGGGTTGAGTTGGGATTTCACCAAATGGGGCAATTTAAGCCTCACCGCCTCGCGAACCAACGAGCGGGACTTGAATGCCGAAATCGCCCAGGCAAAGACCACGGCGCTGGGCGTTTCCGGCCGCATCGGTTTCGGCGGCGGCTGGGTGACTACGCTGTCCTACGCTCAAGCGACCACGCGGCTGAGCGTCAACCCGATTGCGGCGGCGAGCGAAAGCGGCCTGCATAGCCAGTCTTACGGGGTTGCCGTGGCCAAGCAGGGGTTGTTCGGCCACGATGCGCTGGGGCTGTCGCTGTCGCGTCCGGCGACGGGCGGCTATACCGCCGGCCTGTCGAACGACATGCAGTTTCAATTCTACGGCCGCGACAAGCTGTTCTCCGGTCTGATGCCGGAAACCGACATCGAGGTGGGCTATGTCACCTCCTTCCTGGATCGCTCGATTGCGCTCGACGTCAACGCCGCCTATCAGATGAACTATCAAGGTCAGAACCGCGACGAGGTTTCTTTCATCAGCCGCGCCAAGATCAAGTTCTGATTTCCGCCGCAAACGCCCGCTTGACGTAGGCGTTCGACCCACTAAAACCCCCATATCTCCACCGTAAAGCAGAAGGAACCGCCGATGGCCGGGCCGCAATTCGTCTACTTCATGAAGGGTCTGTCCAAGACCTATCCCGGCGGCAAGCAGGTCTTAAAAGACATCTGGCTGTCGTTCTATCCCGGGGCCAAGATCGGTATCGTCGGCGTCAACGGCGCCGGCAAGTCCACCCTGATGCGGATCATGGCGGGGATGGACAAGGAATTCACCGGCGAGGCCTGGGCGGCCGACGGCGTCCGGGTCGGCTATCTGCCGCAGGAGCCGCAGCTCGATCGAACGCTCGACGTGCGCGGCAACGTCATGCTGGGCGTGGCGGCGAAGAAGGCGCTCCTCGACCGCTTCAACGAGATCGCGGCCAATTACACCGACGAAACCGCCGACGAGATGGCCAAGCTGCAGGACGAGATCGAGGCGCAGGGGCTTTGGGATCTCGACAGCCAGATCGACCAATCGATGGATGCGCTGGGCTGCCCCGACGGCACGGCCGACGTGACCACGCTGTCGGGCGGCGAGCGGCGCCGGGTGGCGCTGTGCCGGCTGCTGCTCGATGCGCCCGACATTCTGCTGCTCGACGAGCCGACCAATCATTTGGATGCCGAAACCACCGGCTGGCTGGAACGCCATTTGCGCGAATATGCCGGCTGCGTGATCCTGGTCACCCATGATCGCTATTTCCTCGACAACGTCACCTCGTGGATTCTCGAACTCGACCGCGGCAAGGGCGTTCCCCACGAAGGCAACTACACCAAATATCTGATCGAGCAGGAAGAGCGCTTCACCAAGGAAAGCCAGGAAGAGGCCACCCGCCAGCGCGCGATTTCCCGCGAGCGCGAATGGATTCAAGCCAGCCCCAAGGCGCGGCAAGCCAAATCCAAGGCGCGTATCAACGCCTACGAAGACCTAGTGGCGCAATCGAACGATGCGCGTTCGGGCACCGCCCAGATCATCATTCCGGTGGCCGAACGCTTGGGCAATCTGGTGGTCGAGGCCACCGGGGTGGCCAAGGCCTTCGACGACCGCCTACTGTTCGAGAATGTCGATTTCACCCTGCCGCCCGGCGGCATCGTCGGCGTCATCGGCCCCAACGGCGCCGGCAAGACCACGCTGTTCAAGCTGCTCACTGGCGAAGAAAAACCCGATGCCGGCGAGATTCGCGTCGGCGACACGGTGAAGCTCGGCTACGTCAATCAGTCGCGCGATGCGCTGAACCCCGACAAGACGGTGTGGGAGGAAATCTCCGGCGGCCTCGACATTATCGAACTGGGCAAGCGCACCATGAACTCCAGAGCCTATTGCGGCGCCTTCAACTTCAAGGGCGGCGA
>DBTZ01000040.1:61766-79431 GCA_002307315.1 Alphaproteobacteria bacterium UBA1303
TCAACTTCAAGGGCGGCGACCAGCAAAAGAAGGTCGGCCAGCTTTCCGGCGGCGAGCGCAATCGCGTCCATCTGGCGGTGATGCTGAAGTCCGGCGCCAATCTGTTATTGCTCGACGAGCCGACCAACGATTTGGATGTCGAAACCTTGCGGGCGCTGGAGGATGCGCTGGAAAACTTCGCCGGCTGCGCCATGATCATCAGCCATGACCGCTGGTTCTTGGATCGCATCGCCACCCATATGCTGGCGTTCGAGGGCGACAGCCATGTCGAATGGTTCGAAGGCAACTACGGCGATTACGAAGCGGATAAAAAGCGCCGCCTTGGGCTAGATGCCGACCAGCCGCACAAGATCAAGTACAAGCGGTTCACGCGGTAGTTTTCGATCTGCCCCCCCCCGCGCGAGCGTTAGCGACTGGGGGGTGTGGCGAGCGCAACATGCTCACTCGGCGCCGGTGCAAGCTGGCGTTCGCGATACTAGCCCTTTGATTGAAATGTCGTTTACGGGCGATATGGCCCGCGTTTTTTTCTATAAGGACGCGGCCGGAGGGGCGGTGGGGGGCGGAAACGCCTTTTGCTTGGGATTTGGCCATCTTCACGCTTGACCGGGCGCGCTGGGTGGCTATATTGCCCCGCTCCCGGGAGGCCACGGTTTTCCGGAAATACTAATCTATTCAAGGATTTCAGTCATGTTCGCGGTCGTTCGCACAGGCGGCAAGCAGTACAAGGTGGTCAAGGACGACGTTCTGACCATCGAAAAGGTCGCCGGCGATGCCGGCAGCACCCTCACGCTGAACGAGGTTTTGCTCGTCGGCGGCGAGGCGGTGAAGACCGGCGCTCCCTTGGTGGATGGCGCTTCGGTCGCGGCCGAAATCCTCGAACAGGGCAAGGGCGAGAAGGTGATTGCCTTCAAGAAAAAGCGCCGCAAGAACACCCACCGCAAGCGCGGTCATCGCCAGAGCTTCACCAAAATCAAGATCACCGCGATCACGGCCTAAGGACTAACCACAATGGCTCACAAAAAAGCAGGCGGCTCTTCGCGCAATGGACGCGATTCGGCGGGGCAACGTCTCGGCGTGAAGATTTTCGGCGGCCAGGCGATTTCGGCCGGCAACGTCATCATCCGTCAGCGCGGCACCCAATTCCATCCCGGCACCAACGTCGGCATGGGCAAGGACCACACGCTGTTCGCTAAGGCCGACGGTCATGTGGCGTTCCGCACCGGTTTCAAGCGTCGCACCTACGTATGCGTGCTTCCGATTGCGGAAACCGCTCCGAAGGCGGCGGCGGAATAGGCGGCAATCCGTAATAGGCCGCCACTCGATGGCGGCCCATGAGGTGAGGGAGATGGTCCGCCATCTCCCTTTTTCGTTTCCTCATGGGAAGTTTTGCCATGCCAAGATTGGAAACCGGCCGGTTGATCTTAAGACCGCCGGAATACAGCGACGCCCCGGCGATATCCGCTCTGATCGGCGAGTACGACGTGGCGAAGACCCTGGCCGAAGTGCCTCATCCCTACGGCGAGGCGGACGCCTATGAATTCGTCTCGAACGCCTCGTTTCGGCGGGCGCGCGGCGAGGGCTTCGTCTTTGCGATTCTCTATCGCGAGGATTTGGCGCTGCTCGGGACTTGCGGCTTGCGCCTGGTGGACGGCACCTTCGATCTCGGCTACTGGATAGGCCGGCCCTATTGGGGCATGGGCGTCGCCACCGAAGCGGCAAGGAAGCTGGTTTCCTTTGCGTTCAATTCCTTGCGCAGCGAAAGACTCTCTGCCGGCTGGTTCGCGGACAATCCGGCCTCGGGGCGGGTGTTGGAAAAGCTGGGTTTCGTCGCCGACGGAAGCGTGTCGCAGCCGTGCCGCGCCCGCGGGGTCGAACTGCTCTGCAACCGAATGACGTTGACGAAAGAGAATTTCGGGCGAAAAAAGGCAGCCTGACAAAGGAATTCCGATGAAGTTTCTCGATACCGCCAAAGTCTATATCGCCTCCGGCGCCGGCGGGCGTGGTTGCGTGGCGTTTAGGCGCGAGAAGTTCATCGAGTTCGGCGGCCCCTGGGGCGGCGACGGCGGCCGCGGCGGCGACGTGATTGCGGTGGCGGTGGGCAACCTCAACACCTTGATCGACTATCGCTTTCAGCAGCACGTCAAGGCCAAGAACGGCCTGCCCGGCATGGGCAAAGAGATGACCGGCGCCGGCGGCGACGATGCCGTCATGAAGGTTCCCGTCGGCACCCAGATTTTCGAGGAGGACGGCGAAACCCTCATCGCCGATCTTTCCGAGATCGGGCAGACCGTACTGCTGCTCAAAGGCGGCAACGGCGGCTTCGGCAACACCCATTTCAAAAGTTCGACCAATCAGGCCCCGCGCACCGCCAATCCCGGTCAGCCGGGTACGGAAATGACCGTCGTTCTCAAGCTGAAGCTGATCGCCGATGCCGGACTGATCGGCCTGCCCAACGCCGGCAAGTCGACCTTTCTGTCGCGGGTTTCCGCGGCCAAGCCGAAGATCGCCGATTATCCCTTCACCACGCTCGCTCCCCAGCTCGGGGTGGTGCGGTTGGGCGATAGCGAATTCGTGCTTGCCGACCTGCCGGGCTTGATCGAAGGGGCGCACGAAGGCGTCGGTTTGGGCGACAAGTTCCTCGGCCACGCCGAACGCTGCGGCGCCATCCTGCATCTGATCGACGGCACCGAAGAAAACGTCGCGCAGGCCTACAAGACCATCCGCAACGAGGTGGAGGCCTACGGCGAGGGGCTGGCCGAGAAGGCGGAAATCGTTGCGCTCAACAAGTGCGATGCCATCGCTCCGGCCGATCTGAAAAAGAAACGCAAGGCGCTCGAAAAGGCGTGCGGTCGCGATGTCTATGCGATCTCGGGCGTTTCCGGCGAAGGGGTGGATGCGATTTTGGCCGCGTTGTGGCAAACCATCGTCAAGGTCCGCGAAGCGGCGGCGGAGGCGCGGAGGAACGCGTGGCAGCCGTGAGCGATCCTTTTGCCGCCGCCAAATTGATCGTCGTCAAGGTCGGGTCCAGCCTGATCGTCGATGCCAAGACCGGCACCGCCCGGCGCGAATGGCTGAAATCGTTGTGCGCCGACATCGCCGGCCTTAAGCGCGAAGGCAAGCAGGTGATCCTGGTTTCGTCGGGCGCCATCGCGCTCGGCCGGTGGGTGCTCGGTTTGCACGACGGCTTGCTGCGGCTGGAGGAAAGCCAGGCCGCCGCCGCCGCGGGGCAGGTGCGCCTTGCCGGGGCCTATGCCGAGATGTTCCGTGCCGAAGGCTTTGCGGCGGCGCAATTGCTGTTGACCCTCGACGATACCGAGGAACGCCGCCGTTATCTCAACGCCCGCGCCACCTTGAAGGCGCTGCTCGATTTGAACGCGGTGCCGGTGATCAACGAGAACGACACCGTGGCGACGGCGGAAATCCGTTTCGGCGACAACGACCGGCTTTCCGCGCGGGTTGCCTCGATGATCGAGGCCGATCTTCTGGTTCTGTTGTCCGACATCGACGGGCTTTATACCGCCGATCCCTCGCGCGATGCGGACGCGATCCATATTCCCGAAGTGTCCGCCATTACCCCCGAAATCGAAGCGATGGCCGGCGGTTCGATCTCCGGCGTGGGGCGCGGCGGCATGGAGGCCAAGCTGGTGGCGGCCAAAATCGCCACCGGTGCCGGCTGCGAGGTGGTGATCTCCATGGGCAAGACGCCGGGGCCGATCGCCGCGGTCAGGCGCGGCGCCCGCGCCACCTGGTTCTTTGCCGATGCCTCGCCCGCCGCCGCCAGGAAACGCTGGCTGGCCGGGGTGCTTCATCCCCAAGGCGCGCTTTTCATCGACGACGGCGCGGCCGCCGCGCTGCGCCAGGGCAAGAGTCTGTTGCCCGCAGGGGTCAAACGCATCGATGGGCGCTTCGAACGCGGCGATGCGGTGGTGGTCTACGACCAGGACGGGCACGAGATCGCCCGCGGGCTTATCGCCTATAACGCCGCCGACGCCGAACGCATCGCCGGCAAGCGCAGTCTCGAAATCGAGGCCATTCTCGGCTATCGTGGCCGCGACGAGATTATCCATCGCGACGATCTGGCGATGACCGACGGCAGCAGATGAGCGCTTTCCCATGACCGAACAGATTGCAACCCCGTTGACTTTGCAGATGCACGCGCTGGGCCTTGCCGCGCGCAATGCCGCCCGCCATTTGCGATCCGTCGGGGCGGACCAGAAGAATACGGCGCTTGAAGCGGCGGCCGCCGCCATCCGCGCGCAAAAGAAGACCATTCTGGCCGCCAACGCCGAAGACCTCGCCCATGCCGCCGACTTGTCTCCCGCCATGCGCGATCGGCTGATGCTCGACGAGAAACGCATCGAGGCGATGGCGAGGGGCGTCGAGGACGTGGCAAAATTGCCCGATCCGGTGGGGCGCGAATTGGCGCGCTGGGGCCGTCCCAACGGCCTGACCATCGTGCGCAAAGCCACCCCGATCGGCGTCATCGGCATCGTTTACGAAAGCCGGCCCAACGTCACCGCCGATGCCGCCGCCTTGTGCCTTAAATCCGGCAACGCGGTGATTTTACGCGGCGGATCGGAATCGACGCGTTCGAACGGCACGATCCTGGCGGCGATGCAGGACGGACTGATCGCCGCGCGGCTTACCCCCGATGCGATCCAATTGGTGCCGACGGTGGATCGCGACGCCGTCGGGTTGATGCTGGCCGGATTGGACGGCGCCATCGACCTGATCATTCCGCGCGGCGGAAAGAGTTTGGTCAGACGGGTGCAGACGGAAGCGCGGGTGCCCGTGCTCGCCCATCTCGAAGGCATTTGCCACGTCTACATCCACGAAAAAGCCGACATCGAAAAAGCGCGCGCGGTGGTGCTGAACGCCAAGATGCGGCGCACCGGCATCTGCGGCGCGGCCGAAACGCTGCTGATCGACCGCAGCGTGCTCGATAGCGTGGGCGTGGCGGTGATCGACGATCTGATCGACAAGGGCTGTCAGGTGCGCGGCGATCCTCTGGTGTGCTCGCTTCGCCCCGGCGATATCGTTCCCGCCACCGAGGAAGACTGGCGCACCGAATATCTCGACGCCGTCATTTCGGCGAAGTGCGTGCATGGGGTGGAAGAGGCGATCGACCACATCGAGACCTACGGTTCGCACCACACCGAAAGCATCATTACCGAGGACGGACAGGCGGCGGCGCGGTTCTTGGATGCGCTCGATTCCGCCATCGTGATGTGGAACGCCTCGACCCAGTTCGCCGACGGCGGCGAGTTCGGCATGGGCGCCGAAATCGGTATCGGCACCGGCAAGCTGCACGCGCGCGGGCCGGTGGGCGTCGAGCAGCTCACCACCTTCAAATATCTGGTGCTGGGCAACGGGCAATGCCGGCCGTGAATGCAATTCGTCCGCCCGGGCCGGTGGCGGCGGGACTGAAGATCGCCCTGTTCGGCGGCTCGTTCAATCCGGCGCATGCCGGCCATGTCTACGTCGCCGAGGCGGCGTTGAAGCGCATCCCTTGCGATTACGTCTGGTGGCTGGTCTCGCCCGGCAATCCGCTCAAATCCGCGGCCGGCATGGCCGATGCGGCGGTGCGGCTGGCGGGAGCGAGGGCTATCGCCCGTCATCCCCGCTTTATCGTCACCGGCATCGAGCGGGATTTGGGATCGCGCTATACCGTCGATACCGTGCGGGCGCTGAAAACGCGGTTTCCGTCGGTGAAATTCGTCTGGCTGATGGGCAGCGACAACCTCGAACAATTCGACCGCTGGAAGAATTGGGAGAAAATCGCCGCGCTGCTGCCCATCGCGGTGGCGATCCGCCCCGGCAGCACCCTGGCCGCCTTGCGCTCCAAGGCGTACCGGCGTTTCGGGGCGAAGCGCTTCCGTCTGATCGACGGGCGGCGCAACGAGACGTCCGCCAGCGCCATCCGCGCGTTGGCGAAGAAGTGGAAGGCGTGATAAGGAAGAACCGATTTATCCGCAAAGCGAGGGAGACGACACTGACGCCCAAGACCGCCAAGAAGGCAACCAAGAAGTCCGCGAAGAAACCCGTCAAGACGGCCGCGAAAAAGCCGGTTGCCAAAAAGCCCGCCGCCAAGAAGGCCGCGGTCAAGAAAATCGTTAAGAAGCCCGTCAAGAAGCCCGCCAAGAAAATCGTCCCCAAGGTTGCCAAACCGCAGGCATTGGAGAACACGGAACTCTTGCAGCGCATCGTCACATCGCTGGACGACGACAAGGCCGAGCAGATCGTCTCGATCTCGCTGGCCGGCCGTTCGTCCCTTTGCGATGCCGTCGTGGTGGCGAGCGGGCGCTCTTCGCGCCATGTCGCCGCTTGCGCCGAGCATCTGGTGCAGAAGCTCAAGGAGGCCGGTTACGGTACTTGCCGCGCCGACGGGCTGGCCCAGGGCGATTGGGCGCTGGTCGATGCCGGCGACGTGATCGTCCATATTTTCCGCCCCGAGGTGCGCGCCTATTACGACCTCGAGGGCATGTGGTCGGTGGACGAGGCCAAGCCGAAGTCAAAGCCGAAGCCGAAGCGCGTCAAGACCAAGGCGAAATAATGCGCATTACCGTTCTTGCGGTGGGATCGATGCGCGGCGCCAACGAGGCGGCGCTGATCGAGGAATTCGTCATCCGGGCGCAAGGGATGGGGCGGGGCCTCGGCTTTCCCGCCGTCGAGGTGATCGAGGTGTCGGTGTCGAAAAAGCGCGATGCCCCCTCGCGCATGGCCGAGGAGGCCGAGAAGCTCGCCGCCAAAGTGCCGCCGGGCGCGCACATCGTCATGCTGGATGCGCGCGGCAAGGGCATGACCTCCGAGGAGTTCGCCGATATGCTGGGGGTCTTGCGCGATGCCGGCACCAAGGATTTCTGCTTCGTCATCGGCGGGCCGGACGGTCTCAATCCGCTGCCCGGCAAGCACTCGGGGCGCAGCCTCGCCTTCGGGCCGCAGACTTGGCCGCACATGCTGGTCCGCGCCATGCTGGCCGAGCAGGTCTACCGGGCGATGACGATTCTGGCCGGGCATCCCTATCACCGCGCCTGATCAGTCTTCGAACTGAAACAGTTCGTCGATGGTGGTGTTCAGCACTTTGGCGGCGGCGTGCGCCAACGCCAGCGACGGGTTGTACTTGCCCTGTTCGAGAAACACGATGGTCTCGCGCCGCACGCCGCAGGCGTCCGCCAGTTCTCCCTGGGTCATCCCCCGGGCGCCGCGCAGTTCCCGGATACGGTTCTTGATCATCGGGCGCTGGGGCAGGGCACCGCAGGCGCGGCGATCGACGGATGCCCGTGCATGATCCATCGGCCGTTCTGGCACATCCAGTCGTCCTCGCCGGCGATCAGACGAAGGGCGAACAGGGTTGTTACGATCGTAAGCAGGGACGCGATGGCAACGAATATTCCGGTTTTTCCGTACTGGTAGCGCCGCAGATACATTTCGATCAATTCGTAGAGAATCATCAGCGCCGCTGCGGCAACGGTCAGCGTACCGGCGATGCTCGCGAATTGCGGATTGCGGTCTTGAAAAGCGTAGAGAAAGGCTGCTGCCCCCAGTCCGATCCAGGCAAAGGCCTGTAGGGCGGCCGATGCCGCCGTGCCGGCAATCTGACGATCCCGTTCGTCGGCGGTCGCTTCGGGCGTGCGACGGCGCAGGGCCATCAACACCAACGACCCGACCAGAATTGCCGCTGCGAACAGCCAATATGCCTTCTGCGATACTGCGGCGGTGCAGGTGGCGGCGAGCGCAACGAGCATCAACCGCGAGAGAACGCGACATGTTTTTAAGGTCATAGCCACTCCGTTAGAAATACCTCACAATCGAAGTGTTATATAAATCTAACATTTCGGTCAAGCGGTTTTGCATAGCCGTCTCGCTGCGCCACCGCCCCCGGCGTGCTATGGCTTGCGCAAAAGGGAGAAACCGATGGGTTCGATCCGCCTTGCCGTTGCTGCGGCGCTTGCCGTCATTTTCTCGTCGGCCGCCGGGGCGCAAACCCTACCCGATCCGGCCCATGTGCTGGCGACGCTGGAGCGCGCCGCGCGCGCCGAGGAGCAGGCGCTGCTGCGCCGGCCGTTGCCGCTGTTCACCGGCAACGCGGTCGATCGGCTTTCGTCGAACTGGGTGAGTGCGGCCTTCTTCGTCGGCGATGCGCGGCTGGCGCGGGTATCGCGCGACCCCGAACATCTGCGGTTCCTCGTCGCGGCGGCCGAGCATTTCAACTACGCCTTGCGTGGCGCCGATTCGCCCAAGACGATGCTGAACGCCGACGACATCGCCATCGGCGATCTCTACGAGGAGCTGTACGCCCGCCGCGACGCGCCGGGGGTGCTGATGCCGCTGCGTCAGCGGCTCGATTTCATGCTGCCGCACCTTTCGCGCCGGCCCGCGCCGGAGAAACTCGTCTGGTGGTGGTGCGACGCGCTGTTTATGGCGCCGCCGGTGCTGGCGCGGATGAGCGCGCTTACCGGCGAGCGCGCCTATCTCGACGCGATGGATGCACAGTGGTGGCGCACCTACGAGCGGCTCTACGATGCGTCCGAGCATCTCTATTTCCGCGACGCGCGCTTCATCGGACGACGCAGCGGCAACGGCGCGAAGATTTTCTGGAGCCGCGGCAACGGTTGGGCGATGGCGGGGCTGGCGCGCGTGCTGGAATCCATGCCGGCGGACTATCCCAGCCGCGAGCGCTACCTCGCCACCTTCCGCGAGATGGCGGACAGGATCGCCGGGTTGCAGCGGAAGGACGGGCTGTGGCGTACTAATCTGCTCGACCCCGCGGTCTTCCCCTATCCCGAAACCTCCGGCTCGGCGTTCTACGTCTACGCCCTGGCCTGGGGCATCAACCACAGGCTGCTGGAGCGCGAAAAATATCTGCCGCACGTGCTCAAGGGCTGGATGGCGCTGAACCGGCATCTTCTGAAAAGCGGGCTGCTCGGTTCGGTGCAGAAGACCGGCGATCAGCCGGTGGCGATTTTGCCGACCGACACAGGCCCCTACGGCCAGGGTGGTTTCCTCCTCGCCGGGCTGGAGGTGATGAACCTGGGCAAGCCCGCGACCGGGCTGCCGCTTGTCGAGCCGGCCCAGGACGATGCGGCGACGATTGCCGCCACAACGCCCAGACCGCCGGCGCCCGTCACCGTCCGCGGGCCGGCGGAAACCGCGCGCCATGCGGCGGAGATGAAGGCGGTCGCCGCCCTGGCCTACGACCCGTGGGAAGACGCGGTTGCGCCGCAAGGCGGCGTGGTGCCGCCGGTGACGGATTTCGCGCTGGCGAAGCCGCCCGCGGACATGGACCGGCCGATGGCGGTCGTGCGCTTTGCACCCTATCGCTACGACGATCTCCTTTACGAGAACGACCGCATCGCCCATCGCATCTACGGCCCGGCGCTGGAAGGCTTCGAGCCGCCCTCGGGCTCGGGCATCGACGTGTGGGGCAAGAACGTGCGCCGGCCGTTCATGGAGCGCCAGCTCGCCACCGGCGCCCAGCACGGCTATCACGGCGAAGGGCTGGACCACTACAACGTCGGGGTGGCGCGCGGAGCGGGCGGCCTCGGCATTTGGTTCGACAACAAACTGTGGGTCTCGCGCAATTACAAGACCTATAAAATCCTCAAGACCGACGGCGACGAAGCGCGGTTTGAAGTGAGCTATGCGCCCTGGCCGGTGGACGTGGTGCGCAAAGTTTGGGAGACGCGGGTGTTCTCGCTTCCCCTCGGCAGCAACTTCACCCGAATGGTTTCGACCATCGCCTCCGACAAAAAATCCTCCCTCATCGTCGGCATCGGCATCAACAAGCACGCCACCTCCGATAAGACCGGCGAGGCGTTCCGCGATGCATCTCTCGGCATTTTGTCGGTGTGGGAGAAGACCGATCCCGACAAGGGCACCTTCGGCGTGGCGCTAAAAGTCGATCCCAAGACGATCCGGGGCTTTGCCCAGGACAACGAGAATTTCTACGTTCTGGTGAAGGTGCTGCCGGGCAAGCCGTTCGTCTATTATTCCGGCGCGGTGTGGGACAAGGGATTGGATTTCCATACCCGCGAAGACTGGGATGCCTACGTCAAAACCTATCCGGCCGATTTCGACCCAAAACGATAAAGCGTTTTTTTAATATGTAGCGCGGCAAATGAAAAACACATACATATTGTATTTTATAATATAAACGCATATAAATATGTTATTATCGTTGTCATGCACCGGAACGAGGTATAAAACGGCAGAGTAAGCTATACGTCTGGGAGTGGGGGCTATGGCGGAAACACCGGTAGAGACGACAATATCCTTGTCCGTCGGGTTTCGTTCGCTTTCATTGTTTCGGTCCTCGCCATCCTCGCGCCGTTTACGAAACAGCAGAAGGAACTACGGGTATGAGTAGAAAAATTCCGGTGGCGGCGACCATCGCGGCATCCTATCGTTTCGCCTTCGGCAAGATCGGCCCGATCATCGGTCTGATCTGGCTTCCGGTCGTTTTGATTGCGGCCGGCGGGTGGTTCTTCATCCTGCCCTATGTGAAATTTCGGGCCGCCTATCCCGGCGGTTCGCCGCTGCCGGCCGGCCTCTGGGGCTATGCCGCCGTCGTCCTGGTGCTGGCGTCGCTGATCGCCGCGACGCTGACCCGTGAGATTCTATTGCCCCCGGTCGGCCGTTCGTTGTTTCGCTTGCCGCCTTTGGGGGCGGCATTCCGCGTCTTAGGCAGTTATCTCGGTCTGGCAGTGCTGGGGGGCGCGTTTGCCGTCGGCTTGGCGGTGCTGGCGGCGATCGTCGGGCACGCGCTGACGGGATGGCAAAGCGTCGCCGCCGTTGCGGCGCTGTTTGCGGTCGGTCTGTCGGTGCTGGCGTATGCCGGCGTGCGGCTGGCAGCGCTGCTGGTTCCGGCCGCGGTGGTTTCCGGCGGGTTCGGCATCGCCCGCAGTTGGCGGCTCACCGGCGGCAATTTCTGGCGGCTGATTTTGATCTGGCTGGCGGCGCTGCTGCCCATCGCGCTGATTTCGCAAGCGGCGACGGCGCTGCTGCTGGGGCTGGATTTTTTCGACATCCGTCCGGTTTTGCACGGCGGTCCGGCGGCGCTGCAGGCATTTACCGCTCAGCAGCACCGCATCCTGGCCGATAAATTCCCGCTGCTGCTGGCGGTGTATGTGGTGCTGGGACCGTTCAAGTTCGGGTTGGCCACGGCCTCGGCGGCGTTCGCTTTTCGGAGCTTGACGCAGAATTCCTCGAGTTAAGCCGCCATCGGCGCCGCGCACAAATCGGGGGTGGAGCATTCCAACTCCAGCGTGGGCTGGCCGCTGCGGTTGCCGGCGAAGGCTTCTCCCAGCGGTTCCATGCTGTGTACCGCAAGGGCGAGCATCGCCACGTTCCCTTCGTCGTTGGCGAAGGGCACGATCAGCCGCTCGTAGCGGATGGCTTGACCGTCCGGCCAGCTCCAGCGGCCGAAGCGGTAGCGGGGGCTGCGGGCGCCGGTGGCGGCATCGTAGTTTGGGCGCACGGTGGTCAGCCGGTTGCAGGCCTCGGCCTCGCTGAGGCGCCAGCCCATCATGTCGTAGTTGAGCATGACCCGCCAAAGATCGCCGCAGAAGCTGAAGCGATAGTCGCGGCCGCCGTCGAGCACGTCGATGGTGGTGACGCAGCCGAACAGCCAGGGCACGTCGCGGGGATGGAAGCTGCCGCATTTCGGCATCGCCGCGCCGCCGGCAAGATGACTGCAGTGATGGGCGAAGCGTAAAATCTCCGGGCTGATCTTCGATTGGTCGACGTGCGCGAAATCCATGATGTGCCTCCTTGTCCGGCCGTCACGCGGCGGCCGGCTCCTTGCTCAGTTCCAGTTCCAGTTTCGGCTCGCCGGTGGATTTGTATTCCATCAGATCGGCGAAGCTCTTGTCGCTTTGTGCGGCGATCGCCAGCATCGCCACCTCGCCCTGCTCGCCGGCGAACGGCACCACCAGCCGCTGATAGCGGAGGATCCGGCCGTCCGGCCAGGTCAGCCGCGCGGTGCGATAGCGGGAGAGGCGCGCCCGGACCACCGCGTCGTAATGGGCGCGGAAGGTGGGCAGCCGGCCGAGGGCTTCAAGATCGCTCAAGCGTTGGCTGGTGAGGTCGTAATTGAGCGTCGCCTTCCAGAATCCGCCCGTGTGGGTGTAGCGGTAGTCGCGTCCGTTATCGATCACGTCGGCGATCACGACATAGCCGAACAGCCAGTGCAGGTCGCTCAAGTTAAAAGCGCTCGCCAGGGGCATCTCGGCCCCGTCGGCAAGATGGGCGCAGTAGTCGGCGAACCGCATCAGAGCGGGGCTGACTTGGCTTTTTTCTACCAGACGGAAGTCCATGATGGGTCACCGCAACCAGAAGGATGGTTTCGGTCCTATTGTAGTCACAAAGATTAACAAGCCGTTTCTTCGACAATTCGGCTCAAAACCGCATAAATTTTATGGCTACCGGTGGACAAGGCCGGGCGCTTCTCATGCGGCGCGGAGGAATCGGAACGTTCCCGGGATGGCGGCGATGGCAATATCGCGCGCCTTACGCGGCTCGATTTCGCCCAAAGGATCGGGTGCGGTCGGCCCTGGGAGTGGGGGGGCAGAGGACGGACGCCGGATTTTGCAGTCCAGGTGATTGCTCGCCGGGCGTAGCGCGGTTCAGAACCCCAGCATCTTCGCCGCCAGGAAGGCCGCCACCGCCAGCATGGCGATGGAGAGCGAAATTTTCCGCATCCGTTCCTCGCGATGGGGGCTGGCCGGTTTGGGCTTTGGCTTGGGCTTTTTGAACTTGATGATGTTGTCGCTGGGGGCCATCCGGATGCTTCTGCTGTGATCTTGCGCTTCGAGCTTATCCGCCATCGGCAAACCGGTGGTAAAGTCCGGCGGAGGACAAATGAGATTCTTATGGCGCTTGACCGGAAAGCGGAATCCGGTTGCCGGGAGGGGGGGACGGAATGTGTGCAAACGAAGATCACAATATGGTATGAATGCAAAAACGCGGCACAACCGGTTGTATGCCGGCTCGCCGCTAAATCGTCACGAACCCCTTGAAGAGTCATGGGCGGCCCGGCTATTCCCATGCGTTGCCCGATTTAAAGAGATTTCGCCATGTCCGGTCATTCCCACGCCAAAAACATCATGTTCCGCAAAGGCAAGGCGAACGAAGCGCGCTCCAAGCTGTTCTCCAAGCTGACGCGCGAAATCACCGTCGCCTCGAAGGGCGGTATGCCCGACCCCGAGCACAACGCCCGCCTGCGCACCGCGGTGATCGCCGCCCGCGCCCAGTCGGTGCCCAAGGACGTGATCGACCGCGCCATCAAGAAGGGCCAGGGCGCCGATACCGCCAGTTACGACGAGGTGCGCTACGAAGGCTACGGCCCCGGCGGCATCGCCCTGATCGTCGAGGCCCTGACCGACAACCGCAACCGCACCGCCGCCGACGTGCGCGCCGCCTTCTCGAAATACGGCGGGCAGCTCGGCGAGGCCGGCTCGGTTTCCTTCATGTTCGACCGCAACGGCGTCGTCACCTATCCCCTGGACAAGGGATCGGCCGACGAAATGTTGGAAATCGCCCTCGATGTCGGCGCCGACGAATGCGACACCGACGAAAACGAACACGAATTCCTCACCAGCCCGGACAGTTTCATCGCCGTGCGCGATGCGCTGGAGAAAAAGCTGGGCGCGCCCGCATCGGCCGGCATCTTCTTTCGGGCGCAGAACACCACCTTGGTGCCCGACAATACCGGCGAAACCCTGCTCAAGCTGATCGATTCGCTCGACGATCTCGAAGACGTGCAGCGGGTCACCGGCAATTACGAGTTGTCCGAGGCGCTGCTCGCAAAATTGGGCGAATGACGTCATAGTGGCGGCATGATTCACGAGTATCCTCTCGTCGCCGCCATCGTCGTCGGTCTGGGGCTCGCCTTCGCCTTCGGCACCGCCGCCAACCGCCTGAAGCTGTCGCCGTTGGTCGGCTATCTTTTGGCCGGGGTGGCGGTCGGCCCCTTCACCCCCGGTTTCATCGCCGACAGCCATCTGACGATGCAACTCGCCGAAATCGGCGTAATCCTGCTGATGTTCGGCGTCGGCATGCATTTTTCGCTGAAAGATCTGTTGAGCGTGCGCGCCATTGCGGTGCCCGGCGCGTTGATTCAGGTGACGCTGGCCTGCGGCATCGGCGTGATGGCGGCGCATTTCCTCGGCTGGCCGCTGTCGTCTTCCATCGTCTTCGCCTTGGCGCTGTCGATCGCCTCGACCGTGGTGGTGATGCGCGCGCTGACCGAGCGCCGCCTGATCGACACCGAGCGCGGCCGCATCGCCGTCGGCTGGCTGGTGATGCAGGATCTCATCACCGTGATCGCCTTGGTGCTGATCCCGCCGTTCATGACGCTGCTGAACGGCGGCGCATCGGGCGGCATCGGCCGTTTCGTCATGTCGCTGTGGGCGGTGGGCGGCAAGCTGGCCGCGTTCGGGGCGCTGATGTTCTTCGCCGGCCGCCGCATCGTGCCGTGGCTGTTGCATTACGTGGCGCACACCGGCTCGCGCGAGCTGTTTCGTCTGGCGGTGCTGTCGGTGGCGCTCGGCGTCGCCTTCGTCGCCGCCGAACTGTTCGGGGTGTCGATTGCGCTCGGCGCCTTCCTCGCCGGCATGATCTTGAGCGAATCCACCTTGGCCCAGCGCGCCGCCGAGGAAACGCTGCCCTTGCGCGACGCCTTCGCGGTGCTGTTCTTCGTCTCGGTCGGCATGGTGTTCGATCCGCTGGTGATCGTACACGATCCCGTCGCCCTGATCGCGACCATTGCGGTGGTGCTGGCGAGCGCCGGCATATCCTTCGGTCTGGTGCGGCTGTTCGGCCAGCCCTGGCAGACCGCGCTGCTGATCGGCGCCGGCTTCGCCCAGATCGGCGAGTTCTCTTTCGTGCTGGCCGATTTCGGCGTCGGCCTGAAGATTCTGCCCGAGCGCGGCCGCGATTTGATCCTGGGCGCCTCGATCCTCACCATCTTCGCCAACCCGTTCCTGTTCTCGCTGGCCGAGAAACTCTGCAAACGCTTTGCTCCGCCCGTGCTGCCCGAGACCGCGCCGCCCGAGATCGAGCGCGAACTGGTTCCCACTCGACTGACCGGCCATGTCGCGATCGTCGGGTACGGCCGGGTCGGCTCACTGGTCGCCGGCGGGCTGAAGGCGGCCGGCATTCCGGTGCTGGTAATCGAGAATGCGCCCGACGCGCTGGAGCATTTGCGCACCGCCGGGATCGAATTCATCGACGGCAGCGGCACCGATGCGGCGGTGCTCAAGGCGGCGAATTTATCTCAGGCCCGTCATCTCTTCGTTGCCATTCCAGACGCCTTCGAAGCGGCCGAGATCGTCAAACAGGCGCGGGCGGTCAATCCCCGGCTGCACATCGTGGCGCGTGCCCATTTCGACGATCAGATCGCCGATTTGACGGCGCACGGCGCTAACGCGGTGGTGATGGGCGAGCGCGAACTTGCCCGCGCCATGCTTTTGTATGCGGGAGTTCCGAGGTGACGCACCTTCGCATCATGGGCCTCGATCCCGGCCTGGGGCACATGGGCTGGGGCGTCATCGACATGGCGGGCACCAAACTGACCCACGTTGCCAACGGCGTGCTGACATCGAAGCCGGCGGCGGGCTTAGGCCTGCGGCTGATGCATCTGCATGAAGAGCTGACCCGCATCATCCTCGATCTCAAACCCGATGCGATGGCGGTGGAGCAGGCCTTCGTGTACAAGGATCCCCATGCGGCCTTGATGCTCGGCCATGCCCGCGCGGTGGCGCTGCTTGCGGCGGCGCAAGGCGGGCTTGAGATTGCCGAATACTCGCCCAATCACATTAAGAAATCGGTGGTCGGCGTCGGTCATGCCGGCAAGGAGCAGGTGGCGGCGATGGTGAAGCGGCTGCTGCCGACCTGCCAGGTGACATCGCCCGATGCCGCCGATGCGCTGGCGGCGGCGATCGCCCATGCGGCCTTGGCCGGCACCGCTGCAAAAATCAAGGCGGCCTTAGCATGATCGGAAAACTCACCGGCACCGTCGATTACACGGGCGAAGATCACGCGCTGATCGACGTGAACGGCGTGGGCTATGTGGTGCACTGTCCGGCGTCCACTCTGTCGAAGCTGGTTCTCGGCGCGCACGTATCGCTGATGATCGAGATGCGGGTAAGCGAGGATGCCATCCGCCTTTACGGCTTCTTCAGCCTGGAAGAACGCGAATGGTTCCGCTTGCTGCAGAGCGTGCAAGGCGTCGGCGCCAAGGTGGCGCTGGCAATCCTGACCGTACTCAGCCCCCGCGATCTGACCCGCGCGCTGGCGCTCGGCGACAAGGCGATGATCGGCCGCGCGCAAGGGATCGGTCCCAAGCTCGCCCTTCGCATCGTCACCGAACTGAAGGGCAAGGCGCCGAAGATGATGCTGGGTGGGGCGGCGGAGACCCTTGCTGTTCCGGCGCCGCGCGGGGCGGAGGCCGATGCCGCCGCCGCCTTGATTAAGCTCGGCTACGGCGATAGTGCGGCGGCCGAAGCCGTCGCCCGTTCGAGCCAAAGCCTCGGCGAGGGCGCCGCCGCGGACGCTCTGATCCGCGACGCCCTGAAGAATATGGGGAGGTAGGTTCAGCGTATGCCGAAGCGTTCCGCCAGATCGATTTTCACCTGCTCGGCCGAGCGGAACAGAATGCCGGGTATGCCGACCTCGGCCGCGCCTGCGATGTTGGCCGGATTGTCGTCGATGAAGACGCAATCCTCGGCGGCGACGCCCATTTTTTCCAGCATCATCCGGAAGAACGCCGGATTGGGCTTGGTTAGGTGGGCTTCGGCGGAAATCAGGATGGTATCGAACAATCGTTCGAGATCGTTTTTGGCGAAGATCTGCCGCACGAACGGCACGATGGCATTGGTCAGCAGGCCGATCCGGCAGCGGGTGCGCAAATCGTCGATCAGCGTCACCATCTCCGGCCTGATCGTCGCGTGGCTCCAAAATTCGTCTTCGAGCGCCTTCGCCGGCGCACCGGCGATTTTGCCCAAGCGCTCGAACATCTCGGCTTGGGAAAGAACGCCGAGGTCGGTGTCCTCGACCACGGTGGCCTTGAAGCGCACGGCTTCCTCGTCGCTCATGTATTTGGGCAGCACGAAGGGCGCGATCTCGTTGCAGATCACCCCGAAAAAATCGAAAATCAAAACGGTCATACGGACATCCTTTAGCCCCCGGCGGAACGGTTCATATCACACCGCTCGGCGTTAACCGACGCGGCAGCTTGTCATTTTCCGGTCGGGTGATATGAAAAAGTCATGAATATTCTTTTCATCGGCGACATTATCGGCCGGCCGGGCCGCGAGGCGGTGGCGGCGCATATGCCCGGTCTGATCGGACGGCTGAAACCCGATTTCGTCATTGCCAACGCCGAAAACGCCGCCGGAGGCTTCGGGCTGACCCGTGCCATTGCCGACGAGATGTTCGCCTGCGGTATCGACTGCCTCACCACCGGCAATCATTGGCAGGATCAGAGGGAAATTCTCACCTTCATCGACGGCGACGACCGCATCTTGCGCCCGGTTAATTATCCGGCCGGCACCCCGGGCAAGGGGGCCGGGCTCTATCAGGCCCGCGACGGGAAGCAAGTGCTGGTGCTGAACCTGATGGGGCGGGTGTTCATGGACCCGCTCGACGATCCCTTTGCCGCCGCCGA
>DBTZ01000040.1:79645-89285 GCA_002307315.1 Alphaproteobacteria bacterium UBA1303
TCATGGACCCGCTCGACGATCCCTTTGCCGCCGCCGACCGCGAGTTGGCCGCCTGTCCGTTGGGCTACGGTTGCGATGCGGCGGTGATCGATCTTCACGCCGAGGCAACCAGCGAAAAAATGGCCTTCGGTCATTTCTGCGACGGACGCGCCTCGCTGGTGGCCGGCACCCACACCCATGTGCCTACCGCCGATGCCCAGGTGCTGCCCCACGGCACCGCCTACATCACCGATCTCGGCGGATGTTGCGATTACGACTCGGTGATCGGCATGGACAAGGACGAGCCGTTGCAGCGCTTCACCCGCAAGCTTCCCACCGGCCGTTTTGCTCCGGCAACCGGCGAGGCGACGGTATGCGGCGTGTTCGTGCAGACCGACGACAAGGGGCTGGCGACGCGCATCGACCCGGTCCGCGTCGGCGGACGGTTGCAGCAAGCGCTGCCTTAACCCGATATATGGCTTTCGTTTTCGACCGTCACCGCTACGGCGTGGACGGTGGCGGCGATGCGTACCGCAGCCTGTACCTGTTCGGCGGTAAGCCCGGCGGCGCGCACCACTTTTTCGTGGCTGTCCAGGCAGGCGCCGCAGCCGTTGATGGCGGAAACCGCCAGGCACCACAATTCGAAATCGGCTTTATCGACGCCCGGCTTGCCGATTACGTTCATGCGAAGCTTCGCCGGCATGGTCTGGTAGTCGGGGGCGGATACCAGATGGGTGAAGCGGTAATAGACGTTGTTCATGCCCATGATGGCAGCGGCGGCGCGCGCGGCGGCCAAGCCTTCCGGCGATAGTTTCGGCGAAAACTCGGCGAAGATCGCCTTCGAGGTTTCGGCATCTCGCGAGGCAATGGCGCAAGCGATGAAACAGCCGGCCCGTTGCTGGTCGTTGAGCGCCGGCTCGGCCGCTAGCGAAGACAGGTTGAGCTTCAAGTCTTTGGCATATTCCGGCAGGCGTTCTTTCAAGCGTTCGATCGACATGGCGTCCTCCGAAAAGATACCCTCGGCCGCATTCGCAGGCGGTAGCGAGGGGCAGCAGGTGACCTTAAGGGAAACCAGGGGCCCCGCCGGCGCGCTTGGGATGGGGGGGGGAGGCCGGCGGGGTCTTAAGGCGCTTCGCCGAAAAGGGGGGAACGTTTTCGGATATGAAGCGCGATAAACCTAAAGTTCGTTGCATCAGGCCTTGATGAAATCGTCGCCTTTCTGCCAGTTGCAGGGGCACAGCTCGTCGGTTTGCAAAGCGTCGAGTACGCGCAAGACTTCCTGCGGATTGCGTCCGACGCTCATGTCGGTGACGTAGACGAAGCGGATGATGCCTTCGGGATCGACCAGGAAGGTGGCGCGCTTGGCGACGCCCGCATCGGCATCGAGCGTACCGAGTGCGGCGGATAACTCGCGCTTGATGTCGGACAACATCGGGAAGGGGAGATCCTTCAAATCGGCATGGTTCTGCCGCCAAGCAAGGTGGACGTATTCGCTATCCACCGACAAGCCATAGATGACGGTGTCGCGATCGGCGAAGTCGCTTTTCACTTTGCCGAACCCGGCGATCTCCGTCGGACAGACGAAGGTGAAATCCTTCGGCCACGAGAAGAATAGCTTCCACTTGCCCTTGTCGGATTCGTTCGTGAAAGTCTCGAATGCCTTCTTGGGGTCGGTCGAAACCACGCCGGTCAGGGAAAAGACAGGAAATTTGTCGCCAACGGTCAACACGGGTGTCACTCCTCGATAAATGAATTCTACTTCCTTTAATTAGAATAGTTCTAATTATATGTCAATGACAAATATCAATCGCAGCATCTGTCGCCGTATATTGTTTTTTTGTTATATTTTCAATGTGTTGGTAGTGTGCCGATTTAAGCCGTGCTGTCGGCTTTGTCGCTCATTTCCAACTTCGCCAGTTCGACATGGGCACGCAGTTCTATTTCGTCGAGTACTTCCTGCAGCGCAGGATCGGCGAAGCCCTCTTGACGCTGCGAAACCGCATAGGCCAGCCGGTGCAGCGTGACGCGTGGAATGCCGCCGGCGAGAAGTCCGTCGCGCACTTGATCGAGCATATCGAGCAATTGTTCGCCGCGTTTGAGGCCCTTGGAGCGGCCTTCGGTGGAATCGTCGAGCTGCTGGAGCGCAAGAATGGAATCGAGAGCTGCGATCGGTCCGGGCCCCGAGATGATCTGGGCATGAGTCTGCGTTTGCTCGGCAACGGTGAAGGTGTCGCCGCTGGTTGCCTTTTTTGCGATATTGCGTCGCGCGCTGGCGCGGTCGACGTTGCTGGTTCCCGTGATTTCCATGGACGAATTCGTCCCATTGCGACACAGTAAGATCGCGCAACAAGGTTAACATTTGATTGACGGCATCGCGCCGACACAAGAAGCGCTTAGGTAACCTAATTATTAAACGTTCGACGCTATCTTGGCGGTTGTTTTCCATGCAACCGGTCGCAAAGGACGAAGAGGCGATGGAAGCTGTCATGCTGGCGGAGCCGGGACACGCCAATACCAATCTGATTCGCGTCGTTCGATATTATTCTGCGATGACCGGCGGCAAGCCGATGCCGCATCGCGACTGTTTTCAACCCATCGACCTGCATTGGTTGTTCGGTCATTTCTATACCGTCGATATACTGAACGGCGGGGCGGACTATCGCTTCGGATACAGCGGGCCATTTTGGTCGGTGATATACGGCATCGATCTTTCGGGTCGGCGAATGAGTGAAATGGACAATCTTTTGTTTGCGCAGGATTTGCGTGCGCTATACGACCCGGTTGTGGCGCAGCGGCGACCCGGCTACTACCGTTGCCGCTTGTCGTGGCAGAACGGCAGGTACATTGCGCACGAGCGGGTGACGATTCCCTTCGCCGGAGACGACGGCTTGCCGTCGATGCTGTTGGTGGCGGCGCAGTACGACCGTAAAATATCGGAAGTGCTGTGCAGCAAGGGGTGCGGTCTCCCGCGGCTAGAAATCTGCGAAACCGGCTATCTCGACGCGGCATAGGTGCTGCAAACTGCTAGAGCGACGGACCTTCATACATAATCGGTCCGCCGCTCTATCCGTTTGCTTGGTCGCAACTTTCCGCGCAAAAGTGAACACACCTTTGCGCACGTTGCTCTACTGGCTCGCCCAGATGATGCGGTGCATGAAGGCGATGTCGGCCACCGGGAACTCGCGGTCTTCATAGGCCGGATTGAGCGACTTCAGCTCGATCTTCTGGGCGGTCTGGCGGGCAAGCTGTTTGGCCATCACCTCGCCGGCGGTGGTCTTCACCACCACCCGGTCGCCGCGGCGTAAGGATGCTTCGGGCGAGACCAGAATGCGATCGCCGTCGCGATAGACCGGCAGCATCGAATCGCCGGCGATCTCCAGCGCATAAACATGCTCGTCGGCGATTTCGGGGAAGGGGATTTCGTCCCAGCCTGCGCCGGCCGGAAAGCCGGCATCGGTGAAAAAACCGCTCGATCCCGCCTGGGCCATGCCGACCAGCGGCACCAGCCGGGCCTTGATGTGTAGCCCTCTGCCGCCGATCAGCTCGAGGAATTCCTCCAGACTGGCGCCGGTTGCGGTCAGGACCTTGGAGATGCTTTCCGTCGACGGCCAGCGCAATTTTCCGTTCGGCGCGTCGCGTTTGGATTTGTTGAAGGTGGTGGGGTCGAGGCCGGCAAGTTTTGCCAAGCCCGACGGCGATAGCCGATTCTTGGCCGCCAATGCGTCGATAGCGCTCCAAATCTGCTTGTGCGTCAGCATGGCTAAGGTCCCGTAAAATATGTGAAATCTGTCCGGTGCGCGGAAAATGCTCCTAAAATATATTAGCAATAGGAATGGCTGCAGGCAAGCGGATGGAAAAAACCGCCGGTAGCGCGGGGTCGCGCATTGTCCAAGGACAAAAAAACGGGCGGAAAGGGGTTGAGACCTTTCCGCCCGCAAAAACCGCGCTTTGAGGCTGATTACAGCACGCCGCGCTTATGTTCGCCGATGACCAGCCGACCCGGTCGAAAGGCCGCTTTCAGAACCGAAAGCGCTTTCTTAGGCTCGGCTTCGCCACACATGAACACATCGAAGGCCGCATATTTCTTTTCCGGCCATGTATGTACGCTGATGTGACTCTCCGCCAGCACGGCGACGCCGGATACTCCGCCGCCGTCGGAAAACTTGTGCAGGTGGATATGCAGTAAGGTAGCGCCAGCAGCCCTAACTGCATCGATCAGCGCAGTTTCGATACGATCACGGTCGTCGAGATGCTCGGCGTCCCATAAATCGATTATCAGGTGAGTCCCCGCATAGGTGAGTCCGTTGCGGGTAATGAAGTGATCCTTATGGACCTCTTGGTCCTTTCGGTCCACATCCCCAGGGGGAATAGGAACCGGAACGGTCCTCGCCGAAGCGCGAGCGCGTGGCGCTTTTGCTTCATTGATCGCCGCTACGAGTTCGAGTCGAGCCATTCTGGCACCTACCCTCTCAGAGCGTTGACACCTGTGCCCCCATCCACAGCGAAAGGGGGCGCCTCAAGAAGAAAGCGGCGCCGACGGAAGGCCGTCTCGCCGCTCTGCTCTCCGAAAAGAGCCGGCGAAATATATGCGTGTCCCCCCCCCATGCAAGAAAATTGTTCCCCTCGCCCAAACTTTTTTGCCCCCGGCGGCGAGACCGGCCTTCGATAGCGCGCTTGCGCCTCGCCGAGCGAGGCCTTAAATCCCCCCTTCGCCCGTTTTCCGTCGCAATGGAGAAGTCGCATGGCCGCCACGTTCAAAGAGCGTCTTTACCGGGGATATGCCCAGGCGATGGAGATCGTCGGCAAGCCGCTTATCGACGAAAAAAGCCCGTATCAGCGCATCCAAATCTTCGATACGACGCTGAACGGGCGGGTGATGACGCTCGACGGCGTGGTCCAGATCACCAGCCGGGACGAGAGTGCCTATGCCGAAATGCTGACACATTTGCCGATGCTCGAGCACGGCAAAGTTAAGAGTGTCATGATCGTCGGCGGCGGCGATCTGTCGATCGCCGAGGAGGCGCTCAAACACCGCTCCGTTAAGGATGTGGTGCTGGTCGACATCGACGGCCGGGTGGTGGAGCTGTGCAAAAAGCACTTCGCCGCGGTCAATGCCAAGGCCTTTAAGGATAAGCGGCTGACCGTCGAGATCGCCGATGCCTTCGAATACTTAAGCCGCAAAGAGTGCAAAAGCCGCTTCGATCTGATCGTCGGCGACCGGCCCGATCCCATCGGCCCCGGCCAGGCCCTGTTCGGCGAAACCTTCTACGATCGCATCAAACGGGCCTTGAGGCCCGGCGGCATCGCCACCTTCCAGACCGGCGTGCCGTTCTATCAACCCAGCGAGGTCACCGAGGCTTTGGCCGAATTGAAGCGTCATTTTCCGCAATCCGGCCTGTATCTCACCGTGGTGCCGAGCTATATCGGCGGTTTCATGGCGTTGTCCTGGGCGGGCAAGGGCAGGCGCCTCGGCACGCCGGCCGGCATCAAAAAAGCGGCGGCGGCATTCAAACGGCTGAAGCTCAAGACCGACTATTACACCCCGGCGATTCATGCAGCGGCTTTCGCGCTTCCGGCCTGGATCGAACGACTTAAGCCATGACCGACGCCAATGGTCTTCCCGATCCCGAGGTGCGCGAAGCTGCGGTCTATGCGCGGTTCGAATCCCTTGGTGTCGCCTGGAAGACGGTTAGCCACCGTCCGGTGTTTACCGTCGAGGATTCGGCGGACGTTTATGCCATCCTGAGCGGCGCCCACACCAAGAACCTGTTCCTGAAAGACGCCAAGGGCGGAGTGTGGCTGGTCTGCTTGCGCGCCGACATCCGGCTGGACTTGAAGGCGCTGTCCAAGCAACTTAGGGCCCCGCGCTTTTCGTTTGGGTCTGCCGATCTGCTGATCGCAACGTTGGGCATCGCGCCCGGTGCGGTCAATCCATTCGCCTTGATGAACGATTCGGACGGCAAGGTTACTGCGGTGTTGGACAAGGGCATGCTAGCGATGAGTCCGGTGAACTTCCACCCCATGCGCAACGACCGCACATGCGCAATTTCCGCCGAAGGATTATTGGCCTTCGTCCGCTCCACCGGCCGCGAACCGGTCGTAGCGGTTATGCCGGAAAAAGTGGGCTAGCCGCCCACACTATTCAGCCAGCCGGCAAGATCGGTTAGGGCCCGTGCGCTCTGCGCCCGCTTGCGGTCTTTGCCGCGGGCCTTGTCTCCGGGCGGCAGCGGCGGCAACAGACCGAAACTGATGTTCATCGGCTGGAAGGTCTTTTCGTCGGCACCGCGCAAATGCGCCAGCAGCGCGCCGAGCGCGGTGGTGGCCGGCGGCATGGTGCAGGGGCGGCCGCCTAGGTCGGCGGCGGCAAAACGTCCGGCCAAAAGCCCGATGGCGGCGCTTTCGACATAGCCTTCGACGCCGGTAACCTGCCCGGCAAAGCGCAAATTGGGCCGCGCTTTCAGGCGCAGGCGTTCGTCCAGCAGCCGCGGCGCATTGATGAAGGTATTGCGGTGCAGGCCGCCGAGCCGGGCGAACTCGGCGCGCTCCAGGCCGGGAATCATGCGGAAGATACGCGTCTGCTCGCCGTGTTTCAGTTTGGTCTGGAAACCGACGATATTCCATAAGGTGCCCAGCGCGTTGTCGCGCCTAAGCTGTACCACCGCATAAGGACGAATGCCGGTGCGTTCGTCCATCAGCCCCACCGGCTTCATCGGGCCGAAGCGCAAGGTATCTTCGCCCCGCCCAGCCATCACCTCGATCGGCAGGCAGCCCTCGAAATAGGGCGTATTCTTCTCCCAGTCGCGAAATTCGGTTTTCTCGCCGGCAATCAGCGCGGCATGGAAGGCAAGGTATCGTTCGCGATCCATCGGGCAGTTGATGTAGTCGGCCCCGTCGCCTTTTCCGTAGCGCGATTGCATGAAAGCGATGTCCATGTCGACGGTATCGCGCAGCACGATCGGCGCGATGGCGTCGAAGAAATGCAAGGAGGTTTCGCCGGTCGCGGCGCGGATCGCCTCGGCCAGGGCCGGACGGGTCAAGGGGCCGGTGGCGAGAATGGTCGCGCCCCATTCCTCCGGCGGCAGTTCGTCGACCTCTTCGCGGCGAATTTCGACCTTCGGATGGTTCGTTACGGCGGCGGTGACAGCGGCGGAAAAATTCTCGCGATCCACCGCCAGCGCGCCGCCCGCGGGCAGGCGATGCGCATCGGCCAGCTTCAAGATCAGCGATCTGGCGCGACGCATCTCTTCGTGCAGAAGCCCCACGGCGTTGTTTTCGGCGTCGTCCGAACGCAGGGAATTGGAACACACCAGTTCGGCGAAGTTCTCGGTCCGGTGCGCTTCCGTGCCTTTTATGGGACGCATTTCGTGCAGTACCACCGAAACGCCCGCTTCCGCCGCCTGCCAAGCAGCCTCGCTGCCGGCCAGGCCGGCCCCGACGATATGAAGAACGGGTTGTCCCACACGTCACCTCTCGCAATTTGAGTCTGTTCTATCCACTCTGCGGATATTTAGCATCTTCTCGCATAAATTGCCGCGGCCGTCCCGGAGCACAGATGACAGGGGCAAGGCAACCTGCCTATGATCGCCGTTGAGGGCCTATGCCTGAAGGAATGTGCGTGAACAAGATCCCGGTAATACCAACGATCGCCAAAACCTACGGGTTTGTCCTCGGCCAGTTCGGCCGCATCGTCGGGTTGATCTGGCTACCGGCCGTGCTGGTGGCGGTAAGCGGATTTTTTCTGAAGTTGCCGTATCTGCGGTTCATGGCGGATAACCAGGGCCAGGAGGATTTGGTACTCCAACACGGGACCATGCTCCTGGGATTATATGCCTGCGGGGCGCTGGAGGTCGTGCTGTACGCGATAATGACGGCGGCAATTACCCGAGAAGTGCTGCACCCGTCCACCCAAAACACCTACTTCAACTTTTCCCTGAACGGAACGACGTTCCGCCTGATCGGCGGGTATTTCGGTCTTTTCGGCATGATCATGGTCTTTCTGCTGGCGGTATTGTCGGCAGTCTTGAGCCTGCGTTTGTTGCCCGGCGGCAAGGCGGCGGACGCCGCCGCAGGCATCGTGCTTTTGATCTGCATTCCGATTGCGATATATTTAGTGGCGCGCTTGAGCTTTCTGATTGCCCCGTCGACGGTCGAAGGCAAGGGGTTCGGCCTCGTGCAAAGCTGGCGCATGACCGATGGCAATGTCTGGCGGATCGTTGCGCTGGCCATGGCAACGAGCGTGCCGGTTGCCCTGGTATTTCTGATGGGACAAGTCGCCATCATGGGGCCGGACGTCGTCGTAAAACCTTTCGAACTTGCCATGTCCGACCCGTCGGCCCTGGAAAAAACGAGTTTACATCTCCAGAAGGTGCAGGCGGACAATTTTCCGCTGCTGGCCGGCTTGGAGTTTTTTCTGGCGCCGTTAACCATTGGGATGACGACTGCCGCTGCGGCGTTTTCCTATCGCGCCTTGACCGAGGATTGACCGCTATCGCCAATTCCCCCGGCCCTTCGCGTCGCGCCTGGCGGATCGCCTCGTCCGCGGCCAACGCAGGGCTTGCGTAAATCTAGTCAACAGGCTCTAGCCTGCGGTTCCGGTTGCGCCCGGCGCCGGAATGCGCTCTAAGCGTGCCCGCTTTTGAAGCCAGCTTGTTGGACATACCATGACCGTGCTCGTGACCGGCGCCGCCGGCTTTATCGGATACCACGTTGCCGAAGCGCTGATGATGCGCGGTACGGACGTTCTCGGTATCGACAATCTGAACGCCTATTACGACGTAAACCTCAAGGTGGCGCGGCTGAAGCGGCTGGAGGCGAAACAGAAGTTCTCCTTCCGTAAGCTGGATCTGGCCGATCGTACCGGTATGCTCAAGCTGGCGGACGAGTTTCCCGGCATCGACGGTATCGTTCATCTCGGCGCCCAGGCCGGCGTGCGCTATTCGCTGGAAAATCCCTTTGCCTACGTCGAATCCAATCTGATGGGGCAGGTGGTGGTGCTGGAACTGGCGCGCAAGCTCAAGGATCTGCGCCATACGGTGTATGCCAGTTCTTCGTCCGTGTACGGCGGCAATACCAAGCTGCCGTTTTCCGTCGGCGATGCGGTCGAGACGCCGGTTTCGCTCTATGCCGCCACCAAGCGCGCCGACGAATTGATTTGCCACACCTACGCCCACCTTTACGGGTTGAAACTGACGGGCTTGCGCTTCTTCACCGTCTACGGCCCGTGGGGCCGGCCCGACATGGCGCCGATGCTGTTCGCCAGAGCGATCCTCAAGGGCGAGCCGATCCGCGTCTTCAACAATGGCGAGATGTGGCGCGACTTTACCTTCATCGACGACATCGTCGGCGGCGTGCTGGCGGCGTTCGACCACCCGCCCGAGAGCCTGCCGCCGCATCGAATCTACAATCTCGGCAACAACAAGTCGGAGAAGCTGACCGATTTTATCGCCGCACTGGAAAGCGCTCTCGGCCGCGAAGCTGCGAAGACGTTCGAACCGATGCAGGCGGGCGACGTCGAAAAGACCTATGCCGACATCGAAAAAAGCCGCCGCGACCTCGGCTACGCGCCGACGACGCCGATATCGCAAGGCGTGCCGAAATTCGTCGAATGGTACCGCGATTTCTACGGCGTCTGATCGCGGAGCAACGTGCGCAAAAGCGTGTT
>DBTZ01000040.1:89689-98559 GCA_002307315.1 Alphaproteobacteria bacterium UBA1303
CGACCAGACAAATTAAGCAACGTGCTCGGAAGTCAGATGATCAACTGCTTCGGCTTGGCGACGTGCAGCCACCACAGGATGATCAGCCGCACCACCATCACCGCGGTGAAGAACGACGAGATGATGCCGATGCCCAGCGTCACCGCGAAGCCGCGCACCGGCCCGGATCCCAATTCGAACAGGATCAGCGCGGCGATCAGATGGGTGGCGTTGGCGTCGATGATGGTCGCCATCGCCCGTCGCTCGCCGGTGTCGATCGAGGCGAGCATGCCGCGACCGTTGCGATGTTCCTCGCGCATACGTTCGAAGATCAGCACGTTGGCGTCGACCGCCATGCCCATAGTCAGCACGATGCCGGCGATGCCGGGCAGGGTCAGGGTGGCGCCGAACATAGTCAGCACCGCCAAAAGCAGGACCACGTTGAACACCAACGCGACGTTGGCGAACATGCCGAACATGCCGTAGCGCAGGAAGATGAAGAACGCGACGCAAATCAAACCGGCGATCGCCGAATCGCGACCGGCCCGGATCTGATCGGCGCCGAGCTCCGGACCCACGGTGCGCATCTCAATCGGCTTCAGGGGGGCCGGTAGCGCACCGGCGTTCAGCATCGCCGACAGCTCCTGCGCACTTTTGATGGTGAAGTTGCCGTCGATCTGACCCGACCCTTGCAGGATCGGCTCGCGGATGTTCGGTGCGGTCAGAACCTTCTTGTCGAGCACGATGGCGAAGCGTTTGTTGACGTTTTCCTTGGTGACGTCGCCGAACTGGCGGGCGCCGACGGTATCGAAGCTGAAGGTCACCACCACTTGGCCGGTGCGCTGATCGGTCGACCAGCCGGCTTTCTTCAACCGGTCGCCGGCCACCAGCACGCGCCGCTGCACGACGATTTTCTGGGCCTGTCCGTTCGGCAGCCGGCCTTCGTCCATGTCCAGCAGTTCGTCGCCGATCGGTACGTTGCCGCGTTGCGCCGCCTGCTGATCGGCGTTCTCGTCGACCAATTGGAAGGTCATCTTGGCGGTGGTCTTGAGGATGCTGATAAGCTGCGAGGGATCCTGCAAGCCCGGCACCTGGACGACGATGCGGTCGTCGCCCTGCTGCTCGATGCTCGGCTCCTTGGTGCCCAATTCGTCGATGCGCCGACGCACGGTCTCGATCGACTGAGCGACGATCTCGTGCTTGGTCTGTTTCTTATAGGCATCGGTCATCGTCAGTTGAATGCGCTGGTCGCCCGCCTCGGCCATCTCGTATTGGCGCCCGCTGGCGCCGATCACGCCGTTGCCGGTGCTGGGGTTGGCCGCCTTGACGATGGCGCGCGCCTCTTCGTACTGGCCGGGGTCGAGGATGCGTAAACTCAGCCCGTCGCCGGTCGAGGCCAAATCGGTATAGCCGATATGCGCCTTGCGAAAGGACCGGCGCAGTTCGCCGACCGTCATGTCCACCTTGTCGCGCAGCACCGGATCGAGCTGCACTTCCAAGAGGATGTAGGAGCCGCCCTGCAAGTCGAGGCCGAGGCTGACGGTATCGTGCGGCAGCCACGACGGCATCTTGGTGCGGATATTCTCCGGCAGCGCGTTGGGCAGGGAAAGCATGATGCCGACGATCAAAATCAGCGCCACGATAATCTTGGTAAACCTGGAAACGTGCAGCATGAAACGGCTTAGCCTTTTGCGTTCTTATTTGGCGTCGTTGGCCGGCGCGTTCTTGATGCGCACTTCGGTGATGGCGCTCTTGACCATCTTGACTTCGACATTATCGGCTATTTCGACGGCGATCTCGATATCTTCCTTCTGAGGCGCCTTGGCGACCTTGCCGACGATGCCGGCGGCGGTCACCACGGTATCGCCGCGACGCAAGGCCTCGATCGCCAGGCGCAGCTTCTTGGCGTGCTGCTGCTGCGGGCGAAACACCAGAAAGTAGAAAATCGCCATAATGGCGAACATCATAATGAGGAAGGAAGGGTCTTGCATGGGCGCTTTCCGTGGCAAAATCGTTGCGACGCCTCTATCCCGGCGTCCGTGAGGAGGATTCCGTTTCGGTCGGTACGGATTTGTTTTAAGTACTCTACTTTCGTCGCGCGTCCTACCCGAAAACCGGCTCGGCCGCTATTCGAGTAAGCGTTTCTTAAGGCGGAATATAGCCTTGCATCCGACCTTTGCAACCCGGAAGGGGCCGAAAGGGAGAGCCTGTGTCATGAAAAATTCCAAGAAAATCAAATGCAAAGCCGCGCGCAAGCCGGCCGTTGGGACGTGCGATGCCTACTTATGGGAAGCGGGAGCGGAAAAACTCGTTCCGGTGGAACGCGTTGCCCGGTTGCCGCTCGCACTGCTCTTGGGCATCGATGCCGCCCGCGACACCTTGTTGGAAAACACCAGGCGTTTCGCAGGCGGGCTTCCGGCCAACAACGCGCTGTTGTGGGGCGCACGCGGCATGGGCAAAAGCTCGCTGATCAAGGCGGTTCACGCCGAGGTCAACCGGAATCGCAAGGCGGCGGACAGGCTGGCGCTGATCGAGATTCACCGCGAAGACATCGCCACCCTGCCGAAGCTCTTACGGCTTTTGCGCGGCCGGAAACGCCGCTATCTGCTGTTTTGCGACGATCTTTCCTTCGATTCCGGCGATACCAGCTACAAATCGCTCAAGGCGGCGCTGGAAGGCGGCATCGAGGGACGGCCCGAAAACGTGCTGTTCTACGCCACCTCCAACCGCCGCCACCTGATGGCGCGCGAGGGAATCGAGAACGACGGCGCTTCGCTGACGTCCACCGAGGCGGCCGAGGAGCGGATTTCGCTGTCGGATCGTTTCGGACTGTGGCTCGGTTTCCACCACTGCGGCCAGGACGAGTTTTTGGCGATGATCGACAGCTACTGCCGCCATTTCGGCCTCGATGTGCCGGCCGAGGCGGTGCGCACCCGTGCCATCGCCTGGGCGGCGATGCGCGGCAACCGCTCGGGTCGCGTCGCCTGGCAGTTCGTCCAGGATCTGGCGGGCGAACTGGGCAAGCCGATGACGGTGTAGCCGCCGCATCCGGTACGGCGGGCCGCCGGCATCACGGTTTTGCGTCTTGAACCGTTGTCCGAGTCATGTACAAATTTTCAACCTTCGCGGCGTTGCGGGCGCCGTCTTCGGTCTTGGCACCGAAGTCGGCCGATTGGCATTCGGGTCCGGCTGTCGCAATCGTTCCAAACGATAGGAAAACATTATGCGCTTAATGAATATCGGAATTGCTTTGACGGCGCTTGCGTTGGCGGGGCCGGCGTTGGCCGACGCCCCGGTGGCGTTGTCGCTCGATGCGACGAAGACCGAGGCCAGAATCGACCGGCACATTTTCGGACAATTCGCCGAAGACCTCGGCACCGGCGTTTACGGCGGCATCTGGGTAGGCAAGGATTCGCCCATTCCCAACGTGCGCGGCATTCGCAAGGACGTCGTCGCCGCCCTGAAGGCGCTGCATGTGCCGGTGGTGCGCTGGCCCGGCGGCTGCTACGCCGACGAATACCATTGGCAGGACGGCATCGGCCCGACGGCGGCGCGCAAGGCCCTGCCCAACCATGCCTGGGGCAATGTGCTCGAAACCAACGCCTTCGGCACCGACGAGTTCATGGATTTCGTCGATCAGATCGGCTCGGAGGCCTATATCTCCGCCAACGTCGGTTCGGGCACGGTCAAGGAAGCCGCCGACTGGATGGCCTACATGACCATGCCCGCCGATTCCTATTGGGGCAAGCTGCGTACTGCCAACGGCCATGCCGCGCCCTATAAGGTTTCGATGCTCGGCATTGGCAACGAGAGCTGGGACTGCGGCGGCCACATGTCGCCGGCGGAATATACCAGCCAGTTGAAGCTCTATGGGCGGTTCGTCCACAATTACAACAACGATATGCCGACACAGGTGATCGCGGTCGGCCCCGGCGGTCTCGAAACCGACTACACCGAAGCGGTCATGCAGACCTACAAGAAGAACCGCAACTGGAGCTGGGACATGCACGGTCTGTCGCTGCATTCCTACACATGGATGGCTTGGCCGCCCTCTTGGAAAGCGACGGGGTTCGGCGAGAAGGAATATGCCGAATTCCTCAAAGATACGCTGAAGATGGAACAGTTGATCGAGACCCATTCGGCGGTGATGAACAAATACGATCCCGAAAAGCGCGTCTCGCTGGTGGTTGACGAATGGGGTTCGTGGCTGGCGCCCACCCCGGGCTCCAATCCGAGCTTTCTGCAGCAGCAGAATTCGATGCGCGATGCCGTGCTGGCGGCTTTCAATATCAACATTTTCGCCCGTCATGCCGATCGCGTGCGCCATACCAACATCGCGCAGATGATCAACGTGCTGCAGGCCATGATCCTGACCGACCGGGATAAGATGGTTCTGACGCCGACCTATCACGTTTTCAAGATGTACGTGCCGTTCCAGGATGCCGCCTTCGTACCGCTGTCGTACAAGGCCGGCACCTACAAAGTTAACGGCGTTTCCCTGCCGCGCATTGATGCGATCGCCGCCAAAGCCAAGGACGGCAAAATTTGGATCGCCGTGACCAACGTCGATCCCAACCGGCCGGCGGATATCGATCTCGCCATCGCCGGGATGCCCGCGGGCAAGGCGGTGGGCGAAACGCTGACGGCGCCGAAGTTCGATGCCGTCAATACCTTCGATGCACCGGACACGGTTGTGCCCAAGCCGGTCGGCGCCGCAATTGCCGGCGGCAAGCTGCACATGACCTTGGCGCCGGCATCGGTGACCGTCGTATCGCTCGTACCGTAACGCCGGTGGTTGCGAACGGGAATTGCGCCGCCGGATCGAACGGTCCGGCGGCGTTTTTATAGAGTCCGTTAACGGTGTTGCTTTACTGCGAATAAAGAGGAACGGGCGTCTCATCCCGCATGGGAGCGCAGGCAGGACTTCGGATTAACCGAAGCGGCCGGCGCGGGTGTGGTGATGAGGGAAAGACTGATCGCATTTTTGAGCGAGATGTCGCGCGCCGAGCAAACCGCCGGCGGCGATGCCGATGCGCTGGCCGCCATCGAAGCTGGTTACGAATCCGCCGTCGGCGAATACGGCCGCATTGTGCCGTTTTTGTTGCAGCGCAACGGATTTCGCGTCGCCCATGCCGACGCCATGCGCATCCGGCGGCCTCGGCTGCTGTTCGATCATCGCCTGAACACCGAACTCAATTTTCAAACCGTTCATGCGGTGCTGAACGCCGACGTCGTCTTTCTGATGCTGACCGACCGTCGCATCGACGAACGCTTCGTCGCGTGCGTCGATCCGCGTCTTGCCGACATCGACGATCTTATGCGGGCGCTGCCGCCGGGCTTCTTGCCCGATCTCTATTTCGATTATCAGGTCTGCACGTCGGGCGTATTCCTAAGCGGTATGGAACGCGCGCCGTTTCCCACCGTTGCCGGATTGTGCCATACCTTTATGACGCGAAAGATCGAACAGATTGCCAAGCTGTTCGATTTCGTGCTGCCGATGTCGAAGCGCTTTTCGGAACTGATGGCGAGCTGCGTGCCCGCCGCGAAGATCGTCGATATTCCGTTCGGATTTTCGTGGGGATCGTTCGACGCCGTCGTTTCCCCCGGCGCGGATGCGGACCGCGACATCGACGTGCTGTTGTCGTTCGACGGCGGAGCGCCGAGCGCGTTCTACGGCACCGCCCGTCTCGGCACCGAACGGCTGTTTGCCGAGGCGAAGAAAAAATTCGGCGACCGCTACAATTTCGTCAAGGCGACCGGAATTGCCAAGCAGGAGTATATCGAATTGCTGCGCCGCAGCCGGATCGTGCTCAACGCCGTCGGTGTGCATGGACCGTACAACTACCGCAGCTGCGAAGCCGTCAACGCCGGTGCGCTGCTGATGCAGTACGAGCCGCGTTACGTCACCGGCTCTCAGCGCATGGAAGATTATCTCGAACCGGACCGCGAGTTCGTGCCGTTTGACGAAACCGATTTTATCGCCAAACTCGGGCGCCTTATGGCGGACGAACCGGCGCGGGCGGAAATTGCACACGCCGGCGAGAGGCGTATGCGCGAAGAATATGGCTACGACCGTCAGTACCGGCGGCTTTTCTCGCTGATCCTGTCGCCCGACCGCGGCGACTGGCGGTCGCGCCGTCCGACCTCCGCCGAAGCGGCGTATGCACGCCTGTTCGCCCAACTGCATTCGGTGAGCACGCGCGAAATCGACACCTCGGTTCTCTTTCCGCCGCTGCGGGATTTTCTGGAGATGCTGAACGGCGATGACATTCCGGCGGCCGCCATGTTGATTCCGTTCTACGAGCGGCTGGAGATCGGTTTGCGGGAAAAGGCCTTCGCCGTTGTGTGCGGCCGGGATACCGCCTTCGGCATTTCGCCGGCGCACAATTTAAAGTTCTACGACGCGGCGTTTCGCAGCCTAGCTTCTCCCTCGGTCGTCGACCGGTTCAATTATCTCGCCTTATGCGCCGCCAACGGCCGCATCGACGCCGAGGCGGCAAAAACGCTGGTCGCCATGCTGCGACTGCCGGTGCCGATCCCAATCCCCGGCGATAACGAGACCATGCGGCTGGTGCGGCGTCCGGCGGTGCAAGGTGTCACCGATGAAATGGCGGCGCAGGCCGAAGTGACCATACTCAATCTTCCCCGTCTTGCCGCCGGCGGCGACCCCGCAGCCTGCTGGACGGGGGCGCGGGATTTCATGCGGCTTTGGCTCTACGTCCTGCTTTCGCTGACCGAGCCGGCTGGCGGCTGGCGCAAGGAAGCCGAGGATATTCTGGCCGCCTATCCGCTCGAAGTGCCGCTGAACGCTGCGTCGGACAGCGCCCTGCGCCGCGTTGGCTGATTTGAGAACGGATCGGCAGGTAAAGGAATATTAACTACGAAAATTTACCATGAAGCGGCGTGTCTTTAGTCGAGACGCGTCGCGGAGTGGATTATGAGCGATCAATCCATCGATAAATTGCTTGCCGCGTTGCGCGACGCCGAGGCGTGCTGTCGCGACGACGGCGATGCCCTGGCGGCGCTGGAGCGTAAATACGAGGACGCCGGCCGGTTGCTGTGCGGGAACGCCGACTTTCTCGCTCAGCGCAACGTTTTTCGTATCGCCAACGCCCCGGCGATGCGCATTCGCCGCCCCAAGATACTGTTGGGGCGCTATTATGTCGGCCAGCCCAATTTTCAGTCGCTGCCGCTGATGCAAAACGCCGACGTCGTTTTTTTGTCGCTGTACGGCTATACCACCGACCGGCGCGACGCCGTCTCGGTCGATGTGCATCAGCACGATCTGGGAACCGTACTTTCCCTTCTGCCGCAGGGGTTCGCTCCCGATTTCTATTTCGACTATCAGGTGTGCGCGTCGGAGACCTTCCTGCGCGGGCTTGAGGATGCGCCGTTTCCCACCGTGGCCAGCGTGTGCCATATGCTGCGGGCGCTCAAGATCGAACGCATCGCCGAAATGTTCGACTTCCTGCTGCCGGTATCGCGCCGGTTCGGCGAACTGCTAGACGGCGTGGTGCCGCGCGAGAAGATCGTCGATCTGCCGTTCGGCCTGTCGTGGGGGTCTTTCGACTTCATATTCTCCACGTTGGGCGAAGATGTCCCGCGCGACATCGACGTACTGCTGTCGTTCGGTCCGGATCGGCTGATGGGTTACGGTCCACATCGGGCGCGGACCATCGCGCTGTTCGAGCAGGCGATGGCCCGTCTGGGCGGGCGCTACAAATTCGTCAGGGCCGTCGGCCTATCGAAAGTCGACTACATGACGATGCTAAAGCGCAGCCGCATCGTGCTCAACGCCGTCAGCCTCAACGGACCGTACAATTACCGCACCTGCGAAGTCCTCAACGCCGGCGCGCTGCTGATGCAATACGACGCACGCTATGCCACCGGATCGCAATATTTCGAAGAGTATTTCGTCCCGGGCGAGGAATTCGTGCCGTTCGACGAAACCGATTTCTTCGTCAAATTGGAGGCGCTGCTCGCCGATCCGGCGCGCAGCCGCGCCATTGCGAAGCGCGGCAACGCCCGGCTGTGTACGCAATATTCCTATCAAGCGCTGCATCGGCGACTGCTTGACCATGTGCGGAAAGCCGATCTCAATGTTCTGAGCGGGCGGCGGCTCAAGCAGCGGGCGGCGGCGAAGAACCGGCTATATGCGCTGCTGCAATGCGATGGCGCGCCGCATCTGACGGTTTCGAATGCGGATATGACCGAACTGCTGTCGATCTCCGACCGCGAGTCCTATGCGCTGCTGCTGCCGTTATATCCCGGCCTCGGGACGGAATTTCGCCGCGAACTGCGTCGGGCAGCCGGGATCGACGTCGCCGACCGGGCGCAGGCGGATCTGGCCTTCTACGATACCGTCTTCGCCGCCATCGGCATTCCCTCTGCGGTCGACCGCTTCAATCACCTGCTGCTTTGCGCTGGCTGCGGACGCCTCGATCTTGCGGATGTGCAGCGGCTTATCGGCCTTTTGCAATCGCCGGAACTCGTTCTCGACCGGCGCGACATTGCTCGTATCTGGCGCAAAGGCGCCCCGGCGGGCGAGGACGCCACCGATGCGGTCAATGCGGAGAAAGTGGTGCTCAACCTCGGATGCCTGTTGGCGGGAGACGACGTCGCAGCACGCAGCGCCGCGGCGCGCGACTATATGTTGATAAGGCTTTACGGACTTTTGGCCGCCAACGTCCCGGACGGACAAATGTGGCGCCGTGCCGTCGCTCGGATATTCGCAAGCCATCCGATTACCGAATACGACGAGGAAATCCGGCGCGAGGCGTTGCCGTTGGCGTCCTAGAGCAACGAGCGCAAAAGTGGAATCGGTTTTGCGCGTAAAGTTGCGACCAAACAAAGAGCTAGAGCGATGGACTGATCGCGTTTGAACGTCCGTC
>DBTZ01000018.1:0-27143 GCA_002307315.1 Alphaproteobacteria bacterium UBA1303
GCACCAGCCGCGGCACGTTTTTGCATATGATCGGTTCGCGGAAGATCACCCCGCCCAGAATGTTACGCACCGTGCCGTTGGGCGACTTCCACATTTTTTTTAAGCCGAATTCGGCGACGCGGGCCTCGTCGGGGGTGATGGTGGCGCATTTGACGCCGACCCCGTGCCGCAAAATCGCCTCGGCGGCAGCGACGGTGACCTTGTCGTCCGTGGCATCGCGGTGCTGGATCCCGAGATCGTAATAGTCGAGATTCACGTCCAGGTAGGGCAGGATCAGCTTCTGCTTGATGAGATCCCAGATGATCCGGGTCATCTCGTCGCCGTCCAATTCGACTACGGTTCCAGCTACTTTGATCTTGCCCATGAAAATCCCCTTAAAGTACCAAGCTCACTTCGCTATACCTCGGTGCGGCATAGTGCGTCAAAACGTTCCCGCCCGCAGGCACCCGCGCCGTGAAAGCTTTATGTAAAGTCCCATGAATCTTCCAGTCATCATCCTGTCCCACCCCCAACTCGGCGAAAACATCGGCGCGAGCGCCCGGGCCTTGAAGAATTTCGGGCTTGCCGAATTGCGCCTGGTCGCCCCGCGCGCCGGCTGGCCCAACCCCAAAGCGGTGGCAACGGCGGTCGGTGCAAGCGATCTGGTTGAAACGGCTGGATTATTTCCCGATACCCGCACCGCTTTGGGCGATCTGAACTATGTGCTCGCCACCACCGCGCGCCCCCGCGGCATCCCCAAGGAAATCCTCACCCCCCCTGAGGCCGCCCGTCGCCTGCGTGCGGCAGCCGCCCGCGGCGAGAAATGCGGCGTGCTGTTCGGCAACGAACGGGCCGGCCTCGACAACGACGAGGTATCCTTAAGCGACGCCGTCATCACCATTCCGACATCCGGGTTTTCCTCACTCAACCTCGGTCAAGCGGTGCTGCTGGTCTGTTACGAATGGTTCCGCACCGCCGACGCAACGCCGCCGGTCAATCTGGAGCGCAGCCCCATCCACCGCATGCCGACCCGCGAAGAAATGTTCAGTCTGTTCGAACATCTGGAGCGCGAACTCACCGTCAGCGGCTTCCTCTATCCGCCGGACAAGCGCGACCACATGGTGCGGTCGATCCGTGCCACCCTGCACCGGGCGCACCTATCCTATCAGGAAGTGCAAACCTTGCGCGGCATGATCGTGGCGCTCGCCAAAGGCAAGCACCGGGGCCCGAAGAAATAATTACGGCAACCGGCCGACCGGCCCGCCCTTCGGCCCCGTCACCCGATAGACGCGATACTCGGCGACGACGACGCCGTTGCGTCTGCGATCGAGACGGGCAATCGGCTCGACATGGGAAAAATGCGCGGCGATCAGATCGCGGCGATCGAAATTGCGGCGCCCCGCCCTATCCTCGCAAACGTACAACAGCGTTCTTTTCGCCAGTGTTGCAGGCAGCGGCGGTGCATCGGGGAAGCGATATTCCTCGCCCACTTGAGCCACCGGCATGGAAGGCGGCGCATAGAACGCCAGCCAGGCGGTGGTGGCGTAATCGGTGGTTAAGATCGCCCCGGCACGATTTTCGCCGCTTAAGGCTTCGACCTTCTGCAGCATGTCCGGCAAACCGACGCCGAGAAGCCGCGCCAGAGGATCGCCGCGTCCCATCGGCACCACGCCGAACACGGCCTGAGCATAGACTGCCGCCAGCATCACAGCCGCCACCGGCGCCGCCAGCCGGCTCGATACTTGCCCGCACCGTTTCCACCGGCCGGTCAGGCCGTCGATCAGCTTAAGGTCGGCGGCAGCAACCGCCAGCATGGGGTAGAGGAAACACGGCCAATTGCCCTGCACCCGCGCGTGCAGCGCGTGCTCGAGAAAATAGATCAGCGCCGGCCAGATCAGTGCGGCGATCAGAAACCTGTCGTCATTCCGCTGCCGGGAGAGGGCGGCGAAGGCCAGGATGACGGCGAAGAACAGAAACGGCGTCGCCAGCGCGGCCTGGCTGCCGAAAAGATCGGGCAGATAGCGCAGAGAAAATCCGCCGGTTCCGGCGCGGCCGAATTGAAAGGCGAAAGTGGCCCAGCCGTGATGGGCATTCCATAGCACGTTGGGCAGGAACACAAGCAGCGCCAGGGCGGCGCCGGCATAGGGCCAGGGCGAGCGCAAATATTTGCGGTAAGGCGGACTGAACGCCAACCATAAAACCGCACCGGCGCCCAGAAACAACGCGGTATATTTGGCCAACAAGCCCAGCCCCGCCGCCGCGCCGGCCGCCAGCCACCAGCGGCCGTCCTTGCTATGGGCGAATTCGACCAGCGCCCATAAGAACAGGGACGCGGCGAATACGCTGGGCGCGTCGGGCGTCGCCGCCAGGGTTTCGACCCCGACCATCAGGGTCAGGTTGAACAACAGGCACGCGCGCCGAGCGCTTTCTTCGCCGTTCAAAAGGAATGCGGCACGCCAGAGGAACCAACTGGCGGCAAACGACAAAAGAATGCCGCCGATGCGTACCCCAAGCGGCGTAGGGCCGAAGAGCTCGACGCCGGCGCGGATCAAAAAGGCGATAAACGGCGGATGATCGTAGTAGCCGGCGGCCAAGTGGCGCGACCATAGCCAATAATAGGCTTCGTCGGCGGAAAGCGGCAACACGCTTCCGGCGATCAAACGACAGACGAAAATACCCGCCAGGGCGGCGAAAAATCCCCGCTCGCGGGACAGCGTCATCGCGTCCGCCAGATGAACATGCTGCTCATGGCATAATTCCACAGCACGCTCATCACCGCCCCTGCAAGCCCCGCCACCCACCAGACTTCATGCCGAGCGTAAAGGGTGGTTGCCAAGCCGATGTCGGTTACCGCGCCGATGGTGCCGATCGCGCAGAAACCGAGAAACCCGGTCAACATGTGCCAGCTCTTGAGCCGTTTATCGCGATAGGTCAGCGAATTGTTGAGCAGAAAATTGCTCACCATGGAAACGAAAGTGGCGATGCTTTTGGCCAGTCCGAAGGCGAGCGGCCAGACGACCATCGCAAGATTGAGCGTAATCAGATTGATCGCGATGCCGATCGCACCGACAAAGGCGAAGAAGATGAACCGCGGCTCGACCAGCCCGCGGCTGAACTTGGACAGCAACAGCCCGAGAAACTCCAACCCGACTTGCGCGTTGAATTTGGAAGCGCCGGCGGTGCGTTCGCCGAAGGAATACGGTTCTTCGGCGATGCGCATATCCTCGGCCGAGGTCGCGATGTCGAGCAGGATTTTAAAACCGACCGGCGACAAACGCGGCGCCACCATATCGAACACATCGCGACGCATCATGAAGAAACCGCTCATCGGATCGCTCAGCGATGTGCCGAGAAACCGTTGCGCCAAGCCGGTGGCGAGCTTGCTGATCTTCTCGCGGCTTTCGCTGAACGATTCGGCACTGCCGCCGTCGACGTAGCGGGTCGCGGCCACCAGATCGACGGTACCGGTCCGCAATTTTTCCAGCATCCTGGGCAGAGTTTTTTCGTCGTGCTGCAAATCGGCGTCCATCACCGCCAGATAGGACGCACTCGACGACAGCATGCCCTCGATGCAGGCACCGGCCAATCCACGCCGGCCGATCCGACGGATGCAGCGCACGCGAGGATCGGCGGCGGCGATTTCCTTCACCGCATCGGCGGTGCCGTCGGGCGAATTGTCGTCGACGAACACCGCCTCCCAAACGATGCCCTCGAGCGCCGCATCCAGCCGCCGAACCAATTCGGCAACGTTGCCGCGTTCCTTGTAGGTGGGAAGTACCACGGTCAGTTCCGCCCCGCTGGCGGCGAGGGGCATTGATGCTTTGGCTTCGGCGACGTTCATGGATCGGCCAATTCTGGTTCTCATCGCCAACGGTATTAACGGCGATCTGCTTCAGGGCGCAGGGATATAAAGCGCGGAAGGAAACGTGGGAACCGGTTTTACGAAATATCGCGCGGTAAAACTAACACGGCCAAGGCCGACCGGAGAGCCGGCATCAGGAAAACGCAACCGCACCAAAAGCCAAAGACACGCTAACCCCATATAAAGACGCGAAAATTCTACTTGTTAACCGTTACCGATTTTCCGCCCCAGGTTTTTCCTGCGCATCCAGAAAAAAATCGGTTAATATCTAAGGTGCAAACGCCTTATTTATTAACGCCGCAGCGCTCAAATTGTCCGCGTGGGAGGTGGTGATGAAACAGATTGCGAATGCTCTCATCGAGGAAAAATGGCTTAAAACCTTGAACCGTATCGAGCGCGGCGCGCTGGTCTTCGTCGCGCCGGACGGTATGGAACACCGCTTCCACGGCCTGCTGCCCGGCCCCGAAGCGCGGTTCGAATTGCACGACTGGCAGGTACTGGCGCGGGCGGTTCTGCGCGGTGATATCGCCTTCGGCGAAGACTACATCGACGGCGGATGGGATACCGACGACATCGAAAAGGTGGTGACTCTGTTCCTGTCGAACCGCGAGATTCTCGGCGGTTACGGACAAGGAAAGCCGATCGAGCGTCTGCTCATGATGTTGCACGACCGCATCGTCCGGCGCAACAGCGTGAACGGCAGCCGGCATAACATCGAGGCCCATTACGACGTCGGCAACGATTTCTATTCGTTGTGGCTCGACAAAAGCATGACCTATTCGAGCGCGTTGTTTGCCGGCCGCACCGACGACCTCGAACGGGCGCAGCAGAACAAATACGAGCGGATATTGAGGCGATTCGTCAAACCGAAATCCGAAGTGCTGGAAATCGGCTGCGGCTGGGGCGGGTTTGCCGAACGCGCGGCGGACGCAGGTCACCTTTTGACCGGTTTGACGATTTCGCCTTCGCAGGCCCGCTTTGCCGGCGAACGCCTTCACGGTGCCGCCGACATCCGATTGGAGGATTACCGCAAAACCACCGGCCGCTTCGACATGATCGTCTCGATCGAAATGCTCGAAGCGGTGGGCGAGCAGTATTGGCCGCGATATTTCCGCACCGTAGCCGAGCGGCTGAAAGAAGGCGGACGAGCGGTGATCCAAACCATCACTATCCGCGACGACTTGTTCGCCGGCTACCGCCTGCGCAGCGACTTCATCCGCCATTACGTATTTCCCGGCGGCATGCTGCCGTCGCTGCAGTGTATCGGCGAGGAAGCCGAACGCGCCGGTCTGAGGGTGCTCGATTGCTTCACCTTCGGCAAGGACTACGCCCGCACCTTGCGCGCCTGGTCGAAACGAATGAGAACGCGCACCGCAGATATTCTGGCGCTCGGTCACGACGAGAGGTTCTTGCGCAATTGGCAATATTATCTCAACATCTGCGCCGGCGCATTTGCGGCCGGGCGTACCGACGTCGCCCAGGTCGAACTGGCAAAGGCTTAAGGCTTATACGGATCTGCGCCGGGCCAAAGTAACACACGCGGGGAGCCAAGAACCTTGCGTGTATCAAGGCGAACCTCTCCCCGGCCGTTCATCACGCAATTGTGTTTTGCGCCTGAAGCATTTGCGGTAATGCCCTTGAAGGGGGGGATGATATAAACCCGTACGAATGGGATCGTGCGTAAGGATCATCGCGACCTTCGGGTTAGACAAAAACCGCGATCGAATTTGCCGATCATTTTCCGACCGCGATTTATTCCTCCTGCCGCGCAGCTATCGCCATACGCAGCAGAAGAGAACGCGCCTGTAACCGCAACAACAACAGCCTATTTGGTCGTCGTGGCAATGGACTTTTTTTTGGCAAAAACGGCTGTCGTAACGGCGAAATCATCGGCTTGCACGCCGATAGCACCGCATTGAGACGAATCCGGAACCCGTCGGGAGAAACCGCATGAAAAAGATTTTTTTTGCAGCTGTAGCCGCCGGCATGCTGGCTGGTACGCCTGCGATGGCGCAAATCGACCAAGCTCGTGTGACCGGCGGAACGGTTGCCGGCGAGACGTCAAACGGCATTAGCAGCTTCAAGGGGATTCCCTTTGCCGCACCGCCGCTAGGCGATTTGCGCTGGAAAGCGCCGCAAGCGGTGAAGCCCTGGCAAGGCGTAAGACATGCGACCGCCTTTGCCCCCGGCTGTATGCAATCGCTGGGATCTGACGATCCGCTTAAAGTCAGCGAGGACTGCCTGTATCTCAACGTCTGGACGCCGGCCCAAAAAGCGAACGGAAAGGTACCGGTGCTGGTGTGGATCTACGGCGGCGGCTTTAATGGCGGCGCCACCTTGTTGCCGATCTACGACGGCACCAAACTCGCCAAGAAAGGGGTCGTGCTAGTCACGATCGCCTATCGCGTCGGCATTCTCGGCTTTTTGGCTCACCCGGAATTGAGTGCGGAATCGCCGCATCGCGTCTCGGGAAATTACGGCCTTATGGACATGATTGCCGCACTAAAATGGATCAAGCAGAACATTGCGGAATTCGGCGGCGACCCGAACAAAGTTACCATATTCGGCGAATCGGCAGGCGGCATTGCGGTAAGTATGTTGAGTGCATCGCCGCAGGCCAAAGGATTGTTTGAAGGCGCCATATCGCAAAGCGGCGGCTCCTTCGGTCCGCCGCGTGCGTCGGGACAGCCCGGCGAAAACATGCGCCCGTTATCCGCCGCCGAGCGAGACGGCCAAACGTTCGCACGCAACGCCGGAAGCGCGTCGATCGCCGAACTTCGAAAGGTATCCGCCGAAAAGTTATTGAAGGCCACCCGCGGGCTTGCTTGGCCGGTTGTCGACGGCTGGGCCATTCCCGGCGATCACGTCACGCTTTATGACGAGAAAAGGTTCAACGACACGCCCATTCTCGTCGGCTACAATTCCGACGAAGGATTGAGTTTTTCGCACGACGCGGCACCGCAAGATTATATCGGCGGCGTTCGTCGGCGTTACGCCGGATTTGCCGACACGTTGCTCGCCGCATATCCGGCGGGAGCCCAAGCCGTTGCCAAGACCGCGCGCGATCTTGCTCGCGATTCGGCATTCGGGTGGCATACGTGGACATGGGCGCGCAAGCAGGCGGCCCTCGGCAAGGGAAAGGCGTATCTCTATTATTTCGACCAGCATCCCGATTTCGCCGTCGGATCGAAGCAGGAGGGATGGGGTGCCTGGCACGGCCGCGACGTTCCCTACGTGTTTGGCCATTTGAACGAATTGCAGAACGAAACGCCGAGTGCATCGGATACGGTTATTTCCGACGCCATGATGACCTACTGGACCAACTTTGCGAAATTCGGCACACCGAACGGCGAGGGCATGGCCAATTGGCCGGCCTTCGACGATGCCAATCCGCAGGCTATGGTGTTTGCCAAAACGGCGCACGCCGGTCCGGTGGACAACGTTGCGGGGCTTAAGGCTCTCGATTCGTATTTTGCATGGCGCCGTTCGCCGGAAGGTATCGGCTCGTCCGCCGTCGAGGACGCCGTGCCTGCGGCAACGAACGTGCCGGGCGCGACATACCCTCGGGTGCTTGCCGACAGAAGTGTGGCGTTCCAGCTCAAGGCCCCGGATGCCAAAACCGTCGAGGCCGACATCATGGGCCGTAAATATCCGATGAAACGCGGAGAAACCGGCATCTGGAACGTCGTCACTCCGCCGATAGCGGTCGGCTTCCACTATTTTCAATTCATCGTCGATGGCGTGGCGGTCAACGATCCGAATAGCCGGACCTATTTCGGCATGGGCAAGGACGCCAGCGGCGTTGAGGTGCCGGAAGACGGTGTAGGCTACTATCTCGCCAAAGACGTACCGCATGGCGACGTACGCATTCGGATTTATCGATCCAAGGTTACCGGTCTGTGGCGTCGTGCCTTCGTCTATACCCCGCCACAGTACGATCGGAACGTTACCGCGCGCTACCCGGTGCTCTATCTGCAGCACGGCGCCGGCGAAGACGAAACCGGCTGGACCTTCCAGGGAAAAGTCAATCTGATCCTGGATAATTTAATTGCCGAAAAGAAGGCCGTGCCGATGATTGTCGTCATGGACAATGGCTATGCATCCGCACCGGCCGGCTTGTTCGCTGCGCCTGCCAAAAGCGCTTTGCCGGATTTCGATACCTTTGAAAAAGTGATGATGCAGGAAATCGTGCCGATGATCGATGCCGACTTTCGTACGATCGCGGATCGCGAGCATAGGGCCGTGGCCGGTCTTTCCATGGGCGGAGGCCAAGCTATGCGTTTGGCGGTTCATCACCTCGACAGCTTCGCCTATATCGGCGGATTCAGCGGTACGTTGAACAACGGCTTTAAGGCGACGAAACTCGAACCGGAGACCGCCTTCGATGGTGCCTTCAAAGACGGCAAGATCTTTAACGAGAAGGTGAAGCTTCTGTGGTTCGGCATCGGAACCGAAGAACCGCCGATGTTCCAAAAAACCGTCGGCGGCTTTCGCAATCTGTTGGATAAGGCCGGTATCAAGTACGTCTTCTATATGTCGCCGGGAACCGCACACGAATGGCTGACGTGGCGTCGCGATTTCAATCAGTTCGCGCCCATGCTGTTCAAATCGGAAACGAAATGAGGTGATCGTCGGGAAGGCAGTCGATGCGCTCTTCAGCCTTCCCGACGAAAAACATTCCACGGCGGGCCGTTACAAGTCGATTCGGTAAATCGCGACAGAAAAATCCGCAGTATACGGCCGATCGGGTCAGGCGCGTTTCGGCGTCGGCGCGCCGGAGAGCACGTCCTTGACCTTGGCGGCAAGTTGCTTCAGCCCGAACGGCTTGGGCAAGAAATGAATATCGTCGGTCTTTTCGTCGTTGCGACGGAAGGCCTCCTCGGCGTAGCCCGACATGAAAATTATCGCCATTTCGGGACGCAAGTCGCGGGCATGGCGCACCAAGGTCGGCCCATCCATGTTGGGCATCACCACGTCGGTGATCAGCAGGTGGATCGGCGACGTGACCTTGCGCAGGATATTCAGAGCCTCCTCGCCGCCGGGAGCTTCCAGCACCTCGTAGCCGCGCATGCGAAGGGCGCGGGCGGCAAAGCTTCTGACCGCTTCTTCGTCCTCGACCAGAAGAATAGTGTCCTGGCCGGTAACGTCGCGCGTTTGCGCCCGCTCCGGCTCGGCGGCGACCGTTTCATTCCCGGCACGATAACGCGGCAGATAGATGCGAAACGCGGTGCCGCGCCCCACTTCCGAATCCACGGTGATGAAACCGCCGGTCTGCTTGACGATGCCGTAAACGGTGGCGAGGCCCAGCCCGGTCCCCTGCCCCACCGGCTTGGTGGTAAAAAAGGGATCGAAGATCTTCCCCAAATTTTCTTTGGCGATGCCGGTGCCGGTATCGGCAACCTCGATGCGGACGTAATCGCCGGCCGGCATAATGGCGGTCCCGAGCGTCACGGCGGCTTCGGCGGTTTCATTGGCCGTGATTATGGTGATGGTACCGCCGTTCGGCATGGCGTCACGGGCATTGACCACTAGGTTCATAATCGTGGCGGAGATCTGGTTCTCGTCGGCATGGACCGGCCACAGACCGGCGCCGTGTTCGAGCTTCAACTCGACACCCTCGCGCAACAACCGGCGCAGCATGATCGACAAATCGCCAAGCACGTCGCGCAACGCCAGCACCTTGGGCTGCATGGTCTGTTGGCGCGAAAACGCCATCAACTGCTTGACGAAATTGGCGGCCCTGAGCGCGTTCTGATGGATCTCGTTGATCTCCTTGAACGAAGGGTCGCCGGCCTGATGACGCATCAGAAGGAATTCGGAATTGCCGATGATGACGGTCAGAATGGAGTTGAAATCGTGTGCCACCCCGCCGGCGAGCTGTCCGACCGCTTGCATTTTCTGGCTTTGGGCGAATTTGGTCTCCAGCGCCTTCTGCTCCGATACGTCGAGCAGGTACAGCACCACCTTGCCTTCGCTCAAGGGGCCGGCGCAAAGCTGGGCCATGCGGTCGTTCTGGCCGGAAGGACGCAGTTCTACCGTACCGGGTGCGGCGCCGCCCTTGGCCATGCGGGCGATCAGATCGGCTACCTGTTTTTGGTCCTTCGGCTCGATCAAATCGCCGACCGAGCGGCCGACCAGGGCACCGGCAGCGCCAAAGAAACCCTTGAAGGCGCGATTTGCCTCGATCAGCTTGCCCTCGGAATCGCAAATCGCCACCCCAACCGGCGCATCGCGGAACACATCGCCGACGATCTTGCCGTCTTTTGCCTTTTCTTCCTTGCGGGTGTCGGCCCGCGGGGTGGCGGCCAAACGCGGGGTGAACCACCAGGCGGTCAACCCGCCGGAGATCGGGCGCACCGCCCCGACGATCTCCAAACCCGGCGCCACGGCAAAGGATTCCTCGCGTGCCTTACCTTCGGCGGCACCACGTGCCAGCCGGTAGAGCACCGCCGCCGAAGGTTCGCCGGCCAGCGCCAGTTCCGGCGGCGGAACCGATTCGCCGCCGCCCGCCCCCGACATCCGCCGATAAACGTCATTGCAATCGAGAATGCTGCCGTCGGAACCGGTAATGGCCCAGGCGATGTTGGCGCGCCCCGCCGCTTCGGCAATGCGCCGGGCGTCGGCGGCACTGACCTGCTCGCGCGGCCAAACGGCATAGAGAAACAGACTGCCCACCGCACCGATGCCTGCCAAAAGGGCGGCCCCGGCCCACTGGACGGTTTCGGGGGTGACGACGGCGAGCCCCCCCGCGGCCAGCGCGAGGAGGGCAAAACCGGCAGCAGCCCAGCGCCAGCCGCCGGCCGGCAGACCGAGATTGCCACCCAAAATGCTACGTGTTGTCCCGCGAATCGTCATGAACCGCAGTTTCGTCCGCGAATCACCGGAAAAGCAATAAGAGCCTGCGATCCGGCGCGCAACCCGCACGGCCGCGATGGGCTAATTCGCCTTCATCTTACCGGTCAACCGCAGCACATAGCCGATAACCTGGGCGACCGCCTTGTAATGCTCGGGCGGGATCGTTCCGTCGACCTCGACCGAGGCAAACAGAGCGCGCGCCAAAGGCGGATTTTCGACGATCGGCACCTTGTGCTGTTTGGCTATTTCGCGAATGCGGAAGGCCAACGCGTCGGCCCCCTTGGCGACGCAAACCGGTGCCGGGGTCACCCCTTGTTCGTACTGCAACGCGACGGCGAAATGGGTCGGGTTGGTTATGACCACCGTCGCCTTGGGCACCTGGGCGATCATTCGCCGCTTGGAACGCTCGATACGGATCTGACGGATGCGCGCCTTGATTTGCGGATCGCCGTCGGTCTCCTTCATTTCGTCCTTGATATCCTGCTTGGACATGCGGTTGCGCTTGAGGAATTCGTGCCGCTGCAAGACATAGTCTGCCACCGCCAATACCGCGATTGCCGACAGCGCCGCCCGCATCATCTCAAACAGCAGCTTCGTCATGTCACCGGCTACGGCGGCCGGCGACTGGTCGAGCACCAGTTCAAGGCCGAGGCGATCCGGCCAAACCTGCAACCAAATCGCCAGGCCGACCACCGCGATCTTCAATAGCCCTTTGAGCAGATTGGTCAGCCCATCGATGCCGAACATGCGCTTCAGCCCGTTCCACAACGACAGCTTGGAAAAGTCGACTTTGATCTTATCGGGCTTAAAGCTCGGCCGGTTTTGCACCATGTTGCCGGCCAGCCCGAAGATCATCAGCAGAATAATGATCGGCGCAATGATTATGGCCGCCCGCGAAAAAGTGACGCGCATGAGTTCGATCAAGGCCCCGCCGTCTACCGCAAGCTGACCGGGCGACTCGAGGAAGACGCGAAACAACTTCAAAAGATCGAGCGAAGCGGAGCGACCGAAAAAAGCGATCGTCAGGGTACCGCCGAACAGCAGGATAAAAGTCTGAACCTCGGTGCTGCTGACCTGGTCGCCCTGTTCGTGCGCCTTTTCTAGCCTTCGCCCTGTCGGTTCTTCGGTTTGTTGTGCTGGATCGCGATCTTCGGCCATAATTCAGCTTCGCGCCCTACTGCAACATGCCGAGACGATAGGAATAAAAATCGAGATACAGCGTCATGATGGTGCCGAGAAACAGCGCCAACAAAGAAAAGCCGATCACAATGTTGATCGGCATGACGACGAAGAATATCTGCATTTGCGGCATTAAACGCGAAAGAATGCCGAAAGCCGCATTGACGACGAACCCGAACACCAGAAACGGCGCCGACAACTGAAATCCGAGCGCAAAGGCGGCCGACATGTTGCCGATCGCAAGTTGGGCTAGATCGGACACCGGAATTTCGGTGCCCGGGGGAATCAGATGATAGCTGCCGCTGATCGCCCCGATCGCCAGATAATGCAGATTGGTGGCGAATACGACTACGGTGCCGAGCAACGCGATGAAATTGCCGACCACCGCACCCTGATCGGCGGTCGTCGTCGGATCGAAAGCCATCGCCATCGCCAGGCCGGTCTGCTGGGCGATAAAACTGCCGGCCGTCGCCAATGCGCTGACCACTATGCGGGCGATTAGGCCGAGCGACAGACCGGCGAGCACTTCGCGAACGACCATTACCCCCAGCGCCGTCGCGTTTTGCGGCGTGCTCTGCGCATAAGCCCCCGACACCGCGGGGGCGAGCACCAGCGCAATGCCGAGCGCCAGCACCAAACGCACCGTTTTTGGCACGGCACGATCGCCGATCGCCGGCAGCAGCATTACCATCGCACCGGCCCGCGAGAAGCAAAGCAGGTAGACGAGAACCATGCCGTTGAGCGAGGAAAGGGTAATTGTCATCGCACGCCTTGCGCTTTTACCCGCCGGTTCGCCTCAATAGGCCGAAATGCGTTCGGCTATGTCGGTCATCAGCCCCCCCATGGCGCTGCCGATGAACGGCATGGTAATCAGCAACACCACGAAAATGGCGATGATTTTCGGCACGAACACCAGAGTCATTTCCTGAATTTGGGTCATCGCCTGCAGCAAGCCGATGGCAAGACCGATCACCAGCGCGGTCAACATTGCCGGCGTAGATATCTCCAAAAGCACATAAATGGCGTTGCGGGCGAAATCGATGGATTCGGTAGGGCTCATTTCGATATCTCAAACCGGCATGTTGATGATGGATTGATAGGCGGCGACCACCTTGTCGCGCACCGCGACCACCGTATCCAAGGTGATTTCGGCGGCATTGACGGCATTGACCACGTCGACGATGTCGGCTTTGCCCGCGGCGCCTTTGGCCGCCATCGTTTCGCCGTGCTTGATGGTGTCGACGCTGGTTTTCACCGCATCGGACAAAAATTCGGAAAAACTGCCGGCCCCGCCGGCGGCAGGCGATGTTGCGGCGGCGAACGGATTGCTTCCGGTTGCGGCGGCGGCGCGGTAGGCGGCGGCGGCGGCGGCGGGCAGAACGGGCATAACGGAATCCTCCTAATTATTTTCTCAAGAGATCGACGGTACGCATCTGCATGGTTTTGGAAGCATCCATTGCCGTCAGGTTGGCCTCGTAGGAACGCTGGGCCTCGCGCATGTCCATAATCTCGACCAGACTGTTGACGTTGGGCAGACGGACATAGCCTTGGGCATCGGCCACCGGATTGCCGGGATCGTATTGCCGGCGGAATTCGGTCGAATCCTGAATTGGCTTACCCACTTCGACCTTGGTGGCGCCGAGCGTGCGGTCGAACTGGCTCTTCATCGTCGGAATTTGCCGCCGGTAGGGATCGGCATTCGGCGACGCGGCGGTCGAATTGGCGTTGGCAATGTTTTCCGAAATGGTTTTCATCCGCTCGGATTGAGCACGCAAACCGCTCGCCGAGACCGACATCGAGGTGTTGAAGTCCATTTTTTTCTCCTATTCCGCCGACAAGCGTCAGCTACCCTTGCCGAGGGCCGTGCGCATCATGCTCAACGATTTGGAATACAAATTGATCGCCGCCTGATACTGCGCCTGCGTGTCGGCAACCTTGATCATCTCCTGCTCCAACGACACCGTGTTGCCGGTGGGATCGGCTTCCTTGTCGCGAACCAGATAATCCTTGTAATCGCCACCCCGCGGCTTAAGCGCGATGTGGCGCGGATTGGTGACCGTCAACGCCGGCTGGCCGATGGAATCGCGTAAGGATTTCGAGAAATCCATCTGCTGCAAATCGCTGGGCGAAAAGCCCGGCGTATCGGCATTGGCGACGTTCTGCGAAAGAATGCCCTGGCGCTGACCGAGCCAGGCCATGCGCTTTTGCAGGATCGCCAGAAGCGGAATGTTCGACATATCCATGATCCGCCATCTCTCCTTTAACCGAAAATTTGCCTTACCGCTTCAGCTTGCCCGCGAACCTTTAAGCGCCGCTTAACAAAAGCGGAAAATTCTGCCCGGCAAACCCTGCCGGATTTTAACCTGCGGTTAAGCCTAACGGTTCTTTGATGCGCGGCAACAAAGCCCCGTAAGACGGACACACGAACATGGATATTATCGACATCGGCCGTTACCTGGGCGCGCTGCTTTTGGTGCTGGGGCTGATCGGCTTCGCCGCCTACGGGGCGCGGCGTTTTACGCTGCCCGGCTTCGTCAAACCCGCCGTTAAGCGTCGGTTGCAGATTGTCGAGTGTCTGGCGATCGCGCCGCGTCAACGATTGGTTTTGGTCCGCCGCGACGATTGCGAACATCTGATAATGATCGGCGAAGGCGGCACATGTGTCGTCGAGCGCAATATTAAAAATCAGCAGGTTTCGACGGAGAGCGCGGCATGAACAAAACGTCCGCGTTACGCATCGGCGCCTTCTTCGTCGGACTGTTTTTAATTATCCTGACGATCAGTTCGGCCAGCGCGGCGCCCGCCGCAGCAGCGGCGGCCAAAGCGGCAGCGGCCAACGGCGGCATGTCGATAGATTTGTCCGGCGGCGGCGTGTTCTCCGAACATATGATGCAGATTATCGGTCTGGTTACCGTTCTCAGCATCGCCCCGTCGATTCTGATCATGATGACCAGCTTCGTGCGCATCGTGGTGGTGCTTTCCCTGTTGCGGACGGCGATCGGCGCACAAACCAATCCGCCCAACAGCGTGATTGTCAGCTTGGCGCTTTTTTTGACGTTTTTCGTGATGTCGCCGACGTTCAACGAAGCCTACAGCGTCGGCGTCAAGCCGCTGATGAACAACCAAATTACCACCGTCGAGGCGTTCGACCGGGCGTCGGTGCCGATGAAGAAGTTTATGCTCGGCCATGTCCGTAAGGCCGATCTGAAGCTGTTTGTCGACATGTCGGGCGACAAGCAACCGGCGACGCCCAATCAGATCAAGCTGTCAACCCTTGCACCGGCCTTCATGATTTCCGAACTTAAGCGGGCCTTCGAGATCGGATTTCTGGTCTTTATCCCTTTTTTGATTATCGATATGGCGGTGGCCTCGATTCTGATGAGCATGGGCATGATGATGCTGCCGCCGGTCATCATTTCGCTGCCGTTCAAGCTGATTTTTTTCGTGCTGGTCGACGGTTGGCGGCTGATCTGCGGTTCGCTGATCGAAAGCTATCTGCACGGTCCGCCGCCGGGTTGACGCCGGTTCTCAAACCGCCGACGACGTGATAGACTGAAATCATGCCGGCTGTTCCTCACGACCATAACGACTTCGTCCAAACCCACGTTTTTCTCGGCCGCGGGCACGCCCGCGCCGAATCCCGCGCCAAATGGGTTGCGGTTTTGACTTTTGCATTCATGCTGGTCGAAGTTGCCGCCGGATTGTGGACCGGTTCGATGGCGCTGTTGGCGGACGGCATTCACATGGCAACCCATGCCGGCGCCCTGGGCTTGGCGGCATTCAGCTACTTTCTCGCCCGCCGCTACGCGACCGACGCGCGTTTTTCTTTCGGCTCCGGAAAATTCGGAGATCTTGCCGCCTTTACCAACGCAGTGCTTTTGGGCGTTTTGGCGCTTATCGTGGCGGCGCAATCGTTACACCGGCTGCTTGAGCCGGCGAATGTCGCCTATGGCGACGCCATGCTGGTGGCACTGATCGGGCTAGGCATCAATTTGGTTTCGGCGGTTCTGCTGCACGAACGCCACGATCACGGTCATGAACACGGGCACGGTCATGAACGCGGGCACGCCCATGCGCTTGACGGACACGACCATGACCTCAATTTGCGCGGCGCGTATCTGCACGTGCTGGCCGACGCATTGACCAGCGTTCTGGCGCTCGCGGCGTTGGGGGCGGGCTTGTACTTTGGCATAGGCTGGGCCGACTCGCTGGCCGGCATCGCCGGTGCGATCATGATCGGCCTGTGGTCGGTTGGTCTATTACGCGACAGCGCGCTGGTGCTGCTCGATGCCGAGGACGACCCCGGCCTCGCCGCGGCGATAAAAGGCGAAGTGGAACGCGAGTTCGCCCTGACGATCTGCGATTTTCATCTCTGGCGGTTGGGGCCCGGTCATCGCGGACTGATCGTGTCGCTGGTCGGAGCCACGCCCGCCGACACGGAAACCGTCAAACAAAGGCTGATCGCCCGACACCCCAGCCTCAGCCACGTTACGGTGGAAACGGTGGTTTGCCCCGCGTGTGCGGCCGGCAAGCAATAAGCAAAATATAGAATTACCAATAATTCCTTAATTCCGGGCGGCAATTTTTGCATGCCGATTTGTTATCGCCGTTAAGCGGACTTTTACCTAACAGGCGGCAATGTTTGCCTACCAAGGCAATGCCGTCTGAGGAATGTACCCGGTTCCTCGCGGTTTTGCGGTTCGCGTAGGAGTTGGCAGTGCCGGATTTCGTCAAAGCAATAGGTGCCGCGCGCTTCGGCGTCATGGCCGGCGTTGCCGCCGCCCTGACCGCGTTCTTTCTTTATGTCGCCGGCGCCCTTAGCGAGCCGCCCAAGAGCATTCTCTATTCCGGCTTGGAGCAGCGCGATGCCTCCGCGGTGGTCGCCAAGCTTGACGCCCTCAACGTCAAATACGAAGCCAAGGACGACGGCGCCACCATATTGGTTCCCGCCGACCAAGTGACCAAGCTGCGCATGCAACTGGCGCAGGAAAATCTGCCCGCGGCCGGCGTCGGCTACGAAATCTTCGACAAATCCGACACCTTCGGCGCCACCGCCTTCGTGCAGAATATCAACCGGTTGCGGGCGATAGAGGGCGAACTTGCCCGCTCGATCCGCACCATCGACGGCATCGACAGCGTGCGGGTGCATTTGGTGGTGCCGGAACGCGAAATCTTCTCGCGCGAGGAAAAGTCGCCATCCGCCTCGGTTGTGGTCAAAACCCGCGGCACGCTGGGCAAGGAACAGGTGGCTTCCATTCAGCATTTGGTCGCCGCCGCAGTCGCCGGCCTGAAACCGGTACGCGTCGCCATCGTCGACGACAAAGGCACGTTGCTCGCCGGCGGCGAGGACAAAACCGGCGCCGACGCCCTTGCCGCCGACCAGGAAGCCAATACCACCTCTTACGAAGACCGCCTGCGCCAGCGGGTCGAAAGCATCGTCGCCGGCATCGTCGGTCAGGGAAAAGCGCGGGTCCAGGTCACCGCCAACATCGATTACAAGCAGATCAGCGAAACCAGCGATACCTACGATCCCGACTCCAAGGTCGTGCGTTCGACCGCGACCACCGAGCAGAACTCTACCGACAAGAACGGCACCGCCGGGGTATCGGTAGGCAACGCCCTGCCCGGCCAGAACCAAGCCGGCGGCGATTCCACCCAGTCGAACTCGGGCAGCACCGAGGAAACCACCAACTACGAGATCAGTAAGGTCTCGCGCAACAGCGTCGACAACAACACCCTGATCAAGAAACTATCGGTGGCGGTGGCGGTGGACGGCACGGTCGACGGCGGCACCTACAAACCGCGCGGCGCCAAGGAAATGCAGCAGATCGAGGCGTTGGTGAAATCGGCCATCGGGTTCGACGCCACCCGCGGCGATCAGGTGCAGGTCGTCAACATGCCGTTCGCCCGCGTCGACACCACCGTCGGCACGGCGGCACCCGAGCCATTTCTCGGTCTCGATTCGGGTGCTTGGTTCAAGATTATCGAGGCGGCGATCCTCTCGCTCACCGCGTTGCTGATCGGCTTGTTCGTGCTCAAACCCCTGATCGTTCGGATGTTCGCACCGCCCGCGCCGGTCGTAGCCGAGGCCGCCACAGCTCTGCCGGCGCCGGATGCAGAAACGGGACAAGTAACCGCCGAAGGCAGACCCCCCGAACTGCCGTCCCCCACCGACAGCATGATCGACATCAGTCGGGTCGAGGGGCAGGTGCGCGAATCTTCAATCCGAAAGGTCGGCGAAGTCGTCGATTCCCACCCCGAAGAAGCCTTGTCCATTATCCGCAGCTGGATCCACCAACCTTCGTAACCGAACATGGCACGCCCCGCAAAACCCGCCGTTAGAGAAGATACCAAAGGCCTTTCCGGAGTGGAAAAGGCTGCGATCATGATGCTGTCGCTCGGCGAGGAATATTCCGCCAAAATCTGGGAAGGTCTCGATGACGACGAGGTCAAAGAACTTTCCCAAACCATGTCGAACCTCGGCAACGTCAAGGCGGATACCGTCGAATCGCTGCTAGTCGAGTTCGTCGGTCATATGTCCGGCACCTCGTCGCTGATGGGCTCCTACGAATCCACCGAACGCATGCTGTCGCACATCATGCCGGCGGAAAAAGTCGCCCTGATCATGGAGGAAATCCGCGGGCCGGCCGGCCGCACCATGTGGGAGAAGCTGGGCAACGTCAACGAAACGATGCTGGCCAACTACCTGAAAAACGAATACCCGCAAACGGTATCGGTGGTGCTGTCCAAAATCCGCCCCGAGCATGCCGCCCGGGTGCTCGGCGCGCTGCCCGAGGAATTTGCCCTCGAAGTGGTGCAGCGCATGCTCAAGATGGAGAGCGTGCAGAAAGACATTCTTGACAAGGTGGAGAAAACCTTGCGCGTCGAATTCATGTCCAACCTTGCCCGCACCGCCAAACGCGACTCGCACGAACTGATGGCGGAAATTTTCAACAATTTCGACCGTCAGACCGAGACCAGATTCATGACCTCGCTCGAAGACAAAAACCGCGATGCGGCCGAGCGCATCAAGGCGCTGATGTTCACCTTCGAGGATCTCGGCAAGCTCGATCCCGGCGCGATTCAAACCCTCTTGCGGCACATCGAAAAAGACAAGTTGGGCCTTGCGCTCAAAGGTGCCAACGACAAGCTGCGCGATTTGTTCTTCTCCAACATGAGCGAACGCGCCGGCAAGATTTTACGCGAAGATATGGATTCGATGGGGCCGGTCAGACTTAAGGATGTCGACGAAGCGCAAATGCGCATGGTCAACACCGCCAAGGAATTGGCCGGCAAGGGCGAAATCATGATCGCCAGCAATCAGGAAGAGGATGAATTGGTGTACTGATGAACGATTCTGCGCCCAACATCAGCAAATTCACCTTCGACACCGAGTTTTGCAACGGTGGCGCCGAGGTGATGTCGGATGCCGCGCGCGCGCGCTTGCGCAAAAGCCTGACCCAGGAAGAAATCGACGCGATGTGCGCCGAAGCCCGCGCCGCGGGATTGAACGACGGCACCGTGCGCGCCGTCGAGAAGACCGCCGCCGCCGTGACGGAAATGGCCAGATCCCTGCGTCTGGCGCTAGAGACATCCACCGAGGAAATCGAACGAATTCGCGCCGAGGCAGCGCACATTGCGCTCGCTGCCGCCGGCAAGATGGCGCGCGCGGCGCTCGAACGGTTCCCCGCCGAAGACGTGGAAGCGACGCTGCACGAAGCCATTCGCCAGGCGCTAGGCGAACCGCGGCTTTCCTTGCGCGCTTCGCCGCAGGCGATCGAAGCGTTGCGGGAAACGCTTGAGACGATCGCCGGCGAGAACGGTTTTGAAGGACGCATTAGTGCCGTCGCCGATTCCGCCTTCGAGGCATCGGACTGCCGCATCGAATGGCGCGGCGGCGGCGCCGAACACAAATTGGAAACTATCGAGGCCGACGTCGTCCAGGTGGTCGAGCGGTACTTTTCCCAGGAACGCAAGAACATGAGTACGAAAGGATAAGCCATGGCGGGAAACGACGACGTCGATCTGCCCGACCTGTCGCACGAGGGCGAAGAAGCCGACGGCAAGGGCTTGCTCTCCGGCGTAACCATTAACGACGAAGACACCAAGCACACCTCCCAAGATTTGGAAGCGGTGTTCGATGTGCCGGTCACCGTCTCGGCGGTGCTGGGAAAGAGCGATATGGAGGTCAGCCACCTTCTTAAGCTCGGCAAAGGCGCCATCGTCGAACTCGACCGGAAAGTGGGCGAAGCCATCGATATTTACGTCAACGACCGACTGGTGGCGCGCGGCGAAGTGGTGTTGGTCGAAGACCGCCTCGGCGTAACCATGACGGAAATCATCAAGGCCGGCCAGAGCTGACCGGATAGCGAAGGAAACACGAATATGCGTCTACTCATCGTCGGCTCATTGCAAGGCCAGATCGGCGCCGCCACCAAAATTGCCATGGATCGCGGGGCCAAGGTGGTTCATGCCAGCGACATCGAACAGGGCCTTGCCTCTTTGCGAAACGGGCAAGGTGCCGATTTGGTGCTGTGCGACGTCACCTTCGATATCGGCCAACTGGTGCGCGGGCTTGCCGCCGAGCGCATCTGCACTCCGGTGGTCGCCTGCGGCATCGGCACCGACGCCAAGCGCGCGGTCGAAGCGATCCGCGCCGGCGCCAAGGAATATCTGCCGTTGCCGCCCGATCCCGAACTGATCGCCGCCGTACTTTCTGCCGTGGCCGACGAAAGCCATCAGATGATCTGCGAAGACGAGGCGATGACCGCCGTGTTGACGCTGGCCGATCAGGTCTCCGGCTCGGACGCCTCAATTTTGCTTACCGGCGAAAGCGGCACCGGCAAGGAAGTGCTGGCACGCTACGTTCACCGCAAATCGCTGCGCGCCGATAAACCGTTTATCTCGGTCAACTGCGCCGCCATTCCCGAAAACCTTTTGGAATCCGAATTGTTCGGCCACGAAAAGGGGGCATTCACCGGCGCCATTGCCAGACGCATCGGCAAATTCGAGGAGGCCAACGGCGGCACGCTGCTGCTCGACGAAATCAGCGAGATGGACGGACGGCTTCAAGCCAAGCTGTTGCGCGCCCTGCAGGAGCGGGAAATTGACCGGGTCGGCGGCACCAAGCCGGTCAAGGTCGACATTCGCATCATCGCCACGTCGAACCGCGATCTCGCCTCCGAAGTCAAGAAAGGCAATTTCCGCGAAGACCTTTTGTACCGCCTCAACGTGGTCAATTTGCGTCTGCCCGCCTTACGCGAACGGCCCAAGGACATTCTGGCGTTGGGCCGCCATTTCGCCCGCAAATACGCCGAGGCCAACGGCGTGCCGTTCCGTGCCATCGCCCCGGAAACCGAACGGCTGCTGGCTTCGCATCCGTGGAAAGGCAACGTGCGCGAACTGGAAAACACCATTCACCGCGCGGTATTGTTGGCCGTCGGCAACACCATCGGCCCCGAAGCCATCCGCCTGCCCGACGGCACCAAGGTCGGCGGCGCGCTGCTGACCGCCGGCATCGACGATAACGAACTGCCGCCGCCGGTGCGCAATGCGGTGGAGTCGGCCGCGGCGGTCACCCGCACGCTGGTCGGGCGCACGGTGGCGGACGTCGAACGCGATCTTATTCTCGACACCCTCGATCACTGCCTGGGCAACCGCACCCATGCCGCCAACATTCTCGGCATTTCGATCCGTACCCTGCGTAACAAGTTGCGCGATTACGCCAGGTCCGGCCTCGCCGTGCCGCCGCCGGGCAACGATCAAAAAATGGCGGGATAAGCGCTTCGTCGTTTTCGCAAAATGATGAAACGCTCCAGGTAGAAAGCAATTATGGCCGACACCACCACAGCCGTCGCCGCAAAGCCGGGTTCATCCCTCGGTTCGTCGTTCGGCGCCTTTTTCGATTATCTGAAACGCAGCGATCTTGGGCTTGCCGTCGGCATCATGGCGATCCTGGTGGTGCTGATTCTGCCGCTGCCGACATTTCTGCTCGACGTCTGCCTCGCTTTTTCGCTGTCGTTCGCCATTTTGATTTTGATGACCGCGGTGTTCGTCAAACGGCCGCTGGAATTCAGTTCGTTCCCTACCGTTCTCTTGATCACCACCATGCTGCGGTTGTCGCTGAACTTGGCGTCGACCCGCTTGATTCTCGCCAACGGCAACACCGGCACCGAGGCGGCGGGATACGTCATCGAAGCTTTCGGCAAATTGATCATGCAAGGCAACTTCGTGATCGGTATTATCGTCTTCGCCATTTTGGTGATTGTCAATTTCGTGGTCATCACCAAAGGTTCGGGGCGCATCGCCGAAGTCGCCGCCCGCTTTAATTTGGACGCCATGCCGGGCAAGCAGATGGCGATCGACGCCGATCTTTCCGCCGGCTTGATCGACGAACAGGAAGCCAAGCGGCGACGCAAGGATCTTGAAGGCGAATCCGCGTTTTTCGGCGCTATGGACGGCGCCTCGAAGTTCGTCCGCGGCGATGCCGTTGCCGGCCTGTTGATCGTCGCCATCAACATTATCGGCGGTATCATCGTCGCGGTGGTGCAGCACGGCATGAGCTTCGGCGATGCCTCCCATACGTTTTTTCTGCTGTCGGTAGGCGACGGTCTGGTCAGTCAAATGCCGGCGTTGATCATCTCCACCGCCGCCGGACTAATGGTCTCGAAGGCAGGCGTCGAAGGATCTACCGACAAGGCGCTGATGAAACAGTTGTCGTTCTATCCTCAGGCGCTCGGCATGGCCGCCGCGGTGATGGGCATCGTCGGCATGCTGCCGGGCATGCCCACCGTCGCCTTCGGCGGCTTGTCGGCGGCAATCGGCACCCTGGCTTGGCTTTCCTACAAACAGAAAGCCGCAGAGGAAGGCAAAACGACGGTCGACGCGGAAAAAGTCAAGAGCGATGCCTTGGCCAAGGAAGAACCGATCTCGACGGCGTTGGCGCTCGATCTCCTCAGGGTCGAACTGGGCTATGGCCTGTTGCCGCTGATTAACGACACCAAGGGGCACCGGCTGACCGACCAGATCAAGGCCTTGCGCCGTCAGATTGCCCAGGAGATGGGCTTCGTCATGCCGGCGGTGCGCATTCTCGACAACATGTCGCTCGGCCAGAATGTCTATCGCATCTGCATCAAGGAAGTGGAGGCGGGCAAAGGGGATTTGTACCCCGGTCAATTCCTGGTCATGGACCCCAAGGGCAAGCAAATCGACCTTGCCGGCACCCATACCACCGAACCGGCTTTTGGACTGCCCGCCACCTGGGTCGAAGCCGGCATGCGCGAAGAGGCCACCTTCCGCGGCTACACCGTGGTCGATCCCGGCACCGTGCTTACCACCCATCTCACCGAGGTGCTCAAGAGTCAGATGGCCGAGCTCTTGTCCTACGCCGAAACCAAAAAACTGCTCGACGACCTGCCGGAAGAACACAAGAAACTGGTCGAAGAACTCATTCCCTCGCAGATTTCGGTCACCGGGGTGCAGCGGGTGCTGCAAACGCTGCTCGGCGAGCGGGTATCGATTCGCGATTTGCCGGCGGTTCTCGAAGGCATCGCCGAAACCGTCGGCCAGACCAAGAACGCGCTCTACATCACCGAGCATGTCCGCGCCCGTCTCGCCCGCCAGATTTGCCACGCCAACTTGGCTCCCGGCGGCTATCTGCCGATCATTGCGCTGTCTCCGAGCTGGGAACAGGCGTTCGCCGAATCGATCATCGGCCAAGGCGAGGACCGCCAATTGGCGATGGCGCCGAGCCAATTGCAGAACTTTATTCAAGGCATGCGCGAACGTTTCGACGAAGCCGCCCAGAAGAACGAAGTGCCGGTGCTGCTGGTCAGCCCGCCGATCCGCCCCTTCGTGCGCTCGATCGTCGAACGCTTCCGGCCGCAGACGGTGGTGATGAACCAGAACGAAATCCATCCCTCGGTCCGTTTACGCACGCTGGGTCAGGTCTAAATGCAGTTACAGACTTTTCTCGCCGATGACATGAAGGCCGCCCTTTCCGAGGTGCGTGCGGCGATGGGCGAGGATGCGGTCATCATATCGAGCCAGAAAACCAAGGGCGGCGGCGTGATGATTCGCGCCGCCGTCGACGAGGCCGACAACGACGTCGGCGAAGATGCGCAGGAACCGGCAAACGAAGATGCCGACGCCGGACAGCCGAATAGCCGTTTTCGGCAGGCTCTGATCCGCCGCCTACGCGAACCGGCATCCGATACGACCGGCCGACCGGGGCGCCTGCGCTTCGACCGTGCTCAGCTTCTGACCCTGTTTGCCCGCCATCGGCTGCCCGACGGCCTCGCCCATCTGCTGGCGGAACGGGCCGCCGGCGCCAAAATCGCCGACATGACCCTGGCGCTCGCCGCCGCCATCGACGCCAGCCTGAAACCGGCGCCGATCGATTTTACCAAAGCCAAGGCGTTGATGCTGATCGGATTGAACGGCGCCGGCAAAACCGCCACCGTGGCTAAGCTGGCGGCGCTCGCCCAGTTGGCCGGCCGCATCGTGATGTTGATCGGCACCGACACCGTCGGCGCCGGGGCCTTGGCTCGCCTGGAGGCGTTCGCCGAACATTTGGGGGCGGAATCCGTCACCGCCGCCACCGCCACCAGCCTGGCCGAACGCATCCGCGACTGCATCGTCGCCGGCACGTTACCCATCGTCGATACCGCCGGCTTCGATCCCCGTCAGCATAAATCCGCCATTGCCATGCGCGCGGTGGCGGCGATCGAAAATCTCGAAACCGTCGGGGTCGTATCAGCCACCGGCGATGCCGAGGAAGCCGGCGAAATTGCCGCCGGATTGGCGGATGCGGGGGCACGGCGCCTGATCGTCACCCGAGCCGACCTTTCCCGTCGCGTCGGAGCGCTCATCTGCACCGCCTTATGCGAAAAAGGGCCGTTCGCCGGACTGACCCGCTCGCCCTTCGTTGCCGGAGGTTTGGAAGTGCCTTCGGCCCTGCAATTAGCGAGGCTTTTGATCGAAACCGACGAGGAGAGCGTGCAATGACCCGATCCAGTTATCGCCTCACCGCCGTCGGCTCGGGCAAAGGCGGCACCGGCAAGACCTTTGTCGCTTTAACGCTGGCGCATTTCTTTGCTGCGGCGGGAGAGACGGTGCTGCTGCTCGATGCCGATTTCGGCTTGGCCAACGCTTCGGTTCAGCTCGGCCTTGGGCATGCCGGCGATCTTCCCGGCCTGATCGCCGGACGCACCCCCTTTGCCAAGGCGATCGTCCATGTCGGCGCAGGGAAAGACGGTTTCGACCTTATCGCCGCGCCGGCCGGCAGCGGTGCGCTGGCCAATGCCGGCGAGACGATCGCCGATAAGCTGCTCGCCGTTCTTTGCAACGCCCGCAACTACGACCGCATCGTCATCGATTTGCCGGCCGGAGTCGGCGCCGGCACCATGACGCTTGCCGCCCATGCCGACGACGCCCTGGTGGTGACCACGCCCGATCCCACCGCGATTACCGACGCCTACGCCTTCGTCAAATTGATGGCCCGGCGCACCGGGGGACGCATGCCGGGCATCGTCGTCAATATGGCGACGGGTGAGGCCGAGGCAAAACGCACCGCCGGAGCGGTGATCCGTTCGGCGGATGCCTTCCTGAAAAACAAGCCGGATTACCTCGGCTTCGTGCCGCAAGACGGCGCAGTCGGCGAGGCAATCCGCCGGCAAAAAACGCTGACAACCTATGCGCCCGACTCCCCTGCGGCGACGGCGCTCGGCGCACTAGCCGAGACGCTCGGCGGCGAAAGCCGCAAGCGTCAGAGTGCCACCTCCTTACGTTAACCATAACATCGCCCCCCCCCCCCCCCCTGCCGCAAAACGGCTGGCATAAACATGCGCAGCGGCGCATGTTTATTGAATAATAGTATAATACAATTGGGAGAAAAAAGAAAGTTATTCGGGCAGATTCATCAAAAAAATAGAGCCATTTGGTATATCAGAATCAAATAACCGCTCAATTGGCAAGTTCCGAAGCGCGCAGACGCAGGCCAAAATGAAGCCCTTGTGGGCAAATACTGCAATTTTTTGCCCCGCGTTATCCTCTGCAATCTGCCGGATAAAATTGCCGCATTGCGCAAAATATTCCCGGTTTCCTCCACCACCCGGAAAAGTATACTCTGCCCAGCCGTCCATATATGCCTGCCACCCTTCCGCATAGCGCGATTCTATTTCCGCAGCGGTCAGGTTTTCCCATTCGCCAAAATCGACTTCGCGAATGTCGTCCGTAAAAAACAGTTTATCAGATGGAAAAATGATTGTTGGCCGAATAATTTCAAACGTCTGGCGCACGCGTTTGGTATTGCCGCAGTAAACCGCGTCAAACCGTTCGCCGCACAATTTTTCCCCAACCGATTGCGCCTGCCGGACGCCGTTTTCGTTCAGTTCCAAGTCAGTTTTTCCCGCGAACCTATTAAGCCGGTTTGCTTCCGTTTCACCGTGGCGAATAAAACAAATGCTGGTCATATAAGCGCGCACCACAGTGCAGCCAGCAGCAGCCAGAGCATTTCGCCCAGTTCGTTTGCCGCGCCCAAAATATCTCCCGTTACCCCTTGAATTTTCTTATTGGATATTGCCGTTACTGTAAACCCGGTAGCCGCCAAAACTGCCAACGCCAATAAAATAAAAGTCAGGGAGCCCGCGCATAAATACAGAAGTACTGCACAAACAGCGCAGCATACGGCGCTGTGCCACGGTTTCACGTGGTCAATGGTATGTTTGCCTGTGCCTTCTTCTCTTGGATAGCTCCCCCGCGCGGCAGTGATAGCCAAGGGTATTTTGCCTGCGACCGGCGTTGCCGCTATAATCAGCAGCGCTTGCGCATTGGGTATACTGCCAATCAGCACTACTTTAATCAGCACAATAAACACAATCGCAAGTACGCCGTATGTGCCCATATGCGAATCTTTTAATATCTCCAGTGTTTTTTTTCTATGCTTGCCCGCGCCAAACGCGTCCGCCATATCCGCGAAGCCGTCCACATGCAGGCCGCCCGTTGCCACGCACGCCGCCAGCACGCAGCCAACCGCCCCGGCCCACTGCAGCCCCGCCAAACTAAACAGCCAGTATACCGCCGCCATAATGGCACCCACAATTGCCGCGCTTACCGGGAAGAACATGGTCATTGCTCCAAAGTCTTTCTCTGTAACCTTGAACTCTTTTTTAATGGGTATCCGCGTCATAAACTGGATGGTGAAGCCTAATAGCCTGAAAAAATGCATGTATTTCTCCTTTTTTTATACCTTTTCTTTTAAAAAAGAAAA
>DBTZ01000018.1:27399-30560 GCA_002307315.1 Alphaproteobacteria bacterium UBA1303
TTCTTTTAAAAAAGAAAAGGTACCCCAAAGAAAACTATGATTGAATTATTTTTAACTGTTCACATAGAATCCGTCTGCAAACGGGGTTTTTATAGTATATTATTTAATCACCAGCGTAAGCCCTGAAAGATACATAATAAAATAATATACAGCGTAAGCAACAATCATACTGAATATAAAACGTACAATAATTGGCAGCTTGCCCTTGAAAGTTTTTTTAAAAAGAAAATTGAATAGCAGAAAAATTAAAAAAGTTATAAGCGATGCAGCAAGAAACAGTCCAAATGTATTAGCGCCCAAACCTTTGAAAATCAATTGTAAGATTAAGTTTGGTATTAGAATCAAGCCAATGATAATTAAAACCATTTTAACTGTTAGTCTCTGGTTGGACTTTGGCGCTGAGTTTAAATCTTTTTCTTTAATAGCCATGCTGTTACCCCCTTTTTAATATTGCTTTTCTTTTGGGGCGCCTTTTCTGCTTAAAAGAAAAGGCGCATAAATCTATTTTAATTTCATTGGAATCCCCGAAACAATCAGCCATGCCTCGTCTGCGGCGGCGGCCATGTATTTGTTGGCGCGGCCAACCACATCTCGGAACATGCGGCCCATGGGGTACGCGGGCACCAGGCCCATGCCAACCTCGTTGGTTACAAACAGGGCGGTTAAATCGTGGCTGCGGATGGTTTGGGTAATGTCCGCAAGCTCGGCTAATACCTGTTGCTCCACCTTGTTTTGTACTGCCATGTCTATAATTTCCGCGTCTTCGTCCGGCACGGCGGCACAAATTTTATTGGAGATATAAACCGTCATGCAGTCCAGCAGATAGAATTCGTGTTTGGTTTGTTTGTACGCTTCGGGCAGATTTGCGGAAGCTTCTATGGTTGCCCAGGTTTGTGGGCGGCTCTGTTGGTGCAGCAAAATGCGCTCCTGCATCTCGCTGTCCCCTGCTTCCGCTGTCGCAATATACGCTACGTCCGTGTATTGTTCCGCTACCTCCTGCGCATACGCGCTCTTGCCGCTGCGCGCCCCGCCTGTTACATAAATAATTTTGCTCAATATATACCTCGCTTTTTCTTACCTTTCTTTTGGAAAAAAGAAAGGTAAGACCAAAGAAAATCTACGATTATGATAAATAATAATACCATTTAATCAGGCTTTACGCTATGATAATTTAAACTTTCATCCAGAGTATTAATTAGAACGCATTCTGAAATATTGGGTTTTTTATACCTTGATAATAGTATTATAAAAATTAGATTTTCTTTTTGGCTGCACCTTTTTCTTTTTTCTAAAAGAAAAAGGTGTAAAATAAAAAAGAACAGAAATAATGCGGAGGAAAATTCAAACGATGGAATTATGGGATTTAATTGACGGCGAGCGCAAGCCCCTTGGCCGCACGCACATACGCGGGCAGCACATGGAGCCGGGCACATACCACGTGGTGGTTTGCGTATGGACAGTGAACAGCAGCCATAAAATATTAATCACCCTGCGCCACCCTGGCAAAGACGAATACCCGGACTTTTGGGAAAATACGGCGGGCTCGGCCCAAACCGGAGAGGACAGCAAAACAGCGGCAATTCGCGAGTTGTTTGAAGAAACGGGCATACGTGTAACAGAGGACGAGCTTACCCTGCTGGGCACACGCAAAGAAAAAAGCCAATTCGCGGATACGTATATTGTACGCAGGGACATTGAACGGGCAAACCTTACATTGCAGGACGGCGAAACGGTGGACGCCTGCTGGGTCTCTCTGCGCGAGCTGGATGAACTGATTGCGGCAGGAAAAATGGCACCGCCGGTAGTGCAGCGGCTTGCCCTGCTGCGGAATGAATTTGAAGACTTTATTTTCTAAAAATACAAAAAGGGCTAATGCCCTCTCCTAGGGCTCTCCGCGATTTAGCGTAATAGAGGAGGATTAATGAAATACAGAGTTAATTTCAAAAATAGCATTTTGTTTTTTCTTATCTTAGGCGTAATTTTAACACTATTTTATACTGTCGTAGTAGTCATATTACTAAAAAACGGTTATCTGCCGCTATTCGGTTTTCTTTTCACATTGATGTTTCCTGCGTTGATCATTCTTGCTGTGATAGGATCATTCTCTTGGCAATTATACCTTGATGATGCAACCATTAGAATATCAGCAATTGGCGCAAAAGTTATATTTGTGCCCTATAAGAATATTATTTCAATAACCCCTAGAAATGATAATTATTTTATCAAAGGAGGTCATGGGCCAAGAAAGGGAAATTTTTTAATCTGGTATCGTGAAGGATATAAAGAAGAATTAGAAAATATCTGTTTTGGATTGAATCAGGAAAACTTTTCAGATTTTATTGAAATAATCAAACGAAAGAATTCAAAAATTAGTATTCAAAGCCCATTTGTTTAAAATAATTATTCCCAAATCAAAAAATCCGGCTTACGCCGGATTTTTATAATTACAGTTTGATATTCTTTTTGCTGAGCTGGAGCCTTGCCATGGCGCGGGCCATTGCGAGCTTGTTCATTTTGTACTCGCGAGTGCTAAGCTTCTGGCGCATGCGTTCCTCCGCCCTTATCTTTGCTTCTTCTGCGCGGCGGATGTCTATCTCCTCCGGCCATTCAGCAGACTGTGTGAAAATCAATGTTTCGTCCGGCCGTATTTCCACAAAACCGGGCGCAACGGAACAATACAGCCACTTGCCGCCCTTATCGATCTTAAGCTCGCCGGGCATGATGGCAATAACCATTTTTTCATGACCGCGCATAATGGCCATTTGCCCGTCTGTAGTGGGCAGAACGACTGACTCCACCATTTCGCAGAAGAAAGACTTTTCGGGCGTTATAACTTCCAGCAGATATTCAGCCATTTTTCTTCACTCCTCAGCCGGCCAGTGTTTTGGCTTTAGCGATTGCCTGCTCAATGGTACCAACCATCATAAATGCTTCCTCCGGCAGATCGTCCACTTCACCGTTCAGAATTGCCTTAAAGCTGCGGATGGTATCTTCAATATGCACGTACTCACCCTTGATGCCGGTGTACCCTTCTGCCACAAACATGGGCTGCGAAAGGAACCTTGGCACTTTACGTGCACGGAACACCGTAATCTTGTCTTCGCTGGAGAGCTCTTCCATACCCAGAATGGATATAATGTCCTGCAGCTCCTTATAGCGCT
>DBTZ01000069.1:0-11061 GCA_002307315.1 Alphaproteobacteria bacterium UBA1303
GTCCACCGCGGCGAGGCGAAATCCCGCGCCTCGTGTTTGACCGTCGATCCCGTCCAGCGCCATTCGTACCATTGCCACCCTTCGGCGTAATCGCCGAGCACCAGCAACGCCAGCGCCTTGTTCCAGCAAGCCTCGACAAGACCGGGATTGATGGCGATGGCACGATCACCGGCCTCGATCGCCTCCCGCGGCCGTTTGAGCCAAATCAAGGCGACGCAGCGGTTGGACCACGCATGAGCGGCATTCGGATCGAGCGCCAGAACGCGATCGCAGCAGACCAGCGCTTCATCCCACCGTTCCACATCCAGCAACGCCGCCGACTTGTTGCTCAGCGCCACGGCATCGCCGGGATCGCGCGCCAAGGCGCGATCAAACGCGACCAAGGCTTCCGAAAATCGCCCCAGCGCCTTCAATGCGCTGCCGCGCAACGAGTGGATCACGGCCTCGTCGGCGCCGCGGGCGATGGCGGCGTCGGCGCATGCCAGCGCTTCGGTGTTCCGGCTCAAGTTCACCAGAACATTGGCGTGGGATAAACGGGCCGGGGCAAAGTTGGGATCGGCGGCAATGGCGCGACCAAAGGCGTCGGCGGCCTCTTCCAGGCGGCCCAACTGGTTCAAGGTATTCCCAACATTGTTCAAAATCCCCGCCTTGCCGGGGTCGAGCGCCGCGGCCTTGCGGAGGCAAACCAGCGCTTCGTCGAACCGGCCCGCCTCCATTAAACCGCTTCCAAGGTTGGACAGCGTGGTGGGTTGATCCGGCATCAACTTAAGCGACTGGTGAAAACACGCTATACCTTCCTCGATATGCCCCATCTGCAACTCGGCCACACCGAGATGATCGAGCACCGCCGGATGCGGCGGATAGGCCCCGAGCAGTTGCCGGTAAATCGCCGCCGCCGACGCGACATTTCCCCGGAAATGCATTTCCACCGCCTGACGGAACGCAACATCGGGATCGGCGATATCCTTGAACGGCATCAGCTTCTACCAGAAATAGATAAGTCTACCTATCCGCTTTTTTCCGGAAGATCAATTCGTTCCGATCCCGCGAAAAAGCGGTTCCGAAAACCGCATCTCCAGCCGGCGAACCACCTCGCCGATAACGCTTTGCCAATCGCCGTCCGCAGGCTGGCGGAACAATTCGGCGGTGGGATACCACGGGCTGTCGCGGCGATCCATCAGCCAGCGCCATTCCGAGGCCCACGGCAGCAGCACCCACACCGGCTTGCCCAGCGCCCCGGTAAGATGGGCCAGCGAGGTGTCGACCGAAATCACCAAATCGAGTTCGGCGATCAGCGCCGCGGTATCGGAAAAATCGTGCAGTTCGTCCGTATGCACGGCAAGTTGGGGAAACGCCGCCGCTGCCGCCCGATCTTCGAGACGGAGGTCCTTGTTGACGGCATGGAACGAGAACGGCAGCCGCAGAAGCGGCGCCAACTGGGCGAACGTCATGCTGCGCTTGGCATCGACCGTCATCCTCGGCTTGCCCGTCCAGCACAGGCCGATACGAGGGCGAGACTTGTCGCCGAGCGCCTTCCGCCAGATCGCGCGCTTTGCCTCGTCGGCGTACAGGTACGGCACCTTGGCCGGAACCGTATCCAGCACGGTCTTGAACGCCAGCGGCAGACTCATCAGCGGACAATGGACGTCGAAAGCGGGTAACGGCTGCCCTTTGGCGACCAGCGTCATTTCGGCCTTGAGACTGGCCAGTACCGACAGCGTGTTCTCCGGCGCCCGCACCACGACCTTCGCGCCGAGGGCGCACACCATCGGAATGTAGCGGCTGAACTGAAAAGTGTCGCCGAACCCCTGCTCGGCGTGCAGCAACACGGTCTTGCCGGCGACGTCTTCCTCGCCGAGCCAGGGCGGATCGGCGAATTCGCGGGCGAATTGCCTTTGCGGCGTTCCCTGCCAGCGCCACTCGAACAGCTTCCAGCCGTTTTCGTAATCGCCCAAAGTCAACCGCGACAGCGCCTGGTTCCAATAGGCTTCGGCATAACCGGCATCGATGGCAACGGCCCGTTCGCAGGCGGCAAGGGCCTCTTGCGGCCGATTGAGGCCGAGCAACGCGACGCCGCGGTTGTTGTGCGCCTCGATCATGCCGGGGGCGAGCGCCAGCGCGCGGTCGCAATCGATCAGCGCCTCGTCGTAGCGATTAAGCGCAAGCAGCACGTTGGCGCGGTTGCACAGCGCCTCGGCAAGGTTGGCATCGATCGCCAGCGCACGGTCGCAATCGGTCAACGCTTCGTCGCAACGATCGACGGCAAGCAACGCGTTGGCGCGGTTGCACAACGCTTCGACGCTGTCGGCGTTGAGCGCCAGCACGCGATTGTAGGTCTCCAGCGCCTCGGGAAACCGCTTCAATACGAGCAACACCTTGCCGCGGGTGTATAATGTCTGCACGATATTCGGGTTGATCGCCAGCACGCGATCGCAGCAGACCAGCGCCTCGTTCCAACGCCCCAAAATCAGCAGCGCCGCGCCCTTGTTGTTCAGCGCCACCACATCGCGAGGATCGCGAACTAGGGCGCGGTCGAAATCGGTCAGCGCTTCCTGCAGCCGCTTAAGCGCCTTGAGCGCGCTGCCGCGCAAGCCGAACGCCTGGGCGTCGTTGCAGCCTTTGGCGATGGCGCTTTCGGCGGCGGCGAGCGCCTGCTGCGGCATCAGCAACTCCAGATAAGCCGCGGCCAGACCGCAATACGCCCGCACATTGCCCGGATCGACGGCGACAACTCGGCTATAGGCCTTCACCGCCTCGTCGAACCGATTTATCTCGCACAAGATGTCGCCGGCATTGTTCCACGTCTTGACTCGATCCGGGGCCAAAGCCAAGGCGCGGTCGATGCAGCCCAGCGCCTCCTCGTGCTTGCCCGTCAGACGCAACCCGACCGCCAGATTGGACAGCACGGCGGGCTGACCCGGCTCGATACTAAGCGACCGCCGAAGCAGGGCTATACCTGCTTCGGCGTTGCCCATTCGCAGTTCGATCTGGCCGAGCTTATTCAACACCGGCGACTGTGGAGGATAGGCCGCAAGCAATCGCCGATAGATTTCGGCCGCCCCTGCCATATCGCCGCCGCGTTGCAGCGCGTCCGCCCGGAGAAAGGCGGCATCGGGGTCAAGATCGGCCGGCGTCAACCGACGAACCGCCCGATCATCGCCGACGGCGAGGTTCCGTCCTGGTTCGGCAAATCAACAATCATGTCGCGGCCAGCCACCGCAAATCCAAAGGCGCATACCCTGCCTCTTCCCATGTTCGTTTCCCCTCGTTCGTTGGCGTTGTGAAGACCACGATTTCCCATTCTATACCACGGGCACGGCACGGATATTCTTTTCTCGACGCAGAGAACCGGTCGTCTAAACAAAATGCCGTGATGACTGCGCCTATTTCTTCGTCGCGTCGAACGACAGCGGGGAATCAGTACGACGGACGGCGATTGAAGCCTTTGACCTCCGGCGGCTCGTCGCGCCGCATCTCTATGTCTTCGACCTTGGCGCTTGAGGGACCGCGCACGCACAGGCCGACGAATTCCTCGACCTTGACGGTCGGCCCCGAAACCAGGATTTCCACCGTCCCGTCGTAGCGATTGCGCACCCAGCCATCGAGGCCAAGCCGGCGCGCGTGACCGACGGTGAAGTTGCGATAGCCGACCGCCTGGACGAAGCCTTTAATTTTCAGCCGTAGGTGCGACAGCTCTTCCGGTTTTTCGTCTTCGCTCATGGGACTTTTTTAGGCCGAACCGGGGATGCCGTAAACCCGCACCGCTCGCACGGCCGATCAGGAGCGATCATCCAACGCCCGCTCGATGGCGGCAACGGCGACGAGAAAATTCTTCTCGACGTCGCACTGCCACAACCTGAGAACGGTATAGCCGGCTTCGGCCAGCACATGTTGCCGGGCGGTATCGGGCGAGCGCCGGCCGGGCTCACCGTCGAGCAGATCGATAACCAAAAGCGCCTCGTGGTCGACGAAATCGAGGATGAAGCCGCGGCAGGGCGAGCGGCGGCGAAAATGCCGGCCGCGCTCGTTCAGCCGGCGCAAATAGGCCCACAGCCGCATTTCCGTGCTGGCCTCCTCCGGATGCAGGGCTTTGCGGCGCCGCATCATTGTCGGACAAGCAACAGAACCGACGACAGGGCCTTCAGCTCGGCTTCCAGCCGGCCGGCGCGACGCTCCGCTTCTTCGTCGCGGCCCCAGCGCGCCGTCTGATACGCCTCATCGATACGCGACAGGGCGAAGGCTTTTTCGGGGGTAAGGCGCCGCCCGGCGATGGCCAGCGCCAGCACCAACGAGCCGAGAATAGCCGCCGCACCGCAAAGCGCGGTCAGGGCGAAGGCATCGAGGGTTTCCAGTTTCCGCCGCAACGCATCGAGCGCCGCCGGGTCTTGACCGATATGCACGATGCCCACGCCGGTCTTTAGCCTTGCCCCCAGGTCGGCGGCGGCCCAGTCGAGCAGCGGATTCCAAGCGGCCGCTTGCTCCGCCGCCAAGTCCGGCTTGTCGGAGCGGTAGCAAAGCAGATCGTTGGCGTATTCCATCACGCCATCGATGACGATTCTCTCTTTTCCGACAACATGATCGACGGCAGTGTTGACGCATTTGACGAGAATCATTTCCGCCGGTTCGAACGCTTCGCCTTGCGCGTTCCACTCTGCCGCCACCGCCTCGGCCAAGGCGCGCGGCATGCGCGACCGTTTTTTTCGTGGGGTTTTGACCGGCTTGCCGTCGAGCAACACGGCAAAGCACCCGTCTTCTACGGCCTCGACCGCAGCATTACGATAGAACCGCTTCATTTCTTCCGACGCGCCCTCTCAAACGGGTCCGTCGAATATTCTGCATCGAATCCAAATAGTTTCCACGCCTTCTTCATGTGATTCGGCAAAGGCGCGACGACATGTAGACGCCCGCCATCCGGCCGGGCGATGTCGATCGAGCGGGCGTGCAGATGCAACCGGTCCTCCAGTTCGCCCCGCCCGCGCGCATCTTTGCCGCCATATTTGAAGTCGCCGACGATCGGCGTGCCCAGGCTGGCGAGGTGGACGCGAATCTGATGGGTGCGGCCGGTCATCGGCTTGGCGGCCACCCAGGCGTACTCGTCGCCCGCCCGGCCGAGCACGACATAGGCGGTAATCGCCGCCTTGGCACCGTCGGCATCTTCTTCGGCCACCGTCATCCGCTCGTCGCGGCCGCGCGGTCCGTGGCCGCCCTCCTTGACCAGCGCCGCCTTGATCACCCCGTGCTTCTCCTTCGGCACGCCTTTGGTCAGCGCCCAGTAGACCTTCGAAGCGTCGCGATGGGCCAGCGAATCCGCCAATGAAGCCGCCGCCGGGGCGGTTCGGGCGACCAGCAGCACGCCGGAGGTATCGCGGTCGAGCCGATGCACCAGCTTGGGCCGCTGCTTCTTCTCGAAGGCAAGAGAATCGAGCATGCCATCGACATGCTTGGTCAGACCGGAACCGCCTTGCGTCGCCAACCCGGACGGCTTGTTGATCGCGATAACCGAGCCATCCATGTAAATCACGTAATCTTGCAGGCTTTCGTCGGTCATGACGGGCGCCGCGGCGCGTAGCGGCTTTTCGGTCAGCGATTCCAAGCTGATCTGCGGCGGCAGGCGTACCGTCTGCCCCGTTTCCAACCGGTCCGCCGCCTTGGCCCGCTTGCCGTCCACCCGCACCTGACCGGTGCGCAGCAGCTTCTCCAACCGACCGTGGGTCAAACCGGGATAATGGCGTTTGAACCAGCGATCCAGGCGGACGCCATCCTCATCGCGGGCGATAAAGGCGGTTTTAATCGCCGTTTCCGTCTTGTCCTTGCTTTCTTTAACCAATTGACGCGCTCGGTTTCTTTCGCTAGTTCTCGGGCGATGGGGATGGGGTTCCCCGAAAACCGCCTTTCCAGGCTGATGACTCCTGCCGTATGAACGTGAAACCGGCTGCGTGCAAGCGCAACCGTTCAGGGCAGGAGTACCATATGCCTCTACAGCTTTACCTTACCGTGGCGCTGGGCGGCGCGCTCGGCACCGTTGCACGGTTTGCCGTTTCCGGCTTGGCCGCGGCCAGCTTCGGCGAGACCTTTCCCTGGGGAACCCTGCTCGTCAACGTCACCGGTTGTTTCGTCATCGGGTTCTTCGCCACCCTCACCGCCCCGGACGGGCGGCTGTTCGTCGGCGGCACCACCCGCCAGTTCGTGATGACCGGGTTCTGCGGCGGCTATACCACCTTCTCGTCGTTCTCGCTGCAAACCCTCAATCTGATGAACGATGGCGAATACCTGCACGCCGGTGGTAACATCGTCGGATCGGTTGCTTTGTGCCTGTTCTTCGTCTGGCTCGGCTCGGTCTGCGCTACGGCGATCAACCAACTGAAAGGCGCCTAAAAATGCACGAACCGCGCGAACGGGTTCTATTGCGCATTTTTATCGACGAAAACGAACGCTTCGAGCATAAGCCGCTCTACGAAGCCATCGTGCTCAAGGCACGCGAGATGAAGATGGCCGGGGCCACGGTGCTGCGCGGGCCGCTCGGCTTCGGCAAATCGAGCGTGCTGCACACCTCGAAGATCCTCAGGCTCTCCACCTCGCTGCCGCTGGTGATCGAAATCGTCGATAAACAAGAGAAAATCGACGCAATTTTGCCGATATTCGATAAGATGATAAACAGCGGGTTGGTCACCATCGAAAAGGTCCGTGTCCTGCACTACGGAAGCAAGGAAGACTGATGGATTTCTTTTCGCCGGCGCAAATCGTCGGCTACGTTGCCTTCGTCCTCGGCATCACCGGGTTTTTGCAGAAATCGGATTTCAAACTGAAGCTACTGGTCGGCGGCGAGAGCGCCGCTTATGCGTTGCACTTTTTCCTGCTCGGCAATCCCGCGGCGTCGGGCGGCGCCGCGGTCAATGCGGTGCGCCTGTTCGCATCGGCCAAGTCGACCTCGCCCTGGCTTGCCGTGTTGTTCATCGCCGTCAACCTGATCGTCGGGTATTTTACCGCCACCACGGTGCTCGGCTGGTTGCTGGTCGTTTTCAACTGCATCGCCACCTATGCCGCCTTCTGTTTGCGCGGCGTGCCGATGCGGCTGTGCTTTCTGTCGTCCACGTGCGTCTGGCTGGTCAACAACGTCCTGTCGGGTTCGATCGGCGGCACGGTGCTGGAAACCTGCATCATCGTCGCCAACTCCGCCACGACCCTCAAGATGATCCGCGCGCGCATTAAGCGCCTCGGCGACGAGGGCGCGCCCGCGACATCGGGGGCGCACGCCTTCATGCTGCTGACATCGGAATGGATCAGAACGCGTTGTGGGAAAAAAGCCTGATTTTGTCGGCCATCGCTTCCTGCGGAGAAACGATTATTTTTTACTCCCCGCCCTTTTTCGTACGCAGTTTGGCCCAATAATCCAGCCGCTTCTGGACCTCGCGTTCGAAGCCGATTTCCTTGGGGCGATAGAAATTCTGCCGCGCCATGTCGTCGGGAAAATAGTTCTGACCGGAGAAGCCGCCCTCGGCGTCGTGGTCGTATTGATAGCCGGCGCCGTAACCGAGATTCTGCATCAGTTTGGTCGGCGCGTTGAGAATATGCGCGGGCGGCATCAAGGAACCGTATTCCTTGGCGGCGCGATTGGCGGCGCCCAGCGCCTTGTAGACGGCATTCGATTTGGGCGCGGTGGCAAGATAAATCACGCATTGCGCCAGAGCGATTTCGCCTTCGGGGCTGCCGAGAAAATCGTAATAGTCCTTGGCCGCCAAGGCCTGCACCACCGCCTGCGGATCGGCCATACCGATGTCCTCGACGGAAGCGCGCACCAGGCGGCGGGCGATGAACAGCGGATCTTCGCCGCCGGTCAGCATCCGCGCCAGCCAATAGAGCGCCGCATCCGGGTCGGAGCCGCGAATGGATTTGTGCAACGCCGAAATCAGATTGTAGTGTTCCTCTCGGCTTTTGTCGTAGGCGGGGGCGCGTTTTTGTACCGCCTTGGTCAATTCGGCAGTGTCTAGCGGCGCCACGATTTTCATCGCCGCCACTTCCTCGGCAAGGTTCAAGATATATCGCCCATCGCCGTCGGCCATCGCCCTTAAGCTTGCGCGGGCATCCTCGGTCAATTTCAGCGGTTCGCCGTAATGCGCTTCGGCGCGCTTCAGCAAGGCTTCGAGCGCCATATCGTCGAGCCGTTTGAGCACCAGCACCTGACAGCGCGACAGCACCGCGCCGTTGAGTTCGAACGACGGATTTTCGGTGGTGGCGCCGACCACCGTAACAGTGCCGTCTTCCATCACCGGCAAAAACGAATCCTGCTGGCTGCGGTTGAAGCGATGGATTTCGTCGATGAACAGCAGCGTGCCTTGCCCGACGCGGCGGCGGCCGCGCGCAGAATCGAACGCCTTCTTCAAATCGGCAACGCCGGAAAACACCGCCGACAACTGTTCGAAATGCAGATTAAAGGCGTTCGACAACAGCCTGGCGATAGTGGTTTTTCCGGTTCCCGGCGGCCCCCAGAAAATCACCGAATGCGGCCGGTTCTCGGCCACCATCCGGCCGATGGGACCACCCTCGCCGATCAGATGATCCTGCCCCACCACCTCGGCCAGCGTTTTGGGACGCAAGCGGTCGGCCAATGGCCGCGGTGTCTCGTCTTCAAAACCGGCGGACTGAAACAGATCGGACATAGAGCACGAATAGCGCGAACGGAAGGGGAACGCAAGCACCCCCCTTCCGCCGTTTCGTATCCGCCTCCCTGCAACCGGGAAGAACGATGCCTACCGTCCCACCCTCAGTGTCAGCCGCTGGCCGCCGCGATCGACGATAATCAGCCAGCCGCCGGCGCCGTCGAGCCGGGATTTCAATTCGGCCGTCGAACCGATTTCGTCGCCGTTCACGCTGCGCACGATGTCGCCGGGGCGGAAGCCGTAGTTCGCGGCGATCGAAGCGGGATCGACGCTGCTTACCACCACACCCTTGGCCATCAGATCCATCTGCAGATCGTTGGCTACCGCCGGCGACAGGTTCTCCACCTTCGCTCCGGTCAAGGGCGTGCGCCCGCCGATGGCGATCATGCTGCGCGGCGGATTTTCCGGCGGCAGTTCGAGGCGCACCGTCACGTCGCGGCCCTTGCCTTCGGTGGCGACGCGCATCTTCACCGTCTCGCCGGGTTTGCGGGTGGCAATGCGATAGTTGAGCGACTGGATGTCGTTCACTTCGGTCCCGTCCACCGTCAGGACCACGTCGCCCACCCGCACCCCGGCGCGGCCCGCCGGGCCATCGGCGTAGACGGATTTCAAAAGCACCCCCACGGGGCGCGGCAATCCCAGACTAGTGGCGATGTCGCCGGTGACCGGCTGGCCGTCCACGCCCAACCACGGCAGCCTGACGCTGCCGCCGTTGGCCGCCCCTTCCGCCACTTTCCGCGCCATATTGGCGGGGATGGCGAAGCCGATACCGATGTTGCCGCCCGAGCGCGAATAAATCGCGGTATTGATGCCGATCAGCCGTCCGTTGGCGTCGACCAAGGCGCCGCCGGAATTGCCCGGATTGATCGCCGCGTCGGTTTGGATGAAGAACTGATAGTTCGAGGCGGCAACCTCGGTGCGCGCCAAGGCCGAGACGATGCCCATAGTCACGGTTTGCCCGACCCCGAAGGGATCGCCGATCGCCAGCACCAGATCGCCGACCTGCACCCGGTCGGAATTGCCGAATTCGATCGCCGGCAGGCGTTCGCCCTTGGTGTCGATCTTGAGCACGGCAAGGTCGGTGCGCGGATCGGCCAGCACCACCTTGGCCTTGAACTCGCGCTTGTCGGACAGCGCCACCACGATGTCCTGACCGCCCTGGATCACATGGTTGTTGGTGAGGATCAACCCGTCGCCGCGCACGATGACGCCGGAGCCGAGCGATTGCTGCACCCGCTGGCGCGCTTCGGGCGTACCGAAGAACTGTTGGAAGAACGGATCGTTGAAGAACGGGTTGACCTGTTGCTGCACTACCGTGCGGCTGTAGACGTTGACCACTGCCGGCGTCACTTTGCGTACTACCGGCGCGAAGGTGAGCTGCACGTCGTTCATGCTTTGCGGCACCTTGCCGGCCGGCTCGGGCAGCAGCGTCGATTGCGGCAACAAGTCCTTATCGCCTTGCGACGGCGCCAAGGCATAGGCGGCAATGCCGAGCGTCAGAAGGCCGGCGGCGGCGATGAGGGGAATGCGGTACAGCTTCATGAATTCTCTCAGCTCCATCGGTCGTTTCCCATAGAGCATTTCACTGTTTAACGAAAAACATTGAAATGCTCTATCTCCTTGTTTTGTCGCAACTTTGCGCGCAAAACCGATTCCACTTTTGCGCTCGTTGCTCTAGGCGCAACACGAAAATAGGATCCGGTTTTCGAAAAATAGCGCAACCAAACGAAAAAAAGGGCGGCTCGCATCCGAGCCGCCCTATCATAGCACTTAATATGAACGGAACATTAGCCTTCCGTTTTTTCTTCCTTAGCTTCGACCGCCTCGACCGGACCGGAATCCAGTCCCTTGGCGGCGACATCGCGATCGACGAACTCTATGATCGCCATCGCGGCGTTGTCGCCGTGGCGGAAACCCGCCTTGAGCACGCGGGTATAACCGCCGGGACGGCCGGCATAGCGCGGCCCGATCACGTCGAACAGCTTCTTGACCTGGGTCAGATCGCGCACCGTCGACAGCGCCTGACGGCGGGCATGCAGGTCGGTCGTGCCGCGGCGCGACAACGTCACCAGCTTTTCGACCACCGGACGAAGTTCCTTCGCCTTGGGCAAGGTGGTGGTGATCTGTTCGTGCTTGATCAACGCCGCCGCCATATTGGCGAACATGGCGGTACGATGCTGAGATTTTCTCTCTAGCTTACGGCCCGAATTGCGATGGCGCATTTTTCAATTCCTCGTCATAACCGGGCAGCGTCAGCGTGCCCCGGCCAACCATTAACTCAATACTGATCCTCATACCGCTTGGCGAGGTCTTCGATGTTTTCCGGCGGCCAACCCGGCACTTCCATACCGAGATGCAGGCCCATCTCCGCCAGCACCGCCTTGATCTCGTTCAGCGACTTGCG
>DBTZ01000069.1:11311-11662 GCA_002307315.1 Alphaproteobacteria bacterium UBA1303
GCGACTTGCGGCCGAAATTCGGCGTACGGAGCATTTCCGCTTCGGTCTTCTGAATGAGATCGCCGATGTAGACGATGTTGTCGTTCTTGAGGCAATTGGCCGAACGCACCGAAAGCTCCAGTTCGTCCACCTTCTTGAGCAGCACCGGATTGAAGGCGAGATCGGGCTTCTGTTCTTCCAACACCCGCTCGCGCGGTTCTTCGAAATTGATGAAGACCTGAAGCTGGTCTTGCAAAATGCGCGCCGAATAGGCCACCGCGTTGTCCGGGGTGACCGCGCCGTTGGTCTCGACCGTCAGCGTCAGCTTGTCGTAGTCGAGAATCTGACCTTCGCGGGTGTTCTCGACCTTGT
>DBTZ01000019.1:0-4547 GCA_002307315.1 Alphaproteobacteria bacterium UBA1303
CCTGAGCTCCGAGCCAACGGCCTGACCGGCGATATGGTTCGAATGCGCCGCCTCAAATCGCAAACCGGTTCGACAAAAAACCGACAAAATACCCGTAAACTTCAGTTTTTCAGCAAACTGCTAGAGCGACGGACGTTCAACCGCGATAATCGCTGCTGGACACAATATCCTGCTTGACCATAACGGATACTCTAGCTGTGCTTGACTCGCACCACTACGTCCACCCGTTGAACCGTCGTACCTGCCGGCGGGACGAACCGGCTGGCGTCGACCATGATGCCGGAATCGGGGATATCCATCAGGGCGCCTTCGTCTTCGCAATAAAAGTGCTGATGGTCGCCCATGTTGGTGTCGAAATAGCTGCGGGTGGCATCGACTACCACTTGCCGCAGGAGGCCCGCCTGAGTGAACTGGTGCAGGGTGTTGTAGACCGTGGCCAACGAGACCTTGATACCTTCCGCCATCGCCTCGGCGTGCAGTATTTCCGCCGTTAGATGGCGATCGCCGTTGCGGAACAACAGGTTGGCCAATTCGCTGCGCTGGCGCGTCGGACGGAGGCCCGCCAAGCGCAACCGCAATGATAAAGAATCGTTGGTGGTCTCACGTATTTTTTTACGCATGGCGGCCGCACATTCTTGAATTTCTATCAAGCCCTTTGCTTCTATGACACCGAGAGGTCATAATTGCCAAGGCTAGCAAGTCTTCGTTAGAACTTTTCTAACATAGAGCGATACCGAAGGCCAGCCCCCTTATTGGCTTATAGTTAAGTACTTGAAGGATAATAAAAAGTGAGCACAGAATCTCCGTCTCGCCCGTCGAGTTTCGATCTCGCCGGCCTGATTTCCTGCGCCAAGGGTGAGCTATACGGTCCGGGCAATGCGCGGCTGCCGATGCCTCCCATGCTGATGTTCGACCGAATCACCCATATTTCCGATACTGGCGGCCTACACGGCAAGGGCCAGATCGTGGCTGAATTCGACATCAACCCCGATTTGTGGTTTTTCAAGTGCCACTTCGAGAACGATCCGGTAATGCCGGGCTGTCTCGGCCTCGATGCCATGTGGCAGATGGTCGGGTTCTTCCTCGGCTGGCTGGGCGGGCTCGGCAAGGGGCGGGCGTTCGGCGTCGGCGAAGTGAAGTTCTCCGGTATGGTGCTGCCGGAGAATAAGTTGGTTACCTATTGCATCGATTTGAAACGGGTGATCATGCGCCGCTTGGTGATGGGTATTGCCGACGGTATCGTGAAGGTGGATGGCAAGACCATTTACGAAGCCAAGGATTTGCGCGTCGGCCTGTTTACCGATGATGCACCGGCAGCAACGGCCTGAGCCGTTTCGATAGGGTTTGATCGACTTTGCGGCGGGGCTGTATGGTTCCGCCGCAAGTCATATGGGGAGGATGCAGCATGAGACGCGTCGTCGTCACGGGAATGGGTATCGTTTCGTCGATCGGCAATTCGCTCGGCGAAGTGACAACGTCGTTGCGCGAAGCCAAATCGGGCATCAAAGCAGCGCCGAAGTACACGGAGCTCGGCTTTCGCAGTCAGGTCGAGGGCAGGGTCGACATCGATCTCGATACCGTCATCGACCGCCGGGCGCGCCGGTTCATGGGCGATACCGCGGCTTACGCTTTCCTGGCAATGGACCAGGCAATCAAAGATTCCGGCCTTGAGGAAAAGGACGTTGTCAATCCGAAGACCGGATTGATCGTCGGCTCCGGCGGACCCTCCACCCGCACCCAAGTATGGGCCGCCGATACTACCCGTAATGCGTCGCCCAAGCGGGTAGGACCGTTTGCGGTACCGAAGTGCATGTGTTCGACCTGCTCGGCGGTGCTTTCCACTTGGTTCAAGATCAAGGGGGTCAACTATTCGATTTCGTCCGCTTGCTCGACCAGTGCGCATTGCATCGGCAACGCCGCCGAAATGATCCAGTGGGGCAAGCAGGACGTGATGTTCGCCGGCGGCGGCGAAGAACTCGATTGGACCCTGTCGGTGCTGTTCGACGCGATGGGGGCAATGAGTTCGAAATATAACGCCACACCGGAAAAGGCCTCGCGGGCTTTCGATAAAAATCGCGACGGGTTCATCATTGCCGGCGGCGGCGGCGTAGTGGTCTTGGAGGAGCTGGAGCATGCTCGGGCGCGCGGCGCCAAGATTTACGGCGAACTGGTCGGCTACGGCGCCACCTCGGACGGCCACGATATGGTCGCTCCGTCCGGTGAAGGGGCGATGCGCTGCATGAAACAGGCGCTGGAGACGGTGAAGGGGCCGGTCGATTATATCAACGCCCACGGCACTTCGACTGTCGTCGGCGATGTGGCGGAGATCGGTGCGGTGAAGGAGGTGTTCGGGACGAAGATTCCCTACATCAACTCTACCAAATCGTTGGCCGGTCACTCGTTGGGCGCTACCGGCGCGCAGGAGGCGATTTTCGCGCTGGTGCAGATGAACGAAGGCTTTGTAGCCGAAAGCGCCAACATCGAAGAACTGATGCCCGAAGCCGAAGGCATGCCGATCGTGCGCCAAAGGATCGACGACGCGAAGATCGAACGGGTGATGTCCAACAGCTTCGGCTTCGGCGGCACCAATGCCACCTTGGTGTTCCAAAAGATCTAGAATGTTTTCAGGATAAGTCGAATTCGTCTTTAACCGTCGCAAAACGAAGAGAATTGCATGAACGATTTGATGAAGGGCAAGCGCGGGCTGATTATGGGGGTCGCCAACGATCATTCGATCGCCTGGGGCATCGCCACTGCGCTGCACCAATCGGGGGCGGAAATCGCCTTCTCGTATCAAGGCGAGGCGCAGAAGAAACGGCTTATGCCGTTGGCCCAATCGATCGGCTCGACTATCGTGTTGCCCGGCGACGTCGAGCAGGACGAAGATCTCGACGCTTTGTTTGCCGCCCTTAAAGCCGAATGGGGCCATCTCGATTTTTTGGTCCACGCCATTGCCTTTTCCGACCGCAACGAGCTGAAGGGCCGCTACGTCGATACCTCCCGTCAGAACTTCCTCACCACAATGTCGGTGTCGTGCTATTCCTTCACCGCTGCCGCCCGGCGCGCAGCCGCCATAATGAACGAGGGCGGGGCGATGCTGACCATGACCTATATCGGCGGCAAGAAAGTGATGCCGAGCTACAATGTGATGGGGGTGGCCAAGGCGGCGCTCGAAGCCTCGGTCAAATACCTCGCCGCCGATTTGGGTAGCGACGGCATCCGGGTCAACGCCATCAGTGCGGGGCCGATGCGTACGCTGGCCGGCGCCGGCGTCGGCGATGCGCGTACCGTGTTCAAATGGAACAAGGCGCAGAGCCCGCTCGGTATGGCGATCGAATTGCCCCACGTCGGCGGGGCGGCGCTCTATCTCTTGAGCGACTTGGCGGCGGCCGTGACCGGCGAGGTCCATTTCGTCGATGCCGGTTACAATGTGGTCGGCATGCCGCCGGTATCGGAATTGCAAGGATGGAGCGGCAACGAATAGGAGTGGCCGCATATGTTCCGAAATGGCACGCTGGCGGTAGCTTTCGGTCTGTTTTTGGCGGCGCCGGCCTTTGCCGGCTGGCAGTCCGAGATTTCGCAAGCCGATGCCGGACGGTTGGAGAAAATCGCCGAAGCGCGCACGCAAGGATTGGCCGAAGCGCAAGGGGCCGCCCCTGCCGATTTGTCCGTCATCCGCTCCATCATGGCGGTTCGCAGCGTTCCCGCCTCAAGCGCCAGGCTTGAAGGCCTTTGGCGTTGCCGGCAGATGAAGCTCGGCGGCGTCACCCCGGCCATCGTCTATACGTGGTTTTCCTGCCGAATTTCCGTCCAGGACGGAATAATGAAATTCGAAAAGATTAACGGCTCGGCGCGTACCGCCGGAATGCTCTATCCCGAAAGCGGCAGCTTGGTCTATCTCGGCGCCATGTCGGTGAAGGACGAACCCAAACACGCCTATTCCGGCAATCGCGCGTCTGCAGGGGCCGTGACGACGCCCGACGATCAGGTGGGCGTGCTGTCGCTTCTGGCCGACGGCCGGGCGAAGCTGGAACTGCCCTATCCGGTGCAGGAATCGGTCTTCGACATCATCGAATTGAAGCGGTAAATCCGCTTTGGCGGTTGCCGAGGCGGCTTTGCAGCGAGCGGGACGGCGACGCGGATCTGATCGCGTGCGCCGCCGTCCCGATAAGCCTGCGTGGCGTTTGAACGCCATAAAGCTGCATGGGGTCTTTCCCATGCAGCTTGGTATTACACCGCTTCGAAGCGATAAAGGACGATGCTGTACGGAGCCGCCGTCAGCACTTTTTGGGTTGCATCGAAGGTATCCTCGGCAATGACCACCTCCGGTGCCTTGCCGATGGCGTTCTGGCCGTCGAGACCGGCGGTGCTCTTCAGCTTCCAGCAGCGGCCCTTGGGGGCGGCCTTGAACCCCTCCAATCCCAGTTCGAGCGGGGTTTCCTTGTCGGTAACGTTCACGACGGAAACGACAAGCGCTTTCTTATCGCTCGTCAGCGCGGCCGAGACATCGAGCGGATGCGTCGGGCTGCCGGTGTTGACCTTCGGCT
>DBTZ01000019.1:4790-8940 GCA_002307315.1 Alphaproteobacteria bacterium UBA1303
GGGCTGCCGGTGTTGACCTTCGGCTGATCGCCGCCGATCGGATATTTCGGCGGCGGCACCGGCGAATTGCCGTTCACCGCCACCGGAATCCGGCCGAAGTGGAAATTGTAGAGCTGGAACACGCGGCCGGTGGCACTGATCACCGATTGGGTGCGGTCGTAGTTCAGCCAAGCGGTCGCCATGGTATAGCCTGCCATGTCGATGAAGTCGGAAAGGCGGAAGAACTCGTGGAAGCAGCGGGCGATGGCGAGACAGCCCTTGTAGTCCTGCTGGAAGTGATAGGCCCACTCGTCGAAGAACACCTTTACCTTGCCTTCATTGAGGGCGGGGAAGCGCTTTTTATATTCCTCCCAGCAGTCGGCCATAGTGGCAACGCGATCGGCGGGCATCCGTGCCCATTCGACCATAGTCTGTTCCACCGGCTCGTTCTTGCCGATCGCCAGATTGAAGTGCTTGCCTTCGGACGGATAGGCATGGGTCGCCAGGGCGTCGAAGGTGCCGTAGCAATCCTTCAGCATCCCACCGGCCCAATCGCGCTCCGAGCCGAACGCAACCAGATTGGGGCTGCCGGAATCCGGCATCATGCCTTGTCCGGTGGTGATTTCGTCGGCAAAGCCGCCTGGCACGATGATATAGATCGACGGATCGGCTTTTTTCATCGCGCGTGCGAACAGCTTGTGCTTGTCGTGGTACTGGCCGGGCGCCATGTGCCCCCACTGCCAGTGGCCGTACATCTCGTTGCCGATGTTCCAGTAATGGACCTTATACGGCTCCGGGTGACCGTTTGCCGCGCGCTTGGCGCCCCAGAACGTGTCGGCGGCGCCGTTGACGTATTCGACCAATTCGCCGCCGGAACGCGGTTCGCCGAAGCCGGTGTTGACGCACCAATACGGTTCGACGCCGATCAGTTGGCACATTTGGATCAGCTCGTCGACGCCGACGTCGTTGGGCTGAATCACCCGGCCCATCTTCGACCACACCGGATCCTCGATCGGCGGACGCTTGTCGGGATCGCCGACGGTGTTCTTCCAGTCGTAGGCGGAAATAAAGTTGCCGCCGGGCAAGCGTAGAATTCTGCCGTTTATCTCCTTCATCAAAGCGATGGTATCGGCGCGGAAACCCTTGATGTTGTCCGCCGGCATCAAAGATACGGCGCCGATACGGACAGTACCCGAGCCTTTGCCGACGATCTCAAGACGGCCGTTGGCGGTCGCCCCCTTGCAGGAAAATTTGATCGGCGCCTTGGTCCAATTGGTGCCGGCGGTCACCCGGACTGTCTGGCGATTGTGCGCACCCCGGCCCCAGATCAAGGTGGCGGAAATCTCGGCGCCGGGATCGGCGGCCAGCACGATGCGCCCGGTATAGTCCTTTTTGGCCAGTGACAAGCTGTCCTGGGCAATGCCGCGGGCCGCATTTCCTGCTAGATGGACGACGGGGCTTTGCTCGCCGACATAAGGCGCGACAGTATCCATCGTCACGTCCGCATCGGGGCCGATCGGCATCCACTTGCGCCCGCCCATCATCATCGAAAAGCGACCCTTCGGGGTCGGCATCGGCGTCGAATCGACCTTAAAAAAGAATTTCCGGTCGTCGAGCACTTCGCTCCACAAGCTGTAATTGATAAGGTTGCCGCCATGTTCGAGAAAACCGCCAAAGATGTAATCGGCGATCGGGTGACCGGGTTTGCCGGCATCCACCGCCGCGGCAACAGCGGATGCCGATGCGGCGGATGCTCCGGCCGGCAGCATAGATATCAAGCCGAGCGCCAGAGAGCCTTCGAGAGCGCCTCGGCGGGAAACCAACAGGTTATTCTTATTGTGCATGTATTACCTCCCATGTGAACCTGACACCGTTCTGGCCGTCCGGCTTGAGGCCGGGGCTGTCGGCGATAGCGGTTTCGTTGTTATTATCGACGCGTAAGCGGCGATTGGCTTATTCCGGTATGGTGACGGCGTTCGTCAGAACGAACTTGCCCGACTGATGGGCAATCCCGGCATCGGGTTGTCCCGAACCCACATCGACCTTATACGAGCCGGCGAAAACCTGACGCACGCCGTCCTCAGCCACAAAGCTGAGATCTCGCGCGGTCAGTTCGAATGCGATTTTTCGCGTTTCGCCGGCTTTCAAGGCAACGCGCTGAAACCCGCGCAACGCGAGCCGCGGCGCGCCGGCAAAGGCGGGCGGGGTCAGATAAAGCTCGGCCACCTCTTCGCCGTCGCGCGTTCCGGTATTGCTGACGGCGGTCGCAACCCTGATGCCTTTTTCCGGCAAGCCGTCGATGGGTTCGACGCTAAGCGGCGCATAGGCGAAGCTGGTGTAGCTGAGGCCGAAGCCGAACGGGTAGACCGGCGTTCCGGCGAAGTAGCGGTAGGTGCGGCCTTTCATGGAATAATCGTCGAACGGCGGCAAATCGGCCACGGATTTATAGAACGTCAACGGCAACCGTCCGGCCGGATTGACTTTGCCCGACAGGACATTGCCCACGGCCAAGCCGCCGGCCTGCCCCGAATACCAGGACTCGACGATGGCCGCGGCGTTGTCTTTCGCCCACTGCAGCGCAATCGGGCTGCCGTTCATCGCCACCACCACAAGGGGTTTTCCGGTCGCCTTGGCCTGTTCGAGCAGCGCGCGTTGATCGGCCGGCAGATCGAGCGAAGTTTTATCGCCGCCCGAGAAACCTTCGACCTGTATCTTCATTTCCTCGCCTTCTAGATCGGAGGTGAGGCCGACTACCGCGACGATCACGTCCGCTTCGGCGGCGGCGGTTTTCAAGGCGGCCTCGGGTGCGTCGGAAATGCGCGTCCAAAGCAGATCGACGCCGGATAATCCGTGGGCTTCCGCTTCGACCCGCAGCGGATAACGTTTGTTCTTCTCCAGCGTTACATTGGAGAATTTCGGCAGTTCGCCCCAACCGGAACGTTCGATGTTTCCGACCGGCTTGCCGTCCAGGGTCGCTTTGGCAAGCATTCCGCCCAAGGCGATCCGATAGATGCCGGTTTCGGGCGGGACCAGAAAGCCCGTCCAAACTACGCGATGATGTTCGGCCACTTTGGCGCTGTCGTAGCCGCGGGCGGCCATGCCGGTCTCTATGCGCACCAGCGCCGGCTTCTTCGCATAAATCGTCTTGCGGAATTGATCCAGCACCTCGTTGAAAGAGCCCTGGCCGACGACCGGCGCGCGCGTTGCGTTGAAGTACTCGGCTTTCAGCCCCGGTTTGCCGTCGGGGGTCATAAGCGCCGATTCGGGGATTGAATCGCCGTCGGTCAACGACGGACCAAAGGGTACGTGGACGATCTTCGCGCCCGGCATGGCTGTTTTCAGGCCATCCAAAACCGACACCGGAGGCGCCGATTGCATGGAGGAGTAATTGCCCCGCAAAACGCGGGTCGAATCGGCGAGCGGTCCGACTACGGCAAGGCGAAGATCGGATTTAAGCGGCAGAATGCCGTCGTTCTTCAAAAGCACGAGGCTTTTCTCCGCGGCGGATAGCGCCAGTGCCGTGTGCTCGTCGGTCGTCAATGGCGGAACCGGGGCCGGCTTGGCGTCGGGCCGGTCCATGCCGGGCAGATCCCCGTTGCGCAGCCGCGCCGAAAACAACCGCACCAGTGAGCGATCGATGTCGCCGACGGAAATGTATCCGCGTTTCAGCGCTTCCTTGTAGCGCTCGGCGGTGCCGCCCATGCCGAGCAGCATGTCGCCGTTGCATTCGTTGTCGACGCCGGCCTTCATGGCGGCGGCAACCGCGGCGGCCTGATCGGGGGCGTATTTGTGATTGTCGGCAATGTCCTTTACCGCGTCGCAATCGGACACTACGTAACCGTCGAAGCCCCAGGCGCCGCGCAAACGTTCCTTCAGCAGAAAATCGCTGGCGCAGGCGGGCTGCCCGTCGATGCGGTTGTAGGCGCACATGATCGAGCCGGCCTTGCCTTCGACGATCGCCGCGCGGAATGCCGGAAGATAGGTATCTTCGATATCGTGCGGCGACACGTATACATTGGCGGAGTGCCGCGTCGATTCCGGGCCGCTGTGTACGGCGTAGTGCTTCGGCGTAGCGATAATGTCCGGCAAATCCGGGTTTGGTCCCTGCATGCCGCGCACATAGGCGACACCCATTCGCGCCGTTAGAAACGGATCTTCGCCGTAGGTTTCC
>DBTZ01000019.1:9210-21377 GCA_002307315.1 Alphaproteobacteria bacterium UBA1303
CCGCGGCCCCAGCGCGGATCGCGAAACAGATTGATGTTTGGCGACCAGGTATCGAGACCGGTGCCGATCTTGCCCAAATGGCCGGTCTTGCGACCGAGGGCGTGCAAGCCGCGATTTTCGTCGCTGATGACGGAGGCGATGCGGGTTACCAACGCAGCGTCGAACGTCGCGGCCAAGCCGATCGGTTCGGGAAAATTCGTGGTGGGAACGGTGCCCATCGCGCCGTGCAACGATTCCGTCCACCAATTATAAGCGGGTATGCCCAGGCGCGGAATCGCCGGGGCGACATTGAGCAATTGTCCGACTTTCTCGTCGAGGGTGAGACCGGCGACGATGCTTTCCGCCTTGCGGCTTGCCAGCGTGCGAAAATCCTGCGCATCGGCGATGCCGCATACGGTCAAATAGCAGCTCAGTGCCGCAACGGTAGAGAATTTCAATTTTCTCATGATGATCTCGCGCCATTTGGTGGAACAGACGACGGCATTCGCGGCCGGCTCGAAGCGTTTCGGTAACGGCAACCGACGGAATATCGGCTGGACGATGCCCTTTTTTCTCCAATCGGCGAACCTCGCGGTTTTCCGATAAATCGGTCACGTTCTATCGTCGTGCAAACATAGCGGCCGCTGCCGGTGCGACCAATAGAAAACGGCATCGGATGATGCGATCGGCCGTTCACATGCATGTGTAGACGATTGCTGCGGATCGGCCCCCATATTCGCAAGAACCGCCTGCATATCCTGACATGCGTCCGCCCCCTCCCCCCCCCGCGTGCGGCGGCAGAGTGCGCGACATTGCCGTCAAGCGGTTTTTGGATATGAAGCGCGACAAAACAAAGAGTTAGAGCATTTCAGCATTCAAGGTCGGTTTGGGTTTCACGCGGATGTGAGGGCGGATGGCAATGAATATTTTGCTACCGGTGTCATTTTGGCTTGTTGCGTTCCTCTTTGCGCTTTAGCTTCAAGGGCAAAGAAACCGCGCCGTCGGCATCATTGTCGCCGCAGCAAACAGGGAAGATCAAGCATGACCGATCGCTCGATCCGTCTTCTCCGCCGCCATGCCAGCCGTCTGGTGTTGGTATCGTTGCTGTCCGCCGTACCGGCTGTGGCCGAGGCAGACAATTCCGGTTTATTGTTCTATCTTTCGGCGGACAAGTCGTTGACCGCCGATTTCGCCAAAGGCGAGGCGGTGCCGAATTTTTCCGCCAACGCCGCCGTGGTTACGAACGGACGGGAGAATGGAGCGCTCAAGGCCGGGGATAACAGCGTTCTCAGTTGGAAGGCACCCGGCAACATTTACGCCAAGCGCGGCACGGTTTCGTTCTACTGGCGGGCGCGCACGGCGCTGGGCCGGGCGCCTTTCGTATTGTTCTCGGCCGGCTATGCCGACCATTCCAGTTGGGACATGGCGTTCTTGCGCATCGACTACAATGGTCATGGCTTCGACGCTTTCGTCACCGATAACAATCTGGCCCGCACCCGGGTGTCGTTCGCGCTTTCCGAATTGCCGCCGCCCGACGCCTGGTCGCATATCGCCTTCGCCTGGGACGAGAACGACGGCGTCAGACTCTACGTCGACGGCAAGCTGGTCGCCGAGAAGAAGCTGAAGGCGGTTTATGATTCCGGTCTCGATCAGTTCGGTATGGCGTATCGTGCGGTATCGCCGCATCAAGTGATGAGCCGTTACAATTTCATGCGCGGCAGCGATTACGACGAGATGCGCATCTACGATCATGCCCTCGACGCCGATCAGATTGCCGCGCTGGCGAAGGGCGACGTTCCCGCCGTTGCCGCCCAAACCGGCGGCGATTTGCGCAATGCGGACGTTTTGGCGGAGTGGCGCCTACGCTATGGCTTCAACCGTCCGGGCGATCCGCCGACGGAATTGTCTTCGCCGGTCACGACCATCCGCAAGGTGGCTTTTCTCGAAGCCAAAGACGTCAAGGAGTTCATGTACAAGGGTATCGACGGCATCGCCGAGACCACTTGGCCCGGCGTCTACAACCGGTCGCGGCTACCCGGCCGGTCCGATTACTTTCCGCTGCCGGATTGGAACGTGTATGTCGACGGAGGAAAAACCTATGCCTTGAGCGTCGCGGACGAGCCGTGGAACCATGTCGAGATTCAAGGCGCGGCCTTCGGCACGCTGACCTATGCCAAGGACGACAAGACGAAGGAAGCGACGATCGCCGAACGCGCCAAAGGGCAGCAGCGCACCTATCATCAATTATCCGAAGAACGCATCGGCGGCATTCTGCGGTTCAACAATATCGAGCAGGAAACCCCGATTCAGGAAGTTTCCGCCTACAATATCGTACCCGGGAAAATCCCCACCGGTTCGGTGACCCAAACCTATGCGATACGCGCGAATGCCGCCGCGGATTCGCCCGATCTCGACGAACTCAATGCTTTCATTAAAGGCCGTTATACGCCGGATGAGAGTGCGATCGTCGTGGCGTTGCCTGACGCCGCGCCGTCGCGGCCGCGGCCGGCCGATGCCGGTAGAAAGCTGCCTTTGGTGCATGTGCTGATTCCGTACGAGTACGGTGCCTCGCCGGCCAATCTGATGCTGTATCGTTCCTGGGGCTACGGCTGGGAGAATATGCACGACGGCCTGGACGGCATCGCCGTCACCATCCCGGCACTGAAGGCCAAGCCGGATGCATCCGGGCTGATCCCGATCAACATCCAGGTCAAGGATCCGATCTGGCCCGAACGCAACATGTTCGACGTGACGGTTGCCGTGAAACCGGGCGAACAACGCACGGTATGGCTGGATTTGCGCGATCGCATCCTGCCCAACAAAAGCCTTTACCTCACTTTCGCCAGCGCCAGTCCGGACTTCGATGCCGCGGCACTCGACGGTACAAAGATCGAACTCAAGTTCAAGGATCGTCAAGCGGCGCTGAAGGAGCATATCGAAGACCGCTTCATGCAGGTCAAGGATAACTGGGGCTTCCTGGTCGAGGAGCACACCGCATCCAAGCGCGAGGCGCTTTACCAGCGGGTCGTCGCCGACATGACCGATCTGTTGCGGGTCGATCCCGACAACAAACTCGCCCGCGAATACTGGACCGATATTACCTACGGCAGTCAGGGCAAACTCGCCTTCGTCCAGCCGGTGCCGCCCAAGGGCGTTCCGCTGTGGGCATTTCGTCAGATTGAATCCCTCAAGGGCGTACGGCGTTTCGTCAATTGGTGGATAGACAATCGTCAGGCCGATTACGGCGATTTCGGCGGCGGCTTGTCCGACGACACCGATCTGGTGGAACAATGGCCGGGGTTGTATCTGCTCGGCGTCGACCGCGACAAGGTCAAGACGTCGCTTAAGCGGGTGGTCGATGCGGTCTACCGCAACGGTATGATGACCAACGGGCTGTCCACCTTGATGCTTGACGAACTGCATGCCTACGAGGACGGCGTCAACAGCAACTGCGAGGCCATGTATCTCGACTACGGCAATCCCAAAGTGGTCGAACGGTTGATGGAGACGGTAAACGCCTACAACCGTATTATCTCCGTCAATCCCGCCGGACACATGCATTTCAACACCAACTGGTACAGCGGCACCGACAGCTATCGCGAAGGTCCGTGGGAATGGGGCAAGTACTATTCCTACGTCATTATGCATCCCGGCATTCTGGTGGGATATTATAACGGCGATCCGACCGCGAAGAAATTCATCGTCGGACTTGCCGACGGCATCCTCGCCCACGGCAAGAAGCAAGCAGACGGTTCCTGGTGGTTCCCCGACGAGATCAATTGGCGCACCGATGCCACGCGCGGCACCATGCCGACCGGCACGTCTCCGATCCAGACGCTGTGGACGGCCTATCGTTGGACCGGCGATAAAAAATACCTCACGCCGATTCTCGCCAACATCGAACGGTCGGGCACCGGGTACGAAACCTCGGTCGGCGGGGCGCGCGTCGCGCTCGACAAGGTCAACCTCAAGGGCGCCGTCAATCTCAACGAAAATCTGATGGACGTTCTGAATCGCCACGATAGCTGGGGCGAAGAGGCGGTCAAGCGCGCGTCCAAGCCGTCGGCCGATAAGTTCGAACGGTATCTGGCTTGGCAGAAAACCGGCGACAAGAAATATCTCGAGGATCTATTCGGCGAAGAGCTAAGGGCTCAGGGTACCACCATGTATACCCAGACCGAGGGGCATTGGTGGACCGATCGGGTAGAGGTCGACAACGCCTATCTGCAACGTACCCGTATGGGCGGCGTCGGCTTGGTTCGCAACAATGCCTACCCCGGCGCGACGGTAAGCTGGTCGTTTGCCGATCCCGAGGGGGCACTGAAGGTCGGCATTCTGATGCCCGAAGCTATGCCGGACCATTTCAAGGTTATCGCCTACAACATCTCCAAGCAGCCTGTGCAGGCCACGATGACCGGCTGGAATGTCAACGCCGGAGAGTGGGAAGTGAGGTCCGGCATCGCGGCTGCCGTCGACAAACTGCCGGACAACGCCAAAGCCAAGACCATTGCCTTCGAGAAAACGGCATCGACCGATGTGGTTTTCGCGCCCGGCAAGACGACGGTTTACGAATTTACGTTGAAGACGCCGACCGACGCACCGGAGGCACGCGCCGATCTCGGTATTGGGCCGGAGGACGTTAAGATCGGCCAGGGCGAAATTACCGTGACGGTACACAGTCTTGGCGCCAAGGATGCCGCTGGTGGCACGCTGGAACTGGCCGATGCCAAGGGCAAGGCTGCGGTAACCGCCAAGGTTCCGGCGTTGCCGGCGCCGAGAGACCTCAAACCGGTAACGGCAACGGTGAAGCTTGCCGTACCCGCCGGTTTTGCACTGAAGGGGGCAGAGGTCAGAGTAACGCTCGATGGGGCGAAGGAGCTTACCCGCATGAACAACATGGTAAAAATCGGACTGCCGTGAGGCTAGAGTATCCGTTATGGTCAAGCAGGATATTGTGTCCGGCAGCGATCATCGCGGATGAGGGCGTTGGCGAGGATGATAAGCTTACGCATGACGGCAGTTTTGCTTGGTCGCAACTTTCCGCGCAAAAGTGAACACACCTTTGCGCACGTTGCGCTAATCGTCGAGCCACAGTTTCAATTCGAGCCGTCGGTTGGCAAAGCTGGCGCGGAGACAAGATCGACTGCGACAGGCGTTGCGACCACCTTCGATCCAGTCGCGCTGGTCGGCTTCCATAGCCGCTTCGTCGGCAGCGATCTGTTGCACCCGGCGGAATAGCCGGACCATTTCGCCGTCCTGACGATGCAGGTCGGCATCGGAGCAGATCAATTTTTCCGCAGGAACGCGTGTCCGTGCGCAATTGACGGTCATATCGGGCCGCTGTTGCCGGCTGGCATCATAGGCGGGAACCGGCGGCGTATTTTTCCACCAGGGAGGCGCCCCGGCCGGTAGGGCAGAAGCTGCGCCCCCTGTCTTGTTGTCGCTTTGCCCATCTTTGGCTTCTGCGGCTTTCTGCGGCGGTACGGCTTCAAGGAGGGCTGCGGTGCGCAGTGGCTGAGCCGGCTTTGCCGGTGCCGATGTGCCGGATGTGGCGATTGCCGCCGCTGGCGGCGGCACCCGCGGCATGGGTCGAACCGCTATATCCTGTTGCGTCTGCGCCGGTGCATGACGGGCGGCAAGCCGAACCTGAAGGGCGTTTTCTTCTCGCGCATTCAACCGCAGCGCTTTGGCGACTTCAATTTTTGCCTTGACCGTTTCGCCCGCATCCCAGTACAGACGGGCAAGCATGCCGTATACGAACGGTTTGTCGGTGTTCATGGCCGCGGCGATATCGAGATCGCCGCGTGCCTTGGCGGCGTCTCCGCGCAGAAAATAGGCTTTGCCGCGATCGGCGATAAAATTGGCATTGCGTTGGTTGCGCAAGATCGCTGCCGAGCAATAGGTTATCGCCGCGTCGTAATTCGCTTCGGCGGTGTAGGCTTTGCAGGTCAGCCAGTAGACCAGATCGAGATCGGCTGCTTTGGGGTAGCGTTTGAGCAAGCGGTCCAGTGTGGCAAGCGCTTCGTCGTTCTTGCCGTCCTTGATGGCGCGGGCGGCGCCGAGTGCCTGCTTGGTGAATTCCGTGTCGGCGGCAAAACCGCTTTGCGCTGCAAGCAACATCGCCGCCAATGCAAACGAGATTCTCAATCGGCTCATCATACGCAACAATCTAACCCTTGGCCTGGGACGACGACAACCAGGTATTCCTATCCGTATCCATGTTTTTGCGATGGTTATATCGAAAACCGGCAATTGCAACTATTTCTCTTGACAGCGAAAGATAATGTGCTTTGTCGCTATTCTGAAAAAGAGTGAATTTGGGACTTTTTTTCGGGCTGTCCCAAGGCGAATAAATGTCGGGGGATGAGCCCGACGGGAGAGATGCACATGGCAACGCGTACGGCCGATTTCATCGACGAAAATGCCATCTTTGCCGCGTTGGAAGAAGGCAAGCGGCGGGCGAGCCTCAACGAAGCGGAAACCATTCTCAAAAAAGCGGCGCTGGCGGACGGGTTGACCCTGGAAGAAGTTGCGGTACTGCTTTCCGTCGACGATCCCGAACTGACGAAAGAACTTTTCAAGACGGCGATTGCGGTCAAGCAAGCCATCTACGGCAACCGGCTGGTGCTGTTCGCTCCGCTTTACGTCAGCGATTTCTGCATCAACAAATGCGTCTATTGCGGCTACGGCGCCGGTCACAAATTTCCCCGCCGCAAGCTGACGACGGAAGAGATCAAGGAAGAAACCCGCATCCTGCTGGAGATGGGCCACAAGCGCATCGCCATGGAAGCCGGCGAAGACCCGGAAAACTGTCCGATCGGCTACATTCTCGACGCCATCGATGCCGTCTATTCGGTCGACGTCAAGAAATGCAACATCCGCCGCATCAACATCAACATCGCCGCCACCACGGTCGACGAATTCAAGATGCTGCATGCCGCCCAGATCGGCACCTACATTCTGTTCCAGGAAACCTATCACCGCGCCACCTATGCCCAGAAACATCCGGTCGGCCCCAAGCACGATTACGATTGGCACACCACCGCCTTCGACCGGGCGATGGAGGGCGGTATCGACGATGTCGGCGCCGGCGTGTTGTTCGGTCTCTACGACTACAAGTTCGAAATGCTGGCTTTGATGCAGCACGCGGCGCATCTCGAAGCCGTATTCGGGGTCGGCCCGCACACCATTTCGGTGCCGCGCATCCGCCCCGCATCCGGCATTAATCTCGACAGTTTTCCCCATCTGGTGAACGATCACGACTTCAAAAAGCTCGTCGCCATCATCCGCCTTGCGGTACCCTATACCGGCATGATCGTTTCCACCCGCGAGAACCAGGAATTTCGCGACGAGATTCTGCGCATCGGCATTTCGCAACTGTCGGGCGGCTCGTGCACCGGCGTCGGCGGCTATTACGACGAGATCAAAAAACGCGATCCCACCCAGCCGCCGCAGTTCCAGGTCAACGACGAGCGTACGCTCGACGAGGTGATCCAGTCGATCTGTCAGGCCGGCTTTCTGCCGTCGTTCTGCACCGCCTGCTATCGCCACGGGCGTACCGGCGACCGCTTCATGTCGCTGGCCAAGGTCGGCGAGATTCAGAACCTCTGTCAGCCCAACGCCATCCTGACCTTCAAGGAATATCTGGAAGACTTCGCCTCGCCCGAGACCCGCGAAATCGGTGAGAAGGTCATTCGAGACTATATGAAGCAGATTCCCAATCCCAAGCTGCAGCGCAAGACCGATCAGCGCTTATGCGAAATCGGCCAGGGCGCGCGGGATTTGTATTTCTAGTAGGGACAAAAGATTCAACCAGAATAATGGGATCGCTTGGCCATAGTGCCTGCGGCGAGAGAGGCGCTTGACTTTAGGGGCATTTTGGTGTGAATTGTGATTGAGAATTGGTCGCAAGTATGGGTTTTGTCGATGAGGGGTGATTTTTCCGCTGCCGCCAAGGTCAGTACCCCGCTCGGGCGGGCGGCACTCGGTTACAGTGGGCATGTTGTCGCCATCGATCCCGGCGTCGGACACGGTCTGTCGGCGGACGAAATGGAACGCCGTCTGATCGAACTCGGCTTCGTCGAGGGGTCGAATGTCGAAATTCTTCATGAAGGGCTGATCGGCCGCGACCCCATCGCGGTTAGGGTCAACGGCTCCACCGTTGCATTGCGACGCCGCGAGGCGATGGCGATCCTGGTAAAATGACCGGTTCCTGCCATCAAGTCGATTCCGAGGTTGCCGACGCAAGTGCGACGCCGATTTCTCCCGAAAAGGCGTTTCACCGCATAGCGTTGGTCGGCGCGCCCAATTGCGGCAAGACCGCTCTGTTCAACGCGCTGACCGGCAAGCGGCAGAAGGTGGCAAACTATCCCGGCGTCACCGTCGAGCGCAAATTCGGCCGTTTCAAGACCCAAAGCGGCAATGTGTTTTCGCTGATCGATTTGCCCGGCACCTATTCCTTGCGTGCCCGCAGCCCCGACGAGGAAGTCACCCGCGATGTTGTGTTGGGGCGGTTTGCCGGCGAGAAACGTCCCGATTTTCTGCTCTGCGTTGCCGATTCCACTAACCTAAGGCTTTCTTTGCGGCTGGTGCTGGAATTGAAGCATGTCGGCTTGCCGATGATGCTGGTGCTCAACATGGCCGACATCGCGGCGAAACGCGGTTTTGTCATCGATGTCGCGGCGATGGAGCGCTTGCTCGGCATTCCGGTGACCACGGCGGTGGCCGTGCGCGGCGGCGGCGTTTGCGCCCTTGCGGATCGCCTCGACCGGCTTGCCGTCGAGGATTTGCCGCGTGGCGAAATCGTCTGGCAGCCGCCGTCGAGTGCCGATTTGCGCGGCCTCCTGCGCGAGACCGATGCCGTCATCCGCGCTGCGGTAAGGCATCCGCAAACGCGCGATGCCTTGACCGCCAAACTCGATGCGGTCCTGCTGCATCCGGTGTTCGGACTCATGGCATTGTTTGCCGTCATGTTCGTGATGTTCCAGGCGGTGTTTGTTGGCGCCGCGCCGGCGATGGATGCGATCGATTCCGGCTTTACCGCGCTCGGCGATCTGGCCAAGGCGCATTTGCCGACCGGCCTTTTGCAGAGCTTCATCGTCGACGGGGTGATCGCCGGCGTCGGCAGCGTGGTGATTTTCCTGCCGCAGATCCTCATTCTGTTCCTGTGCATTCTGTTGCTGGAGGACTTCGGCTACATGGCGCGCGCCGCCTTCCTGATGGATCGCATCATGGGCGGTGCCGGTCTGCACGGGCGTGCCTTTATTCCGCTCTTGTCCAGTTTCGCCTGCGCCATTCCCGGCATCATGGCGGCGCGGGTAATCGATCAGAGGCGCGACCGGCTGACCACCATTCTGGTCGCGCCCCTGATGACCTGCTCGGCGCGTATTCCGGTCTATACGCTTATCATTTCCGCCTTCATCCCCAACCGGTATTTATGGGGCTGGGCCAGTTTGCAAGGTTTGGTGATGTTCGGGCTATATGCCGCCGGCATCGCCAGCGCGCTTGCGGTGTCATTCGCCGCCAAGAAGCTGTTTTGGCGCGAGGCGCCGATACCGCCTTTCATGCTCGAACTGCCGGATTATAAAGTGCCGCAAGCCAAAAGCGTGGCGTTGGGATTGGCCACGCGGGCCGGTTCGTTCCTGACGCGTGCCGGCACCACAATCTTCGCCATTATGGTCTTGATTTGGTTCCTCGCCAGTTTTCCCGCGCCTCCGCCCGGCGCCTCCGGCCCGGCCATCGATTACAGCTACGCCGCCGCCATCGGCCGTTTCATCGAACCAGTGCTGCAGCCGATCGGCTTCAACTGGCAGATTGCGATGGCCCTGGTTCCAGGCATGGCGGCGCGCGAGGTGGCGGTGGCGGCGCTCGGTACCGTTTATTCGATCTCCGGCGGCGGCGACGTATCCTCCGGCGTCGCCTCGGTGCTGGCCGGAAAATGGAGCCTCGCCACCGCGCTGGCTTTCTTGGCGTGGTACGTTTTCGCGCCGCAATGTGCCTCGACCCTGGCGGTCATCCGGCGCGAAACCGGCAGTACAAGGATGATGTTGGTCGCCTTTTTCTACATGCTGGCGCTCGCCTATGCGGCTTCATTTCTCGTTTATCACGTTACGGTTATGCTTGCTTCCGGCTGAAATGGCGTCGTTAAGATATTCTTTCTGATCTCAGGTGCATCATTTTTACTCGTTTTGTCTTTATCGAAAGACGGCAAACGAAGGGTGCTCTATGATTAAGAATTTTGGTCTCCATACCGTATCGGCTAAGGCGATTGCCTTGATCGTGGGTCTGTTGTTCGCCTGCATTGTCGTGTGTACGGTCTTCATTCTCAATCATTTTCGACCGATTCTCGGAACCGAGCGGCTCAAGCAGAACATTTCCGCCGCCGGATTTATCGTGAACCCGGAACGGCTGCCGTATTCCCTCAAGGATGGCGCGCTGTATTGCGGCGACCGCAAGCTTAACGGCGACTTCACCGGCGTCGATGCGGTGGTCTCCGCCTTCGGCGGTGTGGCTACGATTTTTCAAGGCGATACCCGCATTGCCACCAATGTCAAGAAACCCAATGGCAGCCGTGCCGTCGGGACCAAGTTGACGAAAGGCCCCGTTTACGATGCGGTGCTGAAAGGCGGCGCAGCCTATTACGGCGAGGCCGAAATTCTGAAGAAACCCTACGTTACCGCTTATGTGCCGTTGAAGGATCGGGGCGGTAATACCGTCGGCATTCTGTTTGTCGGGTTCGAGAAGAGCGTGTTCAACAAGACGTTCGAGGACACGGCGATGATGGCCGGGCTGGCGGGGATCGTGCTGGCGCTGGTCGGCGCCGTGACCGGCGGCTGGATCTTCCGGCGTCTGTTTGCGCCGTTCAAGCCGTTAAGCGGCCTGATGGAGTCGGCGCAGAACGGGCATTACACCACCGACGTGCCCTATACCGAGCGCAAGGACGAGTTCGGCACGCTGGCGAAGGTGATCCTCGACTTCAATAAGGCGATGAAGCGTCAGGAGGCCGATAGAGTGGAGGCCGAAGCGGCCAAGGCACGGGCGGCGGAGGAGCAGAAGCGGGCGGAAGCCGAGGCGCAGAAACACAGCGAGGAACTGGTGGTCGGCACCTTCGGCGAGGGCCTCAAGGCGCTGGCGGCGGAGCGGCTGGATTACCGGCTTATCGCCGACATGCCGCCGGCCTATCGGGCGCTGCAAGAGAACTTCAATTCGGCGATCGCGACCTTCGAGCAGAACAAGAAGGACCGCGAGGCGGCGGTGATCCAGCGAGAGAAGGACCGCGAGGCGGCCGAGGCGGCGCAGAAGAAGGCCGAGGAAGAGGCGCAGGCGCGCAGCGAGGAACTGGTGGTGTCGTCGTTCGGCGAGGGGCTCAAGGCGCTGGCGATGCGCGATCTGACCTTCCGAATGGATTACGACCTTCCGCCCGGATACCGCCGGCTGCAGAACGACTTCAATGCGGCGCTGGAGCAGCTAGCGGCGGCGTTGAACGAGATCGACACCCACGCTGCGGACATTGCGACGGGAGCGAAGGAAATCTCGGACGCCGCCCAGGAGATGTCGCAGCGCACCGAGCGTCAGGCGGCAAGCCTGGAGGAGACGTCGGCGGCGATGGAGGAAGTGACGACGACGGTGGCGAAATCGGCAACCAACGCCAAGGCGGCAAGTTCGGTCGCCGGCGGGGCGCAGCAGAACGCGCAAAACGGCAACGAGGTAGCGAAGGCGACGATGGATGCGATGCAGCGGATCGCGGCCTCGTCGGTCGAGATCTCGCAGATCATCGGGGTGATCAACGAGATCGCCTTCCAGACCAATCTTTTGGCATTGAATGCGGGGGTCGAGGCGGCGCGCGCGGGCGAAGCGGGCAAGGGTTTTGCGGTGGTGGCATCCGAAGTGCGGATGCTGGCGCAACGTTCGGCGGAAGCGGCCAAGCAGATCAGAGCGCTGATCGAAACCTCCGAGAGCGAGGTGGAAGGCGGCGTCAAGTTGGTGACCGAGAGCGGCAAAGCGCTTTCCGGCATCGCCGCCGACATCGAGAAGATCAACGCCCTGATGGCCGAGGTGGCGCAGTCGCAGCACGATCAATCCAACTCGCTGACCGAAATCAACACGGCGGTGAACCATATGGATCAGACCACCCAGCAGAATGCCGCCATGGTCGAACAATCCACCGCCGCCGCCCAGTCGATGGCGGA
>DBTZ01000023.1 GCA_002307315.1 Alphaproteobacteria bacterium UBA1303
TACTGATCGTCGCCTTGGTAGGCCATTACCCCACCAACTAGCTAATCAGACGCGGGTTGATCCATCGGCGATAAATCTTTCCCCTTTCGGGCGTATCCGGTATTAGCAGCAGTTTCCCGCTGTTGTTCCGAACCGATAGGTACATCCCCACGCGTTACGCACCCGTCCGCCGCTCCCATTGCTGGGCGCTCGACTTGCATGTTTGAGGCCTGCCGCCAGCGTTCGTTCTGAGCCAGGATCAAACTCTCAAGTTATGATCCTAAGCAACGAACACTGAATGCTCTTACTTACGCGTTAGTTCGCATCACTCTTTGACGAGGTTTAGCCGAACCCGGTCCCGTCACAGGCCCAGGTCCGACCGAACATCTTAGTAAAGTGTATGCAGAAGGAACGCGAGCATTCAGTGTATTGCTCGATATGTAGAACCGTCAGGCACTTGGCCCGGCGGGTTGGCAGATACACCGCCACCCACGTTCCCCTTCCTAAAATCACAATGTCAAACAGCACCGTCTTCAGATCAAAAAGTCTTTGTCTTTCAGACGCCTCGCCGGTCGCAAGCGTTACGCCCGCGACCGGCGTGGGGGCGGTGTATAGGCGGGTAGGCCTGCCCTGTCAAACGCTAAAACGAGAAATGCGAAGCTTTTTTTTCCGACCCTGTGGATAGACCGTTTTTGCACCGTGCCCCCACTGCCGATAGTGGTCGGATTAACTAGATATTGTAAGGCTTTTCCGCGCATTGCCGGATGACGGCGGACGCGCTCGCAAGCCCCGCAATTTATGCGTCCGATGTTTTTTCTTTCGCGTGCGGACGGATCCGGGCGCCCCGCAAGGAAAAAACGAAGTGGGCCGGAGCCGCTTACCCGCAAAGGGCGGATCAATCCTTCAGAAAGCCCTGCTTCTGCGCCACCGGCTTCACGTCGGGATAATAGCGGGATTGATATTTGGCGGCCGTGTTGGCGCTCCACGGCAGACCGTCGGGCCGGCCGATCCGCCGCCAGTACTCCAGCAGCGTCTTATCGTACGACTCGATGTCGGAAGCGAGATGCGAGGCATCGTAGGTTTCGTCGTGGCGGAAACTGGCGAGCGGCAGACGCGGTTTTTGCGTCGCATCCTTGGCGATATGACCGATGCACAGACCGCACACCGGGAACGTCAACGGCGGCAGCTTCAACAGATCGATCACGGCTTGCGGATCGCGGCGGATGCCGCCGATCGGCACGACGCCGAGGCCGAGCGACCGCGCCGCCAGCATCATCTCGGCGATGGCGATGCCGGCATCGAGCGCGCCGACCAGCAAGCCTTCGGGATCTTCGTGCGCGACTTGCGTCTTGCCGGCGATCTGGCATCCCTTGGCCGTCTTGTAGAAATCCGCCACCGCCAGAACGAAGACGGGCGCCACGGCGATCCAGGGCTGACCGCCGGCGATTTCGGCAAGCTGCGCCCGCGCCCGAGGCTCGCGCACGACGATCAGCGAGATCTCCTGCCCATTGATCGAGGTCGGACCGCGCCAGGCGGCCTCGACGATGCGATCCAGCATCACCTCGTCGACCGAATCGGTCGCAAAAGAACGAATGCAGCGATGGGTATGCAAAAGCTCAAGCGTTGGATTGACGTCAGCCACGAGTAACCCTTCCATTTTTTGTAATATCCGCCGGCAGCAAACCGCCGCCATCGGCCCGCTGTCAATCATCAGCGGCCAAAAACGCATAAAACGCATATTCGGCGGGATTATTCGTATCGCAGGAGACGAAGCGCGAGATCAGCCGCCGGCTTTGCGCGTGCGTCGCCGCTTTGCCAACAGCGCCAGCGCGGCGGTAAGCGACAGCACAATGCCGACCAGCAGACCGACATACTTGACCAGCGAAACCTCGTGCGCCAGGGCGGCCGGCAGGTCGCTCGGCCCATGCAGCAGCATGGAAAATTCCAGCACGTTTTCGACCGCATCGCATGCCGCCGCCAATAGCGGCGCCATGCCCAAAGCGTCAATCAGCCGCCGCTTCGTCCCCGGTTGCGGGGCCAGAAGTTCGCGCGCCGCCACCGCCCCGAAGAACAGCGCCGCCCCATAGAGCGGAATGAATAAGAAATCGAGACCGAGCAAAAAACCGGCCGATCCCATGTCCGCCGGAACCTGCCAATGATCGAGAATGGAACGGAAGCCCCAACTGTCGGCGGCAAATTGCAGATCCGCCGTGCCGAAGCCGGTACGGGATTTCAGCGCGGTGTCCAGCATGTTCAGCACCAGAAAAACCGCCACCGCCCCAACCGTCGTCCACCCCCAGGCGCGATTAAGCCCCGTCTTCGACAACTGCAGTCTGAATTTCATCGAACCCAACCCATCGAAATCCGCCTTGCCTTCATATACGGAAACGCCCCGCAGGACCAATCCTACGGGGCGCCCGTTGCGCCGTTTATGTGCGCTATGCGTGCCGGGAGGGGATGACCGACAGCGCTGGCGACGATTCGATCCGGCATTGCGAGCGGGGGGGCAGTGCTAACCGGACACAAGAACCATCGCCAAAAGAATATATGCAACAAAGTCACAGTTTGCAAGTTTTTTCTTGTTTTTCGACTAAACTAAGATATTTTTAATGACAGTGCTAAATTTGACACGAATCAAATATCCCCAAAAAAAAATTCGCTAGAGCAACGAGCGCAAAAGTGGAATCGGTTTTGCGCGTAAAGTTGCGACAAAACAAAGGGCTAGAGCTACGGACTGATCGCGTTTCAACGTCCGTCGCTCTAGCGCGCATTCCGGCGAAGTGGAATCCGGTTCGCCGCAAAAATGCGCGGCAACAAAGAAAGCTACAGCCAATTACGGTTCTTAATGACCGGAATTGGCTGTAGTGTCGTGGTTTCTTCCATCTCCGGCGAGTCAGCGCGGCAAGGCATGCGCAAACGCGGCAAACAACGCGCGCGAAACCGCATCTTCGGCCCAGCGCCATTCGGGATGCCATTGGACCCCGAGCACGAACCCCTTCGCCGCCGGCAGCGATACCGCTTCGATCTGGCCGTCCGGCGCCAGCGCCTCGGGCACAAGCCCGGGAGCCACGGCATCGATGCCCTGGCCATGCAGCGAATTGACGGTAAACCGCAGGCTCGGTGCGATGGCCGCCAGCAAGCCGCCGGGAACCACACCGACGTCATGGGCCGGCCCGAACTGCCGTTCCAGCCTCGACTGAGGATCCTCGCGATGATCGAGACGGCCGGGCAAGGCATGCACCGCCTGATGCAGAGTACCGCCGAGCGCCACGTTGAGTTCCTGCACACCGCGGCAGATGCAAAACACCGGCTTGCCCGCCGCCACCGCCGCCCGAATCAGCGGCAGGGAAAGGGAGTCGCGCGCCGCGTCGTGCGGCAGACCGGGCAGCGCAGCGGCGCCGTAAAGCCGCGGCGCCACATTCGACACCGCCCCGCCGAACAGAAAACCGTCCGCCGCCGCCACCAGCGCATCGACATCAAGCGCCGAATCGAGGGCCGGTATCAGCAACGGCAGCGCCTGCGCTCCGTCGCGTACCGCGATCACGGTGGCCTCGTCCACCCGCTGTTCGAAGCCGCCGTCATTCTCGGCGCGGCGGTTGCAAGGGATGCCGACGACGGGCGGACGAGCCATCTGCTATTCTTTGGCCTTAGGTTTGGAAAAATCGCTTTTCTGGGGCCGCACGAACAGATCGGCGGGCAGATCGGCGGATCGCTCCACGCCGCTTAAGACCACGGTGGTGACCCCGCCTTGCGCGTCGGTCACCACCCACTGGCGCAATTCGATCGCGGGTGCGGCAAACGTCAGGCTCAAGTTCGCGGTGGTGCGGTTGGGGCCGGTGCGCGCTTTTATGGTGATCAGCCCCGGCTCGATCACCACCGCCAGCACCGCATTCGACCGGCGCAAGGCCACTTTGTCCGACAGCAGCATTTCCAGCGGACTGCCCGACAACGGATAGGTATCCACCGTTTTCAAGCGCTTGTTGGCCACCGCCACCGAGCCGCCGTCGGCGACGATCAGCATCGGGTTGGGCGGCTGATATTCGAAGCGCACCCGGCCCGGTCGCATCAGATAGATCTCGCCGCGGTCGACCTGCCCCTGCGGGCCGATTTGCACAAAACCGCCCTTAAGCGCCTTGAGGGTATTGAAGTAGTCGTCGATCTTGGCCAGCGCCGCACGTTCTTCGGGCGAGAACATGATCCGGCGCGCCGGCGCCTGCCCCGCCCCGGTCAGGACCGGTGTCATCGCGGCGGCCGTCAGCGCCCCAAGCCCGCGGCGCAAGAAATCTCTGCGGATAAGCTCCATCGAACCCCGTCTATTACCAAACCGCCGCTGGTCTGGCGGCACAACAAGGTCCAAAATAGCCGGTGTGCGCCAACAATCAACCTCGGTGGCAAAGCGTACGAATTATTCATCCGCCGCCGGCAGAAAACGGAAAATGACGGGTAAAATCGCCAGCATTGCACCCTACCACCGGATCGGCGTGATCGGTGCCGGCGCCTGGGGCACCGCGTTGGCGCTGATCGCCGCTCGCGCGGGACGCGAGGTCGTATTATGGGCACGCGAAACCGAAGTGGTCGATACCATCAAGGCGCACGGCGTCAATACGCGCTTTCTGCCGGGGGTGCGCCTGCCCGCATCGATATCCGCCACCGGCTCCTTGGCCGAAGCGGCGAAAGCCGAGGCGATTTTGGTCGTTGCGCCGGCCCAGCATTTGCGCGCAACGCTGACCGACCTTGCGTCTTGCGCGCCTGCCGACATCCCGCTGGTGATCTGCGCCAAGGGTATCGAACGGAAATCCGGCAAGCTGGTCACCGAAGTCCTGGCTGAGGCCGCGCCGGGGTTTGCCCCGGCGGTGCTGTCCGGCCCCTCTTTCGCCCACGATTCGGCGATGGGGCTGCCCACCGCCGTCACCATCGCCGCCAGGGCGGACATCGCCCGCCGTTTGCAGATATCCTTGAACCACGCCGCTTTCCGCCCCTATGCCTCCGACGACATCGCCGGGGTGGCCTTGGGCGGGGCGGCGAAGAACGTCTACGCCATCGCCTGCGGCATCGTCGACGGCTTGCACTTGGGCGAAAGCGCCAGGGCGGCGCTGCTGGCCCGCTCGTTCGCCGAACTGCGGCGCTTCGGCGAAAAGCTCGGCGCCAAACCGGACACCCTGATGGGGTTGTCGGGCTTGGGCGATCTGGTGCTGACCGCCACCAGCGGGCAATCGCGCAACTACAATTTCGGCCTCCAGCTCGGCAAAGGGCGGCATGCCGCCGATTTGAGCGCCCCGGACGAGCCCCTGGCCGAAGGCGCCTTCACCGCATCGGCTCTGGTGCTGCGCGCCCGCGACGAACGAATCGAACTGCCGGTGGCGGAAACCGTTGCACGGGTGATCGACGGCAGCTTGCCGCTCGATGCCGCCGTTGCCAAACTGATGTCCCGACCGTTGAAACCCGAATAATCCCCCGTATCGAAAGGAGCCCATCATGCTGTTCGCCGTCGTCTGCATCGACAAAAAGGACGGAGCCCCCTTGCGCTCGGCCTTGGTTTCCAACCACCTCGCCTATTTGCGGAACGGCGATGCGGTAAAGCTGGCCGGCCCCTTCACCGACGACAAAAGCAACATGATCGGCAGCCTGTTGATTATCGAAGCTAACGACCGCAAGGAGGCGGAAGCCTGGGTAGCGAACGAACCGTTCGCCAAGGCCGGCCTGTTCGAGCGCACCGACATCCTGGGCTGGTTCTCGGTCATCAACGACCTCAGCGCCTGAACATGGCCTTCTGGCTGTTCAAGAGCGAGCCGGAAACCTGGTCGTGGGACCAGCAGAAGAAGCGCGGGGCCAAGGGCGAGCCGTGGGACGGCGTGCGCAATTTCCAAGCCGCCGCCTTCATGAAGGCGATGCGGCGGGGCGATAGCGGGTTTTTCTACCATTCCGGGACGGAGCGGCGAATCGTCGGTATCGTCGAGGTGATCGGGATTTGGAGCGAGGATTTCACCGACCCGACCAAACGCTTCGGCGCGGTGACGGTCAAAGCGGTGCGCGATCTGCCAAAACCGGTGAGCCTTGCCCAGATCAAGGCCGAGCCCAAGCTGATCGGCATGGCGCTGATGCGTCAGGCGCGCCTCTCGGTCCAGCCGGTCCGGCCGGAGGAATGGAAGCTGGTCTGCAAAATGGGCGGGCTGTAGCGCGAAGCGGGGCTACGGCGCCGCCGTCCAGGCGAGATAACCGCCGTCGAGGCTGACCGCATTCTTGTAGCCGTGGGCGAGCAGAAACTGCACGGCACTGGCGCTGCGATGGCCGGAGCGGCAGTTGACCACCAGCTTCACGCCTTTGGGAATTTTCTTGTAATTGTCGGGCAGGGCGTCGAGTGGCATCGGGATGGCACCGTCGATATGACCGCCCGCGAACTCCTGTGGCGTGCGCACGTCGACCAGCACGTAGCGCTTATGCGATTTCATCAGCGCCTTGAACTGAGAAACCGAAATGGTCGGCACCTCGACTTGCGCCGCAGGCGCGCCCTGCGCGGCGGCGGGCTGCATCGGCACGGCGAAGACAGACAAAACAAAAGCGAAAGCGGCGGCAAGCGAAACGCGAAACGTCATTGGATTCCCCATGTTCCGTTCGTACTGCAAATAGCACGACAGCCCGGCAAAGTACACGTTTCCGGCTGCATCGGTCCTCGCCGAAACATGCGAAGGCCGTCAGCAGGCGTAGCCCAGACCGCGCAGCAACAGCACGGTTTCGCTCAAGGGCAGACCGACGACGTTGGAATAGGAGCCGTTGATCCGTTCCGCGAACATGCCGGCGCGGCCCTGGATGGCGTAGCCGCCGGCCTTGCCCTCGCCTTCGCGGCAATCGACGTACAAATCGATTTCGCGCCGGTCGAGCCGGCGGAAGCTAACTTGCGTGGTAACGATCCGTGTGCGGATTTTATCGTCGGGCGCCAGCACCGCCACCGCGGTCATCACCCGGTGCCGCCGTCCCGACAACAGCTTCAGACAGGCACGCACCTCGTCGGAACCGGAAGCCTTGGGCAGAATGCGCCGGCCGGCCGCCACCACGGTGTCGGCGGCGAGCACCAAAACCGGCTCCTTGCGCCAGCTAGCCGCCACCGCCCAAGCCTTCGACTGCGCCAGGCGCAGCGCCAGATCGCGGGGCATTTCGTTCGGAATCGGGGTCTCGTCGATTTCGGCGGCGAGCACGGCATCGGGCGCAACGCCAACCTGCTCCAGCAGCGCCCTGCGCCGCGGGCTTTCGCTGGCCAACAGAAGACCGACGGGTTTGTTATTTGAAGCGATAGGTGATGCGGCCTTTAGTGAGGTCATAGGGCGTCATCTCAACCATCACCTTGTCGCCGGTCAGCACGCGGATGCGGTTCTTGCGCATCTTGCCGGCGGTGTGGGCGATGATTTCATGTCCGTTCTGGAGTTGGACGCGGAAGTTCGCATTCGGCAGCAATTCGCTGACGACTCCTTCGAACTCGATAAGCGATTCTTTTGCCATTCTTCCCCTGATATGTGACGGACGGGCGGGAGAATGCACCGGGCGGCCCGAAAATCAAGGGTTTCGGCGGCTATTCCTGGGGGTTGCCCTACGAAACATCGTTTTCCCGGTATCGTTTTCGCTCAAACGCAGTGATAGATCAACGTAAACAGCCCGCGGGCGGTGGCGAGATCCATTTCCACCTTGCCGGCGAGCCGCTCCATCAGAAGCCTCGCCCCCTCGTCGTGCAAGGCCCGGCGGCCCATATCGAGCACTTCGATCTGCTCGGGCGCCAGCGCCCCGCCGGAGGAAAGAGCGAAACTATCGCACTGCCGTCGGTACTGGGCGACGATCCGCCGATAGGGCGAAATCGACAAGATGGCGGTGCCGTGCGGGCTGCCGTCGCGCAAAAACACGTTAAACGCCAGCCGCCCTTCATCCAGACCGAGCATAAGCTGATACGGCCCGCCGGGCGAACCGATCAGCCGGAAGACGCCGCCGCCGCTCTCCACCAAGTCGCGGATCGCCACGTCGCACTCGCACCTGGCCTCCGCCGTCAGCCGCTCTGCGGTGCGCGGATCGATCGCCACGCTTTCGATGCGATAGTCGCCGCCGCTCATGCGCCGCGTTTCAGCCGCACGGCCACCGAACGGGCATGGGCGCCCAAGCCTTCGCATTCGGCCAGCGCGATGGCGCTCGGCCCCAGTTCGACCAAGGCTTCGGCGGTGCATTGGGTCAGCGTGGTGCGCTTGAGAAAATCCAGCACCGACAACCCCGACGAGAAACGCGCGGTGCGCGCGGTCGGCAGCACGTGGTTGGGGCCGGCGACATAGTCGCCCATCGCTTCCGGCGTGTAGCGGCCCAAGAACACCGCACCGGCGTGACGGACATGGGCGAGCAGCGCCTCAGGATCCTTCACCGCTAGTTCCAAATGCTCGGGCGCAACGCGGTTGGCGAGGACCGCCGCTTCGACCAGATTGTTCGCCACGATAATGGTGCCGAAATCGGCCCAACTCTTTTCGGCGATGACGCGGCGCGGCAACCGGACGATCTGCCCGGCAACCGCCGCCTCGACCTTTTTGGCAAATGCGGCATCGTCGGTGATCAGAATGCTCTGTGCCGACTCGTCGTGCTCGGCTTGCGACAGCAGATCGGCAGCGGTCCATTCGGGATTGCCCAAACCGTCGGCGATCACCAGGATTTCCGACGGTCCGGCGATGGAGTCGATTCCCACATGGCCGAACACCTCGCGCTTGGCCGCGGCGACATAGGCGTTGCCGGGACCGACGATCTTGTCCACGGAAACGATGGTTTCGGTGCCGTAAGCCAAGGCGGCGACGGCTTGCGCCCCGCCGACGCGGTAGATCTCGGTGATGCCGGACCGCCGCGCCGCCTCGATGGAGAGCGGATTGATCGCTCCGCCGGTGGCGGGCGTCACCATCACCATGCGCTTGACCCCGGCAACCTTGGCCGGAATGGCGTTCATCAGCACCGACGAGGGATAGCTGGCGGTGCCGCCGGGCACGTACAACCCGACGCTGTCGAGTGCGGTCCAGCGCCAGCCGAGACGGGCGCCGCTTTCGTCCTGGTAGAAACAATCGTCGGGAATCTGGCGCAGATGGTATTCTTCGATCCTTTTGGCGGCGATATCGAGCGCATCCAGCGTCTCGCGCGAGCACTGGGTGCGCGCCGCCTCGATCTCCGCTTCGGAAAGCTTCAGCGTTGCGGGCGTAAGCTCGACCTTGTCGAAGCGCTTGCCGTAATCGATCAGCGCCGCATCGCCCTTTGCCCGCACGGTTTCGACGATCTCGCGCACCACGCCCGCGACATCCGCGCCGGACTCGCGCTTCTCCGACAGCAGCGACGAAAACCTCTGCTCGAAATCCGTCTCACCCGTATTCAACCAGCGCGCCATCATCGACCTTTTTCATCGTCGTGCCGGGGGCGGCCGCGCGCCGCCCATTCGCCGCCGCCGTCCGACAGGGCGGCGTCCAGACATTCGACATCGAGCAGTATCGCGCCGTTTCCGGCAAACACAAGTTCGACGGTGCCGGCCGGATCGCCTTCGCCTTTCGGCACGAAGCGCACCGTCAAAAGTTCGACCACCGCCTCGGACGCGCCGAGCTTGAGGTTGCGCGAACGCACCGCCATGACGCCGTTGAAGCAAAGACCGGAACGCACCCGCACGTTCTGTCCCGCTTCCCACTTGAAGCGGTTGAACAGGCCGGCGAAGCGATGCTGCTTCTTGAGGAAAACCAGATCGCCGAGCTTCGCCACCGCATCCTGCAAGCAGGCGGAAAGGACATCGAGGTCTTCGGCGTCGCGCGCCGCCAGCACCATATCGCTCATCCCTGCACTCTCTCGATCTCGGCGCCGACGCCGGAAAGTTTTTCTTCCATCCGCTCGAACCCGCGGTCGAGGTGGTAGACCCGGTTGACCACGGTCTCGCCCTCGGCGGCAAGCCCCGCCAGCACCAGCGAAGACGACGCCCGCAGGTCGGTGGCCATCACCGGCGCCCCCTTCAGCCGCGCCACGCCCTTCACCACCGCGACGTTGCCGTCGATCTTAATGTCGGCGCCCATACGCAAAAGTTCGGGGACATGCATGAAGCGGTTCTCGAAGATGGTTTCCTTTATATGGGAACTCCCCTCGGCGGTTGCCATAAATGCCATGAACTGCGCCTGCAGATCGGTGGGAAACCCCGGAAAGGGCTGGGTTTCCATCGATACCGCGCGCGGGCATACCCCGTTGCGCGCCACGACGAACCCGGCCGGCGTCGGCGTCACCGCCACCCCGGACTTGCCCAGCAGCTTGGCCAGCGCCTCGATCAGCTTGACATCGGTGCCGATCAGTTCCACCTCGCCGCCGGCGATCGCCACCGCCATGGCATAGGTGCCGGTTTCGATCCGGTCGGGCAGCACCGCATGGGTGGCGGCAGAGAGCGACGAAACGCCTTCCACCGTGACGGTCGAGGTGCCCAGCCCATCGATTTTCGCGCCCATTGCGATCAGGCAGCGGCCAAGGTCGGCAATCTCCGGCTCGCGAGCGGCGTTGTGGATGACGCTCTGCCCCTTGGCGAGGGTGGCGGCCATCAAGGCGCACTCCGTCGCCCCAACCGAGACCAGCGGAAATTTGATCTTCGCACCCGTCAGCCCCCGGCTCGCCCGGGCGACGACGTTGCCTTCGGACAAATCGACCTCGGCCCCCAGCGCCGCCAGCGCCTTGAGGTGCAGATCGACCGGCCGCGCCCCGATGGCACAACCGCCGGGCAGCGAGATCCTGGCCTCGCCGGCACGGGCCAAAAGCGGCCCCAGGATGAAGAAGCTCGCCCGCATCTTGCGCACGATGTCATAGTCGGCGGCGGTGCCGCTCAAATGCGCCGCGTGCAGCACATAGCGCCCGCCCGCCCCCAGCGCGCACCCATCGGTCCATTCGGCCGAAACCCCCAAACCGCGCAGGATGTCGGCCATGAAGGCGACATCCCTGAGCTTGGGGACGTTGGTCAAGGTCAGCGGCGCATCGGTCAGAAACGCCGCCGCCATCAACGGCAAGGTAGCGTTCTTGGCCCCCGAAATCGGTATCGTGCCCTTAAGGCGCGCCCCGCCCCGTATTCTGATCTTATCCATCGAACCCCGACGACATATATAAGGCGCGGCTTTATTAGCGCGGCCGGGCGGCCGGCGACACAGCTATTTCGCCGGTATTTTCATCGGTGGTTAAGTCGATTTCGTCAATCTCTATCGAGGGTTGCAGCGACGTATCCTCCGCCGCTCCGACCAGTCCGCGTGCGTGGATTTTGCGCTTTTTCAGGTTCTCTCGTAAGGCCGCCGCCAGCCGCTCGCGCCGATCCGGACGTTTGACCGTTTTTTCCGCCATTTGGGCCTTTCTTTTTCGTCCCAGCTTAGGGTATAGCAGCCAGCCTTCTCGGGCCGCGATGCGACCCCAAGGCGCCGGAGTAGCGTAGTGGTAGCGCAACCCCTTGGTAAGGGGTAGGTCGTGAGTTCGATTCTCACCTCCGGCACCAGTTTTCTCTATAAAATCAATGATCCGTTTGTTTCGTTTTGTTCCCCAAACCGGAACAAAATGGAATTATGGCGAAGAACGAAGAATGAACTGCACCAAAATGTGGTGCAAAACGGGTGCAGTCGGCACCTCGAATCTAACCGCGAAACCACATCGCCAGACTCGTTACCGGTCGCTGCGGCGGGTTGGCCGAGAAGCTGTTGCGCTACGATCCCATTGCCATCGACGAACTGGGCTATCTGCCGTTCAGCCAATCCGACGGACAGCTCCTCTTCCACCTGATCAGCAAGCTCTACGAGAACACCTCCCTGCTCATCACCACCAATCTGGCCTTTGCCGATTGGCCGCAGGTGTTCGGCGACGCCAAGATGACCACCGCCATGCTTGATCGGCTCACCCCCCACTGCGACATTATCGAGACCGGAAACGAGAGCTGGCGTTTCAAAAACCGCAGCTAACTGTCACCGTTTACAGTCAGTCCACTGCGTGACCTGCCTCCAGGAAACTGGAC
>DBTZ01000030.1 GCA_002307315.1 Alphaproteobacteria bacterium UBA1303
GGCTGAAGGCGGCGGTTTGCTAAACCGTTGTACGGTTGTAAAGCCGTACCGAGGGTTCGAATCCCTCCGGCTCCGCCAGTTACCCCTCCGGGGAAATCCCAGAACATCCGATTATTCTTCAAAAACTCAATAAAAACGGGCATAATTCGTCCCGTGCCGTCCGAAGACGTTTTCCCGCATCCGAAAAATGTGGGGGCATATTTGGGGGCACAAACGAAATCCGGCAGAGGAAATATGCCCCCAAATGCCCCTCACAGACACCGCCTGCAAGAACGCCAAGAGCCTAGCCAAAGCCTACAAGAAGGCTGACGGTGGCGGGCTGTACCTGGAAGTCATGCCCAACGGCAGCCGGTACTGGCGGCTGAAGTATCGTTTCGGCGGCAAGGAAAAACGCCTTGCCTGCGGGGTGTACCCGGAAACCTCCCTGGCAGAAGCCCGCGAAAAGCGCGCCGTAGCCCGGAAAATGCTGGAGGAGGGAATCGACCCATCCTCCGCCAAGCGGGATAACCGGCAGCTTGCCGAAGTAAATGCCGCCAATACGTTCGAGGTGGTAGCCCGCGAATGGCATGAGCGAAACCGGGAGAAATGGACCCCGCTTTATGCCCAGGACATTTTGCACCGGCTGGAAACCGACATTTTCCCGGTGATCGGCAAGCGACCGGTGGCGGGCATATCTCCGCTGATCGTCCTGAACTCCCTCAAAAGGATCGAAAACCGGGGTGCCGGGGAAATGGCCCGCCGGGCGGGGCAATATTGCGGGCAGATATTCCGCTATGCCGTGGTGACGGGGCGAACCGACCGCAACCCAACCGCCGACCTGAAAGGCGCGCTCAAGCCGGTCAAGCACGGGCATTTCTCCGCCCTGGAGCCGAAAGACCTGCCGGAGTTTCTGCATACCCTGGAGCGCAACGACGCCCGGCTGTTCGTTCTCACCCGCCTTGCCATCCGATTGATGCTTTTGACCTTCGTGCGAACCGGTGAGCTTATCAACGCGGCGTGGGAAGAATTCGACCTCGACGGCGCGGAATGGGCAATCCCCGCCGAACGCATGAAGATGCGCAAACCCCATATCGTGCCATTGTCGAAACAGGCAGTGACGATCCTGCGGCAGCTTCAGACGATGAACGGCAATTACCAATGGGTGTTCGCCAGCCCCACCAAGCCGCGCCGCCACATGAGCAACAACACGATCCTGAAAGCGCTGGAGCGGCTGGGCTACAAAGGCCGGATGACCGGGCACGGCTTCCGCGCGCTGGCAATGACGACAATTCAGGAAAAACTGAAGTACCCCCATGACGTAGTGGACCGCCAGCTTGCCCATGCCCCGCGCAACAAGGTCGATGCCGCCTACGACCGGACCAAATACCTCGATGAACGCCGCAAGATGATGCAAGAATGGGCGGATTATCTCGATACCACCGCCAACGGTGGTAAGGTAATTGTCGGGAAGTTCGGGAAAACCGCTTAGTCAATCTGTAGGGGGCGTTATGGACGCAATCGACTACTGGAAACTTTGTGGTCGCGTCACACTGTTCCAAGCCATTGTGCTGATAACTGGTTTCGATCCTGAAAGCCATACGAGTGGTGATATTGTACGTCAGGGATGGGACAACGAAGTCATATTTCCCGAACCCGCCGGATATGGAGCGGTAAGAACTGCGCTACACGTTGCGGCACAAAACGGTTGGATTGATGTCGAGATTCGGGAGCTTGTGGAACACGACCAAAACGGCAACGAGGTTGGGCCCATTCCTGATACTATCGACATAGTATGCAACCTATGTAAGCACCGCGTCTATCCGAAAATTTCTCAAAGAACGCAATTTCCGTTCTGAGTTTTTCACCCCGCACGAAGACCCTGCCCTTCCCGGCTATCTCGACCCCTCCAATCCCTGCTACGCGGCGAAGCTGGCGGCGGCGGTGGATGCCTGGACGATGGTAACGACGGAAAAGAAGTACGAAACCGAATCGACACCAAAGCAATTGATGGAAAAATGGCTGCGCATTAATGCCGCCCGATACTCTTTGAATAGGCCGGACGGAAAATTGAACGAAGAAGGCATTTCCCAAATCACCAAAATCGCCAACTGGAAGCCGGAGGGTGGGGCTGCCCGTACCCCAGGTTCCAAGAACCCACCCACCCCACGAAAAAAGCAGCAAACACGCTGATTTTTCGCATTCCTGGCGCGTGAACGACGCCCGCACGCCGCCCCATTCCTGCGGGTTAGCCCCTACCCCTGGGTAGGTTGGGGGCCAATTTCCCTAGGGGTTATTTCAAACTCGCCCAGCTAATAACACGGCCCGCAAAGGTCCATGTCCGTCCCGAAACCACCCGTGAAGGACAAGGACATTGCAGAACATCCCGAACGAAAAAATCCTACGCCTGAAGACCGTTCTTGGGCGTACCGGGCTAACCCGGAGCATGGCGTATGCCTTGCTCAAGGACGACCTGTTCCCCCACCCGATAAATCTTGGCCCTCGCGCGGTGGGATGGCTGGAAAGCGAAATCGACGCCTGGATTGCCGCGCGGGTAGAAGCCAGCCGCGCCAAGGCCGGTTGAACCGGTGGCGACTTTCATGGTCAAGCGCAAGCGTACCTACAACCTCCACCGGATCAAGGCGACCTGGCCCTATACCGTGCCGGAAGCGGCCAAGGCGCTGGGCGTTCACAAGAACGCTGTGTTGCGATGGCTGAAGGAAGGCTTGCAGGCCAACCGGGACACCCGGCCCTATCTGATCCGAGGGGATGAGTTGATCCGGTTTCTATCCGCCCGGCAGCAATCCCGCAGGCGCAAATGTTCCCCCACGGAATTCTACTGCTTCAAGTGCCACGAGCCGCGCAAGGCATACGAGAACATCGTTGACCTCGAATTCGTTAGCCCCAGCCGGTTCCGGGTGAAGGCGATTTGCGAAGTCTGCGACACCACGCTCAACAAGATGCAAGGCATCCGAAACCTGACGAAAATCCATCAAACCTTTCACGTCCAGCAATTGGCAGGACAGCACCTAATTGAGAGCGCTTCCCCCAACCTGAACAGTGACAAGGAGCCGAATCCATGAACACCCCTAAAACCAACCCACGCAACGACCGGTCAAGGCGCGAATATCTCGTGTGGCTGAAGGAAGCCAAACAGCGCGCCCAGGCAACGGTTGAACAGACGCGGCACGCCATCGACCGGCTGGAAGCCTACACCGGCTATAAGGATTTCGGCACCTTCAATAAGGATCAGGCCATCGCCTTCAAGCAAGCCCTGTTAAGCGGCACGGTCAAGCGTACCGGCAAGCCGGTAAGCCTCGCCTCGGTTCATCATACCTTGCAGGTCATCAAGGATTTTCTCGGCTGGCTGCAAGGCCAACCGAATTATCGCCGACACATCAAGCTTGACGACATTGCCTATCTGAACTTGACCACCGGCGAAGAACGGCAGGCGCATACGCCCAACCCCAGGCAATACCCTTCACTGGAGGAGTACCGCACGGCCATTTTCGCCATGCCCAGCGAAACCGAACCGGAACGACGCGACCGGACGCTTATGGCGCTGTTGCTCGCCACCGGGATGCGCGACGCTGCGGTGGTGGGGTTGAAGCTCCGGCATATATCCATCGACAAGGGGTATGTGTTTCAAGACCCGCGAGACATTAAAACCAAGTTCCGCAAAGCCATCTTAACGACATTCTTTCCCGTGGGCGACGACGTGCTGGCGATTGTAGGGGACTGGGTGGCGTTTCTGACGGACGAAAAGCAATTCGGGCCGGACGATCCGCTATTCCCGAAAACCGCCATCGCCCCGGACGATATGGGCAGCTTTGCGCCCCAGGGTTTGAGCCGAACGCATTGGGCCGACGCCGCGCCGGTGCGCAAGATATTCAAGGCGGCATTTGCGCTGGTTGGGCTTGCCTATGCCAGCCCCCATTCCGTCCGCAACACGCTGACCCAGCTTGCGTATCATCTACGTTTGCCGCCGGAAGAACTGAAAGCCTGGAGTCAAAATCTGGGGCACGATTCGCCGCTCACGACCTTGAACAGCTACGGCCATGTGACCGCCGAGCGGCAAGCGGAAATCATGACCGGCCTGCGCAACAGGAAGCCGGAGACGACGGCGGAGAATGGGGTGCTCGACGAGATTGACAAACTACTGCGCGACCACCGTAAGCGCCAACCGGCCTAACTCAAACCGGCGTCTTCGGCGCACCGCCAAGCGGTCGCCAGTTGGCAACCTTTGCCACTTCCTCTATGCCTGTTTCGTTGGGTTTGCCGTTGTCCAAGCACAAATCGAATTCGGCAGCATGTTCGCGCAACCACGTTTGTAAGAGTTGCTTCGGAGTATGCCCAGCTAGCGGCTCGTCACCGACAGCCTGCCAAGCCTTCACCGCCGCCGCGAGTCTGTGCGCATAACGCGGATTTTTCGGTTGCAGAAAATCCGGCTCATCCTCCATCATAGAAGAAAAAAAGTCCGATGGAATACCGCGCTCCCGCAGCCAGAACTTATACTCATCAACAAACACAATCGACTTTTCACAATCAACCGTGTCGGGAATGTTCACCTCTGCCTGTACACGGTCGTCGAATTTTCTTAATGGGGTAATATCCCCAAGCATGAGAAGAGTTTTGATGCCCTCGATCAAGGCAGACTTCAGAGCCACATATCCAGGCGGCTGATTTTCCGGCGCATTCCTTTCAACGTAATGCCCTTCTATTGCGGGATCGAGGCCAAGTGTCAGCAATACCGCTTGAACGATGGTGAGTTGCTTGCAGGCCCGCCAATAATCTACCCCTTCCATACCTCACCCCACATTCACCGGCACCAGGGTCATGGTGTCGTTGCCGAAAATGTCGATCACCTTGACGGCGACGATGTAGCGGCCAGGGCGGTCGTAGCTGTGCTGGGCGGTGGTCAGGTCGAGGTCGCGGCTCTGGCGGGTGCGGAAGCTCTGCCATTCGTTCTCGAAGATGAAGCCGCCGGTCCAGCGTTCCTCGAATTGCGGCAGCGCCATCTCGCCCTGCGGCGGCTCGAAGCCGGGCAGCGAGGCAACCCCGCTAAGGCCGGTTCCGACCGGAACCTTGATGATCTCCTTGCGGCTTTGATAGTCGAAATCCACCGCCCAATAATCCACCCAATCGGTCCAGTGCTTGGTCAGCTTGTCTTTCCTGACGATGCCGTCATTATCCTTGCTCACCTTGTAAAGCTGGCCGGCTTCGCACATGACCTCGCTCTTGCCGTCCTTCATGGCGGCAATCGCGGCCTCGGCTGCGCCTTGGGTGTAATAGACCGAGAAATCGGTCAGTTCGATCCTGACCGCGCTTTTGTTCTTCTTGTCATAGCGCGGCGTGGCTTCGACAAAGCTGATGTCGTGGAAGACCACCTGGCCCTTATCCACCGCGCGTTTGTCGAACACCTCGGCGGGGATGTATTTCGGGGCAAGGTCGATGCCCTTGGCGCGGGCTTCTTCCAGCACGGCGGGGAACAGCCCCATCTCGAACTCGAAGGCCAGCACGTCCACCCGCGATGCGCCGCGCTTGCGGCATTCGGTAATCACCTCTTCGACGAACAGCCGCCCCACCGGCAGATTAATCGGGCCGATCACCACCAGCCGCCCGTTGCGCGCGCCGTGGAAGAAACCGTCCTCGGAGCCTTCAGCGCCGCCGAAGCCGCTGGCCTTATAGGCGCGCAGGATCAGTTCGCGGAACTCGTTTTCTTTCTGGGCGAGGGCTTGCGCCTTTTGTTCGCCGCTCAGGCGTCCGCCGACATTGAGATAGGCCTGGCGTTCATAGCGGCCAAGATTGAGCACCTCGAAGGCGCGGAAGTTTTGTTCGGCGGCTTTCTTTTCGCGCTGCACGCCGATCAACCGTTTGCGGGTGGTGTGAATGGCGAACTTGCCCAGATCGGTGGCAATCCATTTACGCCCCAGCTTTTCGGCAACCGCCGCCGTGGTGCCGGAACCGCAAAAGAAGTCGGCAACAAGATCACCTTCGTTGCTGCTGGCTTTTATGATGCGTTCTAAGAGTTCGCTAGGTTTTTGTGTTGGGTAACCTGCACGTTCTGCTGCCACTTGGTTGAGCTGGGGGATGTCATTCCAATAATCGAGACATAGCGTGCCATCCTTCATGTAATAACGAAAAACAAGCTCTGGATTGGTTTTCTCCCACTCAGGAGAAATATCGCGATTACCCTGAATGGGGCTACCTTTGAGAAACCGCCCCATCAGTCGGTATTTGCCGTTTGAGTCTTCGTATTTGTATCGTGCTTCTTGCTCAGCATTTAGAGGCTTCATTATTGCTTCGTAGTTGTATGTCCATCTATCTGACTTCGTGTAGAAATAAATGGTGTCGTGGCGTCGCCCAAATGCGACCTTCGGAACTCGCCCACCAACGTAGCACCACGCTACCTCGTTTTGCATATTTTCCCGTCCGAACACTTCATCAAGGGCTAAGCGCATAAGGCTATTAACCCTTGGATCACAATGCACATAGATGCTGCCATCGTCAGTCATCAGATCGCGCATTAGGATCAGACGCTCGTAAATCATCGCGATGAAACTATCCGCGCCATGCCCCCAGGTGTCGCGGTAGGCGATTTGCTCCAGCAGGTTGGCTTCCTTGTGGAAGGTCTCGCCGCCGATCTCGATGTCCATGCTGAAATCCGCCCCCACGTCAAAGGGCGGGTCGATATAGATCAATTTCAGCCCACCGGCTTCCTCGATTTGCTGGCGCAACGGCCCTGCTTTCAGCGACGACAGGATCAGCTTGTTGTCGCCCCAGATCAGCTTGTTGGTCCAACCGCTAAGCTGGCGCCCCCGGCTGTCGAACAAATCTTCCTGGGTCTTGGTCTCGGCGCGCGGTTCGTCGATATGCTCCAGCGATTGAAACGGCAGCACCGTCGTACACACGTCGCGGGTCTTGCCGTTCCACACCAGTTCGACCTCGCGCTTATCCTCGAACAGGACGAAGCGGTATTTCTCCGGCAGGGCTTTGCCTTGCTGAATCAGGGTCGTCAGGTTGCGCTGTTCGGCTTCGCTTAAGTCGTAGGATTTTTTATCTTGTCCCGCCATCGTCAATCCCCCTGATACTCACGAAATGCCGCCACCAGCCCGGCGAACGACGACGGCTTGTGATTCTCGAAACTTTCCTGATCGACATAGACGAAACCGTATCGGGTTGCACCCGCTTCCTTGCTGGCCTCGGTGGCGTCGGCGCACCATTGCCTGAGCCGCGCCATCTTCTGCGGGATGTCCAACTCCTCGCGGCCCTTGGTCTCGACAATCCACACCGCGCCATCCTGGGTGCGCAGAATGAAATCGGGGATGTAGTTGGAAAGTTCCCCATCGGCCTTGACATAATCCAGCTTGAACCCCACCGCCATGTAGTTCTTGCCGAAGGCTTGCACGTCCGGCGCGGTTTCCAGGAACGCGGCAAAGGCCAGTTCCAGCCCGTCCGCGCTGCCTTCGCCGACGATCTTGTTGAACACCGAACGCTTCGCGGGCAAGAAGCCGCGCGGCTCGGTGCGGAAGGGGCGGGTATCGCGCAAGCGGATATGGCCTTCGATGCGCGAGGAGCCGCTATCGTGGATGGTCAGCGCGTTGATGGCGGCGCGAAACTGGTCGAACAGCACTTTGCCGACTTCCGGCTCGGACAGGTTGCGCAGGATCACCGGGTCTTCCAGATCGACCGTGCGGGTAAAAAGATGCTCGCGCATGAAGTCCCGCACCTTGGGGTAAAGCTGGTCGTAGCCGCCCACCAAGCGCAGGTCTTTGAGAAGCTGGCGGGCGAAGAAGCCGACCACCGAGCGATAATCCGCTGCGCCGCCACCGTCGAGCTGGATGGTGTGATCGACCTCGGACTCCAGCATGGTCTTGAAGACGATCTCGCGGGTTTGCTCCGGCGTGAAGGGTTTGACCGGCAGCTTGGCGTTGCCGAACGCGGCAGGGTTTAGTTCCGCAAGGTCTTTGTAATCGCGGTTGAAGCGGCGGGTAAGGCGCGGAAGTGCGATGTCCAGCGCGTCGATGTTTTTGTCGGGGGCGTCGTTATCGACCTCGACTACCAAGGAATCCTGCCGCTCGCGCCCCTCCGATCCGCCCATCGGGACATGCTCGAAGTCCACGCCTTCGTTTTGGATGGATTCGACAAACTCCATGAAGGCCGGGGTGCCGAGGACCGAAACGGTCTCGCGCTGGCCGCTGCCGAAATACATCCGGCGCAGGCCGCGCCCCAGGGTTTGCTCCGGCAGGATGTTGCTCTTGGCGGCATAGGCGCGCAGGCCGACGATCACCGTCACGTTGCGCACGTCCCAGCCCTCTTTCAGCATCAGCACCGAAACGATGGCCTTGAAGGGCGACTTCCAGGTGTCGATTTCGTTCGATTGCTTGCGCAAAAGCTCCAGTTCTTCCTTGCCCTTGCTCGATCCCGCCTCGGATATTTCGCCGTTGGTCTTGGTGTGGATCACCAGCACCGCGTCTTGCAGTTCGGGACAAATCTTTTGCAAATGCGCGCCCACTTCGTCGCAGTTCTTGGTGTCGTCCACCATGACGAAGAGCACGGCCTTCTTGCCCAGCTTCTCATGCTCGGCGTAGCTCTTGCGCCATTCCTCGACGCCAAGCTGAAGGTAGTCGGCGTATTTTTCGGAAATGATCGGGCTTTTGTTCTCGACCAGCTTGGAACGGCTGGCGGCGTCGGGCAGCACGGGATGCTTGACCACGTTCTGGGCGATGGCTTCCACCAGCGGATAATCGCTGACCGTCTGCACAAAGATCGCGCCGTTGTCGTGGCGCGGCGTGGCCGTCACGTCCACCTGGATTGCCAGCTTGAGGTCTTTTTGCAGCAGCCGGAGGTGAATGTCCCGAATGCACTGAAACCACGCCATGCGCGGGTCGTGGATATGGTGGGCTTCGTCGTTGAACACCGCCAGTTCGTCGATCTCGCGCACGATCTCGCCCAGGTCGGTGTTGCTGTCGGTGGTCTTGCCGACCGGCTTTGCCCCGAACGGTGCCAGGAAATAGTTGCGCAGGTCGTCGTCTTCCAGCGAAGGCTCCGGCACCTCGCCAAGATAGACGCGGTGGATGTTGGTCAGGAAGATATTGCCGGTGGGGCGGACGATGCGCACATTATCCTGAATGTGCAGCACGACCTGGAAATCGTCCCGCCAGTTGCGCCCGCCGTGGCCGTTATCGGGCAACACCGGGTCGTTGAAGAAGATGCGCAGGCCGTCGAAGTCGGCGCGCAAGCGGTCCAGCACGATGATGTTGGGGGCGATCAGCAGGAAGTTGCGCGCCAGCGTCGAGGCCGGTTCATAGAGTTTGTGGAAAAAGCTCCAGGCCATCAGCAGCGACAGAACCTTGGTTTTCCCTGCGCCGGTCGCCATCTTGACCACGAAGCGCGGCCAGTCTTCATCGAACATGCTGCCCGATACCGCGCCGGAGGCATCGAAGCGCATCAGGTCGTGCTTGTCGCGTACGCCCCGCGCGTCATACAGCCAGATCACGGTCTCGACCGCCTCGCGCTGGGCGAAGTAGTAGCGGAACTGGCGTCTGGCGCCGTCCGCCTGTTCGATCAGGTGCTCGGTATCGAACCACCAGGTCAGCAGCGCGCGCGATGTTTCGGAAGCGCCTTTGTAGCCCGAATCCCGCCAAGCCTTGACCTCTTCGCGTATCTTGGCCACCAGCGGCGGCAACAGATTCTCGTAGGCCGTGCTGCGCATCTCTTCCGCCGCCGGGAACCAGCGCAGGTCGGGGGGCAGGGTTTCGTAAGGAGAGCGGGGAAAATCGGGATGCAATGCCATGTAAGTCCCTCAACGCGGCAACGGAATAAACCACTAGCAGAGATTGTGGCCGCGCCAACCCACTTTATAGGTACGAAAATTACAGGCAGAGCACCGAATGAGCATGTCTAATCGTCCAAAATAATGGGGACAAATCGAAGAGTGGGGGCATATTTGGGGGCATCTACGAAATCAAAAAGTTGAATTGTTTATATATTTCATTGAGTTACACCTTACTTATTGATCCCTCCGGCCCGCCAGTTATCCCTCCGGGGAAATCCCAAGACATCCAAAAACCCTTCAAAAACCCAATAAAAACGGGCATATTATGCTCCGTGCCGTCCAAAGACGTTTCCCAGCATCCCGACGCGCTGGGGGTACATTTGGGGGTACTTTTCGAAAATCGAGGTGCGGAGATACCCCCAATGCCTCTGACGGATACAGCCTGTAAAAGTGCCCGCCCCAAGGCCAAGTTCTATAAGAAGACAGATAGCCAGGGGCTGTATCTGCATATCGCGCCGAACGGCGGGCGCTATTGGCGGCTGAAATACCGGTTCCTGGGCAAAGAAAAGCGGCTGGCTTGCGGGGTCTATCCCGAAACCTCGCTCGCCGAAGCCCGCGAAAAGCGCGCCGTAGCCCGGAAAATGCTGGAGGATGGAATCGACCCATCCTCCACCAAGCGGGATAACCGGCAGCTTGCCGAAGTAAATGCCGCCAACACCTTTGAGGCGGTCGCCCGCGAATGGCACGAACGGTATCGGGAGAAATGGACCCCGCTTTATGCCCGGGACATCCTGCACCGGCTGGAAACCGACATTTTCCCGGTCATCGGTAAGCGCCCGGTGGCGGACATCACGCCCCTGATCGTTCTGAACGCCCTTAAGAAGATCGAAAACCGAGGCGCTGGTGAAATGGCCCGCCGGGCGGTGCAATATTGCGGGCAGATTTTCCGCTATGCCGTGGTGACCGGTCGGGCCGAACGCAACCCCACCGCCGACCTCAAGGGCGCGCTCAAGCCGGTCAAGCACGGGCATTTTTCGGCGCTGGAGCCGAAAGACCTGCCGGAGTTCCTGCACACCCTGGAACGCAACGATGCCCGGCTGTTCGTTCTTACCCGCCTTGCCATCCGGTTGATGATGCTAACGTTCGTCCGCACCGGGGAACTGATCGCCGCCACTTGGGATGAATTCGACCTTGAGGGGGCGGAATGGTCCATCGCTGCCGAGCGCATGAAGATGCGCAAAGCCCATATCGTGCCGTTGTCCCGGCAGGCGGTGGCAATCCTCAAGCAGCTACAAGTGATGAACGGCAATTACCAATGGGTGTTTGCCAGCCCCACCAAGCACCGCCGCCACATGAGCAACAACACCATCCTGAAGGCGCTGGAGCGGCTGGGCTACAAGGGCCGGATGACCGGGCACGGTTTCCGCGCCCTGGCGATGACGACAATTCAGGAAAAGCTGAAATACCCCCATGACGTGGTGGACCGCCAGCTTGCCCACGCCCCGCGCAACAAGGTCGATGCCGCCTACGACCGGACCAAATATCTCGATGACCGCCGCAAGATGATGCAAGACTGGGCCGATTATCTCGATTCCACCGCCGACGGTGGCAAGGTGATTGTCGGGAAGTTCGGGAAATCGGCATAAGCTGTCACGAATTGCCGCTCCGGCTTGAAGCCTGGATGATAACCTCGCTACATTCCCGCACAGGGAGAATCTCGTCGTGTTCAAGCGGCGTGGGAGGGGGTAAGTGGCAATTGCCTTGAAATGTCTGGAGCACGTTGCCTCGATGGCAGGCGGCTGCGTGGCGCTGGCCTTCGGCCCGCTCGATCCCGGCTTGGTAATCAGCGGCGTGGCGGGTGCAGCCGCCATCGTCGGGGTGGCGGCGGAGAAGCTGGCGAGCCGCGGCCCCGAAGCCGAAAAGGAACTCGCGAAAATCCGCACCGCGGTGTTTGACCGGTTCAAGGACGACATTATCTTCAACCGGCTGCCGCCTGCGGATTTGAATGCAGCGGACGAGGCGTTGGAGCGCGCACTACCCGATTGCATCGTCGATATGTCGAAGTTTCGCCTGGCCGACGCGGCGGTGAGCGAGGCAGGGTTTGCCAAACACGCCGCCGCGCTGATCGTCGATGCCCTCGGCAAGAGTGAGGCGATTTTCGCCGTGCCGAAAACCGGCGGCAACGATACCTGTCGCGTTTTCGCGCGCGCGGTGATCGAGGCGGCGCTGACTGCGGCCGTTTCCAGAAAGGAATATTTCGCCGAGTTCCAGCCCTTTCTGTTGAACGCTATGGCGCAAGGCGTCGGCCGGGTGGAGGCGAAAGTCGATCGCGAGGCCGAAGCCGCCCGTTTGCGGCATGAAGAACTTCTGACCCTCATTCGCGGCGTCGGCGGCAATACGCCGGAAAAGGCATTGATCGAGGCAGCGCGCAAATTCGGCGAAGTGAAACCCGACGCCAGCAACGCCGATCTCGCCGCCCATCTGGAATATTTCGCCGGCGAGTACCGCAAACTGCGCGAGCAGATGGCGGCGCTGGCGGCCAAGGACAACCGGTTGAGGGGCGCGCAGCAGGCGGCGGAAGAAGCTCTGGCGCAAGGCGATCTCGATGCGGCGCGGCGCTATTTGACCGAAGCGGTGTCGATCCGCGCCGAGCGCGCCAAGGAAGCCCGCGCCCAGTGGGAACAGACGGTGCGCGACGAAGCCGATTCACTGGCCGCACTGGCGCAAGCCGATCTGATGGCGCTCGATTGGCAGGCGGCGGACGGCCATTGGTCGGAGGCCGCCGAAAGCCTTGCCGTCATCGATGGTGAGGCGGCGAAAAGTCTCGTTTGGGATGCCGCCGAGGCATTGCGGCAATTCGGCGAACGGTTTGGCCGCAGCGGCGCAATGCGGGCCGCGATTGCACGATGGCGCACTTTGCTGGCAAAAACCGCCCCGGACGAAGCCGAACTGGTGGGCTCTTTGCAGAACAATCTCGGCAACGCGCTTAGCTCCCAGGGGATGCGCAGCGGCGGGGCTGACGGGGTGCGGCTGTTGGCCGAGGCGGTGGACGCCTTTCGCGCCGCACTACGCATCTACACCGAAACCGAAATGCCCGCCTGCTGGGCGATGACCCAGAACAATCTCGGTAACGCGCTTAGCTCCCAGGGGATGCGCAGCGGCGGGGCGGGCGGGGTGCGGCTGTTGGCCGAGGCGGTGGAGACCTATCGCGCCGCCTTGCGTGTTTATACCGAAGACAAAATGCCCACCGACTGGGCGACGACCCAGAACAATCTCGGCGCCGCGCTTAGCTCCCAGGGGATGCGCGGCGGCGGGGCGGATGGTGTGCGGCTGTTGGCCGAGGCGGTGGAGGCCTATCGCGCCGCGTTGCGCGTCCGTACCGAAACCGAAATGCCCGCCGACTGGGCGATGACCCAGAACAATCTCGGCGCCGCGCTTTTCTCCCAGGGGATGCGCAGCGGCGGGGCGGACGGGGTGCGGCTTTTGGCCGAAGCGGTGGAGGCCTGTCGCGCCGCGCTACGCATCTACACCGAAACCGAAATGCCCGCCCAATGGGCGATGACCCAGAACAATCTCGGCGCCGCGCTTGGCTCCCAGGGGATGCGCCGCGACGGGGCGGACGGGGTGCGGCTTTTGGCCGAGGCGGTGGATGCCTATCGCGCCGCCTTACGTGTTTATACCGAAACCGAAATGCCCGCCGATTGGGCGGCAACCCAGTACAATCTCGGCACCGCGCTTTTCTCCCAGGGCAAGCGCAGCGGCGGGGCGGAAGCACAACAACTTTACAAACAGGCGGAAGAGGCCGTGCTCAACGCACTCCGTATATGGACGGCGGAACACTTCCCCCAAGATCACCAAGATGCAACCGAATTGCTCCAAACCATTCGCGATGCGATGACGGCTTAAATTACAGAAAGCAGGTACCCCAGGTTCCAAGAACCCACCCACCCCACAAAAAAAGCAGAAAAAACGGTGATTTTCTGCATTTTTAGCGCGTGAACGCCGCCCGCAGACTGCCCAATTCCTGCGGGTTAGCCCCCACCCCCTGGGTAGGTTAGGTGCCGATTTCCCTAGGGGTTATTTCAAACTCGCCCAGCTAATAACTCGCCCCGCGAAGGTCCATGTCCGTCCCGAAACCACCCGTGAAGGACCAGGACATTGCAGAACATCCCGAACGAAAAAATCCTGCGCCTGAAGACCGTGCTGGGGCGTACCGGACTGACCCGGAGCATGACGTATGCCTTGCTCAAGGACGACCTGTTCCCCCGCCCGATCAATCTTGGCGCTCGTGCTGTTGGTTGGCTGGAAAGCGAAATCGACGCCTGGATCGCCGCGCGGGTGGAAGCCAGCCGCGCCAAGGCCGGTTGATGGCGTCGCCGATGGCCAAGCGCAAGCGTACCTACAATCTCCACCGCATCAAGGCAACCTGGCCCTATACCGTACAAGAGGCGACCAAGGCGCTGCGCGTTCACAAGAACGCCGTGCTGCGATGGCTGAAGGAAGGTTTGCAGGCCAACCGGGACACGCGCCCCTATTTGATCCGGGGCGACGCATCATCGCCTGAACTACATTCACCCCTTCCCGGACGGCAATGGACGGGTCAGCCGCCTGATGAGCCATGCCATGGGACTTCATGCCGGGATTGGCGCATACGGCCTGTGGTCGGTTTCGCGCGGGCTGGCGCGGGGGCTAAAGAGCCGCACCGAATACAAGCGGATGATGGATCACGCCGACATGCCGCGCCAAGGCGATTTGGATGGCCGGGGAAACCTATCCCTTCGCGCGCTTACCGAATTCACCGAGTGGTTCCTGAAGGCCTGCCTGGACCAGATTGCCTTCATGGCCGGGCTGTTCGAGATAGACAATCGAGCCGGATTGGGCGGACGATTGCATCCGCGCATTCTGTCACGAACACGTTTTGCCGAAATACAAAGCACATGTTGAAATACTGTGCGTCAAGAGACGCGCAACGCGTCGAGTGCGACGAACTAACCGCACCGATCATCATAAATGCCATCTGTTTACTTTGAGCGATAGTTGACCGGCGCAAATACATTCTGAAATCATATCGGTGCGTTTCGACCAAACGCACGAGCTGCCGAGACCGATCTTTGATCGATACCTGAAACGGCAGCGGATAACGGCCTGAGCCGATGCATCCGAGGGTTTAACCTTCTGTACTGCCTTTGGGGCGCGGCGTTGCGTTCCGGATGCGGGGGCATGGGTAAGGCGGCGTCGGTTCCCCTTGATGCGAAGAATCCATTTTGTCGGCGCGACACTCGCCGAACCGTAGCTAACCGCATCCAGGGGATCGCCATGACGACTCGTTCAAATCAAACCTTTTTCATACGCTCGACGCTGTTAAGTTGCGCCTCCATCGCCGTACTGTTGGCGTCCGTATTTCCGGCCGTTGCCGACACCGCCAAAGACAATAAGACGGAAGAAAAAATTCCCGAAAACGTCGTCGTGACCGGAATTCGTCCTAAGGACGACGGCAAAGTAGAAAAAGGCTATAAATATTCAGTCGGTACCTTAGGACCGCTAGGCGATTTACCGCTGCAGGATACGCCGTATTCGCTAAATGTTACTTCCGGCGAATTAATCGAAAACACCAACGCCCACAGTCAGGCAGATGCCCTTCGGACCAATCCGACGGCGGTGATGTTGGTGTCGTCAGGTACCGCATCGTCAATGGCCCGCATGAAGATCCGCGGCTTTACCGCCGCAGACCAAAGCGAGTTGCGCGACGGCCTGGTCGATCGCAGTTTCTGTTACCCGCCGATGGAAAACGTCGACCGCATTGAGGTTTTGAACGGTTTTTCCGGGTTTCTGTACGGATTTTCGGCACTAGGCGGTTCGCTCAACTATATCAGCAAGGGTCCGACGGATGCGCCGCAGCTTAGCTTGGCGACGGGAGTTTACGACCTGGGTATCGGATACATTCATGGCGATTTCGGCGGTCCCGTTCCGTATACGAATGGAAAAGTCGGATACCGGCTTAACGTCTACCACGAAAACGGCGAAGCAACGGTCGCCGACAGCGTGCAGAACCGCACTTTCATCTCGGGACGCGTCGTATATGCACCGATAGAAGGAACGAGCCTGTGGGCCGATGTCTGGATGCAGGATCATTACCGTCGCGGGCTGGAAGATTATTTCTACATCGACGACGGCGTCGACGTTCCCCATGCGAACGTATTCAAAGCCTCGACGCAATACGGTCAAAATTGGACGTATTCCAAGGCAAAAAAAACACTGTTGGGCTTTGGGTTCGACAGCCGGATTACCGGTTACCTCAGCGTGCGCGGGGGGTATCGTTTCGGCCACATGTGGCGGGAAAGCATGGATGTCGATAACGAAATCACCGACAATGCCGGCAACTACATACAAGAAATCTATACGATGCCGCGCATGCACGAAAAAACCCATTCCGCCTATCTGCTTGCCGACACGACGTTCGATACATTTGGCATCAAGCATAACATCACAGCGGGTTACACCGGGACCGATTATTATTATGACCGCGGGGCATACGTTTATCTTCCCTCGGTTTCGTCGAACATCTATTCGCCAAATTACGCCACCAAATCGTCGTACACGGTCGGCGGCAAAAACCAGCAGCAGGAGCAATTCCGCGATAGCATAATGATTGGCGACCGGATATTGCTTACCGACTCGCTATCCGCCATTGTCGGCGTCAATTACGCTATGCTGCAGCAAAAGGCGGCCGGAACGGGTACGGTCATCAGCACCAGCAATTATTCTGCCAACAAACTGACCCCAAGTTACGCCCTGATCTACAAGATCGTTCCCGAGGTGTCGGTGTATGCCTCCTATATGGAAGCGCTGTCCAACGGCGAAAGCACGACGAACAAGAAAGCCGTCAACGCCTATCAAGTCCTCTCTCCCAGCTCCAGCTCGCAATACGAAATTGGCGTTAAAACAACGCTCGGCGGTATGTTTCTTACCGCAGCGTTATTTCGTATCGATAAAATCAACGCCGAGCTTGATCCTACCGACTATGTCTACAGGCACGATGGCCGCCAAATTCATCAGGGGCTGGAAATTACCGCCACCGGAAAACTGTTTGACGATGTGACGCTGATCGGCGGCTTTACCTGGATGGATCCGCATGTCGAAAAGGCCACCGCCAATACGGCAATCGAAGGGAAGATGCCTTACGACGTTCCCAAGACGCTGGGAAAACTCTATGCCGAATACAAGCTGCCGCTATTGCCAGCATTGACTGTCTCTGCCGGTGCCGAATATTCGGGGCGCCGCGCTTACGACGTCTACAACAAACAATTTATTCCCGGCGCGGTCGTCTTCGACGCGGGACTGCGTTATCAAACGGAAGTAAACGGACACAAAGTCAGCTTTAATCTCACGGCATCGAATTTGTTCGATCGCAGTTATTGGGTACAGAGCGATCTTCAACTCGGTATGCCGCGGATAGTTTCGTTTACCGTCAAGAGTGGATGGTAGTGGCAGCGGTCATTAAAAAATGCAGGACCGAAGGCGGTATGGCGACCGTCGTCAGGCTGTTGAGCCTGGCGGCGGCCGTTGCCGGCATTTTTTTGCTGTCGTTCTGGATCGGACGCTACCCATTGCATCTCGCGGACGTCCCGCTGATCCTGCTTTCCCATTTGCCGGGATTGTCGATAACGCCGCATTGGCCGAAGGTAGCCGACATTGTAGTGATGGATGTGCGTCTGCCGCGTCTGACTGCGGCATTGCTTGTCGGCATGGCGTTGTCGGCCTCGGGTGCGGCCTATCAAGGCGTTTTTCGCAATCCCATGGTCTCTCCCGATATTCTCGGCGTTGCTGCGGGCGCTAGCTTCGGCGCGTCGTTGGCCATTCTGTGCAATGCCGACATCGTAGTCATTCAGTTGGCTGCCTTTGGAAGCGGTCTGCTCGCCGTGGCGATGACCTATGCCATCGTGGTATTAAGGCGTGGCAGAAGCGACGGCGTTCTTATGCTCGTTCTGGTCGGCATTATTGTCGACATAGTTTTTTCCGCCTTGGTGGCGTTGCTCAAATACGCCGCCGATCCGGACAGTACCCTACCTGAAATCACCTTTTGGTTGATGGGGTCGCTGGCGTCGGTCTCGATGCGCGACCTGACGGCCGCTGCGGTTCCGATTCTGATCGGCTGCGCACTGCTGTCACTGTTGCGTTGGCGGTTGAACGTCCTGTCGTTCGGCGACGAAGAAGCTAAGGCAATGGGGGTAAACGTACGCGCGGTTCGCGGCATAGTCATTTTAGGTGCAACACTGATGACGTCCGCAGCGGTGGCCGTTGCCGGTGTCGTAAGCCTGATCGGTTTGGTGGTGCCGCATTTGACGCGCATGATCGTCGGCCCCAATCACGCGCTGCTGCTGCCGGCTAGCATGCTATTCGGCGCCGGCTTTTTGTTGGTTGTAGACGACCTCGCCCGGACGTTAGGCAGCGGCGAAATTCCCCTCGGCATTCTTTCGTCGTTGATTGGCGCTCCGATTTTTCTCTACCTGCTGCTAAAGACCGCCAGGGCTTGGACATGAACGCCGCATTGCCGCCGCTCATCGAACTTTCTGGCGTCGCCTGCGGATACGATCGGCACGCGGTGCTCGCTGACATTGAATTTTCGATGGATAAAGGCGAACTCGTATGCCTGCTCGGTCCCAACGGCGTCGGCAAAACGACACTGTTCAAAACCATTCTGCGTTTGTTGCCGCCGTTGGCAGGAATTATCAAAATCGGCGGGGAGAATGCCGCTGGATGGTCGGCACGGCGTTTTGCCCGTATGATCGGTTACGTACCGCAGGTACACACTCTGCCGTTTTCATTTTCCGTCCTTGACGTCGTCGTGATGGGGCGTGTCGCACATCTCGGCACATTTGCCGCTCCATCGCGCAAAGATCGCAGTCATGCAGAGATGGCACTCGAAGCCCTGTCGATCGGCCATTTGCGCGATCGCATCTACACCGAAATCAGCGGCGGCGAACGTCAGTTGGTGCTGGTGGCGCGGGCGCTGACGCAGGAACCGGATCTTTTGGTTCTAGACGAACCGACCTCCAACCTCGATTACGGCAATCAGGTAGCCGTGCTCGGTCATATACGCCGCTTGGCGTCGGAGTACGGGATCGGCGTCATTATGACTACCCACGATCCCAATCAAGCGCTGGACTATGCCACCGCCGTGGTTGCCATCGACCGCAACCGCATGCTGCATGTCGGAAAACCAGCCGAAATCGTAAGCGAGGCATATTTAAACGAAACCTACGGTGTACGCGCGCGCATTATGCGGATGAAGATGGATGGCGAAACGCGCCGGTTTTGCCTGCCGTTACAGCGCGGTGCCGTCGCCGCGCCATTCAAGGATACCCAATCGTGCGCATAGGCGCTCTAAAGCCGACAGGATACCTGCTGGCATCGCTTTTCATGATGGTCCAGGCAGCGGCGGCAGGACGCACGGTGATCGACTTGTCGGGCCGTAAAGTCATCGTTCCCGACCGCATTGAACGCGTCGCCTGTCTCGAAATCCTATGCTACTCGCGCATGTTCATGCTGGGGGCCGACGACCGTATCGCGGTAATGTACGATACGCCGGCGCCGTGGATGCGGGCGACCAATCGGCGAGTACGGACTATCCCCAAACTCAACGGCGATTTCCAGATCGAGGATCTGCTGATCCGCCGGATCGATGTGGCGTTTTTTCTCTACGACACCAAGCAGGTGATAGCCAAGCTGAATTCCGTTGGTATTCCCGGTTTGATTTCTCAGCCATATGCCGACGGACAGTATGTGCGCCGCCCCCGCAGCGCGGCGGAATACGCCGTACTGGCAAAACGCATGGTGACGCTGTTCGGCGACGTGTTGGGCGGCGAAGCAAAAAAACGGGCTGAAACTTGGTGCGCCTATTTCGACGAACGCGTCCGCTTTGTTACCGACCGGGTGCGGGATATTCCACAGGAAAAGCGTCGCAAGGTGTTTTACGTGCGCGGTCCGCAATCGTTTCATACCCAAGGGATCGGCAGCTATACGTATTGGCTCGGCATCATGGCCGGCGCCAACATGGTTGTGCGGAAGTCGTCGATATTGGGCGGAACCGGCGCGGTTGCCATCGAGGACGTTCTGGCCTGGAACCCGGATGTCGTTATCGTCGGACGGCAATATCCGCTGTCGCGGGTACTGGACGATGCGCGCTGGAAGCCGGTCGCCGCCGTCCAACGAAAGGAAGTCTATCGGGCACCCAACGGCGTTTTCTACTGGGACGGCGGGCCGGAGAGCATTCTGATGATGTTGTTCATGGCCAAAAAGCTCTATCCCGAACGCTTTGCCGATTACGATTTCGCCGCCGAGGTCCGCACTTATTACCAGCGTTTCTATCGCTATCGGCTGTCGGATCGAGAACTCGCCCGGTTCGTAAGCGGTCTTCCTCCCGAACCGGCGAGGCGATAGCGTGCAACGGTGCAGCACGTCCACCATCGATCCTACGGCAACATCCGGCGGGCAGGTCGACCAGAACAACGGCGGCTGTGCCTTTCGCGGCGCCAAACTGAATCTGCAGCCGATCACCGATGCGTTGCATCTGGTGCATGGGCCGATCGTTTGTCAGGGGCATTCCTGGCAATCGCGTCCTACCGCCTCAAGCGGCTCCACGTTGCACCGCATCAGCTTCACCACCGCCTTGTCCGATCTCGATGTCGTTTTGGGGGCCGAAAAGCGGCTCGCCCGCAGCCTGGACGCGCTGGCGGCGAAGTACGATCCACCGGCGATATTCGTCTATTCCACCTGCGTTCCGGCGATGAGCGGCGACGATATCCGCGCCGTCTGTAAGGCGGCAACGGTGCGGCTCAAGCGGCCGGTCCTCGCGGTCGAGGCCCCCGGCTTTAGCGGCGGCAAGCTGGATGGCGTACAAATCGCGGCGCGCGTTCTTATCGACGATGTAATCGGCACGCGCGAACCCGACTGCACCACGTCGACGGACGTATTGCTGATCGCCGAGAACAACGTTGCCGGCGAAGCAAGCGCCATCGCGGCGCTGTTGAACCGATGCGGCATACGGGTTTTAGCCTCGATACCGGGCGACGGCCGGTTTAATGCCATTGCCGGGGCGCACCGCGCTCGCGCCAGCATTGTGCATTGTTCCCAATCCGTGGCCGGTTTGGGGCCGGATTTGATGCAGCGTTACGGCATTCCTTATGCGGCCGTCAGCTTCTACGGAGCGGCCAATACTAGTGACGCTTTGCGGCGGATTGCACAATTGCTGATAGAACGCGGCGCCACGGCGGAATTGGCGGCGCGGGTAGACGCAATCGTTACCGACAGCGAACTTGCGATGCAGCGCCGGCTCGCGCCTATACTGCCGCGTCTTCGCAACAAGCGTGCCCTGCTGATGACCGGCGGCGTGAAAGGCTGGTCGTTGGCCGATACGCTGCTGCGGCTGGGGATGCGGCTCGCCGCCGTCTCGACGCAAAAGACCAGCGCGGAGGATCGCTGCAAGCTCGAAGCCGTCGTGGCCGGCCGCTGTCCGCTGTTTGACGACATCGAACAAGAGGCGTTCGAGACCTGCTTGGCTTCCGGCGATATCGATTTGGTGCTGGGCGGCGGGTGTTGCCGGTTTACGGTGCAGCGGCTGCTTGTGCCGTGGGTGGAAATCAACCATGAACGCCATATTGCTTTAACCGGCTACGACGGCTCCGTAGCGTTGGCCGAAGCTATGGCGAATGCGCTCGATAGCCCCGTGCTCGCCGCTTTGCGGGCGGAAGCCCAAACCGCCCGGCCGGCATGAGACACGCACTCAAAACGGAAAAGACGTATCTTGCCGACGGATTTCGGCTCGGCCCCTCGATCGGGGCTGGTCTGGCGGTATTGGGCGTCGGCGGCGTGCCGCTGCTGTACGGACCGCAAGGGTGCGCGGTGACCGGATCGGCGCTGCTGGCACGCCATTTTCGCCGCGCCATGCCGCTGCATAGCGTGGCGATGAACGAAATTTCGCTCATTCGCGGCGATCATGTCGCGTTGCAGGAATCGTTGAGGGATATTGCCGCCACGCATCCAAACGCACCGATCGGCATTATTACCAGTGCGGTTTCGCAGGCTCGAGGCGACGATCCGGCTATAATTTCGCAAATGGCCGCACAAACCTGCACGAATACCATCGTTCCGATTTCGGTATCCGATTTCTGCGGAACGTTCGAGACCGGTTGGGGCGATGCGGCACGCTGTCTGATCGAATCCGTTCAACCGCCGCGACGAGATAGTCGGATTGCGGCGGGAAGCATTGCCCTTTTGACCGGCAGCCATTTGACTGCCGGCGATATCGACGAATTGCGCGACATCCTCTTTGCCTTTGGGCTGCAAGGCGTATTCGTACCGGACATCACCGTTGCGATGGCGCAAAAGCGAAAAGGCCGTTTGGCGGATTTGCCGTGCTGTGCCGATGTCGCTGCAATCGGCGCCAGCATGCGGCTGGCCGCCAAAGCGCTACAGGCGCAAACCGGTGCCAACTTTACGGCTTTCGACAGTCTGTCCGGCTTGGAAGCCGCAGACCGGTTTGTTGCGTGGTTGATGCGAATATCGGGCCGCCCCATGCCGGACGTCCTGCAACGCCAGCGCAACACGCTGATCGGCGTGCTCGATCAGGCGCGAAAACGTCTATGCCGTCGGCGCATGGCCATTGCCGCCGATCCCGATACGCTGGCCGAACAATTGGGATGGTTGCGCGAGGTCGGGATCGATTTGCAGATAGCCGTTTGCAGCGGCGTACCGCCGGACGCACACGAATGCGATGGCATCCCGCTGAGGGGCGGCGATTTGGCGGATTTGGCCGAGGCCGCGATTGGGGCGGATATTCTGGCGGGACCGGCGCCGATCCGCGATTACGCCGCGCCCTTCGGGGTGCCGGTAATCGATTGCGGCATCCCCATCGTCGATCGGATCGATGCGGCGTTTCGCGTCGGTATCGGGTATCGGGGAACCGTCAATCGCATTCTCGAATTGGTCGAATGCCTGCAACGCCACCCGAAAAAACATATAAAGATTCTGTTATATGATTGACAGGACCGCCCGCTTTCCGCATAGATGGCGGTGTCGTGGTTCTCTCGGAACGTTTTTCGTCCGAGAGCTAAGAGGGAAGTCGGTGGAATGCCGGCGCTGCCCCCGCAACTGTAAGCGGTAAGCCCCTGTCGATTATGTCACTGGCGCAAAGGCGCTGGGAAGACCGGCAGAGGCAATGACCCGCGAGCCAGGAGACCTGCCTCGACGACAGTGCGTGGTCCCGAAAAACGGTTTCCGGTTTTCGGACCAGACCATGCACCAAGTTAACGTCCACGGGCGGGGTGTCCCGGCGGTTGCGCGTGAAGAACGGCGGTGACCTGCCGGTCTTTGTCTCTTCGCGTCCGCTTGGCCTTTGCCCCAAACCACTGGGGTATTGCCGATGTCTGCTTCTTCGCTTGTCGTTGCCACGTTGGGAGTGCCGCGGATCGGCCCCCGGCGCGAACTCAAATTCGCCCTGGAGAATTATTGGGCAGGGAAAATCGATGCCGTCGCGCTGAACGAGGCGGCGGCGGGCTTGCGTGCCGCAGCCTGGGCGCGCCAGCGCGCCGCAGGCATCGATATTATTCCGAGCAACGATTTCTCGCTTTACGACCATGTGCTGGATACGTCCGTCATGGTGGGCGCCGTTCCCGAACTCTATGGATGGCGCGGCGGTCGGGTGCCGCTCGACACCTATTTCGCCATGGCGCGCGGTACGCGCGGGCGCCAAAGTGGCGATCTGCCGGCCCAGGAAATGACCAAATGGTTCGACACCAACTATCACTACATGGTGCCGGAGTTTGTGCGCGGTCAGAGTTTTGCGCTTTCCTCCACCAAACCAATCGATGAATTTCGCGAAGCCAAGGCACTGGGTTATCACACCCGCCCGGTTTTGCTCGGTCCGGTGACGTTCCTTTTGCTCGGCAAGAGCAAGGACGCGACGCTCGATCCCCTCTCGCTACTGCCCGGGTTGCTGCCGGTTTACGTCGAAGTGTTGAAACGCCTTGCGGCCGAAGGCGCCGACTGGGTGCAAATCGACGAACCGTGCCTCGTCACCGACTTGACCGAAGTTGCGCGCAAGGCGTTGCATTATGTGTATGCGACGCTTGCCGATGCGGTGCCGCACATCAAACTGCTGCTGGCGACCTATTTCGGCGCGCTGGGCGACAACCTCGACACCGCACTGTCGTTGCCGGTTGCCGGGCTGCATCTCGATCTCGTGCGCGCACCGGAACAGTTCGGCAGTGTGCTGGCCAAGGCTCCGAAAGAACTCGTGCTGTCGCTGGGCATTATCGACGGACGTAATATATGGCGGGCGGATTTGGATAAGCTGCTGCACCGCTTTGAACCCGCAATCGAGACACGGGGCGCAGAGCGGATACAGATCGCGCCATCCTGTTCGATGCTGCACGTGCCGATCGATCTTGCGCTCGAAACCGACCTTGATCCCGATCTGAAAAACTGGCTCGCATTTGCGGTTCAAAAGATGGACGAACTTGCGACGATTAAGTTGGCGCTAACCAAAGGACGCGATGCCGCCGCAGACAAAATTGCCGCCTCGACATCCGCATCAGCCGCCCGCGCGAACTCGCCCAAGGTAAACGATCCTGACGTTGCCACCCGCATAAAAGCGATCTCGGCGGATATGGCAAAGCGCAAAAGCCCCTTTGCCGTTCGCCATACGCTGCAACAATCGGTGCTGAACCTGCCGAGTTTTCCCACGACGACTATCGGTTCGTTCCCGCAGACATTGGAAGTGAGAAACGCCCGCTCCGCTCATGCCAAGGGAACTTTGAGCGATTCCGATTACGATACCTTCCTGCGCCGGGAAACCGAGGCCGCCATTCGCTGGCAAGAGGAAATCGGTCTTGATGTGCTGGTGCATGGAGAATTCGAGCGCAACGACATGGTGCAGTATTTCGGCGAGCAACTATCGGGTTACGCCTTCACCAAACACGCCTGGGTGCAAAGCTACGGCTCGCGCTATGTCCGCCCGCCGATTATTTTTGGCGACGTGTCGCGTCCAAAGCCGATGACGGTTTCCTGGTCGGTTTATGCCCAATCGCTGACGAAAAAACCGATGAAGGGGATGCTCACCGGACCGGTGACCATTCTGCAATGGTCGTTCGTGCGCGACGACCTGCCCAGATACGCCGTCTGCCGCCAAATTGCACTGGCTTTGCGTGACGAGGTCACCGACCTGGAAACCGCCGGGATCAAGGTCATTCAAATCGACGAACCGGCGATCCGCGAGGGTTTGCCGCTTCGCAAGGCGGATTGGCAGGCGTATCTCGATTGGGCGGTGGAAGCCTTCCGGCTTGCGGCCTCCGGCGTCGCCGACGAAACGCAAATTCATACCCACATGTGCTATTCGGAGTTCAACGACGTCATCGCCGCCATCGGAGCGATGGATGCCGACGTGATTTCCATCGAAACGGCGCGCTCGAAGATGGAACTGTTGGATGCCTTTGCGACCTATCATTACCCTAACGAAATCGGTCCCGGCGTTTACGACATCCATTCGCCGCGTTGCCCAACGGTGGAAGAAATGGTCGAACTTTTGACCAAGGCCGGAAAAATGCTGCCGCCGGAACATATCTGGGTGAACCCCGACTGCGGCCTCAAAACCCGCAAATGGGAGGAAGTCAAACCCGCCCTCGTCAACATGGTCGCGGCGGCAAAAAGGGTGCGTCGAGAATTGCCGTCGTGATTTCTCGACGTTTCGAATGGATTTGAGAATGTCGGCGATAGGGGCGGCTCGATGGATCAATACCGACGCCGCCGCCAGTCGAAAATCGTCGCGATGGTGCGCCGTGCCGTTTGTGGTAGTACTGCGCTGTAGCCTTGCGTTCTCATACCGGATCATGCCGTTGCCTTCTTTCACGCTGCCAAGCCTGCCGATAGCGGAATGCCTTCCTCGCCTGCTTCAGGCGCTTGGCGTATGCCCCAACGCCGTGCTCGTCGCACCTCCCGGCGCTGGCAAGACAACCTGCGTCCCGCTCGCGCTGCTCAATTCTGCGCCAATGGACCGGGGGCGCATCCTGATGCTGGAGCCGCGCCGGCTGGCGGCGCGCGCCGCCGCCGGCCGCATGGCAGATCTGATCGGCGAAAAGGTGGGCCAGACGGTCGGCTTCCGTACCCGCTATGACAGCGCCGTTTCCCAGGCCACTCGCATCGAGGTGGTGACGACCGGCCTCTTCGTCCGCCGCCTCTTCGGCGATCCGGGACTGGAGGGGATTTTCGCCGTCATCCTCGACGAAATTCACGAACGCTCGCTGGATGCCGATCTGGCACTGGCGCTTTGCCTGGATGCGCAGGCGATGCTGCGGCCGGACTTGCGGCTCATCGCCATGTCCGCAACCCTCGACGGCGCCCGTCTTGCCGCGATCATGGCCGCCGCCATCGTCGAAAGCGCGGGCCGCATGTATCCGGTGGAGGTCCGCCATGCCGCGCGCGATATTCCGAACGCGCGGGATATTCCCGAGGCAATGGCACGCGCCATTCGCGCGGCGTTGGCGGAATCGCCGGGCGATATTCTTGCCTTTCTGCCGGGTATGGGAGAAATCCGCCACACGCAAGGCTGTCTCGACGGGATCACGGCGAAAGTGCTGCCGCTGCATGGCGATCTGCCGCCGGCGGCGCAGGATCTGGCGCTTAAGCCGGCGGAAGGCCGGCGCGTGGTGTTGGCCACTGCCATCGCCGAAACCTCGCTTACGGTGCCGGGGGTGCGAGTCGTCATCGACGGCGGCTTCCGCCGCGCACCGCGGTTCGATCCGGCAAGCGGCCTGACCCGGCTGACGACCGAGCGGGTCAGCCGCGCGGTGGCCGATCAGCGCTCGGGACGCGCCGGGCGCGAGGCGCCCGGCCTTGCCATCCGGCTTTGGACGGAAGCGGCCCAGCGGGCCCTGCGCCCCTATGACCGACCGGAGATTTTGGATGCCGAGCTTTCCGGTTTGGTGCTGGATTGCGCCGCTTGGGGCACGCCGCCTGGCAAGCTCGCCTTTCTCGATGCGCCGCCCGCAGGCGCCATCGCCGTGGCCCGCACGCTGCTGGCCGAGCTTGGCGCCCTGGACGAGGCGGGCGCCATCACCCCCTTTGGGGCAAAGATGAGTACCCTCGGCGCCCATCCGCGTCTGGCCGCCATGATGCTGGTGGCCGAAGGCGCCGCTCAAGCAGCCCTTGCCTGCGATATCGCAGCATTGTTGGAAGCGCGCGATCCCTTACGCGCCGGGCCGGAAGCCCCAGCCGACATCATGGCGCGGCTGGAGGCGATGGAGGATCCGGCGGCAGCGCTTAGCGCAGACCGGAACGCGATTCACGGTATCCGCCAAACCGCCAAGCAATATCGCATGCGGCTTGGGATCGGCGGCGCCCGGGGCGCGGTCGGCAATCCGGCCCCCCTTATCGCTGCGGCGTTTCCCGACCGGCTGGCGCAGCGGCGCGGCGATAAGGGCAGCTTTCGTCTTTCGGGCGGTGGCGGTGCCAGGCTGGCGGTGACCGACCCGCTCGCCAAGGCAGGGCTTCTTGCGGTGGCGGCGCTGGAGATGAAAACAACGCCGCGCATCACGATGGCGGCCCCGCTCGATATTGCCGAGCTGCCGGCTGCCATCGCCGCGCGGATCGAGGAAGCGGTGGAAACCAGCCTCGATCCCGTTACGGGAAGCGTTCTGGCGCGGCGCCGCAAATGCCTGGGCGCACTTGTCTTGGAAGAACGCTTCGCGCCCCCCGATGCGGCAGACGCGGCCGCGGTGTTGCTGGAAGCCGTACGCAGCGATCCTTCCCGCCTTGCCTGGACGGACGCCGCACGCAATCATCAAGCGCGGCTGAAACTGATGCATGAGCTGGAGCCCGACATCTGGCCGGCCTCGGATGACGAAAGCCTGATCGCACATGTCGAAGATTGGCTGGGGCCACATCTTAATGGCCGCACGCGGCTTGCCGATCTTGCGAGCCTCGATCTTGGCGCCCTGCTGCTCGATCGGCTGGATTGGCCGTTGAAGAATCGGCTCGACAAGGAAATGCCGACGCATCTTTCGCTTCCGCACGGACGGGCCGCGGTGGATTATACCGAGCCGGTCCCCATTGCGGCCGCGCGGGCGCAAGCATTCTATGGTTTGGCCGAAACGCCTAGGCTCGCCGGCGGGCGCGTGCCCTTAAGGCTGGCGCTGCTCTCGCCGGCAGGACGGCCGATAGCGCTGACCGCCGATATCGCGGGCTTCTGGCGCGGTGCCTGGCTTGATGCGCGCCGCGACATGCGTGGCCGCTATCCCAAACACCACTGGCCCGAGAATCCGTTGCTGCCCTAGAATTAGGTGCAAAAAAAACACGTCAGTTTTTCAGCTAAGCCTTGGAGCGGGCGAAGAGAATCGAACTCTCGTATGCAGCTTGGGAAGCTGCCGTTCTACCATTGAACTACGCCCGCAAACCGTGGCCGGGCGTCCTTGTTAGCATGGTCGAGGCGGGGAAGAAAACAGGCCAAAGCGGTTTTCCGCACTTTTGCAGGAACGCGCTACTTGGTCGTCCGAGAAAAAGTCCTTCGGCCTAAAGGCCTCCGTGTACTTTTTCACGATATTATAGGGCCAACCCCTCGTTTGAAGCGGTTCTGCACTCGGGGTTGACGAAAACAATTGAAAACCCAGCGCCGGGCCGCCCCAAGCGAGTTTTTTCCTTACGTTTCAATTGTAAAAAAGTACCAAAGCGCAGCGAGGGACTTTTTCACAGGCAACTATTTGACCCCGAAGCAGCTCAATTGAAAGCACATTTCCTCTTTGGTAAGGGGAAAGTCGATGCCCCGGCTGGCGGGCAGGAGCTTGTCGCCGCTCAGCTTCAGCACCGAGGTTTGCAAGGTGAATGCGGTGCGCATGGTCAGCCCCGCCTTCCAGACCAGCGCGGTGACCGCCTTGGCCCCTTCGGAATCGAGGATCATTCGTACGATCGCGTGATCGACCCCGGAAAGCACCGACAGGGCGCAGACAATGGTTTCCTTGCGGTGGGTGGCGATGGCATTGGTGACGAAGACGTCGTTGAGCAAGCCGGCCCGGCGCGCGCGGTCGACGTCGGCGGCCGCTTCCTGTTCTTTGGCGCGGTCTTCGGTAATGTCGCGGTGGCGGCGCTCTTCGATTTTCTTCTCGAGCAGCTCCATCGTCGTTTTGTCGAGATTGTTGCGGTTGGCCAGGGTTTTTAACAGCGCCTCGCCGGCGAAGGCGGCGATACGGCGTACCGCCGAGTGAGACAGTTCGGCGCGTAGCACCAGCGGGCCGTGCCATTCGGCGATTTCGGCCGCCTGGGATACGATTTGGTCGAGCGTGCGCTTGCGGATTTCGGCACTGACGTTCTTCAGCAGGGTGGCGATGGCGCCGGTGTCCGAGGTGGCGACCACGGCATCCGACACTTTGGCGCCGAGGCCTTTGCGGCGGGCGACCGATTCCAGCATCGCATTGGTTTCGGCGGCGGCGACGATTTCGATCAGATCTTCGTCGTTCAACAGCGGCGAGAATTCGATGATGGGGGCGGCAACCTCGGCCTCGACGTCGCGGGCGAGCTGGTTGACGATCGGTTTGGGCACGCAATCGTGATGTTTGATCTCTTCGGCGAGCACCGCGCGTACGCGGGCGGTTTCGTCGGCGGCGAGCTTTTCCAAGGTCTTAACCGCCAGATCGCGGATATGCTCTTTTTCCGCCATCAACATGCCGGGAAACAGGCGGCCGATCTTGCGCGCAAGAGTGCTGCGTACATCGGTTTCGAGATCGTCGGCCAGCAGCAGATTCGATTCCGCCGGTGCGGCCGGGTTGGCCGCTACCGCTTGACGAGTGGCCGGCGCGCCGTGTTCGGCGAGATAGCGCAGGACATCTTCGCCGGCATCGGTCCGTGTGGCCAGCTCCGCCTGCGTCACCAGCACCCGTTCTTCGAGTGCCCGTAAAGCCATGTCCAGCGGAAGTTGGGGTAATTGAGGCGTTTTTGGCTTGGAATCGGTCACATTACCCTCGTTATTTCGGCCATCTTCGCACCTCGATCGTTAAGCGGGTTTGAAAAAGGCTGGTTTATATTGCGTTAACGATCATTGTCGGGCGTGCCGGTCGCTTCGAACGCGACCCGGACAATGCCGTAACCGAAAGGAAAATCGCGCCGGGCCGGGAGCGGGAGATACGGGGCGTTACGAAATGTCTTGAAGACAACGTTCCTCCGTGGCAGAATAACAAATATCATCAAGTACTTGTCTAATTCAGAGTGGCGGTTCTTACGCAAGATGACTGCCGGATTGGGCGCCGTCGGAAGACAACAGCCGTGAAAACGAAGACCAAAACTGGCGTTATTCTGCCTGTGCATTCCTCACTGGCCGTGCCTGCGACCGAACGCAGTCGGAAAAAATCGACCATCAACGACATCGCCCGTTTGGCCGGCGTGTCCAAGAAAACCGTGTCGCGGGTGATCAACGATTCGCCTTTCGTCAAGGAAGAGACCAGGATCAAGATCAAGGAGATCATCCGCGAGAACGGTTTTGCTCCCGATCCGCAGGCGCGGGGCCTCGCCTTCCGCCGTTCGTTTCTGATCGGCATGATCTACAACAATCCGACCCCGCAATATGTCATCAACAACATGCAGGGCATTCTCGACGCTTTGCGCGGTTCGCCGTTCGAACTGGTGATCCGCCCCTGCAACCGCGATGCGCAGAATTTTCTGCACGATATGCGCGCCTTCATCGAGCGCCAGAAGCTGTCGGGCGTGGTGCTACTGCCGTCGGCCTCCGAAGACGAGCGGTTGATCGGCATGCTGCGCGAGATCGAGTGCCCCTATACCCGCATCGCCGCGGTCGGGCTCGATGCACCGGAAAAAATGGTGGTGACCCACGATTCCGCCGGGGCGGCCGATGCGGCGCGTCACCTTGCCGGCCTCGGCCACAAGGTGATTGCCCATATTTCCGGTCCTAAGACCTTCCGCTCGGCCTTCGAGCGGCGCAAAGGCTTTACCGAAGGATTGGCCGGATGCGGCCTCAAACTGCTGTCGCCTTACGATCGCGAGGCCGCCTATACCTTCGAAAGCGGACAGGCTGCGGCCGAGGCGCTTTTGTCGTTGTCGCCGCGGCCGACCGCGATCTTCGCCGGCAACGACGAAATGGCGGCCGGCGTCTATGTGGCGGCGCGCAACCTTCGGCTCGAAATTCCCAAGGATCTGTCGGTGGTCGGTTTCGACGATTCCCCGATCGCCTCCAGAATGTGGCCGCTTTTGACCTCGGTTCGCTTGCCGATCCACGAAATGGGGCGCATGGCGGCGGAAAAGCTGCTCCGCCGCTGGAAAGAAAAAACACCGCCCGCCGACGATAAAACGGAAGTGATACCGGCACTTATCATCCGCAATTCGACGGCCGCGCCGAATAATGTTTGACCCTGTTGCGGAAAGGGTTGGCAAAGCGGGGGCTATGGCGTATGACACCGGTTACCGGGATGGTAGCCGTGTCCCCCCGCAGAAGATCGCATAAGTTCGAGGACGCATCAGAAGAGGTTTTGCCCATGTATAAGAAGACGTATTACGCCACCGATCCGTCCAGCATGAAGGGGGTGGACAACCAAGCGCTGCGCGACCGGTATCTCATCACCGGTTTGTTCGTCGCCGACGAGGTTGCGTTGTTCTATTCGCATGTCGAGCGCATGGTGATCGGCGGCGTCATGCCGGTGAAAAAAGCGGTGAAGCTGCCGGCGCAGGAAAAACCCGAATCCGCCAAGGGCAAGCCCTTTTTGGAACGGCGCGAGCTGGGCATCGTCAATGTCGGCGAAGGTGCCGGCGTGATCACGGTGGACGGCAAGAAATACGATATGATCCCGAAGGACGGCCTCTATGTTCCGAAGGACAGCGCCGAGGTGGTGTTCGAATCCAAGGACAAGTCCAAGCCGGCGAAGTTCTATCTTGCCTCGACGCCCGCCCACGCCCGCTACGAGGTGGTCAAGATTTCGGTCGAAAAGGCGGTGGCGCTGGAACGCGGCGCGCTGGCGACCTCGAACGAGCGCACCATCCGTCAGTACATCGTACCGGCGACCTGCAAGACCTGCCAACTGACGCTGGGCGTCACCTCGCTGAAGACCGGCAGTGTGTGGAACACCATGCCGCCGCACCTTCACGACCGCCGTTCGGAAGTCTATTTCTATTTCGATTTCAAGGATGCGGATCGCATCTTCCACTTCATGGGCGAACCCGACAACATGCGGCACATCCTGTTGGCTCGCGACGAGGCGGTGATTTCGCCGCCGTGGTCGATCCATATGGCGGCCGCCACTTCCAACTATACGTTCATCTGGGCGATGGGCGGCGACAACGTCGATTATACCGACCAGGATCCGCTCGATATCAGCCAATTGCGATAAGAGGAAAAGCATGAATTCGTTCAGTCTCGAAGGCAAGGCGGCGCTGGTTACCGGCGCCGATACCGGTCTGGGCCAGGGTATTGCTCTGGCGCTGGCCGAAGCGGGCGCCGACATCGCGGTGGCCGGCTTCGTGCCGCCCGCCGAAACCGAAGCTCTGGTCAAGAAGACCGGCCGCAAGTTCGTCAACATCGACGCCAATCTGATGAGCATCGAGCCGGTCACCCGCATCGTCGCCGAAACGGTCGCCGGCCTCGGCCGTCTCGACATCCTGGTCAACAACGCCGCCGTCTTCGACATGGCGCCGTGGGGCGAGATCACCGAGAAGAGCTACGACTTCGTCTTCGACGTGAACGTGAAAGGCCTGATCTTTACGCTGCAGGAAGTGGCGGAAAGCATGATCGCGCGCGGCAAGGGCGGCAAGATCATCAACTTCGCCT
>DBTZ01000003.1:0-11506 GCA_002307315.1 Alphaproteobacteria bacterium UBA1303
ACGGCGCGCGCAAAGGCTTGGCCGACACCGCGCTCAAGACCGCGAATTCCGGCTATCTCACCCGCCGGTTGGTCGACGTCGCCAACGACTGCATCATCACTACGGTCGATTGCGGCGCTACCGAAGGAATGACCGTGCAGGCGGTGATCGACGGCGGCACCGTGGTGGCGTCGCTGACCGATCGCATTCTCGGCCGTACCGCCGCCGAAGACATCAAGCACCCCGATACCGGCGAGATCATCGTGCCCCGCAACGAGGAAATTTCCGAAATTGCGGCCGAGAAGATCGAAGCGGCACAGATTCAGAAGGTCAAGGTGCGCTCGGTGCTGACCTGCCAATGCAAGGAAGGCGGCGTCTGCGCCAAGTGCTACGGCCGCGATCTGGCGCGCGGCACGCCGGTCAACATCGGCGAGGCGGTCGGCGTCATCGCCGCCCAGTCGATCGGCGAACCGGGCACCCAGCTTACCATGCGTACCTTCCACATCGGCGGCGCAGCGCAGGTTTCCGGCTCGTCGAAGATCGAAGCGAGCTACGACGGCAAGATCAAGATCGTCAACCGCAACGTGGTCAAGAACTCGGACGGCGAGTTGGTGGCGATGGGGCGCAATTTGACGATCGTCATCGTCGACGCCAAGGATCAGGAACGCGCGTCTTACCGTATCACCTACGGTGCCCGCCTCAAGGTGGACGACGGCTCTTTGGTCAAGCGTGGCGATCGGCTGGCGGAATGGAACCCCAACGCCATGCCGGTGATGACCGATGTCGACGGTATCGTGAAGTACGAAGATCTGGTCACCGGCGTATCGATCAAGGAAGTGGCGGACGAAAAGACCGGCGTGACCAGCCGCGTGGTCACCGACAGCCGCAGCTCCGGTTCGCGCGGCACCGAGCTTCGCCCCGGCATCGTCATCGTCGACAAGAAAGGCAAGATCGTCGCCCTGCCGACCGGCGAAGCGCGTTACTCGCTTCCGGCCGACTCCATTCTTTCGGTCGACGACGGCGCCGAAATACATGCCGGCGACGTGCTGGCCCGCATCCCGACCGAAGGCGCCAAAACACGCGACATCACCGGCGGTTTGCCGCGCGTCGCCGAACTGTTCGAGGCGCGCAAGCCGAAGGAGTCGGCGGTGCTGGCCGAGGACGACGGGTTTGTCGAGTTCGGCAAGGACTACAAGAACAAGCGTCGCGTGCTCATTCGTCCGAAGGACGAGACCCAGGAGCCGATCGAATACCTCATTCCCAAGGGCAAGCACATCAGCGTGCGCGAGGGAGACTACATCGAGAAGGGCGAGTACATCGTCGAGGGCAATCCCAGCCCGCACGATATTCTGCGCATCAAGGGCGTCGAGGAGCTTGCCGCCTATCTGGTCAAGGAAATCCAGGACGTCTATCGGTTGCAGGGCGTGAAGATCAACGACAAGCATATCGAAGTGATCGTCCGCCAGATGATGCAGAAGTACGAAATTATCAACGGCGGCGACACCACGCTTTTGATTGGCGAGCAGGTCGATCTGCCCGAACTCGACGAAGCCAACGCCAAGGCGGCGGAGCATAGCGGCAAGCCGGCGGTCGGCCGTCCCGTATTGCTCGGTATCACCAAAGCGTCGCTTCAGACCCGTTCGGTGTTCTCGGCGGCGTCGTTCCAAGAGACCACGCGCGTACTGACCGAAGCGGCGGTGGCGGGCAAGGTCGATACCTTGGAAGGACTGAAAGAGAACGTCATTGTCGGCCGTCTGATCCCGGCGGGCACCGGCGGCGCCATCGCCCGTCTGCGCCAAATCGCGCTGGAACGCGACAAGCTGATCCAGGATGCGGCGCCGACGAAACCGCCGCTGATCGAAGGCCCGACACCTCCGGTGCCGCCGGAACCTCCGGCCGCGCCGCCGCAGGAAGCCGCGGAGTAGTATAATCGGGTGGCCGGGGTAAAATCTGGTCATGACAAAAAGGCCGGTCGCTAGACCGGCCTTTTTTCGTTTACGGATCAATCGCTCTATTGTCCAATTAGCTCCGTTACCAGGTCGTTCATTCGATAGACCTTTCTCAGCGCCTCGGTGATTGCGGCGGTGGAAACGCCGACCGTGCGGTTTTTGGTCTCGTCGAAAAAATAGGCGCCGCCGAGGCTGTCGATGTTGCCGTCGAACGCCGTTCCGACCACTTCGCCGTTTGCATCGACCATCGGCGAACCGGAATTCCCGCCGATGATGTCGTTGGTGGTGACGAAATTGAACACGGTATTCGGATCGACCTTGCCTTCGGCCTTTGCCCAACGCGGCGACAAGATATAGGGATCTTGCCCAGTTGCCCGTTCCCACAGCCCTTGGTAGGTCGTGAAGGGCTTGACCTCGGTTTCGCCGTTTTTCCAGCCGGCCACCTTGCCGTAGGATAGCCTGAGCGAAAAATTGGCGTCGGGATAGGTGCCGGTGCCGTATACGGCAAACCGCGCCTTGGCGATTTTTTCCTGTGCCGGGCCGACCACCGCCGTTACCCGCTCGCGGTATTCCTTAAAGACGGCGCGCGCCGCCGGTTCGACCGAGCGGAAATAGACGATAAGGGGGTCGGTGGACGCATCGATCGCTTTGCTGCCGCCGTTCCACAACGCCTTGCGGACGGCGGGGTCGCCGAGTTCGCTGGCGGCCAGCCGGGCGGCGAGGGTTTGCGGCGAATCCTTGCCGAGAAAAATTTTGGTGCCTTCGGAGTCTGCGGTCAGCTTCTCGCGCAGCTTGGTTAGCCAGAACTCCAGGAGCAGCCGTTCGAGTTCGGGATAAACCGGCCGCACATCCATCAGACTCTTTTCGATCAGCGGCAGATCGGTATCGTTATATCCGGGCAGGCGGTCGCCGTTGGGCTTGTCGCGCTCGTAAGCGGTCCGCACCAGAGCTTCGGCATAGCCGTAGAGCGTCGAGCCGGTCGGGCCGACTTCCATCAGGTTGTAACGGTCGCGCAAGAGGTTAATGACGACGAGCGACTTGGCTATGTCGGCCCAGGGATCGCCGATTTGCGCTTTGAGTTTTGGATCGGCGGCGACCTTCGCCGCAAGCTCAAGGTCGGTCTTGCGCTTGTCGGCAATCACGCTCGACTCGATTAACGCTTTCTGGCGGCCGTAAAACGCCTTGAAACTGTTTTCGACGCTAAACAGCAGGCTTCTGGCAATGCGCGTGTGATCGGGACTTTCCGACGAAAAGCGGATCAGCCGGCCGCGCAGTTCCGCCAGCTTGATCAGATAGTCGGGCAGGGAACGGGCGCGCAAATTGTCCAACTGTGCGGCGGTCAGCAGACGCTCGGTCGAACCGGGGTTGCCCGATATGAAGATCGCTTCGCCCGCCGTGGGCGGCTTGACGCTCCACTTCAGATGGTCCGGCGTTGCGACCGGTTTGCCGTTGTCGTAAAGCCGGACAAAGGAAAAATCGAGATCGTAGCGGGGGAAGTTGAAGTTGTCGGGATCGCCGCCGAAGAAGGCCATGCCTTCCTCCGGCGCCGCGACCAGCTTCAATTCTTTGTAGCGGCGGTAGGTATAGAGTTTGTATTGTCCGCCCTGATAGAAGTTCAGTACCTGGCAGCGGAATTTATCGCCCCTGCCGGCACAGTTGTCCTTCTCGATACCGGCGATCACGGCATCGCGCGCCTTGATGTAGGCGTTGCCGGTCTTGCCTTCGCCTGCGTTGATGACGCGTGCGGTTACATCGTCGGTCTTCACCAGTATTTCGGCCGTCATGCCGGGGCAAAATTTTTCCTCGCTGCGCGTGCGGGCAAAGAACCCGTCTTCGACGTAGTTGGTCTGGTCGGTCGACAGGTTCTGGGCGCACCCGCGTACACAGTGATGGTTGGTGAGCACCAGCCCGTCGGGGCTGACGATCGAGGCCGAGCAGCCGTTGAGCCGCACCGAGGCGGCGCGGAGCCGGTCGAGCCATTTTCGATCGATGTCGATAGCGTACTTCGTCTTGATCGCTTGGGCGGGAAAGTCGTCGAAGGTCCACATCCCTTCGTCGGCGAAGGCGGGGACCGACAGCAACAAAACAAAGGCGGCTATGCCGGCTTCCGGCGTATGGTTCCTCACGGCGGCATTCCTTGCTTGCTTCGAAAAAGCGAAAATTGCCACCGTTCGGCTTAACGATCCACCCTATTCCATGCGGGTGGCGGCGAGAGGGCGGTGGCCCCCTCGCCGTTAACCGGTCATAAACTTTGGCGCAGCACCAGACGAATGTCGCGTCCCGGCAACTCGATATCGTCCTTGTTGAACGATGCGGCGTTGCGTTGAACATCGTCGGTCAGATTATGACCTGCCAACGAAATTTCGAAGCCGGGCAACGGCCGCCAGGAAATATGTGCATTCAGTTCGATGTAGGACGGCGTCGGCGTGTCGGTGCGACCGAAATCGTTTTGCTTGCCGGCATAAAGGGTCAGGAAACCGACGTCGATATTCTTACTCCCCCAACCGAGACTGCCGCCGATGCGATAGGGCGGAATGCGCGGAACGTTGCCGCCGCCGTTTAGCGTCGCACGAACGTAGTCGCCCTGCATCGTTGCCGTAAGCGAGCCGCTGCCGATATCGAACAGCCGATACGATCCTTTACCCTCCAGGCCGCGGAAATGTGCGCCGGATTGGACGTAGTTGAGCTCTTTCAAATCGCCGCCCGCGCCGCAAACGCCGTCGTCGTCGCACATCCGCCCGGAGAGCGAGCCGTAGACATAGTTGTCGAACCAACTGCTCCACAGGCTTCCTTCGAAGCTAAAGCGCCCGAGGTCGATCCGCGCGGTGCCTTCGAGCGAATTGGCGCGCTCGGTTTTCAGCCGCGGATCACCGGTCTCGAAGGTGCCCGGTCCGTCATGCCCGCCGCGGGCGAACAGCTCGGTCTGGGCCGGCGCACGGGCGGCGCTGGAAAATGTCAGGCCGAGCCTTAAGGCCTCCGTCGCATCGTAAATCAGGCTGGCCGCGCCGCTAAGAGGGATAAACTTACGTATCGTGTAGGCATCCGACGCCGGCGTGCCGGTGACGCGGACATGCTCGATCCGTCCGCCGAGTTGCAGGCGTAAGCTATCCGCCAACGGTGCCTCGGTGAACAAAAAGCCGGCAAACGAAGTCGTATTGGCCGGAAAAAGATAGGAACTGTCTTCGCCCAGCGCCTGATATTCGCGGTGTTGCGCCTGAAAACCGATTGCCGATGCTAAGAACGGTCCAATGGCGCCGACCATCTGTTCGGCCCGCACATCCAATTCCCGGTTTTTGAAGGTGGTATTGACGCTACCGTCGGGGTTCTTTTCCTCGTGCGAGTAGTTGGCGTAGCCGGCATCGATATTGAGCGCGCCAAACGTATCGGTTCCCATGTCGAAGGACGAGCGGCCGAGCAGTTTGGTTTGTCGCATAAGAATGTAGGTTGAATCGCTGGGGATGCCGTATTTTGCGTCGTATTGCACCAGCGCCAAGCCGACATGGCTGCGGTCGCCGAAAAAGTAGGAGCTGCCGAGCGAAAAACCGTTGCCGTGGAAGAACGAATTGTCCTGGCGTCCGTCCGGCGTATCGTAATTGCCCGCGTTGCGGTGGAACCCGTCGAGATGAAAGGCGAAATCGCCGAGAGCGGCATCGCCGGAAACGGCGACCTGGCCGAGGCCGGCATTCGATCCGTATACGCCGGAAATTTCGCCAAATGCGCTATCGGGCAGCGTCAGCGGTACGCGGTTGTTGATTGCGTTGACCACGCCGCCGATCGCCTGACTGCCGTAGCGCAGAGTGGCGGCGCCGCGCACCACTTCGATGCTTTGCGCCGATAACGGATCGATCGGAACCCCGTGGTCGGGGCCGACGTCGGATACGTCGAAGGCGCCGATGCCGTCCTCCATCAGGCGGACGCGGTTGGAATCGAAGCCGCGGATAATGGGGCGGCTGGCGCCGGAAGCGAAGCTCGATCCGGTGACGCCAGGAATGGTTTCCAGCGCGTCGGCAAGATTGCCGCCGCCGCTTTGCAAGATGTCTTTCCGATCGACCTTGCCGACGATGGACGCCGTGCCTTCGGCATCTTGCGAAAGCGGCGAAGCGGTGACGACGACGGTTTCGATGGTGCCGGGTGAGGCGACGGCGGCGGTTACTTCGGCGTTTGCGGCGGTGGCCAGGGCGGCAAAGGACGCCGCCGACAACAAGATCATGCGCATTTTGGTATGTACTCCGTACAAGAACGATATTCACAAACGCCTCCGCGCCGGAACGCGAAAGACGTGGCGATACGAACGTGAATGTCAGTCTTGTGACGGAGGGGCGCGGCCGCGCCAGGCGTGCGACCGGGCGACGACGAAAACGACGAGCGCCGTCAGCAGCGGGGCTGCAACGATCGCAAAAAAGACGGCGGGAACTGCCGGCGGGGCGGGCGCGATGAAATGGCCGGCGACTATCGCTTTCTGGCAAAGCAGGCAGTGATCGGCATCCGCCGGAGCCTTACTTTGGTTCGGCAACCCGTCGGCGGCGGCAATTTTCGCCGCGCCGTGGATGTGGGTCTGGATCAGGTATCCGCTAAAGACAAAGGCGCCGAGCGTAAACAGCACCAGCGCCAAACGCAGCTTTGCATGCGCAAAAAACGCACAAGCTCCGGCAACGTTACGGTGTTCTAGTTTCGTCACGCTTTGCTATCCATATGCGTGGCTATGCTAAAACGGCTGCCGGACCGGCGCAACCGCATCGTACTTATCGGCACCTAACATCTCTGCAATGCGACGGCAGCGACGATCAGACATCCAGGCGGAGGTGTAGGAACGTCGCATGTGCCGATATTTGCGGTTTCCCGGTGTAAAATACGTCGGTATCGTCGCGATATCGTAGCTTCTGCCAGCCGATCGCGGCGGAAAGATTGGCGTTTATCCGATAGCCGATCGCCGCCGCGTAACCGTTCAGGTCGATCGCTGGGTCGTCGATACCGCCTTTGGCGGAGCCGTCGCTGTACTCCAAACCGAATGCCCAACCGTCGAATTCGAGCTTGGTGCTCAAGTGAGACGAATTCGTGTCGCCGCCGTGCCGCGACCTGTCGATGTCGAAACCGTAGGCGTTGCTTTTGTGATAAGCACCGCCAAACGAGAGTGTGGTGCCGGCAGTGATCGGGTAGGCGATTTCGCCGCCTATCGCCCAATCGAACAGATCGGGCGCCGCTCCGGTTGCCAGCTTCTCGTCGATCTGCGCCGTGCCGATGCCACCGGAAAGACCAATCCGAAGCGGGCCGATATCGCCGTTCCAGGTTGCGGCGAATTCCCATAAATTCTTCTGCCGGTCGGGCGTCGGCGGGCCGGCGTTGGCGAAAGGCAAAAAGGCTTTGCCTTGCGACGGGGCATAAGAAGCGCCTAACTGAACGCCATAAATCTGCGGCGTGTAATAGGCGATCTTGGCGTAATTGAACGAGACCTCGACCGCGCTGTTGAGCGCAAAACGATCGATCAGAACGCCGCCGGTTGCTGGATCGCGGAAGAAGGTTGCGTTGTGGCTTTCCATCGAGGTTTCGTCGTTGACCACCGGCCCGGTTAGCGCCATCGCAAACGCGGCGCCGTCGGCCATGCCGATTTCCATCGTGCCGTAGGCGGTTTGCAGCCGGACATAGGCCTTCTGGACGAAATCGCTGTCGTAGTTATCGGCGTTCAGCGCGTCGTGATAGAGGTAGAAAGACGATACCAGCGCCAGATCGGTTTCTTTGCCAAGGCTGCGTTCCAGCAGAGTGTCGAGCGTCGCCGCGCCGCCCGGCGCGGTTTTGTTCAGGCCGGTTGCCGAAGGTTGGAACGCAGTGGAAAGCGTGCCGTAGGCGCTGCCGCCGAGCATCAGATTGGCCAGCGATGTCTTGAAAACAAGCGGGGGCATGCTCCAATCGGCCCAGCTCTGCGCCTCGATCGGCGCCGCCAGAATGATGAAAAGAGACAGCCGCCATAAATTTTTTCCCTTTTTATCTAACATGTTGGCTCCGCATTATCTGCATATGAGAATTAATCGCATGTAGTATTTGACCTAAATGTAATTCAGATGCAATATCAATATTGTCGCGGACTGAAATGCAGGAGGATAATTCCCTGATTTTCGTGCGGATAAACGGTGAAAAAATCACCAATCGACCCAACCGGTCGATCGGCGTTGGCGATATGCGCCGCAGGCAGGATTGCGTTTACGGAATCGCAGCTATGCGCAGCGGTATTTTTTGTTTCGCCGCGAGACCGCACTAATATCGTTTCGAATCGTCTCGAGGAGCGCTTCTCGAAAGGCAGGGCCGCCGACAACAAGCATGATGGCGGTTTTTCGGATCGGAAGCGCGTAAAACAAGGAGAGCGAAGATGGCCGTTAAGCAGCTTCCTACTTGGATCGCCGTAATGGACGGCGCACAGGCGCGTTTCTTTGCCTTGCGCCAAGGCGAGGGCGGACAAATTTTCGAGGAGGCGGCGCCGGCGTTGAATGCCGATCCCAAGCCCGATCGCGGCGGTAAGCCGGGGAGGGGGTTCGCCACCGGCAAGGCGCGCGGCGTGGTCGAGCCGCGCGGCAATCTTCGCAAGATCGAGAAGCGCGATTTCATCCATCTGGTTGCCGACGCCTTGAATGCGGCGGCGGAGCAACGCGTCTTCGGACGTTTGGTGCTGGCGTCGCCGCCGCGCAGTCTCGGCGAATTGCGTGAGGCGCTTTCCGAGCGCGCATTGTCGTGCTTGTCGCACGAGATTCCCAAGACGTTGACCAACCTGCCGCCCGACGTGTTGTGGAAAAAATTATCGAAACTGCTGCTTACCGCGGCGCGGCCGCTCGGCGCCAAAAAGGCCGACGGCAAGGCGCCGCCGGCGGTGCCGGTTTTGGTGACGTTTCGCTCGACCGAGGCGTCGGCGGCGGTTCAAGCCGAGGCGCTGCGCTATGCCGCCAAGCTCAGCCGAAAATTTGCGCGTATCGAAGGCTGCAAGATCATGATCGAGGCGCCGCGGCGCAAGAGCCCTAAGGGAAAGCTGTTCGACGTCAGTCTGGATGTGACGGTGCCCGGGCGTACCATAACGGTCAAGAGTTCGGGGGCGGGCATGCACACCCATGAGAATGCCCATATGGCGCTGCGCGACGCTTTCGATGCCGCCGAGCGTCAATTGCGCGACATAACCGGCCACGACAATGCCGGCTCGCGCCGAGGATCGGCCCCGCGTTCGCGGATGCTGGAAGACGTCGATTGATACTGCGGTCGAGGGCCCTTTAGGCCTTCAGCAATTCGTGGGAGGATTGGATTTCCTCCCACGAAAGGCGCGTCATGCTTTTGGGTTCGGGACCGGCAGGGGCGATGGCCATGCCGCTGAGTGTCTGTATGCCGGCGTCGTGAGCGGTGTTCAACGTGGTAAGCTTGTTGATGCCGAGCATGAAGGTGCCGACCTTCAAGTTGCGGGCGGCCTGGACCAGCACCATGGCATCTTCCGCCAGGAAGTGGTGTTCGAAGGTGAACTCGCGTTTGTGATAACCGATGACGCGCAGGCCGATGCCTTGATAGGGCGAGAAATTGCGCGTACCCGGCGCCACGGTGGCGCTGATGCTGCGGGCGAACGGCCTGAGCGTGTTCGTCAGGTCGTGCAGGCGGGTCTGGGCGATGCCCGGCGGTATGTCGGTCAGGATGAAATCGAGATACTGACGGTACTCGTGGGATAGGTTGCGGCATTCGTTGAGGTATTCCATCCGTCCCGCCGGTGCGCCCAGCACGTCGAACGATACCTGCACGCCGAGGATGAAGCGGTTGCCGGTTTCGATGTGATGCGCCAGCTTGCCGATGCCTTCGCGCAACGAGGAAATCTCGACCCGGATGCGTTCCTTCAGCGTCAATTGCGGCACCATCACGTTGCGCCGGGGAAAATCGAGCGACATGACCTGACGCGGTTCGCAGATGTAGGTGGTGATCGCGTTGTTTACCGACGACCAGACCGGAACATATTGATGGGCAATAGTCAGGGCCTTGGCGCCGATGCCCATATCGGTTTCGTCGGCACTGATGATGGTGTTCGAATCGTAGGTCGAGGCCGACGCATTGCCCCCGAACGAGATGCCGAGAATACCGGCCTTTTCCACCAGCGTTGCGACGTTTTCCGACGTCAGCGGTTTCAGTATCAGTTGATGCTCGCCGCCGTTGGACGCTTTACTGACCCGCAACTGGCTGATGTCGCACTTGCCGAGCAGGTTGTTGCAAAGATCGTAGGCGATACGCAGGCACACCGCGTTGATGTCGTCCGGATCGGCGGACGGCATGGTGACGATGTAGGATGAATCGTTCAGACGGGCAAAGACGTCGGTGGGACCGAGCCGTTGGCGCAGCAGCGTTTCAAGGCGTTCGTAGACGTTGTCGCAGACCCGTGGCCAGCGCGCGCCGGATTGCTCCTTGATGGTTTCGAGACCAATGACGTTGACACACCCGCGCTCCAGGAAAGCGGGCGACGCAAGTGCTTGGATCTCTATGGGTGTCTTCTGCAACACGTTCGGCACTCTTCGTTCGCCTCAATAAACTATATCCGGCCTGTAACCAGCGCGTTTATTTTTAAAAAAATAATTCTAGAAGTTGTTTAGGCGGCGTTAACCGGCTTTTCTCTGCCGTCGAACTTTCGTCAGGTACCCCATTGAATAAACGGAACTTTTTCGAAAATTCGTCGCTCGGTGCCGCGTGGGTCGTTTGCCAGGTGCGGCGGCAGATCGAATATCATCGTCGCGCGTTCGTTCAGGTCGTAGCGGGGCCATTCCGGCAGCAATGCGGTATTGGGGGTTCCGGTGCGGGCAAAAGCGATGAAGGTTTCGCTGACCACGGTTGCCATTTTGCGCGCGGCTTCCTTATCGCCCGTCGCGGCGCCGGGCTTATCGGTGTTGTCGAAGGCGAGCGGGATGTCGATGGCGTGAGGCGCATAGAGCTTGCCGTCGCGTCCCGGCATGGCCCAATCGACCTGATAGGCGAACGCGGGGCATCCGGCGCGGGCGCGGGCTTCGACTTCCTCGATCGCTCCGCGCCAAGAGCGGCCGGCGGTAGTCGCCTTGAAAAAAAGATCGGACGGGGTGATGCCGGGAAATAGTTTTTTATACTCCGCGATGACGACGCAAGGCAGAATGTCCACCCGTACGTTTTCGGCAAGCCGCTTGGGCAATTCTTCCCAGGTCAGGTTATATGCCCAATCCGCTTGAATGAAGGCGCGGGTTTCGTCGTGGGTGTTGCCGATCATCATCGGAATGTGCGCACTTTGCGCCGGGGCGTCGGGGAAGAAGGGGTGGCGCGGCAGGACGTGGAAATCGAGCACCGGACCGAGATAAAGCCCCATCGCCGGGTTGATCGGATCGCGTGCCTTGAGGCCCTTCAGCAGGGTTTTGGTCGAAACGGTTTTCAGATCGGCAATTCCGATGCCGGCTTCTTTGAGAAACGCTTCGGCGCGCTTGGTGCCGTTTAAGGGGCCGCAGGCGGTGACCTGCTGGCCGCTCATGGTGGCGGCGCGATGAAACAATCCTTTTGCGGCGGGCATCGCCATCAGTGTGGCGATTTTGGCGCCGCCGCCGGATTGGCCGAAC